>NZ_JAGIOP010000002.1:2400000-3058423 GCF_017876775.1 Mycolicibacterium lutetiense | reverse complement strand
GGGGTAGGTGCCGGGCTTTTCCAGGGTGGCGCGAGCGGCTGCGCGGCTGTCGAGCCGATTCAGCTGCCCGAGTGCAGCCTCGGCGAGGTCCAGGTGCTCTTCGGTGATTGCCAGCGCAGACTTAGTCATGATTAGCGAAGCTAACGGGGGTTGCGCGGATAAGTCGATGTGATGCAGGTCACAACTCGACGTCAGGGGAACAAGTCGGCGAAGTTGTTGCCTGCGCCAATATGCCGCGGGGTACGCTCGCGCAATGACGGCACGACCGGATAACCGGTACCCCGCACCGACGCTCGCCGATCGAGCACGATGGTTGCTACATGCCAAGCCATCCGACCACATGCTGGCACTCAGCGTGGCATCGACTTCGCTACCACTGGTGGGCAAGCACCTGGAACCGCTCGGCGCGCTGACCGCCATGAGTGTGTGGGGGTTCCGCCACCTGCCCGAATTTGTCACGTCCTCGGCGAAGTCCTGGTTCACCCCGGACAACAGCGAGCTCCGTCAGGAGGAGCGGGAGCAGACCAACGCGATCGCCCAGGAGGCGTTGCGCGGTGTGGTCTCACCCGCTGACCTGGCTGTCGATTGGCCGGCCCCGGACAGCAAGCCACCCCTGTGGCACACCCTGGAGTACCGGCGCGACGTGTACCGGACCTCGGTGCGCTACGGCGACGACCCGGCTCAGCTGCTCGACGTGTGGCGACCCGCTGAACTTCCCAGCGCTGCCCCCGCTCCCGTCCTGCTGTTCGTGCCGGGCGGTGCCTGGGTGCACGGCGGCCGGATCCTGCAGGGCTACGCGCTGTTGTCACACCTGGCCCAGCAGGGCTGGGTGTGTCTGTCGATCGATTACCGGGTGGCCCCGCACCACCGCTGGCCGCGGCACCTCGATGACGTCAAGGCGGCGATCGCCTGGGCGCGGGCCAACGTCGACAAGTTCGGTGGCGACCGCAATTTCGTCGCCATCGCGGGCTGCTCGGCCGGCGGCCACCTGGCCGCGCTGGCCGGCCTCACCCCGAACGACCCGGACATGCAGGGTGATCTGCCCGACGGCTCCGACACCTCGGTCGACGCCGTGGTCGGCATCTACGGCCGCTACGACTGGGAGGACCGCTCCACCGACGAGCGGGTCCGCTTCGTCGAGTTTCTGGAACGGATCGTGGTGGGCCGCAAGATCGATCGTCATCCGGAGGTCTTCAGGCAGGCCTCACCGATCGCCCAGATCCATCCCGATGCACCGCCGTTCCTGGTCATCCACGGCACCGGTGACAGCGTCATTCCAGTCGCGCAGGCCCGCAGTTTCGTCGACAAGCTCAAGGCGGTGTCGCAGGCAGTGGTCGGCTACATCGAGCTGCCCGGCGCCGGGCACGCCTTCGACATGACGGACGGGGCCAGGACCGGGGCGATGGCCACCGCAATCGGCTTGTTCCTCAACCAAATTCACCGAAACCGGGCGATGGACGAGGCTAAAGCAGTCATATAAGCGTTTCCACACCTGGGGAGGGACACCGTGAAGCGGTTGAGTGGGTGGGACGCGTTCCTGCTGTATACAGAGACACCCAATGTGCACATGCACACGTTGAAGATCGCGGTCATCGCGCTCGACGACATGGGCGACCGGACTTTCGGGATTGACGAGTTCCGGGAGGTCATCCGCGGACGGCTGCACAAGCTCGACCCGTTCCGCTACCAACTCGTCGACATCCCGTTCAAGTTCCACCACCCGATGTGGCGGGAGAACTGCGACGTCGACCTGGAGTACCACGTCCGGCCCTGGCGGGTGCGCGCCCCGGGTGGGCGCCGCGAACTCGACGAGGCGATCGGTGAGATCGGCAGTACTCCGCTGGACCGTAGCCGTCCGCTGTGGGAGATGTATTTCGTCGAAGGCCTGGCTGATGGTCGTATCGCGGTGGTCGGCAAGATTCACCATGCCCTGGCCGACGGGGTCGCCTCGGCGAATCTGCTGGCGCGGGGGATGGACCTGAGCGACGGCCCGGACCGCGACGACGAGTCGTATGTCACCGATCCGGCCCCCACCAAGACCGAACTGGTGCGCTCGGCGTTCGCCGATCACATGCGTCAGCTCGGCCGCTTGCCCGGGACCATGCGTTACACCACCAAGGGGCTCGGGCGGGTTCGGCGCAGCAGCCGCAAGCTGTCGCCGGAGTTGACCCGGCCGTTCACCCCGCCGCCCAGCTTCATGAACCACATCCTCGACGAGAAACGCCTTTTCGCCACGGCCACACTGGCATTGGCCGAAGTGAAGGAAACGAGTAAGAAACTCGGGGTGACGATCAACGATCTGGTGCTGGCCATGTCGTCGGGAGCGTTGCGCACACTGTCACTCAAGTACGACGGCAAGGCCGACCATCCGTTGCTGGCCTCGGTGCCGATGAGTTTCGACTTCTCGCCGGACCGCATCTCGGGTAACCGCTTCAGCGGTGTGTTGGTGGCGCTGCCGGTGGATGTCGCCGATACCGCCGAGCGGGTGCAGCGTGCGCACGATGCGGCCTCCCTGGCCAAGGAGAGCCATCAACTGATCGGCCCGGAACTGATCGCACGCTGGGCCGCGTACATGCCGCCGGCGCCGGTCGAGGCGGCGTTCAAGTGGCTGTCCAATCAGGACGGCCAGAACAAGGTGCTCAACCTCAACATCTCGAACGTTCCCGGACCGCGGGACCGCGCCAAGGTCGGTGGCGCCACGGTCACCGAGATCTATTCGGTGGGACCGATCACCACAGGCAGCGGGCTGAACATCACGGTGTGGAGCTATGTCGACCAGCTCAACATCTCGGTCCTCTCCGACGATGCCACGGTTGATGATCCGCACGAGGTCACTGACGGCATGCTCGCGGAGTTCCGCGAAATCCGCAGGATTGCAGGGCTTTCGGACAAGTTGACCGTGGTTGAGTCCGCGATGCCGCAGTAGGTGATGCGTTGGGCGGGGCGGTGGCCGTCGCGACGGTCTGGATCACCGCGGGTATTCAGGAGTGGATCCTCGACGACACCCTCTGTGCGCCGCCGTGGCGGCTACGTTGGATATCCCTGTAACCGCGGTCGGGGGTTGCCGGACAAACCGGCCGAAGGGAAGGATTCCACCCATGGACATGGGGGACTCAGAGGCCGGCGATCTCGCCGAGCTGCAAGAGGAGATCAGGCTTCGGTTGGTCGCCGGGATCTGGGACTACAACGACTTGCTCGAATGGGTATCCGATTCCGAAGTGGTGCAGCCCGATGACGCGGCGGCCCTGGTGGGGTCGATGTGGGATGAGCGTGTGGCCGAGCAGGCCACCTGGCTCGACACCGGTGATTACGGTCGGTTGAAGGACACGTTCACTCAGTTGGAATCGGAGGGCATCCTCGGTCGGATGTGCTTCTCCTGCTGCATGACCTGTGGCACCAGCGAGATCGATGACGAGCGCACCCTCAACCCGGACCCGCCGGATTGGTATCGCTACCGTGAGTGGGCCTACACGTTCTTCCACGAACAGGATGCACTGAGGCTGGGTGAATTCCCACCGCAGTTGGTATTGGGGTACAGCGCTTTTCGCGCGCATCCGGACTTGCCGGAGGCATTGGTCCGCGCATCCTACGACGGCGACAAAGCGGCGGCGGAGGAAGTGAAAGAACGCACCGACACCATGGTGGGTCAGCGAATCGTCGCAGTGGCCGAGAGTTCTGGTCTGACTACGTTCTGGTCAGGTTCACGCCACGAACGAATCGAAGTAGAGATCAATCAGTGGCGCAAGCCGCTGTCACCCCGCGCTGCCGGAGTGCCACAGGAGGACGGCCGGAGCTGGGCGGCGCCGGTGCGGTGGCTGGGCACACTGTTGAAACCACGCGGCGGCAAGTTCTAGAGCCGAAGGGTGGACCATGAGGGGTACCCTTTCTACAAAGGGAACTTGGATAAACTCTTCCGGAGGTTACCGTGCGCGTCGAAGTCGACCTGGATCGCTGTGAGGGCAACGCCATCTGCGAGAAACTCGCGCCGCAGCTGTTTCAACTCGACGAGGACGACTACTCGGTGGTCCAACTCGATCCGGTGCCGCCCGAGTTGGAAGAACTCGCCGCTCGTGCGATAGAGGAATGCCCGCGGGCCGCACTTCGGCGCGGCTCGCCAGGTGCCGAATCTGCTTGTTGACCAAACGGTCGATCCGCCTGCGTATCGACATGTCTTCCTGTGCGTACATCCTCGTTTGGTTGCCCTCGTGGTGACATACGCCAACGGTCATGTCAGGGGTGTGGACGATACTGCCGCTGTGAGCGAGTTGATGGTGGTCAAGCGGTGCGTGAAGTATCCGCTGGCACCGTCTGCGGCGCAGTCGGAGGTGTTGGCCCGTCAGGCTGGCGCTGCTCGGGCGTTGTGGAATCTCATCCACGCGCACCACACGTTTTATGAGGCGTCGAGACGGTGGCCGTCGTGGTCGGACTCGGACGCGGCGATCCGGCAGGCCCGCAAGGACATCGACTGGCTGGCGATCCTGCCGGCACAGGCTGCACAGCAAGTGCTCAAGGCCTACCAGCAGGCCTGGTGGAATTATTGGAACGGCACCCATGGCCGGCCTACCTGGAAAACGCGTCGGGCACGCCGCGCGGTCGATGTGCCCCAAGCTCGCGATCTCAACCTCACCCGCCTCAATCGCAAGTGGGCCACCGTGGTCATTCCGAAAGTCGGGATGGTCAAGGTCCGGTTGCACCGCAGCATGCCTGAACGGGTCACCGGTGCGCGGGTGGTGCGGGAGGCATTTGGCTGGATGCTGGTGGTGCGCGGTGAAAACCAGGTTGTGAAACCCCGCCAGCGCCGAGCGCAACGGGGCAGTGTCGGTATCGACCGCGGCGTGATCCATACTCTGGCACTGTCGGACGGGTCGTTCATCGACCAAGCAGCCACCCTCGCTGCAGGTGAGAAGAAACGTCTGTACCGTCTTGAACGTCGAGCCGCGCGGCAGCGGGCAGGGACACTCCGCGGCCGCACAGCAAGCCGCAGACTGCTGCGGACCTACGCCCAGATGGCGGGCTTGAAAGCCCGCCAGGCCCGACGCCGGTACGACTTCGCACACCAATCCACCGCTGCACTGGTCGCAACCGGGATGGCTACGCTGGTTCTGGAGGACCTGCGGGTGAAGGACATGACCCGCAGCGCTAAAGGCACCGTCGAGGCACCGGGGGTGAACGTCAAACAGAAGTCCGGGTTGAACCGGTCCATCCTCGATCAAGGATGGACCCAGATCCTGACACTGCTCGCATACAAGGCCGTTCAAGCAGGGGCACGGGTCATCCGGGTCCGGCCACACGGCACGTCGCAGACGTGCCACCGATGCGGGTCCACCGCAGAGGGGCAACGCGAAAGCCAAGCGTTGTTCCGATGCGCAGATCCAGCATGCGGGTGGACCGGCAACGCTGACACCAACGCTGCGATCGTAATCAAACACCGGGGCCAGGAAGTGGCCTTGCTGGACGTGGAGCCCAACGCCATCAGGCAGGCTGTGAAACGTCAAAACCCGAAAACCGCCGCCTAACAGCGGTAGCCAGTAGGGAAACCGCCTCCTTCAGGTGGCGGAGACTTCATACCGTGCTCATGCATCTGCGCTGCACAGCGCTTGAGAGGCGGCTACTGGATCGGTTCGTCGCCGAGCACCGTGGTGCGCAGCATGTGGCGCGGGGAGTTGGGCTCATAGGGCGCCGCACGGTGCAGGACGCCCTGGTTGTCCCAGATGACGGTGTCGCCGACCGACCACTTGTGGCTGTACACCTTGTCCGCCGTGGTGGCGTGGGCGAGGAGTTCGGCGAGCAGGGCGCGTCCCTCGTCGAGATTCATGCCGACGATGTAATCCGCCGAAGCGCCGAGTACCAATGACTTTCGGCCATTGCGGTGAGTCCACACCAGCGGGTTCTCATGGGTCGGGCGCGCGGCCCATCGCTGCTGTTGTTCCGCCGTCGGATCCGGATAAACCCGTCGCTGCGAGGCCTCCAGCGAATGAACCACCCGCAGCTTGCCGTAACGCTCCTTCTCGGCCGCATCGAGAGTGTCGTAGGCCGCATACGCGTTGGCGAACTCCGTTTCCCCGCCGCGGGCGGCAACCTCAACCGCCGAAAGCACGGTCGCCTTCTGCGGGCATTCGTCGTGCACCGGAGTGCAGCCGTCGATATGCCAGTCGAAGGTGGCCTTGAGATACTCGGCCGCCTTGTTCTTCTTCCGATCCAGGGTGATCGGGTAGATCCCGGAGACGGGGTGATGGCCGTCGGCGGAGCGGTCGACCTCGCCGAGACGTTGGCAGAAGGCCACTTGGGCTTCGGGATTCAGGTGCAGGTCGTGGAAGACCAGCACGCCGTTGTCTTCGAGGGCATCCAGGATGGCGGCCGAAAGGCTGTCGTCGGTGCCCAGGCGTTCGGGGTCTATGCCGACAACCTCGGCCCCGACTGACGCGGTCAGCTTGTTGATGGTCAGCACACTCATCGGTGTGTCCTTTCGGTGGCGGTTACGGCCGTGGTTCCCCGGTGCGGATCATGACGGCATCGGCGGCGTCGATCGGTGCCGGGCGGTGCATGATCTCCACCGACATCGCGACCATGATCAACGAATAGATCAGGTGCAGCAGATTGAGCGCATCGTCGGGGATGTCGTCGAGCGGGAACTTGTCGCAGTACTCGATCGCCTCCTCGACCCGCGGGAAGAAGGCGTCGTAGAACTGGTGCATCTCCGGCATGGTGCTGGCCAGGCGTCGATCCCAACGTTCGGTCTCCGTTGGTAGGCACCAGATTTCGGCGTAGGGCTCCAGTTCGGCGAAGGCGCTGGGCAGCCGGGCGGAGGTCATCGTCACGCGCCTGCCGGCGCGACGTCGCGCTGGTAGGCCCCGACCCAATCGACCGCCATCTTGTGCAGATGACGCACCAGGATCTCCTGATCGTTGAGCGGGTATTCGTCGATGACGTCGTACCCGAGCGCGGCCTGGGTGCCGCCGAGCATGCCGGCGTCCTGCAGGGCGAATTCCTTGAGCACGACGGCGGCCACCTCGTGTTCGATGCGTTCCCGCACCGTGCGGGCCGGGTGGAAATAGGTGAACGCCTCGAACCGGTGGGTGTTGTGCGAGGTCGGCCAGTAGCGGTACAGCAGGTACCAGCCGCCATAGATCAGGATCTCCAGATTGGGAAAGATCTGGAAGTTGCTGATCCCCCAGGGCTCGATGTTGCCCGGGTTGAGTCCCGGCGGGAGCTCACCGATGTCCGGGGTCCGCCACGGACCCACCAGCCCGCTCTCGGTGGCCCGCTCGATCGGGTACATGTACTCCGGTGCCAACAGCCAGCGACGGGTGCCGGCTGTCGAGACGAGCCGGTGCGGACCGTCGAGTTGAAAGTGTCCACAGGTGAAGCCGGCGTTGGGATCCCGTACCTCGGGCGGCACCTGCTGGGTGTGCAGCGACGGTACGTGGTAGTACTCCTGGAAAGCGTCGGCGAAGATCTTCCAGTTGCTGTTGTTGTGCGCGACCCAGTCGTAGCGTTCGGTGAGTTGGCCGAACGGGTAGTCGTCGAGCGCGGTGATCATGGGCCCGAGGAAGTCGCGCAGGCTTTGGCGCGGTTCATGGTCGAAGTTGACGAACACGAAACCGGCCCACACGTCGCAGTGCACCGGGACCAGGCCGTAGTCTGCGGTGTCCAGACCGGCGAAGTCGTCCGCAGCGGGCAGCGATACCAGCTTTCCGTCGAGACCGTAGTGCCACCCGCAGTGCCGGCATTCGAACTCGTCTCCGGTGCTGCGCAATTCGGTCGCACGGAAGTCGGCCGGAACCAGTGCGTGTCCGCGTCGGCGGCACAGGTTGTGGAAGGCGCGGATACCGCCGTCGTGGTCTCGCACCAGGAGCAGCGATGCGTCGGCGGCCTCGATCTGGCGGGTGATGTAACTGCCGATGTCGGGCGTCTCTTCGACCCGGCTGATGTTGAGCCAGGCCCGCTTGAAGATGGCTTCCTGTTCCAGGGCATAGAACTCTTCAGAGATGGAGTCCCGGAACGGGATCGGCCCGGTACCCAGATCGGAATAATGCTCGGTCCAGGATCCCTCAGCCGGTTTGGGCCACTTGGTTGCCATGTGAACCTCCCTGTAACTAGTGCGTTGTGGGACTGCTTGGGGCGGTGGGGCGCCGCTACATCACTGCGCCGCCGTTCACCCCGAGGGTTTGCCCGGTGATGAAACCGGCCTCCTCGGAGCACAGGAAACCCACGGCGGCAGCGATATCCGCCCCGGTGCCGAGCCGGCCGAGGGGGATGTGTGAGGCGATGGTCTCGTTCGGCGGCAGGTAGCCCGCGGCCTGTGACTGGTGCTGCATGGGGGTTTCGATGCCCGACGGCGGGATGTTGTTGACCGTGATGCCGTGCACGGCGTACTCGCGGGCCAGCGATTTCGTCAGGGTCAACAGGGCACCTTTCGACGCGGCGTAGTGGGCCGCGAACGGGGTGCCGCGCTGGGCGCTCGACGAGGAGATCATCACGATGCGACCCCATCCGGCGTCGACCATGTCCGGCAGGGCCACCTGGCAACAGCGGAAAGTCCCGCTCAGGTTCACGTCGATCATCTGTGCCCAGGACTGCTCGGTGATCTCGGCGAATGATGCGTACCCGAACATCCCCGCGCTGGTCACCAAGATTTCGACCGGCCCGAATTCGCTGCGGACCTTGCCGAAGGCCTCTTCCACCGCGGCGCGATCGGTGATGTCGGCACCGGCCGCGACGGCGGTGATGCCGACTGACCGCAGGTCATCGGTGACACGTTGAGCGGCATCGGCATTCATGTCGAGCACGGCGACCTTGTGGCCGCGCCGCCCCAACTCGTGGCATGTCGCCTCACCCATGCCCGATGCCCCGCCGGTCACCACGGCCACTCTGTTCGTCACGTCAGTCACCTGTTCTCACTCGTAGACCACTCGCGCTGTGCGGCTGGTGGGCAGTGCCTGGCACGTCACCACCCAGCCTTCGGAAACTTCGTCGTCGTCGAGGGCATCGTTGTTGAGCATGCGTGCGCTGCCCTCGACCACATGAGCCATACATGTTCCGCACGAACCGGTTTCGCAGGAAAACGGAGCCTTCAGACCGGCCAGCCGCGCGGTCTGCAGCAGGGTATTGCCGGCGCGGTAGGGCGCGGTGACGGTGCGGTGGCCGAGTTCGATCGTCACCTCTTCGGTGACCACGGGTTCGGCCGGGTCGGGAGGTGGGATCGCGGCGGAACTGAACCGCTCCAGATGCACCTGCTGTTTGGGGATCCCGGCATCGAGTAGAGCCCGTTCGACGGTGTCCATGAAAGGGGCGGGACCGCAGACGTAGTAGTCGGTGTGGGAGCGTGGGCCCCCGCCTTCAAGTTCGGTATCGCCGATGAAGTCGGCGATGTGTTGCGGCGAGACGACACCGTCGAGGTCGTCGAGATGATGGTGCACCTGAAGGCGCCCGCTGTGGGTGTCGGTCATGTCGGCCAGCGCCTCCCGGAAGATCACCGAGTCGAGATTGCGGTTGGCGTAGAACAGCCGGGCCTTGCGGGTGGTGGCGGCCAGTGTCGAATGCACCAACGAAAACACCGGGGTGATACCGCTGCCGCCGGCGAACGTGACGACGTTGCGCTCGTTAGCGGTGAGGACGAAGCGCCCCTCGGGCGGTGCGACGCGCAGTGCGTCGCCGACGGTCGCGGTGTCGTTGATCCAGTTGGAGACCAGGCCGTCGCGATCACGCTTGACGGTGATCCGCAGATCGGGATCGACGGCCGGCGACGACGACATCGAATAGCACCGACAGTGTTCGGCCCCATCGATTTTCGCCCGAATGGTGATGAATTGACCTGCCGCATAAAGGAACCGGTCCCTGCTCGGTTCGGGGATGTCGAGAACCAGTGAGACCGCGTCGGAGGTCTCCCGGATCACCTGCTTGATCCGCACCGGGGTGAACCCGTCGGCGTCGATCACGTCGGCGGATTCCATGCGGGGCGTCGTCGATGTCTCCATCGCGGCCTACAGTATCAAGTACTTGTCATTAATCTCAAGTGGTAGATACTGGCCACGGTGTTGGGGCATGTCCCACTCCGGTAGAGGTGCGCAGGCCATACGTCTGCGCCGCCATTTCGCCTGGTCGCCGCAGCTCGATTACCCGTCGGTAAGTCTGAGGCTCTAGGCTGCGGACTGACGCTCGCGGTGATTGCGCCGCTCTACCTGCCGCACCACCCCGAGGACACCTTGATGGCGATCGCCGATGTTCCCGCCTACCTGCATCTCAGTAGGGAGGACGTCGAAGAGATCGCCTATGAACTCGACGTGATCCGCCGTGACGTCGAGGAGTCGCTAGGGGCGGAGGACGCGGCCTACATCCGGCGGGTGATCCGCTTCCAGCGGGCCCTCGATGTAGCGGCGCGACTGATGATCGCCGGCAGTCGGTCGAAGGCCGGTTGGTTGGCGGGAACGTGCGCGCTGGCATACGCGAAGTCCATCGAGAACATGGAACTCGGCCACAACATCTCCCATGGCCAGTGGGATTGGATGAACGACCCCGAAATCCACTCCAACACCTGGGAGTGGGACATGGTCGGGCATTCCGCGCAGTGGCGGTACTCGCACAACTACCGGCACCACGTCTACAGCAACGTGCTCGGCATGGACGAGGACATCGGCTACCGCCTGCATCGGGTCACGACAGACCAGCCTTGGCGCTGGGTCCACCTGGCGACTCCGGTGCGAAACCTGGTGCTGGCGGCGATGTTCGAGTGGGGTATCGCCCTGCATGGCCTGCACTCCGAGCGTCTGCGGCACGAAACGCCAGACGGCCTCGCCGTGGAGAAGCGGAACTTCCGCGACAAGATCGTTCGGCAGCTCGCCAAGGATTATTTCTTCTTCCCGGCTCTGAGTCTGCGGCGGTGGCGACGGACGTTCGCAGCGAATTTCACCGCGAATACGATCCGGAACCTGTGGGTGTACGTGAACATCATCTGCGGGCACATCCCCGGCGGCACCGAGACGTTCGACCCGGTGGTGGTCAAGGACGAGACCAAGGGCGAGTGGTACCTCCGGCAAATGGTCGGGACCGCAAACTTCAACGCGAGCCCGCTGCTGGCGATCTCGGGCGGACACCTGTGCTACCAGATCGAGCATCACCTGTTCCCCGACCTGCCGAGCAATCGCCTCCCGCAGGTCAGCGTTCGGGTACGGGAACTGTGCGACAAGTACGACCTGCCCTACAACACGGCATCGCTCCCGCGGCAGCTCTTCAGGACGCAACGGATCATCCACGGGTTGGGGTTTCCCGACTGGGTGTTGAGCATCGCCCGGCGACGCCACAAATAGGCTTGGCTGCTCGCCCCATCGGGAGACGGAGATTTCATGGGTCGATGTGATCGGAGTGCGGCGTGTGGCCCGTACCTTGTTCGATCACCCGGCGGAGGAGTGCCTTCAATTGCTCCTGCTCCTCCTCACTGAGTACGCCGAACACCCGGTCATGGGCCGTGACGGCATCGGCGACGACGGCCGAGGCCACCGCCCGGCCTTCATCGGTGAGGAAGACCTGCAGAATGCGCCCGTGCTGGGGGTCCTGTTTACGCTCGACCAGGCTCCGCTTCTCCAACGCGGTGAGTGCTAGTTGCACGCCCTGCGGGGTGATCAGCAGTCGGCGGGCCAACTCGGCGCCGGACAGGCCCGGCTGATTGGTCAACTGGCGCAGGACACCGATCTGGGCGGTGGTGACCCCGTGCTCTTTGACCGACTCGTTGACCTCGGTGAGCGAGAAGTAGAACGCCTGCTTGAGCCACCACAAGGTGTTCTCGGTGAGGTCCATGTTTCTCGTCTCCTGCCGTGCCCGTCAGTTTCGACGCTAGCGCACCGCTTTCTTGTGGATGACTCCGTCCTTCATCACGAACCGGACATCGAGTGTCGTTGCGATGTCCACGCCGGGATCGCCCGCCACGGCGATGACGTCGGCCAGGTACCCCGGGGCCAGCTGCCCGAGGTCGTCGGCGGCGTCGACCAGCTGCGCGGCCACCACCGTCGCGGCCTGCAGCGCCTGCATCGGGGTCATGCCTCGGTCGACGAGCGCGCACAGTTCCCTGGCGTTCTCGCCGTGCGGGACGGCTGGGGCGTCGGTGCCGCAGGCGATGCGCACTCCGGCGGCAATAGCCTTGGGCAGCATGGCTTTTGCTCGCGGGAAGACTTCGAGTGCCTTCTTGCGCAGTTCGGGTGCGATGCGGTCGATCGCCATCGCATCGGTCAGATATGTGGTGGACACCAGGAATGTGCCGTGGTCGACCATCATCTGGATCGTCTCGTCGCTGGCCAGGAACCCGTGCTCGATACAGTCGATGCCGGCGCGGATGCAGGCCTGGATCGCGGTGTCACCGACGGCATGCGCGGCGACCTTGACGCCGGCGCGGTGCGCCTCGTCGGCGATCGCGGCGAATTCGGCATCGGAGTACTGCTGGGCGCCCGGTGCGGTGCTGTGTGACATCACCCCGCCGGAAGCCGACACCTTGATCAGCTTGGCTCCGTGGCGGATCTGGTAACGCACGCACGCGATGACGTCCGGAACCCCGTTTGCGATGCCCTCGGCGACCGACAGCGGCATGATGCCGGGGGCCAACCGCTGGAACACCGTGGGATCGAGGTGCCCACCGTAGGGGGTAACGGCGTGGCCTGCCGGATAGATGCGCGGCCCTTGATGCCAGCCCTGGTCGATCGCGCGCTGCAGTGCGACGTCGAGCAGGTAGCCACCGGTCTTGACCATCAGTCCCAGGTTGCGGACGGTGGTGAACCCGGCGTCGAGCGTGGTGCGGGCGTTCACCGCGCCGCGCAGCGTGCGGTACGCAGGGTCGTCCTGCACGCCGTGCATCGGGGTCGGCAGGCCGCCGGGATTACCCGGACCGCCAATCAGCAGGTTGAGCTCCATATCCATCAGCCCGGGCAACAGGGTGGCGTCGCCCAGGTCGATGACGGTGGCCGAATCGGGGAGCGGCCCTTCGGGGTTGACCGCGGTGATCCGGTTGCCCTCGACGACCACCACTGCCGGGGAGCGGACCTGGCCGCCAGCCACGTCCACCCAATGGGCGGCGCGAAGGACTGTCTTCGGGACTTCGGCCGCGGTGTCAGCCTGGGTCACGGAACCGGCTCGACGACGCAGTCCAACGATGTCGCACCGGAATCGGGCACCCGTGGCTGCTTCCAGCACTCCACCGGGAAGGACACCGTCACCATCGAATACAGCAGGTGCATCAGGTTGAGCACGTCCTCGGGCATATCGTCGAGACTGAACTTGTCGCAGAAGCTGATCGCTTCCTCCGCGCGGGGCGCGATCGCGTCGTAGAAGGCCTGCATCTCGGTCATCGTGCTGTCCAACCGCTTGCCGTAACGCTGTGGCTCACTGGACAGACACCAGTCCGAAAACTGTTCGAGGTCGGCGAATTCGGCCGGCAGTTTCGTACTCATCGGTTCACACCCCCGCGGTCTTGCTCTGGTAGTCGTCGATCCATGCCGCGGTCTCCTTGTGCAGGTGCCGAAGCAGGATCTCCTGATCGCAGAGCAGGAACTCGTCGACCACGCGGGTCTCGATCGAGCTCTGGGTCGCCTCCAGGGTGTTGGCGTCCTGCAGGCCGTACTCCTTGAACGAGACCGCAGCCAACTCCTGGGCCAACCGCTCCCGCGGTGTTCGCGGCTGCGGAAAGTACAGCGTGCATTCGAAGGTGTGCGTGTTGAAGGAGGTCGGCCAGTAGTGGTAGGTCAGATACCAGCCCTGGCCCCAGAACAACACGACGAAGTTGGGGAACAACTGGAAGGAGTCCAACCCCCACGGATCGCATTTGGCGGGGTTGAGGCCGGCCGGCATCTCGCCGAGGTCCGGTTTGTCCCATGGGCCGAAAAGCCCGCTCTGACAGATGTCTTCGATGGGCTTACGCATCTCGTCGGCCATTTCCCAGGCGCGCACCCCCGAGGTGCTGACCAGGCGGTGTGGACCTTCGATCCGGTAGTGCGGTGCTTCGAAGCCCGATTCGGCGGCAGCCTTCGAGTAGGCGGTGGGGGATTGGTTCGCGTGCAAGATGGGCGCGTGGTAGAACTCCTGGAAGGCATCCATGTAGAGCTTCCAATTCGCCTTCACCTCAGAGCGATAGGTGAACCGCGAGGTCATCTTGTCGAATGGGTAGCCCTCCAGATCGGTGATCATGGGGCCCAGGAATTCGCGCAGAGACTGCTCGGGTGCTTCAGCATTGCTGGCAAAGTTGACGAAGATGAACCCTTCCCACACTTCGCAGTGGACGGGAACCAGGCCGTAGCGGCTCTTGTCCAGGTCGAAGAACTCAGCCTCCTGCTGGACGAAGCTGAGCTCACCGTCGAGGTCGTAACGCCAGGCGTGGTACTTGCAGGTGAACTGCCGGCACACCCCGCTGGTCTCCTCCATGGGCATGTCGTCCCACACCAGCTTGTTTCCCCGGTGACGGCAGACGTTGTGGAAGGCCTTGACCTCGCCGGACTTGGTGCGCACCAAGATGATCGAAGTGTTGGCGGCCTTCATCTCCCGGGTGAAATAGCTGCCTTTTCGTGAAAGCTGTTCGACCCGACCGACATTCAACCAGGCGCGTTTGAAGATCGCCTTGCGCTCCAGTTCGTAGATCTCCGGGCTGATCGAGTCTTCATACGACACCGGGCCGGTGCCGAGGTCCGGGTAGTGCTGAGTCCAGCTGCCTTCTGCCGGTTTGGGAAACCGAGCCATGCCCGCTCCTCTGATATGTGATTCGACCGATGATGCCGACATGGGGCTGCGCATGCCGGCCAGGGCTTCAGACTTGACGGTAGACGGCGGTTTCATCAATGACAAGTAGTTGATACTCTGGGTTCACTTGAGGCGGGAGAGTCTGGATGGATCAGCATCTTGGGGAGTATCTCGGAATCGAGGCCGACTGGTCGCTCGGCGGCGATCGAACCGAGGCCGTGGAGGTGATCTCCCCGCACACCGAGCAACCCATCGCTCGTGTGGCGGCGGCCAGGCCGGCCGAGGTGGACGCGACCGTAGCGGCTGCTCGTGCAGCCATCGACCAGGGGCCGTGGCCACGGCTCGACCCGGCGGAGCGCATCGCTGCGGTGCGACGCCTCGCCGAGGTCTACGCCGGACGACGCGATGAGATGGCCCAACTCATCTCGGCGGAGATGGGTGCGCCGATCACTTTCGCCCACCGCGCGCAGGTCGGGCTCCCGACGATGATGATGTCGGCGTTCTGCGACCTCGCCGAGACCTACGCTTGGCGCGAGACCCGCACCGGTTTCTTCGGATCGGACGTACGTATCCAGAAACAACCCGTGGGTGTCGTCGCCGCCGTCGTGCCGTGGAACATGCCGCAGTTCCTGATCGTCACCAAGCTGGTGCCCGCGTTGCTGGCCGGTTGCGCGGTGGTGCTCAAGCCCGCACCCGAATCACCGCTGGACGCAATGCTTTTAAGCGACATGCTCAAGGAGATCGGTCTGCCCGACGGCGTCGTCTCCGTCATTCAGGGGGGCGCCGCCGTCGGCGCCCACCTGGTGGGCCACGCGGGTGTCGACAAGGTTTCGTTCACCGGATCGAGTGCCGCCGGCCGGGCCGTCGCAGCGGCGGCTGCGGCCAACCTGACCAAGGTAAGCCTCGAGCTCGGGGGCAAGTCGGCGGCCATCATCCTCGACGACGCCGACCCGGCGACGGTCGCGGCCGGGGTACGGTCGGCCAGCCTGTCCAACAGCGGCCAGATCTGCAACGCACTGACCCGCATCGTCGTCCCGGCCTCCCGGGAGCACGAGTTCGTCGACGCCCTGGCCGATCGGATGACGGCCCTGGTCGTGGGCGATCCCGCCGATCCGGCCACCGAACTGGGACCACTCGTGTCCCGGCGGCAGCAGCAGCGCGTGCGCGACTACATCGAGCTCGGGCAGCGTGAGGGCGCCCGGCTGGCCTGCGGCGGCACCGGCTTGCCCGACGGCGTGGACACCGGCTGGTATGTCCGGCCCACGCTGTTCGCCGGCGCCGACAACTCGATGCGTATCGCCCGCGAGGAGATCTTCGGTCCGGTCCTCACGGTGATCGGGTACCGGGACGAGGACGAGGCGGTCGCGATTGCCAACGACTCCGACTACGGCCTGGCGGGCTCGGTGTGGACGGCCGATCCCGAGCGGGGGATCGGGATCGCCGAGCGTGTACAAACCGGCACTTTCGGGGTAAACCAGGGGTACACGATGGATCCGTTCGCACCGTTCGGCGGCGTCAAGGACAGCGGCTACGGCCGGGAACTCGGCCGTGAAGGACTCGAGGGCTATCTCGAGACCAAGTCCATCGCCGTCGCGGCCACCCGGTGATCGAGAGGGAATGACGATGACCACCACCACTCCCAGGGCTCCCGCCGCCGAACGCATCGCGGTGCGATGCGTCGACTCCGACGTGCATCCCGTGCCCCGCCGGGGCGAGCTGGGGCAGTACATCCCCGAGCCGTGGCGGTCCAGATATTTCAACACCCACGATGTCGGCGACCTGATCTATTACGACGCCCCCGATTACGCACATGCCTACGCGATGCGCACCGATGCTTTTCCGTCCGACGGCGAATTCGCCGGCAGCAACCCCGATCTCGCGTTCCGGCAGCTGATCATGGAGGCCGGGGCGGATATCGCGGTACTGGAACCCGCGGCATACTCGGCCCACATTCCCGAGGCCAACCATGTGATGAACTGCGCGCTCAACGACTGGCAGGCCAACCATTGGCTCGACAGCCATAACAACTGGCACGAGCGCTGGCGCGGGTCCATCTGCCTGGCGGTCGAGGCCCCGGAGTTGGGGGCACAGGAGATCGAGCGGTGGGCCGGCCATCCCTACATGGCGCAGATCCTGATCAAGGCCGAGCCGCGGCCCTCCTGGGGTGACCCGAAGTACGACCCGATCTGGGCTGCGGCGACCAAGCATGACATCACGGTCAGCTGCCATCTGTCCCGCGGCGAATACGACGAACTTCCGCTTCCGCCGGTCGGGTTGCCCAGCTACAACCACGACTTCATGGTCACGTACTCGCTGCTCGCGGCCAACCAGGTGATGAGCCTGATCTTCGACGGGGTCTTCGACCGCTTCCCGACGCTGCGGGTGGTGTTCGTCGAGCACGCGTTCACCTGGATCCTGCCGTTGATGTGGCGCATGGACGCCATCTACGCGGCACGCAAGGGCTGGATGGACATCAAGCGCAAGCCGAGTGAATACGTCAAGGACCACATCAAGTTCACCACCCAGCCGCTGGACTACCCCGAGGACAAGACCGAGCTGTCACGGGCCTTCGAGTGGATGGAGTGCGACAAGATCCTGCTGTTCTCCTCGGATTACCCGCACTGGACGTTCGACGATCCCCGCTGGCTGGTCAAGCACCTGCCCGAGCACGCGCGGGAGAACATCATGTTCCGTAACGGGATTGCGACCTACAAACTCCCCGATACGGTGCCGGTCCTGGAGGGACAGGTGCGCGTCTTCTAGGGCAGCTTGATCGCTGACACGTACATGTCGACGATCGGGCGGTAGAGGTCGACGTCGTCGAGTTCGCTGCCCAGCACCACGGCGTCGCTCGTGGCGATGAGCACCTGGGCGAACGTCTTCGGCGGGATCAGCAGGGTTCCGCCGAGCTGGGCGATGCCCTCGACGATGAACGTCGCCAACGCGTCGACCACCTCGGATCGCTTGGCGGCGACGCGTTCTCGCGCGTCGGGGTTGCGCAGCAGATACAGCATGAACTCGTGTCCGAGCGCGGCGTGCTCGGCGCCGCGGTCTTGACTCAGCAGGCGCCATCGCCGCGCGATCTCATCGATTTCATGCGTACCGACATGTTTCGCGCTCGACATCACCTCGGCGAAGTTGTCGAAGTAGCGCCGCCAATAACGATCGCTCACGGCCAGGAACAGGTCTTCCTTGGTCGCGAAGTGCTTGTAGATGGCGCCCTTGGTATATCCGGCGGTCCGCGCGATGTCATCGAGCGTGGCTGGTGCGAAGCCTTTTTCGGCGAATACCTCCTCCGCGGCATCGAGCAGCACTGAGCGCGTGTGCTCGAGCCTGCGTTCTCGGGTCCAGCGCTCCGCCATGACAGAAAGTCTGCCACAGAATCTGAGCGACCTATTGGAATCTCAGATACCGACTAGTATATTTACACCGGTTGGTCCGCCTCACGCCGCCGACTGCCTCCACGATCGTCAAGGGGAAACCGATCATGAGTGATTTGACCAAAAAGCCCGCCGTCACCGAATCGATCGGTGGAATCGCTGAGCTCGAAAAACAAGGCCCGTCGTCGTCGAACGCGTTCAAGATCTGGGCGACCGTCGGCGGCATGGTCCTGCTGTTGACGTTGTATCTGTTCATCCGCTGGGTCACCGGCCCCTATTTCGAGCCGGTGTCGGGTGGCCCGAGCGAGCCGCCGATGTACATGAAGATCCCGCTGATGGCCAACGCTGTCGTGCTCTGGATCGGCCTGCCGGTTGCCTTGTGGTTCTTCATCATTCGGCCCTGGGTGCGGGAGAGGCGCATCACGCTCGACGGCATGCTGCTGGTGTCGATGGGCCTGATGATGTTCCAGGATCCGATGCTCAACTACTACAGCACCTGGTGTACGTACAACGCCTGGCTGTTCAACCAGGGGTCATGGGCACCGCACATTCCGGGCTGGGTGGCGCACGAGGAGCCGGGCCACACCGTGCCCGAACCGCTGCTGACCAACATCCCCGGCTATGCGTACGGCGTCCTGCTGCTCACCATCGTCGGATGCCTGATCATGCGAAAGATCAAGAACCGTTGGCCTGGGATCAGCAACCTGCGGCTGATCTTGGTCACCTATGCGATCGCCTTCGTCTTCGATTTCGTGATGGAAGCCCTGATCATGCTGCCGATCGGGTTCTACTCCTACCCCGGCGCCATTCAGTCGTTGTCGTTCAACGCCGGCACCTACTACCAGTGGCCGATCTACGAGGGGCTGATGTGGGGTGGCGTCCAGACGGCGCTTGTCTGCCTGCGCTTCTTCACCGATGACAAAGGCCACACCGTGGTCGAGCGCGGAATCGATCGGCTCCGCGGCGGGTTCATCAAGCAACAGTTCGTCCGCTTCCTGGCGATCTTCGGCGGTGTCAGCGCATGCTTCTTCCTGTTCTACAACGTTCCCGCGACGTGGCTCGGCATGCACGCCGATCCGTGGCCCGAAGACGTGCAGAAGCGTTCGTACTTCAACCCTGGCATCTGCGGCGAGGGCACCGATCGACCGTGCCCAAATCCTGATCTGCCACTGCCGACCAAGCACTCCGGGTTCATCAACCACGACGGTGAACTTGTGCTGCCCGACGGGGTGCAGATGCCGACCGTTGTTCCGATCCAGGTACCCGACCGCGATGACGCTCAATAGTTTTCCGCAGCTGGAAGATTCGGTGTCAACGCCGCCGTTCTTCCGTGCCGCGGGCGGGGAGGTCGAGATCTTCCGGGCCGCCGCCCGCCGCGGTGCACCGGTGCTGCTCAAAGGGCCCACCGGGTGCGGAAAGACCCGTTTCGTCGAGGCGATGGCGCACGAACTCGGTCGTGAGCTGATCACCGTCGCCGGTCATGAGGACATGACATCGGCCGATCTGGTGGGCCGGTTCCTGCTGAAGGGCGGCGAAACCGTCTGGGTGGACGGCCCGTTGACCAGGGCGGTGCGCGAGGGCGCCATCTGCTATCTCGACGAGATCGTGGAGGCGCGTCAGGACACGACTGTGGTCATCCATCCGCTTGCCGACCACCGGCGCGAACTGCCGATCGACCGGCTGGGTACCACCTTGTCGGCGGCGCCGGGCTTTCAACTGGTGATCTCCTACAACCCCGGTTACCAGAGCATCCTGAAGAGCCTCAAAGACTCGACCCGGCAGCGTTTCGTCGCGATCAGCCTCGACTTCCCGGCTCCCGAGATCGAAACCGAGATCGTGGCCTTTGAGGCCGGGATCGACTCATCCACCGCTGCATCACTGGTCGTCCTCGGAAATGCCGTGCGGGGTCTGGACGGGTCGGCACTGAGCGAGGTGGCCTCGACCCGGATGCTGATTCTCGCCGGCGGCCTCGTCGCCGAAGGACTCAGCCTGCGCGACGCTGTCCAGTCCGCCGTGGTGGAGGTGCTGTCCGACGATCCCGATGTGATCCGGGGCCTCGGAGAACTCGTCGACGCCGTCCTGCCACCACGGTGAGCACCGGTCGCCCGGAACCACACGACTTCCGGTTTCTGGCCGGTTTCCTCGCCGGGCGGCCCGTCGACGTCGCGGTGGCCCGCGCGGACGAGTTGGCGTACACCGATGGGCAGGTCGTCTTTGTGTCGGCAAACGCCGATCCGGACCGGCAGCGACGCGAAGTGCTGGTCCAGAGCGCACTTCTCGGAGCCGGAAGCCTCGACGGTCACTACGTCAAGCGACTGCGGGCGCGCCCCCTGCCTGCCCGCCGCTACCTGGCGCTCGAAGGCCACCGGGTCCTGGCCGAACTCGGTCCGCGGATTTCTCTGGCGGCAGCGGTCGGCACGGCCTCCGCTGCGCAGTCGGCGAGTTCCGAGGAGTCGTTGCAGATCGCCTTGGGCAGAGCAAAACTCGACGCACCACCGGATTGGTTCGGGACGATCAAACCGTCCAAACTGAGCCGCGGCCGCGGCCGTGGCCGCGGCGAGTCGGGGTCGCGGGCCACCGACACCGACGTCCGGATGGACGCCGAGCACACGTCCGAGATGGACGAGGACGATGACGACGACGGACCGGCAGAGAAGAGCTGGATCCTCAAACTGTTCGAGGTTCCCATCGGCACGCAGACGCCCGCGAAATTCCTGCGCACGCTGTTCGGCGGCTCCCGCTCGTCCGGAAGCGAGGGCGCCGGAGGGGAATTGGGAGTCGGCTCGATCCGACGGACGTCGCACGCCGGCGTGAATGCGCGGCCGGTACCCACCCCGATCCACTTCACCGGCGCCGAGAAGCCTGGTGCGGCAATCGCAGTCGGTGGCGCCATGTATCCGGAATGGGACGTCTTCGGTGACCGGTATCGCGAGAATTGGTGCCGCGTCATCGATTTTCCGATCACCGCCGCGGTGGACGTCTCAGCCGTTGGTGTGACACGTGACCCGGTGCTGCGACGCAGACTGGCCCGAGTCGGCCTCGGCCCCAAAGTGTTGCGTGCCCGCGCCGACGGCGACG
This sequence comes from Mycolicibacterium lutetiense, assembly GCF_017876775.1. Lineage (NCBI taxonomy): Bacteria > Bacillati > Actinomycetota > Actinomycetes > Mycobacteriales > Mycobacteriaceae > Mycobacterium > Mycolicibacterium lutetiense. Next base: position 3,037,253 of record NZ_JAGIOP010000002.1, on the reverse strand, counting down.
ACGTGGACAACGAGGCCTTGATCGACCTGTTCGTCGATCTGCGCTCCGGCTATTCACCACCGGAGCACGTGTACACGGAGCGGCGCAAGCTCGCCCGCAACCTCGGTGTGCTCATCCTCGTCGACGCCTCCGGATCGGCGACCGATGCCGACGGCGACGGCCTCGCCGTCCACGATCACCAACGCCGCGCGGCCGCAACGCTCGGCGTGACGCTCGAGGAACTCGGAGACCGCGTCGCCGTCTACGGGTTTCGCTCACAGGGTCGGCTTGCGGTGCACCTGCTTGCGATCAAGACATTCGGGGAACGCTTCGGAGTTGCCGGTCGGGCCCGCCTGAGTCAGCTGCAGCCGTTCGGCTACACCCGGCTCGGCGCCGGTATCCGCGGCGCCGGTGAGATCCTCAAAACCCAAGCGGGAACGCCGAACCGGCTCTTGGTCGTGCTCTCGGACGGCTATCCCTACGATGACGGCTATGAGGGTCGCTACGCCCAGGCCGACGCCGCCAAGGCCCTCGAGGAACTCCGCGCCGACGGGGTGGCCTGCCTGTGTCTGTCCATCGGTGCGGATGCTGACGCCGACGCACTCGATCAGGTCTTCGGCGCGGCCAGCCATGCCAGTGCGGCGACGCTGGCCGAATTGAGTCCGCGGATGGATGAGTTGTTCTTGTCGGCCTTGCAAGAACTGGCCGCACCCAGGGGGCGGTGAAAGCCTCCCCGAATCAGCGCAGCACCGAGCCCGGACTGAGGATGCCGAGCGGGTCGAGGGCGTCCTTGATGCGACGGGTCAACGCCATCACATCGTCGCCGAGTTGTAGTGGCAGCCAATCCCTCTTGAGGCGGCCGACGCCGTGTTCGCCGGTGATGGTGCCGCCCATGGCGATCGCCAACTCCATGACCCGGGCGAATGCCTGGCGGGCCCGCTCGCTCATGTCCGGATCCTCGGCATCGAACACCACCACCGGGTGGGTGTTCCCGTCGCCGGCATGGGCGACGACGCAGATCAGCACGTCGCAGTCATCGGCGATGCGTTTGATCCCGGCCACCAATGCCGGCAGGTCGGGTATCGGCACCGTCACGTCCTCGAGATAGAACGTGCCCAGCTGCATCAGGGCCAGGCCCACGAGTCGCCGGGCCGCTGTCAAGGCTGCCCCTTCCTCGGGGTCGTCGGTCGCGTAAACCTCGGTGGCCCCGGATTTTTCGCAGGCCTCGACGATGTGGGCGATCTCCTCGGCTGCCGCGCCCGGTGCATCCGACTGGATCAGCAGCAATGCCTGTGCCGAGCGGTCCAGGCCCATCCGGCGGTAGTCCTCGACCGCGTTGATGGTGGCGTGGTCCATCAACTCCAACATGGCCGGCCGGACTTTGGCCGTGATCGCCACGACCGCGTCCGCGGCGTCCTCCACCGAGGCGAACACCGCCACCACGGTCGACGCCGGAGGCTGGGCCGGGATCAGCCGCAGTGTGAGTTCGGTGATCACCCCGAGGATGCCTTCAGAGCCGACGAACAACTTGGTGAGCGACAGGCCGGCGACATCTTTCAGTCGCGGGCCGCCCAGCCGGACTGCGGTGCCGTCGGCCAGCACCACCTCCATGCCGAGCACGTAGTCACTGGTGACCCCGTACTTCACACAGCACAGTCCGCCCGCATTGGTCGCCGCGTTCCCGCCTATCGAGGAGATCTCGACTGAACCGGGATCCGGCGGGTACCACAGGCCGTGCTCGGCGGCGGCCCGCTTCACCTCGGAGTTCAGCAGGCCGGGTTGCACCACGGCGGTGCGGTTCGCGGTGTCGATGCGGATCTGCCGCATCCGTTCGGTGCTGAGGATGATGCCGCCGTCGACGCCGTTGGCGCCACCGGCGAGCCCCGATCCCGCGCCCCTGGGCACTACGGCGACGTGGTGCGCGCTCGCCCACCGCAGTACGGTCTGCACGTCCTCGGTGCCGGTGGCCCGCACCACGGCTCGCGGCACGCCCGCCTCGGGATCGAGAGCGGCGTCGCGGCGATATCCCTCGATCACGGCAGGGTCGGTGACTACCGCGCCGTCGGGCAGGTCAGCGGCGAGGGTGGCGATCTCGGTGTCCGGTGCGGACATCGTCAGGAGTTTACCGGCCGGCAGCGGAGTCCGCGGTGAGCTGGGCTCGGGCCCTTGCCCAGGTCAGAAACTCCGAGACGGCATCGGCGGTGTAGTGGCCGCGGGGTGAGCCGAAGAAATCGAATGCGTGCTGGGCGTGCGGGATCTCGGCGTAGATGACCGGGGACTTGGAGACCTTCCGCAACGCTGCGACGAAATCACGACCCTCGACCACCGGGATGAGTGAGTCGTTGGTCCCGTGCAGCACGAAGAACGGGGGTGCATCGGGGTGCACCAGGGTGATCGGCGAGGCGTCCCGGTACACCTGGTCATTGGTGGCCAGCGGCGCCTTGACGATCAGCCGCTGCAGGATCTCCATGAATTCTTTGCGCCCGGGACCGGTGGTGCTGAACCAGTCGTAGCGGCCGTAGACCGGTACCGCGGCGGCCACCGAGGTGTCGGCGTCCTCGAATCCCGGCTGCCACTTGGGGTCGTTGGGTGTGAGCGCGGCGAGTGCGGTCAGATGCCCGCCCGCCGATCCACCGGTGATGCACACCGTGTCCGGGTCGCCGCCGTACTCGGCGATGTTGGCCTTCACCCAGGCCAGGGCCTGTTTCACATCGATGATGTGATTGGGCCACGGGTGGCGCGGGCTGATCCGGTAGCCGATCGACACGCAGATCCAGCCCTGCTCGGCCAGGTGGCTCATCAGCGGATACGACTGCGGCCGGCGCATGCCGATCATCCAGGCGCCGCCCGGGATCTGTACCAGCACCGGTGCCTTGCCGTCCCGCGGCAGGTCGGGGCGCATCCAGATATCGGCGAGGTTGGCCCGGTGCGGGCCGTAGTGGATGGTCTTACGGGCGTAGCGGCGCCGGCTCATCGACGTGGAGTACACCTCGCCGCGACGCAGGGGCCGCAGCGACGACGGGTATTCGTCGCCGAGGGCCTCGTGTACCGGATTCTCGAAGTAGGGCCGTGATTGCACACCGCGCCGGTGCACCAGCACCAGCAGTCCCCAGGAAATCGCCTTGAGCAGCAACGAGATTCGGCCGCCCGCGGAGCGGTAGTCGCCCCGGATACCGCGGCGCAGCGCATCGAGCACCGAGACGGTGATCACCAGGGGGGCGTTCTCCGAGGTCGGCCAGCCGAACGCGAAAGACTGGACGGTGCTGTAACCCCTGCGCCCCAGCGGTTTCACTGCGTTGGCAGCGTTGAGCAACTCGGCGGCGGCAGCCAACAGCCGCCTTCTTAGTCCAGGATGGCGGTCAGCCATTCACCATCTCCTGGAGTTGGCGGCGGTCGATCTTGCCGGTGCTGTTGCGCGGTAGCTCGTCGAGCACGGTGATCTCCCGCGGCACTTTGTAATTGGCGAGGTTCTCCCGAACGTATGCCTTGAGGTCGTCGGCCGTGGCGGCACCGGAGAGCTTCACGAACGCCGCGAGTCGCTGACCGTACTTCTCATCGTCGACGCCGATGACCGCAGCCTCGGCGACATCGGGATTGCCGGCCAGGACCTTTTCCACCTCGATCGGGTACACGTTCTCACCGCCGGAGACGATCATCTCGTCGTCGCGGCCCACCACGAAGAGTCGGCCCGCCTCATCGAGGTAACCGACATCGCCCGAGGACATGAAGCCCTCGTGGAAGGCTTTGCCCTTGACGGTGGGGCCCCCGGTGTAACCGTCGAACTGCGTCGAGTTGCGGACGTAGATGGTGCCCACGTCTCCGGTGGGAACCTGCTGGAATTCACCGTCGAGAATCCGGATCTCGGTGCCCTCGGCGGGTTTACCGGCGGTATCGGGTGCGGCGCGCAGGTCGGCCGGGGTCGCGGTGGCGATCATGCCGGCCTCGGTGGCGTTGTAGTTGTTGTAGATGATGTCGCCGAACCGGTCCATGAAGGCGGTGACGACGTCGGGACGCATCCGCGATCCCGACGCCGCGGCGAACCGCAACGAACGGCCGTCGTAGCGATTCAGCACGTTCTCGGGCAGGTCCATGATCCGGTCGAACATCACCGGCACCACGCACAGGCCCTTGGCCCGGTGCCGGTCGACGAGCTCGAGCGTGGCTTCGGGATCGAACTTGCGCCGGGTGACGATGGTGCAGGCCATCGACGCCGCGAACGCCAGCTGGGAGAATCCCCAGGCGTGGAACATCGGCGCCACGATCACGACCCGATCTTCGGTGTGCCACGGGGTGCGATCCAGGATCGCCTTGAGTACCTCGGGCCCGCCACCGGAATGCTTGGCGCCCTTAGGAGTTCCGGTGGTGCCCGAGGTCAGCAGGATCACCTGACTTTTCTTGCGCGCCTTCTCACCCGCGCGCCGCGGTTCCTGGCCGCGGTGCTGCTCGACGAGCTTGGCGACGGTCACGTCGTGGGTGTGGGTGTCGGTCCAGGCCACGATCTGTGCGGCGCCGGGCCGGTCGGCAAGTGCTTGATCGACGGTGCCGGTGAATTCCTCGTCGTAGATGACGGCGTCCACGGACTCGCGGTTGACCACCTCGGCCATGGCCGGTGCGGCGAAGGACGTGTTGAGCAGCAGCACGTCGGCGCCGATGCGGTTGGCGGCGATCAGCGACAGCACGAAGCCACGGTGATTGCGGGCCATGATGCCGAGCACCTTGGGTTCACCACCGGGCAGCGCCTGCAGCCCGGCGGCCAGGGCGTCGGCCTGTTGGTCGACCTGCTGCCAGGTCAGCATGCCGAGCTCGTCGACCAGGCCGGGCCGGTTCGGGCAACGCTGGGCTGAGGCCGCGAAACCCGAAGTGATGCCCATGTTTTCGCGGGCCATCGCCGAAGCGATGCGCAGGTACTTGTCCGGGCGCATCGCCGTGATGATTCCGGCCCGGCGCATCGTGGTGACGAGGCCGGCCGCGTCGGTGACCCGGTCCAGCGGCCCCGTCAGCAGATCAAGCGGATTCACCGGTGCTCAGCCGATCACCGGGAAGCGGCGCTCTTCGGCCAACTCGTCCAGCGCGCGTTGCATGACCTGGCGGACATGCGCGTCGACCTCGTCGATGTCGGGGTTCTCGCCGAATTCGGCGACGATGTCGATCGGGTCCAGCGTCTTCATCACGATCTTGGTCGGTAACGGGACGTTCAGCGGCAGCACCGCCGAGAGCCCGAACGGGAAACCGAACGACAGCGGAACGACCTTGGTGTGCGCCAACCGTGCGATCGGTCCGAGTGCCTTGGCGATCCCGGTGCCACGGGACAGGTAGAGCTGGGTCTCCTGGCCGCCGATACCGACCATCGGCACGATCGGGACACCGGCGTTGATCGCGGCCTTGATGTATCCGGTGCGTCCGGCGAAGTCGATCTTGTTTGCCGACAGGGTCGGCCGATACACGTCGTAGTCACCGCCGGGGAACACCACGACCACGCCCCCCGAGCGCAGTGCCTCGTCGGCGTTCTCATGATTGGCCCGGATGAAGCCGGTCTTCTTGAAGAAGGCGGCGGTCGGGCCGACCATCAGCATGTCGTGGCTGAGGGTGTACACCGGGCGGGTGTAGCCGAACTTCTCGTAGAACCCCGTCGCGAACACCGGGATGTCCAGCGCGAACAGGCCGCCTGAGTGGTTCGACACCACCAGGGCGCCGCCGTTGGGGAAGCTGTCCAGCCCACGCACCTCGGCGCGGTGGTAGCCCTTGATCAGCGGCCGCAGGAAGCCCATGACCTTTTCGGTCAGGCCCGGATCCCACTTGGTGATTTCGGACGGGTCGATGTCGGTCGCGGCCACAGGGTCCCCCTGATGTGGATTGGAACGTGTTCTAGTTTTGCCAGTGTACCCAGGTAGCGGGCGAAAAACCCATTTGCTTCGCGGGTTCATTTCCCTACTGCCGGGTAGCTGCCGTCCATCCTCTCAAAACCACCGGTCGCGCGGCGTGGCTATGGCTCCGACGGATTCGTCACAGTCGAGTTGACCTGTACCCCGGTTGAGGCAGCATCATTGGCCGCCATGGGCTCATCGCCATCTGACGCATTCGATCTGCCCGGCTACTTCGGCCGGATCGGCTACCACGGTTCTACGCAACCGGACTCCGACACGTTGCGGGCCATCGTCGCCGCGCACGGCCGGTCGATCCCGTTCGAGAACCTCGACCCTTTGCTGGGCATGCCGGTTGCCGATCTCGGTGCAGCGGCATTGACGGACAAGCTGATCACCCGGCGCCGTGGTGGCTACTGCTACGAGCACAACGGACTCCTCGGCTACGCCCTCGATGAGCTGGGGTACGGCGTCGAACGGCTGGCCGGGCGGGTGGTCTGGATGAAGGAACCTGACGCCCCGTTGCCCGCGCTCACCCACAACGTGCTTGCCGTGACGGTTCCCGGTGAGGCCGGGCGCTACCTGGTCGACGTCGGCTTCGGCGGGCAGACATTATCGTCGCCCATCCGGCTGCAGGCCGGCGCGGTGCAGCAGACCCGCCACGAGCCCTACCGCCTGATCGAGCTGCCCACCCGCCATGAGCCGGAGTACGAATTGGCCGCGCAGGTCCGCGGCCAGTGGCAGCCGCTGTACCGATTCACCACCGTGCCGCAGCCGCGCATCGACCTCGAAGTCGGAAGCTGGTATGTGTCAACACATCCCGGTGGAGTCTTTGTCGTCGGACTGTCGGCGGCGCTGGTCACCGACGACGCGCGGATCAACCTGCGCGGCAGGAACCTGGCCATCCACCGCGGCGGTGAGACCGAACGCATCCGATTCGACACCGCCGCACAGGTTCTCGATGCGCTCACCGAACGGTTCGGGGTGAACCTGTCCGATCTCGACGGTGTCGACGTCGAGGCCCGGGTGGCGCAGGTGTTGGACAGCTGAGGCAGGCGGGGCGATCACAGCAGGAAATGTCATGGTCCCGGGGCGGGTGGCGGACCATACTCGGTGACCGTGGAGGTTCAACCGAACGGGCGTGACCGGCTGCGGGAACTGCTCGACGCCGTCGTCGACGACGACAACTCCGGCGTCGGCGACATGGCCCGCAGCAGTTACGCATCAGAGTTTCACTTCTCCCGGGAGGTGCGCAGGCTCACCGGGGAACCACCTGCGGCGCTGCGCCGACGGGTCATGCTCGAGCGCGCGGCCTGGCGGTTGCAGCGCGGTACCGGGGTCGCTGAGGTGGCCGAGGCGGAGGGCTGGTCGTCGGCCGAGGTGTTCTCGCGGGCGTTTCGCCGCGCCTTCGGCGTGCCGCCCTCACGTGCCGGCGACGTCGGATTCCGGTTGACCGCTCTCAACGGGGTGCACTTCCATCCACCACAGTCGTTGTGGTGTGATGCCGACCCGGGGGAGTCATCCGGTCCCGATATCGCCCAGTTCATGCTCGTACACGATGTCGCCGACACCGAGTACCTGATCGGTGCCGCCGCTGCGCTCTCCGAACAGCAATGGGTACAAGAGGTTTCACCGGGCCAGGTGGTGCTGGACTGGGACGGCCCGGAACCCACCGTCGCGGACGTGCTCGGGGCGATCGTGTGGACCAAAGAGGTCTGGCTGGCGACCATCGAGGGCCGGGACTTTCCGTCGCGGTCCACCACCAGTCAGGTGACGGCCGGGCAACTCGCGGCGCACCACCGCGTCATCGGAAAGCGTTGGACCACACTGATATCGGAGTACTCGGCGGCGGTACGGCTGGGCGACACTGTGATCGACGCGCTGTGCGATCCGCCCGAGTCCTTTCAGCTGTACGGGATTGTCGCGCATGTACTGACCTACTCGGCGCACCGACGTGCCCTGGCGCGGACCATGTTGGCCCGCCATGGCATCGAAGTCGACCGGGGTGACCCACTTGAATGGATGAGGAGGGACTGACCGGTGAAGACCGTGTACTACACCGCATCGAGCCTGGACGGTTTCATCGTCGACACCGCAGACAGCCTGGATTGGCTGATCTCGCGGGACATTGACCAGGACGGCCCGTTTGGCTACGACGAATTCATCAAAACCATTGGCGCACTGGTGATGGGGTCGTCGACCTACGAGTGGATCGTCAAGGACCAGCCCAACGAGTGGGCGTACGAGCAACCGACGTGGGTGTTGACCCACCGTCCGGAGATCGTGTCGGCCGAGCACCCGGTGGAGCTGTTCTCCGGCGAGGTAGCCGAACTGCACCCCCAGCTGGCGGCTGCCGCGGCGGGCAAAGACGTCTGGGTGGTCGGCGGCGGGGAGGTCGCCGCCCAGTTCGTCACGGCCGGGCTGATCGACGAGATGATCGTCAGCTACGCACCCTGCTCCCTGGGGGCGGGGTCACCGGTGCTGCCGGTCCGATCCGAGTGGACGCTGGCCGAATGCGCGCGCAACGGCGACTTCGTCTGCGCCCGCTGGGTCAGGGCCGCAGCCGTTTAGCGCGAGCAGACGCAAACCTGTCCCTTTTCACGCGAAAAGGCGCAGGTTTGTGTCTGCTCGCCGAGGATAGGCCGCGGGGAACTTGTTCGAGCCCAACTGGCGCACGGTCTTGGTGTTGAACGCCGCGGCGAGATGCTCCGCGTCGGCGTCGGTGACCCCGGCGAGGGCCGCCGGCGACGCATCCAGAATCTCCTTGAGTGCCTTGTCCTCGTACGCCTTGTCGAGCGACTTGGTCAGATCAACGGAAACTGCCATGGGATTCTCCTTGCGTCTCAGTGCCGGATGAACCCGCGCCACGCTAGTTGGCGAACCTGAATATTGACTGTCGGTGCGAACTCACCCGAACGAAAGGCGCCCTGAGACCGCAGTCCCAGGGCGCCTTTGCGACATTCGAAGAGATTTACTCCGGGGTGTAGCCGAACGGCAGCAGCACACTCTTGGACTCGCAGTAGCCGGAGATGCCCTCCGGTCCACATTCGCGGCCGATGCCGGAGTTCTTGTACCCGCCGAACGGGGCGCCCGGGTCGAAGGCGTACATGTTCACGCCGTACGTGCCGGTCCGGATCTGCGAGGCGATCTCGATGGCCTTGGGGAAGTCCGTGGTGTACACCGAACCGGCCAGGCCGTACACCGAGTCGTTGGCGATCCGCACTGCGTCGGCCTCGTCGTCGAACGGGATCACGACCAGCACGGGCCCGAAGATCTCCTCCTGGGCGATGGTCATCGAGTTGTCGACATCGGCGAACACCGTCGGCTGCACGAACCAGCCGTCCAGGCCCTCGGGCCGGCCACCGCCGGTGACGATGCGGGCACCCTCCTCGACGCCCTTCTTGATGTAGCCCTCGACCCGCTCGCGCTGCTTCTCGCTGATCAGCGGACCCATCATGGAGGCCGGATCGTCGGGCAGGCCGCACTGCATGGCCCCGGCGGCGGCGGCGACCTTCTCGACGACCTCGTCATACCGCGACCGGGGCGCCAGGATGCGGGTCTGGCCCACGCAGGCCTGGCCGGCGTTCATCAGGCCGGAGAAGATCAGCATCGGCAGGGTGGAGTCCAGGTCGGCATCCTCGAGGATGATCGCCGCGGACTTGCCGCCCAGCTCCAGCGTGCACGGCTTGAGCTTCTCGGCGGCGATCTTGCCGATCTCCTTGCCGACCGCGCTGGAGCCGGTGAAGGTGAACTTGTCCAGCGCCGGGTTGTCGGTGAGCGCGCGACCGGTGTCCGGGCCGCCGGGGACGACCGACAGCACGCCTTCGGGCAGACCGGCCTCGGCGAACATGTCGGCCATCAGGTTGGTGGTCAGTGGGGTCTCGCCGGCGGGCTTGAGCACGATGGTGCAGCCGGCCAGCAGGGCCGGGCCCAGCTTGTTGGCGGCCAGGAAGAACGGCACGTTCCAGGCGACGACGGCGCCGACGACACCGACCGGCTCCCGCAGGACCAGAGTCTGGCCGTAGAGACCGTCGCGGATGTCCTTCCACGCGAACTTGTCGGCTGCCGATGCATAGAAGTTCAGCGTCGACATCGCGGCGCCGTACTGCATCATGTCGACGATGGTCGGCGGCTGGCCGGTCTCCAGTGCCAGGAGTGCCTTGAAGTCGTCGGCGCGTGCCTCGATGAGCGCGGTCGCCTTGGCCACGACGGCCTCGCGTTCCTTCGGCGTCATCCGCGGCCACGGGCCCTCGTCGAAGGCCTTGCGGGCCGCGGCGCAGGCGGCGTCGACGTCGGCCTTGGCGGCCAGCGGCACCTGCCCGACCTTCTCGCCGGTGGCGGGGGAGAAGACCTCGATGACGTCACTGGTCGACGGATCGGTCCACTGACCGCCGATGAACAGCTTGTCCCACGTGGTTTTCAATGCCGTGCTCTGTGTCATGAGCGTCACATTACCTAGATTTCCCAGAAAAACGAGAACCTGTTCCAGTGGTTGGTCAGGACGGCTTCAGGACCAGCACCAGATTGCTCACCAGGAACTCCCGCAACCCTGGCATCGCGGTCATCCACCAGGCCCATCGCGGGTGGTAGCGCGGAAAAGCGGCGATCAGAGCGCCGGTGCCGGCCGCCCATTCCAGGCCGTCGGCTGCCGACACCGCGAACAACGACGAGCCGTAGTCGTTCTTGGGTCGATGGCCGTGTTTGCGGGTGTAGCGCTCGGCGGCCCTGGCTCCGCCCAGATAGTGCGTCAACCCCATCTCGTGGCCGCCGAACGGGCCGAGCCACACCGTGTACGACAACACCACCAGCCCGCCCGGTTTCGTGACCCGCAGCATCTCGTTGCCGAGCCGCCACGGGTGCGGCACATGCTCGGCGACGTTCGACGACAGGCAGATGTCGACGCTGTCGTCGGCGAACGGCAACGCCATCCCTGATGCCCGCACGAACGTGCCCTCGGTTGCGTCCGCAGCGGGTCCGGCGTGCATTTCCCGAGGATCGGGCTCGACCCCGATGTAGTGCATACCCGCGGCATCGAAGGCTGAGGCGAAGTAACCGGGCCCGCCGCCCACGTCGAGCACGGTGCGCCCGGTAGGGGATTCGCCCGTGGCCGCCGTCCACAGGTCGGTGGTCATGGCGACGGTATCGGTGGCCAGCGCGCCGTAGAAACGGGCCGGGTCGGTCTGCTCGAACCGGAACTGCGCCAGTAGGCGTACTGACCGGTTCAGGGTTGCCCGGCGGGCGAAGCGTGCCGAGATGTCGCTGGGCTGCACCTGTCCAACCTACTGACCGGTACCGTTGCCGTTGAGTGTGTTTGGTGACACGTTCATGCGGCGTCCCCTTGCGGGGTTTGGGTTCTGGCCTCGCCGCGTCCGGCCTCACCGAGGTGGGGTCTTACGGACGCTCCGCCGGCGCCGAATGATCCGGCGTCCGCGCCATGGCCTGTACCGACCACCATGGTGGTCGGCCCGGGTACCGGTGGGGCCGTGGTCCCGACTGGACCACAACTGGCAGATTCCGGCCAGTCACGGAGATTCAAGGCAGCATTGCGATCCCGATCAACCACCTCACCGGTGGATGGGCACGCCAACAACTTGTCGATACGCCCCTTGCCGACCAGGCGGCACGGGTCGCCGTCGGGTGCGATATGACCGTGGTGAAGCTGGCTCGAGGGAAACCAGCGATCCGCCTTGGTCAGCGTGCTGCCATATTTGGTGGTTTTGTAGGCCAGCATCGGCGCGACCACCCCCATCGCCGCATCAGACACGGCGCGCCGAAAGGCGCGCCGTCCCATGCCGCGTTTCATCGCGGCCACATCAAGATCCTCGATCACGATGTGGCCATAGCTGCTCGCCAACTCAGAGGTGAGCTGATGGGCAGCTTCCCGCCGCAGATGCACGCATCGCCGGTCCAGTCGGGACAGCTTGGCTTTCGCTGCCCGATGACCGCGCGATCCGGGGATACGACGGGAAAGTTCACGACCAGCCCTGCGTCGAGCGGCAAGTGTGGCTTTGAGCGGGGCCGGATTCTCAAACTCGGTGATGGTCTGCTCACCGGTGACGCTGTCGATCGTGGCCACGGTGGCCAGGATGCGCACGCCGAGATCCACCCCGGCGACAACCGTCGGGTGGGCCACCGTGCGCGGGGTGGTGGGGGTGCGCAGGGCGTAGCTGATCGACACGAACAACCGCCCCCACCGCTGCGACACCGTCACATTGAGAATATGGGCACGTCCTGACGCGAGGTGGCGCTGCAGGCGGCGGGTGTTTTCCTTGGCCCGAAGAGCGCCGATCACGGGAACCGTGAGGGTACGCCGATCAGCCTCGACCCGCATGGTGCCGGTGTTGAACCGCACCCGATCCCTATCCCGCCGCGCGGATTTGAACCGGGGGAAACCCACCCGCCGGCCTTTGCGGGTGCCGTTGCGACTGGTCTCCCAATTGCTCAACGCCCGGGCCAGGTCTGCCAGGCCCGATGAGTAGGCCTCTTTCGAGTTGTCGGCCCACCACGGCGCTACCTCGCCTTTGGCACGGTTCCACGCCTTGCGTAGCGACGCCAGATCCCAGCCCACCGATACATGGTCGGGGTCAACCGTTGTGGCGTCCAGATCAGCTTTCACCTGGGCCAGGCCCCAGTTGAACGCGAACCGCCGGGCCCCGAAATGCGAGCGCACCAACCCCGCCCGCTCGGGATCCGTCGGCCATTCCACTTCGAATTTCGCCCCGGCGACCATCCACCCGGTCGGCAACGACTCACCCGGTGAACCCGTGGCCCCGTAGCCGTCGGCGTCGCCGTTGAAAAGCTTGAACAGCACCGAGACCGACTCCACCACGGCCCGGTGGACTTCGAAATCTGCACCCACATCGACATACCGCGACAAGCTCGGGCTGCCATCACGGTTCGGCTTGCCCACAAGGTGCACGCCACCGGTGAGCCCGGCCACCGTCGCGGCCTGCTGGCGTGTGCGCATCCCGACAATCATGGCGCCCGACCCTGCCCAGATGCGGCCGCCGTGCCGACCATCAGCGCATGCCTCGACCTGCGCACTCCGATCAACAAGCCACGATCCCGCATGTCGATCACCCTGCCACCAGGGTCCGACAACAAACCCACGCCACGGTTCACCACCGCCGCAACCGGCGCGCCCACCAACCTCGACGCAACCCGCCATTGCCGTGCGGATCGGCCAGACTCACCACGCCCACACACCCCATACACACTCACGGGCACCCCGCCGGCAACAGTTCGCTACCCTCAACTCGATGTCTGCCCGTCCCGACCCTCGCCTACGGAGCGTTCTGCTCTTGTGCTGGCGCGACACCGGACACCCCCAGGGCGGCGGCAGCGAGGCTTATCTGCAGCGGATCGGCGCATGCCTGGCCGACGACGGAGTCGACGTCACGTTGCGCACCGCGCGCTACCCGGGGGCGGCCCGGCGCGAAGTGGTCGACGGCGTGCAGATCAATCGGGCCGGCGGGGCCTACAGCGTGTACATCTGGGCCGGGCTGGCCATGGTGGCTTCCCGCGTTGGTCTCGGACCGCTGCGCAAGGTCCGGCCCGATGTGGTCGTCGACACCCAGAACGGGCTGCCGTTCCTGGCCCGCCTCGCATTCGGCCGCCGGGTCGCGGTGCTCGTGCACCACTGTCACCGGGAACTGTGGCCGGTGGCGGGCCCGATGAAGGGCCGGATCGGCTGGTTCGTCGAGTCGAAACTCTCCCCGCGACTGCACCGTCGCAATCAGTACGTCACGGTATCCCTGCCCTCGGCACGCGATCTGAACGAGCTCGGGGTCGACTCCGGCCGGATTGCGGTGGTACGCAACGGGCTTGACGAGGCCCCGGGCCCCACGCTGGAGCTGCCGCGGTCGACCAGTCCGCGCCTGGTGGTGCTGTCGCGGCTGGTGCCGCACAAGCAGATCGAAGACGCCCTGGAAGCCGTCGCGGCACTGCGTGCCGACATTCCCGGGCTGCACCTGGACATCCTGGGTGGCGGCTGGTGGCGAAAGCGACTGGTCGAGCACGCCGAGCTGCTGGGCATCTCCGATTCGGTGACGTTCCACGGGCACGTCGACGAACAGACCAAACACCGTGTGCTGCAGCGGAGTTGGGTACATGTGCTGCCGTCGCGGAAAGAGGGCTGGGGGCTTGCGGTCACCGAGGCCGCCCAGCACGGGGTGCCGACCATCGGTTACCGCGCATCCGGTGGGCTGACCGACTCGGTCGTCGACGGGGTCACCGGGCTGCTGGTGGAGGACCGTGACGCCCTGGCCGCCGGACTGCATCAACTGTTGAGTGACCCGGTGCTGCGTGTGCAGCTGGGCAGCAAGGCGCAGGCCCGCAGTGACGAGTTCTCGTGGACGCTCAGCGCGGATGCGATGCGGGTGGTGCTGGAATCGGTACACGACGGCCAGTACGTCAGCGGGCTGGTGTAGTTCTCCGGGTCCTTCGAGTACGCGAACCCGAGCCGTCAGACCGCGATCGACAGCTCCGGTGCGATGCGCGGCTGCACCGTCGACCCTGACGGCGGGATAACTCCCGCCCCGGTCAACTGGCCGACGATCTGCGAAATCACGTCCGTCACCGCATAAAGGCCGTCACCGATGAGCTGGATCGGGCTCAGGGATGCCGCCGCCAACGTGCTGACCAGGAAGATGTCCTGGCCCGCGATGTCCTGCAACTGGGCGGTGATTTCGTTGGTGACAAGGACCACGGCATACGGAACGGTCGCGACGACGGTGCGCACGGTCAGCGCCAGGGTGGTGCCGGGATCGGGCCAGCCGTAGCTGGCGATCTGTTGTTTGAGCGCCTGCTGCAGATTTTCGGGTTTCACCTGGGTTGCACCCTGATCCTGCAGTGGCACACCGTCGGCGTCGCGAGTTGGCTGGATCCCGAAAATCTTGACGACCGTAGGCGTGACGTCGACGATCTCGTAACCGGTGTTCATCTCGCCGGCTTTGAAGCCCGGGCCGTCGGCAATGACGAAAGCCGATGTCTCTCGCGGTGATTGGAAGCCGTGACCCAACAAGCTCTGCTGCGGTTGGTGTCCGTGGTCGGTGACCACGATGACGGTCCACTCTTCGCATGCGCCCGCCGCGCAGCTGGCCGCCTCTCGTGCGGCGACGGCGTCCAAGATGGCGCCGAGGTTATCGTCGGTGCGTGCGATGGCCGCGGCGTATTCACGGGAATCGCCGCCGTTCGCGTGCCCGGCCTCGTCGACCTGCACGAGGTAGGTGAACAGGACGTCCGGGATCTCCTCGCCCTCGCCTCGGATCGCCTTGATGGTCTCTTCGGTGACCTCGGCGTCGGTCTGCGACCAATCGGTGTCACCTTCGACCCGCCCGATGAACTCGACGTCGTCGGCCCCGAACCGGCCCGCGCCACCGATGCCGGCGACGACGTCCCAGTCAGCGATGACCTTGGTCACCAGGGCCGGGTTGGCGCCCTCCAGCTGATCGAACAGGGTCGGCCACCTGTCGTACGTCCCCGGAGTGAAGACGTTGTTGATCACGCCACTCTTGTTGTCCCACACCCCGGTGAGAATGGCGGTCCAAGACGGGTTGGACATCGTGGTGTGCCCCGCGATGCTGGACACGCTGGTGGTGCCGCTGTTCATGATCCTGATGAAATTGTCGTTGGTGTCGGGATCTTCCAGGACCGAGCCCAGATTGGTTCCATCGATACCGATCACCAACACGCGTTGCCTTGGGGCAGCAGTGGTTTGAACTGCCGACGGCGGCGTACCGGCAGTCTGCCTGGTGGTGGAGCCGACTGGGGTGGAGGCGCCGGCCACGGTCATGGGCAGCAGCGGCGTGGGCAGCAGCGGCGTGGGCAGCGACGGCGCCTTGGGCGTCGGCAGCTTCGGTACCGCCGCCAGGGAATCGGTGATGGCTTTGGCGGTCTTGCGCGACACCAGGGGCTGTGGCGGCTTGGCGTCGGCCACGCGCACTTGGACGGTCCGACCGAGGTTGGTCGTGGCTTCGGTGATGGAATCGATTGTGTGGGCAAACTTTCCGCCCACGTCCTTCAGTGGGGCGTCGATGTCGCGGTCCTTGGCCGAGCGGGCGGTCTCGACCGCCGCGGACAAGCGCTGGCTCAGCTTCGGTACCTCAGTGCGCGCCTTGATGCCGGGCTTGCCGGCGGTGCCGTTCCTGGTGGCCTTTCTGGCGGGGCCCAGCGAGGTGCCGGACGGCTTGTCCGCGGCGGCGGACGCTCGCGAATCAGACGCCGTCGGCTCGGCGTAGGCAACCGCGGTACCCACGGCCGATCCGGCACCGACCACCGCTCCGGCCACCGCCACGCCGAGACATATCTGCTTGACCGTCGTCACGACGCGACCTCCGATGCCGCCAGGGTTCAGGTACGAGCGGTGAGGCTACATGCAGATAGTTGTCAGGGGAACGATTTTTGTCGATCCCGTCAACCAGCCGCGAAAGTGACGTAAAGGTCGCTGCGGGTGAGGCGGTTTCAAGTGAGGTTCAGCGACGTTTGCGTCACTCTCGGCGTCGTGCTCGCCAGGCGCTGACGGCCATCCCGACCGCCCCGCCGACCAGAACCAGAAGCCACACCAGGTGCGCGGCGATCATCACTGCCCGCTGTGTCGCCGCGGGCGCCGAGCCGCCGACGTACTGCACCGCGACATCGCGGTCGGATTCGCGCACCACCCAGCCCACCCCGGCCTCGGCCAGCTGTTGACCGGTGGCACCCGAGAGCACCAGATCCTGCACGACCCGTGCACGTACCCCTTCTCCCGGCACGGTCTGACCACCGATGGACAGGTCCCCGGTGGTCAGCACCTCGGCACGCAGCCAGCGGGGTAGCGGGTCGAGGACCGGAGCGCCGGGCGCCCAGGAGAATTCGCGCATGCTGTCCGGGGGGAGCGCCACCACGGGCCGCGGGTCGGCGTTGATCTGCGCTGCCGCCGCCGCCCAACCCGACGGATACTGCACGGCGCGCATCTGATTGCCCACACCCCAGGCGAGATCGGGCAACACCGCGATCAGCGCCGCACAGCCCACCGCGGCCGACGCGGCCAACGGCACCCGCAGTCGCTGCAGGGTCAACGGGGCAGCGGCAGCGGCCAGGACGTAGCCGGGCATGGCCAGGGCCACCCATTTCTGCCCGTCGCGCACCACGCCGAGGCCGGGCACGGCCCGGATCGCCGCCTCGACGAACGCCAGACCGGGGCCGGTGGCCATCGCTGCCGGGATCAGCACCGCCGCCGCGGCCAGGATCAGCAGCGGTCGCGCGGTCCGGTTGCGCACCGCCACGGGAAGCCCGAGTGCGACGATTCCGAGCAGTACCGCGGTGGCCACCACTGCGAAAAGCATTGTGCGTGAACCGGGTACCGCTTCACTGTTCCAGATGCCACCCAGGCCGGCCAGGCTGCCGAGGGTGGAAAGCCCCGGCTCGGCGCGCGCGGCGAACGCGTGAACCCCGGCTGCCGATGACGGAGCTGACACCGCGCCACCGACAGCCGCGGCCACCAGCCACGGCATCGCGGCCGCCACCGAAGTCCCCGACGCGATCGCGGCCACGCGCAGACGTCGCCAACCGTCGCCAGGAACCGCACTGCAGACGAGGGCGACTGTCGCGGCCAGCATCAGGCCCGTCGGTGTCAGGCCGGCCAGCGCGATCCAGAACAACAGACCCCATATCGCCGCGGGGCCTGCCCCGCTCCGTAGCCGCAGCACACACAGCGCCACCCAGGGCAGGCAGCCGTAACCGACCAGCAGGCTCCAGTGCCCCTGCAGCAACCGTTCGCCCACGTACGGATTCCAGACGGCCAGCGTCGCCGCGAGGAACTGGCCGGGCATACCGGATCCCAGCACGGTCGCGGCCAGTCGTGCGGCGCCCCAACCGGCCAGCCACAGGCCCGCCACGAGCAGGACCTTGACCACAATCCCGCCGTCCAGCACGGTCGAGGTCACGGCGACGAAGAAGTCCTGCGGCAGCGCCCGGGGTGCCGCCTCGGTCAATCCCAGGGCGGCATCTGTCAGATACGAGCGTGGGGTGGAGACAGCGTCCCGCAAAAGCAGGTAACCGGGCCCCAAGAGGGGCCCGGTTACCAATAACGACAGTGCCAGCGCGTAGGCCGGCAGCAGGGCAGAGCGCAGGCTCAGATCACCGGTCCGGTGGCAGATCGGATGGCCGTTGGGCGGGCAACTTCTCGGTCTTGGCCTCAGCGCCGGGCACCTGGAAACCCTGGGTGTCGAAGAAGCCGTGATCGGCGGTGTCGAGCCCGGGATCGATGAGCGTGGATTCCGCGCGGATCGCGAACGAACCCACCACCGCGCCGCCGACCAGGGCCAACAGGCCCAGTGCGGTGAACGTGATCGGCAGGATGCGGGTCCACAGCGACACCCGGTCCCGCTCATCCTGAGCGGTCGCGACCTGGGATTCCACGGTCTCTTCGTTGTAGGTGACCTTGTAGTCGACGTAGGTGA
This sequence comes from Mycolicibacterium lutetiense, assembly GCF_017876775.1. NCBI lineage: Bacteria > Bacillati > Actinomycetota > Actinomycetes > Mycobacteriales > Mycobacteriaceae > Mycobacterium > Mycolicibacterium lutetiense. Next base: position 3,018,973 of record NZ_JAGIOP010000002.1, on the reverse strand, counting down.
CCTCAGGCTTGAGCGCGTCACGTGCGTAGTACTGGTAGCCGTGATTCTGGGCCTTGACGATGGTGCCCGACACCGGGTCGACCCAGAAGGTGCGCTGCGCGGCGTAGAAGCGGTCCATCGTGATCCGCTCGTCGGGTTCGCCGGGCACACCCCACATCTCGGGGCCCGCGGTGACAGTGCTGTCGGCGTCGTCCTCGTAGAGCGACGAATACTTGACCGGATCGGCCAGCTTGCCGTTGGAGTCGTAGCCCACGTTCTGGATGAACCGGTAGGCGGTCAGCCCGTTGACGTCTTCTTCACCGTCGTAGTTCGCGTCGTACTCTTTCTGCGCGATCGGGTCGAAGAACGGGTAGGTCTTCTTCTCGGTATCGAACGGGAACCGGTAGGTCAGGCCCTCGTGCGGCAGCGCGACGTTGGTCGGCGGCTTCTCGTCCTCGATGGCCCGCGGCTTCTGCAGGGCACCGCCCGGGTTGTTGTCGCTGGACACTGCCAGCGCGGTGTTGCGGTTCATGGTGACGGTATCCACCATCGCCAACAGCAGGCCGGCGTCCTTCTGCTGGTCGGTGCGCCGCAGCGTGCTGCCCACCTGCAGCGTCACCACCTCGGCGTTCGACGGTGATTCCACACTGACCTGTTGCTGCAATGCCACCGGTACGTTGCGGTCCACCGAGAACTTCTCGGCCACCAGCGATTTCGGATCGAAAGCGGTCGCAGTCCCATCGCTGACCAGGCTGGTATCCAGGTTGAGCGGGATCTTCGCGATCTTGCCCTTGGTGTACGTGGTCAGCAACAGTGCGGCAATCAGCAGGGCCGCACCCAGCCCCATCAGTCCGCATGCCGCGATACGTAGCGCCACTGCGCGGTTCAAGCCGTGCCTCCTTCAGTGTGGGCAACTCGCCGTGAGGCAAACCCGTTCGACCCTAACAGCACTATCTAAGGCCATTGCTTACTCCGGTGACATCTCCCGGGGGCGTTAACCCGCAGTTTGGCGGGGTTGCCACCGGGCGGCACACTGGTCGCCGTGGCCACCGGAGCACCGAACCCGGAAACCGGAACGGAAACTCAGGTCGGCGGGACACGTAGCTTCCTGCCGGCTGTCGAAGGTATGCGCGCCTGCGCCGCCATGGGCGTGGTCCTCACCCACGTCGCGTTCCAGACCGGGCACACCACCGGGGTGGGCGGCCGGTTCTTCGGCCGGTTCGACCTGGCGGTCGCGGTGTTCTTCGCGCTGTCGGGGTTCCTGCTGTGGCGCGGCCATGCGGCCGCTGCCCGAGGCTTGCGGCCCCGCCCGCGCACCGGCCACTACCTGCGCTCCCGCGTCGTGCGCATCATGCCCGGCTATGTGGTGGCGGTCGTGGTGATCATCCTGCTGCTCCCGGAGGCCAAGGCCGATCTGACGGTGTGGCTGGCCAACCTGACCCTGGCCCAGATATACGTGCCGCTGACGCTGACCGCGGGGCTCACCCAGATGTGGAGCCTGTCGGTGGAGGTCAGTTTCTATCTGGTGCTGCCGGTCCTGGCCCTGCTGGCGCGGCGGCTACCGGTGCGGGCACGCATCGGCGTGATCATCGCGCTGGCGGCGCTGAGCCTGTTGTGGGTGCGCATTCCGTTCTCCGGTACCACCGGGCTCAACCCGTGGAACTGGCCGCCGGCGTTCTTCTCCTGGTTCGCCGCGGGGATGGTGCTGGCTGAACTCACGGTGAGTCCTTTCGGCTGGGTGCACCGGCTGGCCCGGCGCCGGGTGTTGATGGCGGTCATCGCCGCGGTGGCGTTCGGGATCGCGGCCTCGCCGCTGGCCGGCCTGGAAGGCCTGCGGCCGGGCTCGGTCGGCCAGGTGACGCTGAAGACCGCTATGGGGGCGATCGTCGCGGGCGCGCTGCTGGCCCCGCTGGTCCTCGATCGTCCGGGCACCGCACACCCGATTCTGGGGAACCGGGTGATGGTCACGCTGGGCCGCTGGTCTTACGGGTTGTTCGTGTGGCACCTGGCGGCGTTGGCCATGGTGTTCCCGATGATCGGGGAGTTCCTGTTCAACGGGCAGATGCTGGTGGTGTTGGTGCTGACGCTGGTCTTCGGCTTCGCGCTGGCCGCGGTGAGCTACGCGCTGGTCGAGTCGCCGTGCCGGGAGGCGTTGCGCCGCTGGGAGTACCGGAACGAGAGTCCGGTGCCGCCGCTGGACAGTTCGATCACCGACGAGCCCGAACCTGCTCCAGCCGCGCGATGACGTCGTCGCGCACCGCGGCGCGACGTGCCTTGCCCGCGTCATCGCGCAGCGGGGCGTCGACGAATTCGATGGTGTCTGGCACCTTGTAGCCCGACAGGTGCTCACGTAGGAAGGCCTGCATCGCCGCCGCGTCCAGGTCCGACCCGTCGCACGTCTGCACCAGGGCGTGCGGCACCTGGCCGAGATCCTGGTGCGGCACGCCGACGACCAGACAGGACAACACGTCGGGGTGGGCCGCCAGCGCGGCCTCGATCTCGGCCGGGTAGACGTTCTTGCCGCCGACGGTGAGCATGTCCACCCGCCGGTCGTTGAGGTAGAAGAAGCGATCAGGGCCGTCGTCGACGTAATACCCCAGATCTCCGAGGGAGTCCCAGCCGTCGCGGCTCTTGGCCGTGCTGCCGACGTAGCGGTAGGTGGGTGCACTGCCCGGGCCGGGCCGCATGTAGATCTCACCGGTCACGCCGGGCGGGCACTCTTGGCCGGCGTCGTCGAGCACCTTCATCTCGCCGGCCACCACCACCCCGACCGATCCCGGATGTCGCAGCCACTGCTCGCCGGAGATGAAGGTCAGCGCCTGCAGTTCGGTGCCCCCGTACAGCTCCCACAGCACCTCGGGGCCGAGCAGATCGATCCAGGCCTGCTTGACCGCGGGCGGGCAGGGTGCGCCGACGTGCCAGAACCGCCGAATGCTGGACAGGTCATAGGCTTTCGGGTCGGCGCGGTACACCGGCAGCAGCCGCTGCATGATGGTGGGCACCGTGGTCAGGAACGTCACGCGGTGTTCGGTGACCAGTGCCAAGAACTCGCTCGGGTCGAAGCGCGGCATCAGCACCAGGTGGTGGCCCTGGAGCAGCGCGAGGGCGAAGGTGGTGAAACCGGTGTTGTGGCTCATCGGTACCGACATCAGCGTGACGTCACCGGGCTGGGCGCCCAGGGGGACGCCGATCAGGGCGGGCACCCGGCTGTCTCCGCCGGCTTCGATCAGCTTCGGGCGTCCGGTACTGCCGCCCGAAGCCATCGACTTCCACGTCGGCGCGACCGCCTCGGGAAGCGGTGCATCGGACAGGGCGGCATCCGGGGTGAAACCGGCAGGTACCCAGGGGGTTTCGCCGGCATCGCGGCCGACCACCAGGGACCTTGGACGCAGCGCGAGGATCCCGGCGAACTCGGCGTCCGGCAGTCGAGGTGACAAGGGTTGCGGTACTGCGCCGAGTTTCCAGGTGGCGAGCGTGGCCTGCGCCCACTCGATCGAGTTCGGCAGGCTGATAGTTACGTAATCACCTTGTCGTACACCGAGTTCGGCGTAGGCGCGGGCCAGCCGATTGCTGGAGCGATCGAGCTCGTCCCGGGTGAGGGTACGGCCTTGGCAGGTCACCGCGGGCCGGTCAGGACCGGCCGCTGCCAACTGGCTGAGCTGGGTGGGGATCGGCGGGATGGCCTCGGTCATCTCAGTACCCACCCTGACGGTCGAAGATCCGGCGCGGATTGTCGACGAGCATCGTCGTGATCTGCTCCTCGGTGACCCCGCGCCCCCGCAAGGCGGGCAGTACGTCGTTGTGGATGTGTAGATAGTGACTGTTGGGCAGGGCCGTGGCGGTCAGCTCGTCGGGCAGCGCGTCGAAGTAGCACCAGGTGTCGTGCGAGAGCACCATCTTCTCGGCGTGGCCGCGCTCGCACATGGTCGCGACGGTTGCCACCCGGTCCTCGAACGGCAGGAAGACGTCCACTCCGAACCGATCCATGCCGATATAGGAGCCGTTGGCGATCAACTCTTCGAGGTAGTCGATGTCGGTGGTGTCACCGCAGTGGCCGATCACCACGCGGGACAGGTCGACCTCCTCCTCGGCGAAGACGCGCTGCTGCTCGAGGCCGCGGCGGCTTTCGGCGTGGGTGTGGGTCGAGATGGGCACCCCGGTCTGCCGGTGGGCCTGCGCGACAGCTCGCAGGACCCGTTCGACGCCGGGGGTGACGCCCGGTTCGTCGGTGGCGCACTTGAGGATCGCCGCCTTGATCCCGGTGTCGGCGATGCCGTCTTCGATGTCGCGGACGAACATCTCGGTCATCGGTTCGGGCAGGCCCACCGCTGGTCCGCTGAAGTGGAAGGTCAGCGGCAGGTCGTTGTAGGTGTAGAAGCCGGTGGCGACGACGATGTTGAGGTCGGTGGCCTCGGCGATCCGGGCGATGCGCGGTATGTAGCGGCCCAGACCGATCACCGTGAGGTCGACGATCGTGTCGACGCCGCCGGCCTTGAGTTCGGTGAGCCGGGTGATCGCATCGGCTTCGCGGCTGGCGTCGTCGCCCCAGGACTCGGGGTAGTTCTGGTTCAGTTCGGTGCTCATGATGAAGACGTGCTCGTGCATGAGCGTGGTCCCGAGGTCAGCGGTATCGATGGCGCCACGCGCGGTATTCACAGTCGGCACCGCACCGATGCTAGGCGGATCAGCCGGCTGTGTGCGGGGATTCACTCCAGTCCCTGGCGGTGGTGCCCGCACCGTCGAGTCCCCAGCTGATGATCCGGCGCGGCACGATCCGGATGATGTCGCCGGACAGGCCGCCGTCGGTCGTGCCTGCACCGGGAAGTGTCGTTGCGGTGCCACGGATTTCGATTCCGCGGGCCTCGGGTGGGCGCACCGAGAGCACGGTGTCGACGATAAAGGACACCTGCGGGTTGCCAAGTACGTTGCGCCACTTCTGCGTCGATGCCAGGGCGTGGCCGACGATGTCGACGGTGGCGTCGTCGGGGCCGAGGTGTACCCCGACCGGGCGGATCTGCGGATCGCCATTGCGACCGACGGTGCTCAGGCGACCGATCGGTTGCTCGCGCAGGTAGGCCAGTTCGGCAGCGGTGAAGGTCATGGTGTCTGTCTTTCGTCGTCGGGTTGCAGCTCGTCGTGCTGCAGGGAGTCGTGTAGCCGGGTGAATACCCGTTCGATGCAGTCGAGTTCGTCGGACTCGATGTGGTCGAAGAACAGTTCGCGCACCGACTCGCTGTGCAGCGGTACGGCGATGCGCAGTACGTCGGCACCGGTGGCGGTCAGCACCGCGCAATAGCCCCTGCGGTCCTCGGGGACCGGTTCGCGCAGTACCAGGCCGCGCTTGGTCATCGAGTTGATCTGGTAGGTGATCCGGCTACGGGAGAACACCATCTTCTCGGCGAGTTCACTCATCCGCAGGCGGTGATCGGTGGCGTTGGCCAACATCATCAGCAGGTGGTAGTCGATCAGGGTGAGATCTGCAGCCTCGCGGAGACGCTCGTCGAGCAGCGTTTGCAGTCGCACACTGGACTCGATATAGGGCCGCCAGGCCCGCTCCTCGGCGGCGGACAGTCTGCGCGCCATATTCCTCCAATCGGCGAACTCATTCAGATTTCAACAGTGTGAAGGATCGCCTTGCCATTCGCGGGAACCCGACCTACAGTCAATATAGTACAAATTTTAACTAAAAGACGGGATGAACGACATGCCTCACGTCATTGATTGGGACGACGCCTACCGCCAGCGGGGGACCCCGGCCTGGAACATCGGTGTGCCGCAACCGGAATACGCGGCGATCATCGACACCGAAGGGTTGGTGCGCGGCGAGGTGCTCGACGCAGGTTGTGGTCACGCCGAACTGGCGCTGGCGCTCGCAGCCCGTGGACACAACGTCGTCGGACTCGATCTGAGCCCCACCGCCGTGGCTGCCGCTGCCGACGCCGCCCGCGAGCGGGGACTGGAGAACGCGACGTTCGCTGCGGCCGACATCTCCTCGTTCACCGGCTACGACGGCCGGTTCTCGACGATCTTCGACAGCGGTCTGCTGCATGCGCTGCCGGCCGAACTCCGCGACGGCTACCTGCAGTCGGTATATCGTGCGGCCGCGCCCGGGGCGCGGCTCTACATCCTGGCCTTCGGTACCGGGGCGTTCTCCGACCATGAGGGTCCCGGGCCGACGCAGTTCACCGAAGATCAACTGCGCGAGGTGGTCTCCCGCCACTGGGAGGTCGAGGAGATCCGGCCGGCCCCGCTGCACGCCGTGCTGCCTGACGGCCGGGTGCAGATGCCTGGTTTCCTGGTGACCGCAGTCAAGGCCTAGCAAGAGGTCCGGCCGGTCATCCCGCGTTGGCCTCGACCACGGCCAGCACCTGGGGGGTGGCCGGGTCGAGGATGTCGTCGAAGTCGTGGTGGGTTTTGACGTACTTCACGACAAAGGGGCAGACCGCGACGATGCGCTTGCCTGCGGCGCGGGCATCGGCCAGCGCCGCCGAGACCAGCTCGCCCGCCAGGCCGCGGCCGCCGAACTTCTCGTCGATCTCGGTGTGATGGAAGATGCGCTGGTCGCCGGAGTCGATGTAGGCCGCAAGGCCGGCGTGCTCACCGTCGACGGTGATCTCGTAATGGCGTGCTTCGGGAATGTTGCGGACTTCAGCCATGTCCTCACTATGCCCCAGTGGCACTGGCACGATCATGAGGATGGCCGTCACCGCAACGTCGACGTGGGCGCCGTTGGCGTCACCGATCTATCGGGCGCTGTGGGTTGCGCAGTTCGTCTCCAACCTCGGTACGTGGATGCAGACGGTCGGGGCGCAGTGGATGTTGGTCGGGGATCCGCGCGCCCCGGTGCTGGTTCCGTTGGTGCAGACCGCCACGACTCTGCCGGTCATGCTGCTGGCTCTGCCGTCGGGCGTACTCGCTGATCTGGTCGACCGGCGCAGGCTGCTGCTGGCCACCCAGGGTGCGATGGCCGCCGGCGTGGCTGCACTGGCGACGCTGACCGGTGCCGGTCTGGCCACGCCGACGGTATTGCTGACCTTGCTGTTCCTGATCGGCTGTGGGCAGGCGCTGACCGCCCCGGCCTGGCAGGCGATACAACCTGATCTTGTTCCACGCGAACAGATTCCGGCTGCTGCTGCGCTGGGCAGCATGAGCATGAACGGTGCCAGGGCGATCGGCCCGGCGATCGCCGGAGCGCTGGTGTCCCTGTCCGGCCCGACGCTGGTGTTCGCGCTCAACGCGGTCTCGTTTGCCGGCATCGTCGTGGTTCTGCTGCTATGGCGTCGCCCGGTGGCCGAGCAGCTGCTGCCCGCCGAGCGACCGTTGGCCGCGCTCAGCGCCGGCGGCCGTTTCATCCGCAGTTCACCGATCATCCGGCGGATCCTGCTGCGGACGGTGTTGTTCATCGCGCCGGCCAGTGCGCTGTGGGGTCTGCTGCCGGTTGTCGCGCAGCGTCAGCTGGGGTTGTCGGCATCCGGATACGGGCTGCTGCTGGGTGCGTTGGGGGTGGGGGCGGTGCTCGGTGCCCTCGTCCTGGGCCGGCTCCAGTTCGCGTTCGGCCTGAACGCCTTGCTGATCGTCGCGGCATTCGGATTCGCCGGGGCCACTGTGGTTCTGGCGCTGGTCGACAACTTCGGCGTGGTGCTGGTGGCGCTCGTGGTAGGTGGCGCGGCCTGGCTGCTGGCGCTGTCCACGGTCAATGCCTCGATGCAGTTGAGCCTGCCTGCCTGGGTGCGGGCCCGCGGGTTGTCGGTGTATCAGCTGACCTTCATGGGCGGCCAGGCGATCGGTTCGCTCGTGTGGGGCCTGGCCGCCGGTGCGACGAGCACCGTCACGGCGCTGCTAATCAGTGCCGGTCTGTTGGGGCTGTGCGCGGTCTCGGCCTGGTGGTGGCCGTTGCACGCGCGCACCGGCGATCTCGACCTGACGCCGTCCGCGCATTGGCCCGAACCGGCGCTGGTGTTCGAGCCGGCACCGCCCGATGGTCCTGTCCTGGTGCTGACCTCCTACCGGGTGCAACCCGAGCATGAGGCCGAGTTCTTCGCTGCCATGGGTGTGCTCGGCCGGTCTCGGCAGCGCACCGGGGCCACGCAGTGGCAGTTGTTCCGAAGTGTGGAGCGCGACGCGGTTTTCGTCGAGGCGTTCGTGGTGCGGTCCTGGGACGAGCATGTGCGACAGCACCGCACCCGCTTGACCGGCAATGACCTGCTCATCGAGCAGTCGGTGAAACGGTGGGTCGAGGGCGACCCGGTTTCGCACCACCTGATCGCCGTGAAAACACCTTGACTGTGAGCGCCATCACAGTAATGTGACCAGTGGTCATTCAACCTGGAGGCGCAGATGCCAACGGTCACCTGGGCACGTGTGGATCCCGCTCGTCGGGCTGCGGTGATCGCGGCCGCCGAGGCGGAGTTCGGGGCGCACGGATACTCCCGCGGCAGCCTCAACGTCATCGCCCGCAAGGCCGGTGTCGCGAAAGGCAGTTTGTTCCAATATTTCGCCGACAAGCGCGACCTGTATGCCTTCATCGCCGATGTGGCCAGCCAGCGGGTGCGGTCATATATGGAAGGCCGGATCCGCGAGCTCGATCCGGGCCGCCCGTTCTTCGAGTTCCTCCCGGCCCTGCTCGACGACTGGGTGGCCTACTTCGCCGATCACCCCAGTGAACGGGCGCTGCACGCCGCAGCCAGTTTCGAGGTCGACGTCGACGCCCGGGTCAGCGTGCGCACCGTGATCCACCGCCACTACCTCGAGGTGCTGCGGCCCCTGGTGCGCGATGCGCAGACCCGCGGAGATCTGAGACCCGACAGCGACGTCGATGCGTTGCTGTCCCTGTTGTTGATGATCTTCCCGCACCTGGCGCTCGCGCCGTATGTGCGTGGAATGGATCCGATCCTGGGCCTGGACGAGCCCAGCCCCGAACAACCGGCACTCGCAGTACGCAGACTCGTCGGAGTATTGAAGGCCGCATTCGCGGTACCCGAAGTCCCGGCGGCCACCGAAACAGCCCATCACATCCAAGGAGGCCAATTTTCATGACCAGGACACATTTCGGTTCGCTTGCGGCGGGCGGTCTCAATTGGGACAGCTTGCCGCTGAAGCTCTTTGCCGGGGGCAATGCGAAATTCTGGAATCCGGCCGACATCGACTTCTCCCGGGATCGGGAGGACTGGGAGTCGTTGACCGATCGGGAACGTGAGTACGCCACCCGGCTGTGTGCGCAGTTCATCGCCGGCGAGGAGGCCGTCACCAACGACATCCAGCCGTTCATGAGCGCGATGGCCGCCGAGGGGCGCCTCGGTGACGAGATGTATCTGACGCAGTTCGCTTTCGAGGAAGCCAAGCACACCCAGGTGTTCCGGATGTGGCTGGACGCCGTCGGAGTCACCGAGGATCTGCACAGCTACTTCGACGAGCTGCCGGCTTATCGGCAGATCTTCTACGAGGAGCTGCCGGAGTCGCTGGAGAAACTGCTCGTCGATCCCTCGCCGGCCGCGCAGGTGCGTGCGTCGGTGGTGTACAACCACGTGGTCGAGGGAATGCTGGCGCTCACCGGGTACTTCGCCTGGCACCGCATCTGTGTCGGGCGTGGCATTCTTCCCGGGATGCAGGAGCTGATCCGTCGTATCGGTGACGACGAGCGCAGGCACATGGCGTGGGGCACCTTCACCTGCCGCAGGCACGTCGCCGCCGACGACGCCAACTGGGCGGTGTTCGAAACCCGGATGAACGAGCTCATCCCGTTGGCGCTACGCCTCACCGAGGAGGGGTTCACGCTGTACACACCCGACGTCCCGTTCGGTCTTCAAGTGGACGAGTTCATGCAGTACTCCGCAGACAAGGGGATGCGCCGGTTCGGCACGATCAGCAGTGCCCGCGGTCGTCCGCTGGCCGAGATCGATCTCGACTACTCGCCGCTGCAGTTGGAGGACACGTTCGCTGACGAGGATGCCAAGGTGTTGGCCACGGCCGGTTGACCGTCGCCCGGTACCGGGGCCGCGCTCAGTCAAAGGTGATCGTGGATGCCGCGACGAAGGTGATCGACAGCAACGCGAGCAACTGCACCCATGGCGAGTGCCCGACATACCCGTCGACCGAGCGCCAGGGGTACTGACTGAGCGTCGCGCCGGCCAGCGTGAGCCCGCCTGCGGCCACGGCCACGGTCAGCCGTTCCTGCCAAAGGTGGCGGTCACGCAGTAGGTAGCGCACGCCGAGCGTGGCACCGGCGACCAGCAGTCCCGGCAGACCGGCGATGGCGGTCCCCGCGGTGAGCACCGCGGCCGCGATCAGCTGGGGCGATGGTTGCCATGGCCGCACCGGATCGAGTTCCGGGCTGCGGCGCCGGGCCGGCCACAGTGCCAGCAGGGCCAGTATCGGCAACAACGAGAGCCCGCCGATCAAACCGATCCGGTAGGGACGGTTCGACGGGAAGGACAGCGTCACCGGCCCGTCCTTGCCGGCCGGGATCACCCAGCCCTGCTGCCAACCGTTGGCCTTCACCACGGTCAGGGCGACGCCATCGGCGGTGCGCGCGATCCACCCCGGGTTCACGCTTTCGGGCACCACCAGGACGCGTGCGTGGTCTGATCGGGGCACGTCTACCTGCCGGCGATCCGGTGACCACACCGGGGCGTCGACGGGAGTTGTTGTGGCCGTGCGTAGTTGGGTGGCCGCCGGCGTGTTGAGCGCGACACCGTCGACGACGAACGCGGCACCGGGGCTGACCAGGAGTTCCTGTTGACCAGCAGGCAGGGTGACCGGACCGGTCCGGCAGGTCAGGGCCGGAATCGGGTCGCCGTCGAGGAGTGCCCCCACGGTGGTCCGCACCGAGGTCTGGATGAACTGCCCGGCCACGCCGATGATGGGACCCTGCCCGCACGGAAGTGCCACTGTCCGTTTGCGGTTGGCGGCGGAGTCGGCGGCGGCGACGGGCTTGCCGTGGACGTCGAGGACGGTCAGTTCGGCGAGCCCGGGCGGCTTGAGCTGGTCGAAGCCGAGCGAGGTGCGGTCGATGATGTCGTTCCAGTCCAGCAACGACACCGTGATGGTGTCGGTGACCCGCGGTTTGAGCTGTGCGGTCTGGGCCTTGCCGTTGTCGGTGAGCTTGTGCACCTGCGGGCCGTCGCCCAGGTCGATCGAGACCAGCGTCGGGTGCGCGGGCGGTTGGCTGGCGCCCGGATCGATGCGCAGCGCGCCGACTTCGATCGGCGCAGGCAGTTTCAGCGTCAGGGTGGGCGGCGCCTTGAACTGAACAACGCGTTGCGGCGCGGTCCATGAGGTCCGCGGGTCACCGTCGGTCGCGGCATAGGACGACCCGAGCACGTCGATCGGGTCCGCGTCACCGGAGGCGCGGGTGGTCCCGGGTTGGGCGACCAGATCGGCGAGGTTGGGCCCCTGACGGGACCGGATCCACACCGTCGGCTCGACATCGGTGGGCGTCGGCACCGTGAGCGTGCGGCTCAGGTTGACCTGCTCCTCGGAGGCCAGCGCCAGCGCTGCCGCGCACCGCACCCCGGCCGGACTGTCGGCGCACCCGGGTCTGCCCAGTAGTTCAGTTCCCAGATCCCATTGCGCAACAACCGAATCTGCCGGAGGTGCCGGTACTTCGACGGTGTGGCGCAGGTTGATCGGATGGGCGAATCCCGAGGCGTCGTACTGGGTCACGGACAGATCGGTGATGCCGAACTGCACACCGGAAGAACCGTCGTTGGTGGCGGTTGCGGTGACCCGCACCCACGGGGTCTCGCCGACCGGCAGCGGGATGGTCAACTGCTGGCCGGCGGTGTCGAAGCGCAGGCTGCTCGTACCGGTCGCGGTGGCCACCTCGATGCGCCGCACCTGGGCGCCGACCGCCGTTGCACTGGGAGTGATCGTCAGCGTGGCGTTGGTGACCGGGTGATCGAAATCGACCTGCAACCACTGGCCGACGGCCGCCTGCAGAGCATTGGACACCCACGACGTCGAACCGTCGCCGTCGATTGCCGCGGGCGGCCCGGTGGCCGGTGCGACATTGGGCAGTGCGGTGGAGTCCGCCGCGGAACTCGACACCGATACCCTTCCGCCGCTCCACTTTCCGTAGACCGGCGCGGCGTCGCCTGCCGGGTAGTCCGGGACACGGTTGTGGGTGTGGCGGGCATCGTCGGGGGCACGGATCGCCGAGGCGTGGTCGTCGACGCGGCCGTAGTCGATTTCGCGGGCGGTCGGGGTGTCGGTGACGATCACCCCGGCGGATCCGTCCGGTTGTACCGGCAGGCCGGCGCGCTCGGCGTCGGTGGTCAGCAGCATCGGCCCCAGCGGGGGCTGGCCGGCCAGGCGGCGGCGTTCGTCGAGCCGCAGCAGGGCCTCGGGTGCGCCGGCCACCCGGGTCATCGCGTCGGCGTCGACCAGATACGGTGCGGCCGGGTTGATCCCGCCGGTGTCCACCCGGTAGATCTCGACGGAGGGGTAGTGCGGGCGCAGGCCGCTGTCGGCGACGAAGCCTTCCAACATCCCAGGTCCCGATGCGTCGCCGAACTCGGCGACTTTGGTGACCCCGCGGGATCCTTCCAACGCACGGTGCACCAGCACCGGGCGGGCTGACCGGGACGCGTCGGGCTCCAGATCGTTGCGCAGTACGACATACGAGATACCCTGCCGGGCAAGGGTATCGGCCAGCCCAGCGGAAGGGCGGCCGGCAGCGAACAAGCGCTGTACCGAATCCAGCGCGCGGATCGTCTCCGGCGGTGTCAGTGGGATCGAATCCCGCACGCCCCACGGGCTCGACCCGAGTACCTGCAACGGCTCGTCGTGGCTGTTGCCCCAGGTCTGGGTGGCGAACGGGGCGCCGGGTGCGACCAGGACCCGGCCCCGGTCGGTGTTGTGTTCGTCGAGCCAGTCCGCGGTGTCGTGCCAGTACTGCGGGATTGCGGTGAACGTTCCGGTGGGGGCGATCCGGCCGGTCCAGGCGAGCGACGTACCGGCTGCCAGAGCGGCGAGCACCACGATCGCCACCGCGACGCGCTTGTCGCGTTCGGGCCGGGCGAAGGCCCGCAACCACACCGGCCGGGGGACGCTGCCCGGCAATGGGATCCGGCCCAACAGATGAGCCACACCCAGCGCCAGCGGCAGTCGCAGCACCGGATCGAGCTTGGACAGGTTACGCAGCGGCGTGCCCGTTCCGTCCAGGAAATCCTGAACGGCCGTCGCCACCGGGGAGCCCAGCCCCCCGGAATAGCCCAGGCCGAGCAGCACCACGCCGATCAACAGCATGGTGATCAGGCGGCCCCGCGCCGGCATCGAGCGCAGCGCCAGCCCGGCCAATCCGGCCGCCGCCACCAAGGTGGTGGCCAGCACCGCGACGGTGCTTGTCACCATTGATGCCGCCGCGGTGGCGGAGGAGGCGACGAACGGGGTCCAGGTGTGGGTGCCGCGCAGCATCTCGGTCAGCGACATCCACTGTGTGGTGACACCCGAGGATTCGATGAAGTCCAGAAACGGCGGGCTGATCCGGCCCAACATCACCAGGGCCACGACCCACCAGGCGATGGCCAGTGCGGTGCAGCCGAACCACCACGCGGTGAATCGCCACCACAGCCGGTTCGGCCGGTGACAGGCCCACCAGATGATCGCGGCCAGGCAGCCGGTCAGTGTCGCGACCGCGTTGACCGCACCCATCAACGCCACAGCGCCCGCGGACCGGGCGGCCATGAGACGTAGGTTCCTGTCCCCGCGAAAGGCCAGGATGACCGGCAACAGCACCCACGGTGCCAGCATGATCGGCAGCGTCTCGGAGGAGATCGCACCGACGGTGGTCAGTACGCGCGGTGACAGGGTGAACGCGAGGGCACCGAGGACCCGCGAACTGGTGCTGCCGATGCCAAGGGTCTCGGCCAGGCGCAGCATTCCCCAGAAGCCCACGGTCAGCAGCAGGGCCCACCACAGCCGCTGGGTGATCCAGCCGGGAATCCCCAGCAGATCGCCGGCCAGGAAGAACGCACCGTGGGGAAACAGGTAGCCGTAGGCCTGGTTCTGTGCCTGCCCGAACGGCAGGTCGCTGTTCCACAGATTGAAGGCGCGAGCCAGAAACCTCAGCGGATTGGCGGTGAGGTCCAGCTTGGTATCGGGTGAGATCTCTCCGGGCGACTGGGCGAAAGTCAGGAGCAGTGTGGCGGCGGCGACGACCCACAGCCAACGCCGCGCCAGTGGCGGGTCAGCTGCCCGCCGCGTGAGCGGCACATCCAAGCTAGGACCGGTCGCCGTACTCGACCCTGTTGAGCACCGATGACGCCGGGTCGCCCGCCTGCAGCGGAGGCTTCGTGTCCTGCTGCACCATCAGCGTCACACCGAAAACGGCAGCCGCCCCCAACAGCAGCCCGACGACAATGCTGGCCGCGGAGGGGATGACGAACCGGTTCACCCGGCCAACCTAGCATGGCAACCCCACCGATCTGTGCGTGGTGGACGTGGGCCGACACGCATAAAATCGATTACCTCTTGCCCAGCGGCTAAGGTCGGGCCCCATGGCTTCTCCGCGTCTTGTCGCAGGTTTCGCAGCGTTGTCCGGACTGTTGCTGGCGTGCTCCCCGAGCACCCCGTCGTCGGCACCCGAGTCTCAATCCCCGGATACGAAGCCGATGTCGACCACTGCGCCGCTCCCGGCGACGCCGGTATGTGACCTGGCTGCCCTGTCGCCCCGGGACAAGCTCGCCCAACTGCTGACCGTCGGGGTCAAGGATGCGGCCGATGCAAGTGCCGTGGTGAGCAGCCAGCACGTCGGCGGCATCATGATCGGCAGCTGGACCGACCTGTCGATGGTCAACGAAGGATCGCTGCGCGAGATCTCGGCCGCCGGTCCCCTGCCACTGGCGGTCAGCGTGGACGAAGAGGGCGGTCGGGTGTCGCGGTTGTCCTCGTTGATCGGCGAGCAGCCGTCGGCCCGCGTCCTCGCCCAGACCAAATCCGTCGACGAGGTGTACGGCATCGCGCTGGACCGCGGTCAGAAGATGCGCGGACTCGGCATCACCGTCGACTTCGCACCGGTCGTCGATGTCACCTCGGACGCCGACGACACCGTCATCGGTGACCGGTCCTTCGGCGACAATCCGGCCACGGTCACCGACTACGCGGGCGCCTACGCCCGCGGGCTGCGCGATGCCGGGGTGCTCCCGGTGCTCAAGCACTTCCCGGGTCACGGTCACGGCTCGGGTGATTCGCACACCGGCTCGGTGACCACCCCGCCGCTGGCCGATCTGAAGGCCAACGATCTGGTGCCCTACGCCACCCTCACCACGCAGGGCCCGGTGGCCGTGATGCTCGGACACCTGGAGGTACCGGACCTGACCGGTTCCGATCCGGCCAGCCTCAGCCCCGCCGCGTACCAGCTGCTGCGCTCGGGCGAATACGGCGGCCCGGGCTTCAACGGTCTGGTCTACACCGACGACCTGTCCAGCATGGCCGCGATCAACCAGCGTTACGGAGTGGCGGCTGCAGTGCTCAAGTCGTTCCAGGCCGGGGCCGACAACGCGTTGTGGATCACCACTGACGAGGTGCCCGCGGTGCTGGACGGCCTGGAGAGGGCACTGGCCGACGGTCAGCTGAACCAGGCTGCGGTGGACGCCTCGGTGCAACGCAATGTGGATGCCAAGGGCGGCGTGCACTGCTAGGAGCGCACCGAGCTGCTGTCTGACCGTCCACCGGACGCTTATTCTGTTCGGATGGCAGGTGGAACCAAGCGGCTGCCGCGGGCCGTCCGCGAACAGCAGATGCTCGATGCTGCGGTGCAGATTTTCTCGGTCAACGGCTATCACGAGACTTCGATGGACGCGATCGCCGCGGAGGCCGAGATCTCCAAGCCGATGCTGTACCTCTATTACGGCTCCAAGGAGGAGTTGTTCGGCGCCTGCCTGAACCGCGAGCTGACCCGGTTCGTGGACGTGGTTCGTGGGGAGATCGACTTCACCCAGAGCCCCAAGGAGCTGCTGCGGAGCGCGGTGCTGGCGTTCCTGACCTACATCGACGCCAACCGGGCGTCCTGGATGGTGCTCTACACCCAGGCCACCAGCTCGCAGGCGTTCGCGCACACCGTCCGCGAGGGTCGCGAGCGGATCATCGACCTGGTGGCCCGGTTGCTCAGTACCGGTACGCGTAATCCTCAGCCCGACAGCGACTTCGAGATGATGGCGGTGGCGCTCGTGGGCGCCGGTGAGGCGATCGCCGGCCGGGTGAGCACCGGGGATGCCGACGTCGACGAGGCCGCCGAGCTGATGATCAACCTGTTCTGGCGCGGGCTGAAGGGCGCGCCGTCGGACGCGGGAACGCAGTCGGCCACCGCCGGCTAGACAGTCCCGGCAAGCGGCCCCGGATACCGGTGAAATGAAGCTGATCGCAACGGTTTTCGTGACGACGCTGTTGGTCTTCACGAGTTCATGCGGATTCTTCCGAAAAGATCGGTCTGCTACCGAAGATGAGGCGGCGACGGAGCCGAACTCATTGACGGTCACCGAGGCGGCACGGGAGGTCGCCGGCTACGTGTCGATGATCGCCGGCAGGCCGATCGATCCCGATCCCGCCTTCGCGGCCTTGCACGGCTGCCGAACCAACGATGGTTTGATGCCGGACGGGCCGCCCTGGCGGGTGTACCGCACTGCCTCGATTCCCGATCCCGCACCCGAGCTAGTCCAGGCAGCCCTCACCCGTATCGACACCCTGCTCGATCAGGGGTTCAAACCGATCCCCTGGACCCGCCCGGAGCCGGAACCGCCGAACAGCAAAGCCTACGAGGACAGTCGCGGGTACAGCGTCTCGGTACAGGCTGAAGTCAGTCCGGCCGGTACCTACGGACTCGACGTGTCCGCGACCTCGCCGTGTGCGGATGACGACTAGACCGCCGTACCCTCCACCACGCTGAACGGCGAGGCGGTCTCCACCACGCGGGTGAGTTGGAAACCCGCCTGTTGGTAGAGCCGACGGTAGTCGTCCTCGCTGCGTTCCCGGGCGGCGATGCCGATCAACATCTCCATGTCGACCCACTTGCCGAGGAACTCACGGTCATGGTCTGGGATGACGGCCTCGATCAGCAGCAGGGTTGCTCCCGGGGCGGCGGCGGCGCGCACGTTGCGCAGGATCGTCAGGGCCTCTTCGTCGGGCCAGTCATGAATGATGTTTTTCAGCACGTAGGCGTCGGCGCCCGCGGGGACATTGTCGAAGAAGGACCCGGGGATCACGCGGACCCGTTCGGCCACTTCGTATTTGGTTAACATTGCCGGCGCCCCCTCGACCACGTGCGGCAGGTCGTAGAGCATGCCGCGGGCTGCGGGGGCGGCCGTCAGCACGGCGGCCAGCAGCCGGCCGTGTCCGCCGCCGACATCGGCGATGGTGCCGAACCGGGTGAAGTCGTAGGCGGCCGCCACCGGCGCGATCGCGAGCTCGGAGATGCTCGTCATGGCGTCGTTGAAGATTGCGGCGAGTTCGGGCACCGAGCCCATGTAGTCGAACGCGGATTGGCCACGGAGCTTGGGGATGACGGCCTCACCGGTGCGGACCGCGTCGTCGAGATGGCTCCAGTGCTCGCGATGCTGCGGTGAGCCCACGAGTTTCGCCATCGCCCCGACGGACACCGGCGCATCGGTGCGCAGGGTGTCGGCCAGCGGGTTCAGTGCATAGCGTCCGTCACGGGTACGGCGGAAGACGCCCTCGCTGACCAGGGCTCGCATCAGCCTGTCCAGCGTGTCGGGGTTGGCGGCGACGCGGCGCGCCAGCTCATCGGGGCGCAGCGGCCCGTCGGCCAGCGCGTCGGCCACCCCGAGCTGTGCGGCGGCCGCGATGCCCTGGGCGACCCAGGCGCTCAGGATCATCTCCAGCATCGCCGCGGGCGGTGGCACGGCGCGTTGATGCACGCGACGCAGGTGGTGGCGGACCCGTTCGACCACGCGAACCAATCGAGCGGGTGGCACCTTGGCGGGAGTCACCGGACAACTCTAGGGCAGGTTGTTCAAGGTAGGAACAGCAAACCGAACTGGGGTCGGAACCTGTCGCGTGGGCCGCCTAGAGTGGTGCGAATGTCGATCGCGACGGAAGACCCCGGTAATGCCTGACGCAGGCATCGGTGGCTCGTCGCTGGACCAGCTCTACCAGCTCAACCGCGAGGTCGCCGAGTCACGGTCGGCCCGGCTGCTGGTGACGAACAATCTGGCCACCTATGTCACGTTGATGGAACGCCACCTGGACCGGGGCGCCAAGCTCACCGAGACCGAGTTGGTGGTCCGGCTGGAACGCGACCTGACCGATCTGGGCTCCGAGACCGAGCAGTCCGGCCTCGCCCTGATCAAATACTGGGCCAGCCAGGGCTGGCTGCACCGGATCACCGAGCAGTCCGGTGACGCTGAACGCAACGTCTGCTACCTGACCTACGAGGCCCGGGCCGTGCTGGATTTCGCGCGCCGCATGCGCCGCGAGGACACGGTCGCGACCGGCGGCTCGATCACCGGTATCGCGGCCGGGCTGCGCCGGGTGGCCGGCCAGGTCAGCAACGACCCGGACCGTATCCGCGCCGACATCGAAGCCGAGATCGCCAGGCTGCGTGACGAACTCGATGCCCTCGAGCAGGGGCAGCGGCCTGAGCCCGACCTGGTCGACGTCGAGGACGACGCGCGGGCCATCGCCTTGCAGATGGAGCAGATCGTCTCCGACATCGGGCAGTACGGCGCCATGCTCAACCGGATCACTACCCGACTGCTGGACGCCTCCGCCGATACCGACCTCGGCTACCGGGAACGTCAGCGCCAGTTGTTCGACGACTACGAGTCACTGTTCGCTTCCCGTGAGAGTGCCTCCTACACCGCCTTCACCCGCATGATCCAGGACCCCGAGCAGCGGGCCGCCTTGGTGACAGACATCGAGGCGGTGACCCGTGAGTTACCGCACCTGGACCCGGACCTGCGTGAGGTGATGACCGGGTTCTTCAGCCTGGTGTCGGCGCAGACGGCCGAGGTCGGGCGGACTCGTCAGCGCTGCGCCCGCCGGATCAAGCGTTTTGTCGCCTCCGGCACGCTGGAACACAGTCGCGGTGTCACCCGTCAGCTCAACGAGGCACTGGCCGGCGCGCACGACCTCCTCAGCGTCTCCCTGGCCGACAGTCGCATCGGTATCGAGGTTCCGCTGGCCCGCACCGATCTCAATTCGATTGGCGCCGTGGCCTTCAAGATTCGTGACGCGATCCCGCCGTCACCGGCCGAGTCCTCCGAGGGCGAGGTCAATCTGTCGGCATTCTCGGCATTGGCGTCCCAGGTCGACGCCGCTGAGTTGGCCGAGTTGGTCAACGGCGCGGTGGCGGTCGGGCCGGTGTCGCTGCCCGACGCGATCAGCATGCTGGACTCGGCGTATCTCGGGCATGTGATCGTGCTGTGGTCCTGGGCCCTCAAGCAGCACCCCGCCGAAAACGCTGAATCTGTGCGGGTGCGCTTCCGGTCTCTGGAGGGTGCCGATCGCGAAATCGAGATACCCCGACTGGTTTTCACCGAGCCGATCCCTACTGCCAGTGAGAGCATGCTATGACCGAGACCCCCGACCCCACGTTTGACACCGGGGTCGACTTCGATGCCCTGCCGAGCATCGACGCCGTCGAGCGGACCACCGAACAGCGTCGCGCACCCCGCTTCGACGGCGACGTCAGCGAGTTGCCCGACCGGGCCTGCTGGGCACTGCAGCACCTGCTGGCGCGGCGCTACATCAGCAAGGACAACCACTCCGAGCTGTGGGCGTGGGTCACCCGGTACCGCACCGAGATCACCGTGCGGCTCTCGGAACTCGATCTGCGGCTGTGTATCTCGGACGATCACGACATCGCCTACGTCGAGACGGCCGATTATGAGTCGCAGTGGCGGCGCCGGTTGCTACGCCGCGAGACCCTCAACACCTACGACTCGATCCTGGCACTGCACCTGGCCAAGCTCATGCGTGCCGCATCCCGTGACGAGAACGTGCTGATCAGCCGTGACGAGATCCATGAGCTGTTCGCCGGGGTGAACAACGACACCGACCGCGACATCGCCTCGTTCGACAAGCGGATCGACAACGCGATCGAGCGGCTCACCGATATCGAGATGCTCTCGCGCAACCGGGAGGACGAGGACAGCTTCACCATCAACCCGGTGGTCAACGCGATCATGACGGCTTCGATGATCACCGAGTTGCAACAGCAGTTCGAGCAACTCAAGCGGGCTGCGAACGGCACCGCCACCGACGATTCCGACGACATGGACGTATCCGAACGGCTCTCCGACGATGTGGACGCACATGGCTGAACCGACCAACCAGTTCTCGTTGTCGCGCCTGCAGGTCATCAATTGGGGGGTGTTCGACGGGTATCACTCGATCCCGTTCAGTCAGCACGGCACGCTGATCACCGGATCCTCGGGTAGCGGTAAATCCTCACTGCTGGACGCGATCTCGCTGGCGTTCCTGCCTTCGCACCGGCGTAACTTCAACGCTTCCGGCGACACGACCGCCGCGGGAGCAGGCACCGGAAAACGGACCGTCGACAAGTACGTCCGTGGCGCCTGGGGTGAGCGGCGGGAGGGCGCCAACCGGCAGATCATGTACCTGCGTGGGACGGGCCCGGCCTGGTCGGCAGTTTCGGTCACCTACAGCGACCGCACCGGGCGCTCGGTCACCGGGTTGGTACTCAAATGGCTTGCCGCCGAGAAGACGTCGGATCCGGGCAGCCGCTACTACCTGATCGATGACGACCGCGACATCTTCGGCCTGTGCAATCGGTGGGCGTCCAACGGTTATGACGCCGCGGTGTTCCGCGACGACGGCTGGACCGGTGGTCGCAGCGAGAGTCAGTATCTGGCCCAGTTGTACGCCAGCATCGGCATCCGCGCCTCGGAGGCCGCGCAGCAGCTTCTCGGCAAGGCGAAATCACTGAAAAGCGTTGGTGGGCTTGAGCAATTCGTGCGTGAATTCATGCTCGACGAGCCCGTCAGCCTCAGTGGCGTGGAGGAGGCTCTGGAGCAGATCAACCCGCTGGTCGAAGCCCGCGGGCTGCTGGATGTGGCCCGGCGCAAGCGCAATACGCTGGGAAACATCGCTGCGGTGCAGGCGCGTTATGCCGAAGAGGCAGCCAAGTTCGGCGTGATCGACACGGTCGACAACGCGTTGGTCCGCGACTACGTCGATCACCTGCGGTTGGCCCAGGCCGGCCCGGAGATCGACAATCTCGACGACCAAATCACTCAGCTCGGTGCCCAGCGTGACGAGTTCGGTTCACAGCAGCGTCAGCTCAAGAACGAGCACAACTCGCTGATGGCCCAGATCAACACGGTCACGGTGGATCTGGTGCCGCTGCAGCAGCGTCTGACCGAGGCCGAACGGATCAGCGAAGAGGTGTCGCGCCGGCGCAGCGGCTACGAGGACAAGGTCACCGCACTGGGGTTGACCCCGCCGGACAACGGCGAGGAATTCTGGTCGCTGCGTGAGACATTGATGGACGAGGCCGACCGGCTGCATCGGGAGCTGTTCACCGGGAACCAGCCCTACGTCGAGGCCTCGGCCAAGGAGGTGCGGGCCCGGGAGGCGCGCGAGAGCGTGGAGTCCGAGCTGGAGCGGGTGCAGCGGTTGGGCTCCCCGCTGCCGCGGACCGAATACGAGATGCGGGCACGGATCGCCCGGGCGCTCGACATCTCCGAGCGTGACCTGGTCTATGTCGCGGAGCTGATGGAACTCAAGCCCGACGAGACACGATGGCGGCTGGCCGTCGAAAAGGTGTTGCGCGGGGCTGGATTACGCTTGCTGGTCCCCGATACCTACATGGAACGCGCGCTGCGCTTCGTCAATGAGAACGACATGCGTGGCCGGATCCAGTTGCAGCACGTCCAGCACGGCGCACAGTTGCACACCCCGCCACCGCACACGCTGGCCACCAAACTCCAGCTCGCCGATCCGACACATGACAGTGCGGTCGAGGCGCTCAACGTGATCGCACGCATCGGTGATTACGTATGTGTCGACGGGCCGGGCGAGTTCACCGAACAGTCTCGCGCCGTCACCGACCAGGGCCTGCGCAAAGACAGCGGCGGACTGTCGATCAAGGACGACCGGTCGCGGCTACGTCCGTCGGACTACATCTTCCTCGGCGGTACCGCAGCCAAAGTCGAAGCCCTGCAGGATGATCTGGCTGCTGCCCAGGATCTGTACCAGGTGGCGCGTAACTCCCGCGAGCGCCTCGACGAGCACCGTGGCCAGCTACAGTCCCGCGAGCGTGCCTGCCGGGCGCTGTGTGACCAGTTCATGCAGTGGAGCGATATCGACTCAGATTCGGTCGACGAGATGCTGGAGCGGCTGCAGGACGAACACGAGTTGCTGGTCTCGGACAACCCCGACGCCGAACGGCTGCAACTGCGGGCCGATGAATGCTGGGAACGGGTCGAGAAGGTGATCCAGCAGATCGGTTCGCTCAACGAACGCGAGTCCACGCTGGACCGCAGGCGGACCGCGCTGCTGGAACTCGCCGAGGTCCTGACCGAACGGCTCGGGTCCGGCGCGCTACCGCAGCACACCCGTGACACCATCGACAGCTACGCCGCAGACATCGCACTGACCCTCGAGTTGCTCGAATCCGAGCCGTACCGAAGCGAACTGAACCGCGTCATCAGCCGCGAGCGGGACCGGCTGCGGGCGGACCGCAACCGGTCACATGACGAGCTCGCCGGCATCATGGCCGCCTACGACAGCTCGTTCCCCGATGCCATCCCCAATGACAGCGATGTGTTCGACGAGCGAGTGCACGACTATGTCGGATTGTGCCGTCGTATCGACGAGCGTGAGTTGCCCGACGCCTACGAGCGTATGCAGCGGTTGATCACCGAGCAGGCGCCGGGAGCGATCCTGAACTTGCACATGATCGCCGACAACGAGGCGCGGCGGATCACCGAGCAGATCGCCCGAGTCAACACCGGACTGGGCGCGGTGGAGTTCAACCGCGGCACCCGGCTGACCCTGCATGCCGGTACCCGGCACCTGGCTGCGGTCGACGAACTCAACGAGAAGGCTCAGCGCATCTCCTCCCGGGTGTCGCTGGTGAGTTTCGGCGACGAGACCGCGATGTTTGAGCAGTACACCGACATCCTGCAGCTGCGGAAGTTGTTGGCCGGCAACACACCCGAGGATCGTCAATGGACCCGCGATGCGTTGGATGTGCGTAACCGGTTCGTGCTGTACTGCGAGGAGCGCGACGCCGAGACCGGCGAGGTGATCCGGACCTACAGCAATTCCGGTGACAACTCGGGTGGTGAGCAGGAGAAGCTCATGGCGTTCTGCCTGGCCGGGGCGTTGAGCTTCAACCTGGCCAGCCCCGACAGCAATGACACCCGGCCGCTGTTCGCCCAGCTGATGTTGGACGAGGCGTTCTCGAAGTCGGATCCGCAGTTCGCTCAGCAGGCTTTGTCGGCGTTCCGCAAGTTCGGGTTCCAGCTGGTGATCGTGTCGACCGTGCAGAACAGCACGACGATCCAGCCCTACATCGACAACGTGGTGATGGTGTCCAAGTCTGATGCGTCGGCACCCAATGCCCGGCCGGTCGCCTCGGTCACCTCGGCATCGATCTCCGAATTCGCCGATCTGCGACGCGCTTCGGGGGACGCGGTACCCAGCGCCTGATATTGCGTTGAGCCTGCGTACAGATCGCGATTTAGCGCGAGAACGCGATCTGTACGCAGACTCGGTGTGTGAGAGTCAGAGCGGCCTGACCGTCGCGGTCAGGTGGGGGTAGCCCTTCGACAGGTTGCGCAGGGTCAGATCCCAGCCGTCGGCGTCGCGCTCGACGTAGAGCCCGGCCTTGGCCGGCAGCACCACGGGCTTGGCGAACCGCACCGAGTACTTGACGGCGTCGGGGAGCTGCCCCTCGATGTTCGCCAGTACCGCTGCCGCACTGAATATCCCGTGTGCGATCACGGTGGGGAAGCCGAACAGCTTGGCGGCGATACCGTTGGTGTGGATGGGGTTGTGGTCCCCGCCGATCGATGCGTAGTTCCGGATCTGTCCCGGCGTGATGTTCAGCACGGCGTTCGGTGGCGGCAGCTTCGGCTGTTTCTGCGGCTCCGCCTTGGGCTCACCGGACAGGCTGGTCTTCTGCTGGTGCAGGAACGTCGTCACCTGATGCCACACCGTGTCGTTGCCGACCTTGAGTTCGGTGACGATGTCCACCAGCAGGCCCTTGCGGTGCTCACGCAGGTTCTCCGCGTGCACGGCCGCGCTGACGGCATCGGTGACCTTGATCGGCCGGTACTGGGTGATGTGATTTTCCAGGTGCACCGAACCCATTGCGGCGAAGGGAAAGTCGAAGCCGGTGACCAGTGACATCACGGTTGGGAAGGTCAGCGCGAACGGGTAGGTCAGCGGCAGGGTGTCGCTGAACCGCAGCCCGGTCACCTGCGCGTAGGCGGCCACGTTGGCCGGGTCTATCGGCAGGTTGTCGACCGTGACGGTGCGCGCCGGCAGGGTGTCGTCGCGCCGGATGATCGGTAGGGCGCCGACGACGGCGCGCAGCATGTTGTTCACGTGCTCAGGCCCCCAACATGGCCTGGCCGCAGACCCGGATCGTGTTGCCGGTGACCGCATTCGACGCCGGGCTGGCGAAGTAGGCGATCAGCTCGGCCACGTCCACCGGCTTGCCGCCCTGGAACAGCGAGTTGAGCCGGCGGCCGACCTCGCGGGTGGCCAGCGGGATGGCATCGGTCATCTTGGTCTCGATGAAGCCGGGGGCCACCGCGTTGATGGTGATGTTCTTCGATGCCAGCACCGGTGCCAATGCCTCGGTCAGCCCGATCATCCCGGCCTTGGTGGCGGCGTAGTTGGTCTGTCCGCGGTTACCGGCGATGCCGGCCATCGAGGACAGCCCGATCACCCGGCCGCCGTCGCCGAGCGTGCCGCTGGCCACCAGACCCTCGGTGAGTCGCTGCGGGGCAAGCAGGTTCACCGCGATCACGGAGTCCCAGCGGCTCTCGTCCATGTTGGCGAGCAGCTTGTCGCGGGTGATACCGGCATTGTTGACCAGCACGTCGACCTTGCCGCCGTGCTGTGCGGTGACATGGGCGACGATGGCGTCGACTGCATCTTCCGAGGTGACGTCCAGGGTCAGGGCGCTGCCGCCGACCTTCTCGGCGACCTTGCCGAGATCCTCGGCGGCCTGGGGAACGTCGACGGCCACGACCGTGGCGCCGTCCCGCGCGAACACCTCGGCGATGGTCGCGCCGATGCCGCGGGCAGCGCCGGTCACCACGGCCACCTTGCCGGCCAGTGGCTTGTCCCAGTCCGCCGGCGGCGTCGAATCATCGGCACCGACCCGGTACACCTGCCCGTCGACGTAGGCCGACTTGGCCGAGAGGATGAAGCGCAGGGTGGACTCCAGGCCGGTCGCGGCGGGCTTGGCGTCGGCCGCCAGGTACACCAGTGACGCGGTGGCGCCGCGCTGCAGCTCCTTGCCCAGCGAACGGGTGAAGCCTTCCAGCGCGCGTTGCGCGATCTGGGCGTCGACGCTGCCGGCCTCCTCGGGCGTGGTGCCGATGACGACAACGCGGGCGCACGAGGCGAGGTTGCGCAGCACCGGGGTGAAGAACTGGTAGAGCTCCTTGAGCCCGGCGGCGTCGGGGATGCCGGTGGCGTCGAGCACCACGCCGCCGAACGAATCGGCCCAGCGGCCGCCGATGTTGTTGGACACCACGTCGTAGTCACCTGCCAGCGCGGCGCGCAGAGGCTCCATGACGCGGCCATCCCCGCCGATCAGCAGGGAGCCGGCCAGCGGCGGCTGTCCGGGGCGGTAGCGGCGCAGGGTCTCAGGCTGCGGCACGCCCAGCTGCTTGGCCAGGAACGATCCCGGCCCGGAGTTGACCACTTGGGAGAACAGGTCGGAAGCCACTTAAGCTGCCTTTCGCTTCGCAGTACTGCGTTGTCCATACCGAACTTACTCCAGAGTAAGAACAGTGGGTAATATGGCCCCGGACAACCCGACAGTGGAGGGCAAACAGATGGCCAACAACACGACCCGGCGACGCGTTGCCGTTTTGGGTGGCAACAGGATTCCGTTCGCACGGTCCGACGGCGCCTATGCCAACGCCTCCAATCAGGACATGTTCACCGCCGCGCTGGACGGGCTGATCGAGCGCTTCGATCTGGCCGGTGAGCAGCTCGGGGCGGTGATCGGCGGCGCGGTGCTCAAGCACAGCCGTGACTTCAATCTGATGCGCGAATGCGTGCTGGGCAGCGCATTGTCCCCCTACACGCCGGCCTTCGACCTGCAGCAGGCCTGCGGCACCGGCCTGCAGGCCGCCGCCGTGGCCGCCAACGCCATTGCGCTGGGGCAATACGAGTCCGCCGCAACCGGGGGCGTGGACACCGCCTCGGATGCCCCCATCGCGTTCGGGAACGAATTGCGCCAGGTGCTGCTCGGCCTGCGCCGGTCCAGGTCCAACCTCGACCGGCTCAAGCTGGTCGGCAAGCTGCCGGCCGCCCTCGGTGTGGAGATCCCGGTCAACAGTGAGCCGCGCACCGGCATGTCGATGGGCGAGCACGCCGCCGTCACCGCCAAGAAGATGGGCGTCAAGCGCGTCGACCAGGACGAACTGGCCGCCGCCAGCCACCGGAACATGGCCGCCGCCTACGACAGCGGCTTCTTCGACGATCTGGTCACGCCGTTCCTCGGGCTGTACCGCGACAACAACCTGCGGGCGGACTCTTCGCCGGAGAAGCTCGCCAAGCTCAAGCCGGTGTTCGGCGTCAAGGCCGGTGACGCGACCATGACCGCGGGTAACTCGACCCCGCTGACCGACGGCGCTTCGGTGGCGCTGCTGGCCAGTGAGGACTGGGCCCAGGCGCACGGCCACGAACCGCTGGCGTATTTCGTCGATGCGGAGACCGCCGCCGTCGACTACGTCAACGGGCCCGACGGCCTGCTGATGGCGCCGACGTACGCGGTTCCGCGCCTGCTCGCCCGCAACGGGCTGACACTGCAGGATTTCGATTTCTACGAGATCCACGAAGCGTTCGCCTCGGTGGTGCTGGCCACGCTGGCGGCGTGGGAATCCGACGAGTACTGCAAGGACCGGCTGGGGTTGGACAAGGCACTGGGCGGCATCGACCGTGCCAAGCTCAACGTCAACGGTTCCTCGCTCGCGGCGGGTCACCCGTTCGCGGCCACCGGTGGCCGGATCGTGGCGCAATTGGCCAAGCAATTGGCGGAGAAGAAGAAGCAGACCGGGCAGCCGGTCCGCGGCCTCATCTCCGTCTGTGCGGCTGGGGGACAGGGCGTCACGGCCATTTTGGAGGCGTAGTAGGGCTTGACCGCCGCGGCGAAAACATTCGAAAAGTTTGTTTGGTGGATGTGTAACGGTCGCGGCATAGAGGTCGATACATGGGATAGCTCCGTGTTGCCGTCTGACCCCCCGACCCGACGGCAACACGGAGCAACCTAGCTTCGAATTCGGGCAGAAATCGGCCGTATTTTCCTCTGGTTTGAGGGGTACCCGAGGCGTACGATCGAGCCTACGACGGGTTCGGGAGTGACTGATCCAAAGAGTCGGTACAGGGGTGAAAGACCGGCTGCGTGAGACGAATTGCAACGCCCCCAAGTGTCCTCCCGAACCCGCCCCTTTTTGCCTTTCGGGGCGCCTAGCCTGATGTCATGCAGATCAGCCTCATCGCCTCACTCAGTGACACTGGCGGCCGTTCACCGGTCGACGCCACGGTAGAGAATCTCGCGCAACTGCACGACGAGGGTTTCCGGCGGGTCTGGATGACGCAGATGCCCTACGAACCCGACCTCCTGACCGTCCTTGCGGTCGCGTTCCGTGAGGTTGACGGGATCGAGGTGGGCACCGGCGTGATCCCGATCCAGAATCAGCACCCGATGTTGTTGGCCCAGCGGGCGCTCACGCTCAGCTTGATCAGCGGCGGCCGGTTCCTGCTGGGCCTCGGCATGACGCATGCCGCGGTGACCGAGGGCATGTGGGGCATTCCGTGGGACAAGCCGGTGCGACGTCTGCGGGAGTACCTCGATGGGCTGCAGCCGCTGTTGGCCGGCGAACCCGCTGATGCGCCGGGTGAGACGGTGACCACGCGCGGCGCCCTGCAGATTCCGGGGGCGTCGGCGCCCGATGTGTACATCGCCGCATTGGGGCCTCAGCTGCTCAAGCTGGCCGGCCGTCGCACGGCGGGCACCGTCACCTGGATGACAGGGCCGAAGACGCTTGCCGAGCATGTTGCGCCGACCCTGCGGGAGGGCGCCGACGGT
This sequence comes from Mycolicibacterium lutetiense, assembly GCF_017876775.1. NCBI lineage: Bacteria > Bacillati > Actinomycetota > Actinomycetes > Mycobacteriales > Mycobacteriaceae > Mycobacterium > Mycolicibacterium lutetiense. Next base: position 2,990,736 of record NZ_JAGIOP010000002.1, on the reverse strand, counting down.
CGGCCGGTCCGCGTCGTCGCTGCGCTTCCGGTGAGCGTCACTGATGACGTCGACGGCGCCCGCGCCCAGGCCGCCGAGCAGTTCGCGATGTACGGGTATCTGCCGTCCTACCGGGCGATGCTGGACCGGGAGGGTTACGCCGGACCGGAGGATGCCGCGATCATCGGTGACGAAAGCACTGTGGCAGAACGGATTCGGGCACTCGGCACGGTCGGTGTGGACGAATATGTCGGGGTGGTGTTCGACGCATCGCCCGAAACCAGGGCCCGCACCAGGGCACTGCTGCGCTCGCTCGACAGCTGACGGTGTGGCCAGCCACACCCCATATTGGCTGGACAGCACCATCGTCCGGTGCCAACGTAACCGGCAACGATGATGACCGTGACCACCACCGCAATCACCTCCACCTCCGACGACCGGCGCCGAACACTGCGGACCCCGTTCACCGCGGCAGCCTGCCGTGGCTATCTCTATTTCCTGCTGGTGAGCGTCCTTGCCGTAGTCGGTGTGGTCTACCTGTTCGCGACCGGCCTGACCTCGGGGCTGTTGCTTGTCACCCTGGTCGGCATACCGCTGCTGGCGCTCGTGGTGCTGTCGGGTCGGAGGTGGAACGCGCTGTACCGAGCGCTGGCCCGGCTGGTCGGAGTCACGATCGACCCGCCGGCGCCGTTCGCCCGGCGGCCCGGCTGGCCGCAGACACTGGCCTCGGCCCTGACCGATGTTGTCGGCTGGCGCAGCCTGGGGTTCCTACTTCTGCAGAGCGTCGTGATGACACCTGTCGGATATGGGGTCGTGCTGGGGGTCGTGATATCGGCAGTCCTGGTGGTCTCCCCGGTGATCTGGTTGTGCGGAGTAGCGGTAATCAGTTTCGGCGAACCCGTCGACTCGCTCGGCATTTACCTCCTGCTGTCGGCGGGCGGACTGCTCGCTCTGTACCTGTTGGCGTGGGCCATGATCGGTATCGGGCGTACCCATGTCTGGCTGGCCGAAGCCCTGCTCGCGCCGACCGACCGTGAACGCCGGGTCGGCGAACTGGAGCGGGCGCGTGCCGATGTGGTCGACGATTCGGCAGCGAGGCTGCGTCGCGTCGAGCGCGACCTGCACGACGGCACCCAGGCCAGGCTGATCGCTGTGGCGATGACACTGGCGCGTGCCGAGGAGCAGTTGACTGACCCTGACAAGGCTGACCGGGCACGGCAACTGGTGTCCGACGCGCTGGCGAACACCAAGGACACCCTGACCGAATTGCGTGATCTGGTCCGCGGAATCCGGCCGCCTGCATTGGATCTCGGCCTGGTGCCGGCCGTGCAGACATTGGTGGCGCGCAACCCGATCCCCGTCGAGCTGGTCGACGATCTCGCCGTGCGGCCGTCGTTGGGTGTGGAGACGCTGGCGTACTTCTGTGTCGCCGAGTTGCTCGCCAACGTATCGAAGCATTCCGGTGCCACTCAGGCCACGGTGCAGCTGCACAGCGATGCCGACGAATTGCGGATCACCGTGGCGGACAACGGGTCCGGTGGAGTGGAACCGGCCAATGGCTCGGGGTTGACGGGATTGGCCGATCGGCTGCGGATGGTCGACGGCCGGCTCGACGTCGACAGTCCGGCCGGCGGGCCCACCACGGTGACTGCCGTCGTACCGTCTGGAGCACAGCGGTGACCCGCTTGGCGATCGCCGAGGACAATGCGATCCTGCGTGACGGCCTGACCCAGTTGCTCGTCGAGCGCGGGCATGATGTCGTGGCCAAGGTGGGCACGGCCGAGGGGATCCGGGAGATCGCCGAGACGCTTCGGCCGGAAGTGTTCGTCATCGACATCCGCATGCCGCCGACGTTCACTGACGAGGGGCTGATCGCGGCGGTCTCGTTGCGGCGTTCACATCCCGATGTCGGTGTCCTGGTCTTCTCACAGTGGGTCGAGACCCGTTATGCCGCTGAGTTGTTGGCCGGGAACCCGGAAGGGGTGGGCTATCTGCTCAAGGACCGGGTGGCCGACATCGCCGAGTTCGACGCCGCGGTGCGGCGGGTCGCCGCCGGCGGCACCGCGCTGGATCCGGAAGTGGTGCGCCAGCTGATGGGAACTCGGCGCAGCGGTGATGCGCTGGCCCGGTTGACTCCCCGCGAGCGTGAAGTTCTCGCCCTGATGGCGGAGGGGCACTCGAACAGTGCCCTGGCCGAACATCTTTCGGTTTCCGAACGTGCCGTGGAGAAACACATCGGAAGCATCTTCACCAAGCTCGACCTGCCGCCGTCGACCGCGCATCACCGCCGCGTGTTGGCGGTCGTCACCTACCTGAACTCCTGAGCGGCCCGGGATGATTGTCGCCGATCTGTCGGTTGCAACCCATGTATCACCGCAGAAACGGAGGCCACAGTGCCCGCAACGCCACCAACGGCGGACAGTCTGAGCATTCTCGTCATCGGGACCGGCGAACTCGGTGCCAGTGTGTTGGCCGCTCTCACCCGTCACCTCGGAATCCATCCCGGCGCAGCAAGTATCGCGGTGCTGCTGCGGCCACCGGCAGCAGGTGCCGATGTGAAACACGATGCGCGCAGCAAGGAACTGACGAAGGCGGGTATCACCATCGAGCAGGCCGACGTCGCGTCGGCGTCGGTGGCCGAGCTCGCCGCGATCATGGGGCGCTATCACACGGTCATCAGCTGTGTCGGCTTCGCGGCCGGGCCGGGCACGCAGCGCAAACTCGCTCAAGCGGCCCTCACCGCCGGGGTATCGCGGTTCTTCCCGTGGCAGTTCGGCGTCGACTACGACGAGATAGGGCGCGGTAGCGCGCAGACGCTGTTCGACGAGCAGCTCGACGTGCGCGACCTGCTCCGCAGCCAGCACGCCACGGAGTGGGTGATCATCTCCACCGGCATGTTCACCAGTTTCCTGTTCGAACCCGAGTTCGCCGTCGTGGATCTGGATGCCAATACCGTGCATGCGTTGGGAAGCTGGGATAACCAGGTCACCCTCACCACCCCCGAAGATATTGGCGTGCTCACCGCCGACATCGTCTTCGCCGAACCGCGTATTCGCGACACTGTCGTCTATCTCGCGGGGGACACCGTCAGCTACCGCGAACTCGCCGATATCGTCGACCGGGTCCGTGCGACATCGGTTACCCGCACCCTGTGGACCACCGACCTCCTGATCGACCGACTACGGCAGGATCCGGAGGGCACGATGAGCAAGTACCGGGCGGTGTTCGCCCGCACCAATGGTGTTGCCTGGCCGAAGGATCAGTCATACAACGCCGTTCGCGGTATCAGGACCACGACCGCCGAGGAATGGGCCCGAGCGAACCTGGTGTGACACGCGGCGCCCACCGGAGATCTAATTCGATGTTGTCGGCTCGGGTTCCGGTTCGAGCAGTTCGCGAACCGAGGTGCGCGATCCGTAGGGGCGCAGCATCCGGCTGGCCGGCCGGGGCCGCACGATCTGCGGCCACCAGAACCACCGGCCGAGGAGTGCCGCGATCGACGGTGTCATGAACGACCGCACAATCAAGGTGTCGAAGAGCAGACCGAGGCCGATCGTGGTGCCGATCTGACCGAGGACGATCAGATCGCTGAAGATGAACGAGGACATGGTGGCCGCGAACACCAGACCGGCCGCGGTCACCACCCGGCCGGTTCCGGCCATGGCGCGGATGACGCCGGTTTTGAGACCGGCCCCGATCTCTTCCTGGAATCGGGATATCAGCAGCAGGTTGTAGTCGGCGCCCACCGCCAGTAGCAGGATGATGGCCAGGGCCAGCACGATCCAGTACAGCTGGATGCCGAAGATGTACTGCCACACCAGAACTGACAAGCCGAACGATGCTCCCAGCGACAGCACGACGGTGCCGACGATGACCAGCGCCGCGACAATGCTGCGGGTGATGAACATCATGATGAGCAGGATGAGCGATATCGCCGCCAACGCGGCGATGATCAGGTCGTATTTGGCCCCATCCTGAATGTCCTTGTATGCCGAAGCGGTTCCGGCCACGTAGATCTTGGCGTCTGACAGGGGAGTCGCTTTGATCGCGTCGAACGCGGAGTCCTTGAGCGCGTCGATGTGTGAAATGCCTTCGGGCGTAGCGGGAGTGCCCTCATGGGTGATGATCATGCGGGCGGCTTTGCCGTCGGGCGACATGAACAGTTTCAGGCCGCGCTTGAAGTCGGGGTTGTCGAAGGCTTCCGGCGGAAGATAGAACGAATCGTCATTCTTGGCGGAGTCGAAGGCCTGCCCCATCGCGGTCGAATTCTGCAGAGCCTCCTCCGACTGCGCATTGGTACCGGACGTGGTCGCGTAGTTCGACAGCGTCAGGTCACGGTTGCGCTCCTGGATGGCGATCTGCGGTGGCAGCAGCGCCACGAGTTTCGGCTGAAGCGCATCGAGCTTGTCCAAGCTTGCGGTGATCTGTCCGAACTGGTCGCTGAGCTTGTCGATCCCGTCGAGCGCGTCGAACACTGACCTCAACGCCGCGCACATGGGGATGTCGAAACAGTGTGGCTCCCAGTAGAAATAATTGCGCAGGGGCCGGAACTGATCGTCGAAATTAGCGATCTTGTCGCGCAGGTCGTTCACGATCGCGACGGTGTCGTGGAACGCCTGGGTCTGCTCATGGGTGGCCGCAGCACTGGCCTGCTGCAACGTAACCTGCTGCTTGAGGATATTGATCGTGTTCGACAGCTCGTTGGCCTGCTTGAGTAGATCGGCCGCGCGGTCCTGCTGATAGCCCAGATTCATGATCTGGCTGGCGCTTTGGGCGCTGATCTGAAATGGGATGGAGCTGTGCTTGATCGGCGTGCCCAGTGGGCGGGTGATCGACTGGACGAGGGCAATGCCGCGGGTGTGCAGAACAGCTTTGGCAACGCGTTCGAGGACGAGCATGTCCGCGGGGTTGCGCATGTCGTGATCGGTTTCGATCATCAGCAGCTCGGGGTTCAGCCGGGCCTCTGAGAAGTGGCGGGTGGCGGCGGCATAGCCGATGTTGGCCGGCGCCGATTCCGGTAGGTAGGGGCGGCCGTCGTAGCTGGTCTTGTACCCCGGCAGGGCGAGCAGGCCGATGAGCGCGATCAGACACGACACCACCAGGATGGGACCGGGCCAACGCACGATCGCGGTACCGATGCGGCGCCATCGCGGCGCCCGTGGGTTGCGTTTCGGCTCCAGCAGTCCGAACCGGCTGAAGATGGTCAGCACCGCGGGGCCCAGGGTCAGCGCCGCCGCCAACGTCACGAGCACGCCGATGGCGGCGGGGATGCCCAGGGTCTGGAAGTAGGGCAGTCGGGTGAAGTACAGGCAGGCCACCGCGCCGGCGATGGTCAGTCCCGAGCCGACGATGACGTGTACGGTTCCACGGAACATGTCGTAATAGGCTGCCTCCCGGTCCATCTCACGGCTACGTGCTTCGTGATATCGGCCGATGATGAAGATGCCGTAGTCCGTGCCCGCGGCGATCGCCAGCAGCGTCAGCAGATTCGTCGAATACGTGGACAGTCCGATGATGCCGGAATGCGCCAGTGCGGCCACGACGCCACGAGCGGCGGCCAGCTCGACGGCCACCGTGACGAGCATGATGAGCATCGTGACCAGCGAGCGGTAGACCACGAGCAGCATCACCGCGATGACCAGGAAGGTGATGGCGGTGACCTTGTGGGTGCCCTCGCTGCCGACTTCGAAGTTGTCGGTGATCAGTGGTGCGGCGCCGGTGACGTAGGCCTTGACCCCGGGCGGTGGCGGGACACTTGCCACGATGTTGCGGATGGCGTCGACGGATTGGTTGGACAACGCCTCGCCCTGGTTGCCTGCGAGGTACACCTGCACCAGGGCGGCCTTGCCGTCCTTGCTCTGCGAGCCGCCCGCCGTGAGGGGGTCTCCCCAGAAGTCCTGAATGTGCTCGACGTGCTTGGTGTCCTCGGCCAGCCGTTTCACCAGGGTGTCGTAGAAGCGGTGGGCTTCGTCGCCGAGGGGTTGGTCGCCTTCGAGCACGATCATGGCTGCGCTGTCGGAGTTGAACTCGTCGAAGACCTGGCCGATGTGTCGCATCGCCATGGTCGACGGCGCGTCGGGCGCGTTCAGACCTACGGAGCGGGCGGCGCCGACGACTTCCAGTTGTGGCACAAGGATGTTCGTCAGGGCAGCGATGGCCACCCACACCAGCACGATCGGTACGGCGAGCACGCGGATGGTGCGCGCCGTCCGCGAACCGGTATGTGCGCCGTCTTCGGCGTCGTGCTGCCCGCTCATGCCGACTTGTCCAAGCATGCGATGTAGCCGTTCACGTTGTCGGTGGACCTTTCGTCCTTGACCACACCGTTGACCGTGATGCGGCAGCCGATGTAGTCACCGTCGCCCTGTGCGCGAAGGTCGGCGAACATGGTCGGGTCATCGGTGACCAGCGTCTGTGACCATGGCAGCGTCACGTCCTCGGCCCGTTGGGGCTGGGCGTCGATGTCGAGGTAGTTGACCGTGGCGACCGAACCCGGTGGGCCGAACACCTCGAACAGCACCCGCTTCGGGTTGTATCCCGTGTTCTCCAGGGTGTCGGCACTGGGGCGCGACACCTCGTTGTCGGAACCGAATATGCCGTGCAGTCGACTGACGGTGAAGGCGACGACGGCGACCACCAGTACGGCCACGATCACCGTCCAGCGCCGCCTGACCAGTCTGCTTACCGAGATCCCCTGCATCTCAGAGCCTTTCGAGAACAAGCGCACAACTCGCCTTGAAGCGAGAGACTTCGGCCGTTCCAAGCACCTGAACGGTACCGTACGGTACAGTCCAATCGAGGGCAAGAGTTTCAGGCCGGTTGATCTGACTTCCACCTACCGAAAGGTTTCCGCGGTGTCTCCCGCTTCAACGCACGATGTCTCGGGTCATGGCTCGCCGTGGACCGAGCGCGAGGCCGAGTTGCTGGCGGTGACCCTGCGACTATTGCAGCAGCAGGGATACGACCGGTTGACCGTGGAAGCCGTGGCAACCGAGGCGAAGTCGAGCAAGGCCACCATCTACCGCCGCTGGCCCTCGAAGACGGATCTGGTGCTGGCGGCGTTCATCGAGGGCACCCGGGTGCAGCTCGTCCCGCCCCACACCGGTTGTCTACGAACCGATCTCCTGAGTATCGGCGCTTCGGTGTGCGCACAGGCACGCGAGCACGCCAGCACGATGAGCGCGATCATGAGCGAGATTGCGCACAGCCCGGAACTGAGTGCGGCCATGCAGAATCAGTTCGTACTGGAACGCAAGAAACTCATGACGGATGTTCTGGCCGAGGCGGTTGCGCGTGGCGAGATCGACGCCGCAGCGATCCATGACGAACTATGGGATGTGATGCCGGGATACCTGGTGTTTCGCTCCCTGATCCCCGGGCGTCCGCCGACGGAGGAGACGGTTCGGGCATTGGTCGACGACGTCTTGATGCCCAGCCTGACCCGCTTCTGAGCTCACACCGCTAACCGCTCAACGCAATCCGCGCAGCGCCCAGATCGTCAGATAGGCCAAGCCGAAGAACGCCGCGACCGCTACCGCTACGCCCGTGGACTGCACGTAGGACAGCGGTGAGCGCATCCAGTCGAATGTCGCCGCGACCACCGCATCGGGGCGGGTGACCAGGTCCCAGGAGTTCCATCGTTGGAAGCGGCCGATGACCACGCCGACGGCGCAGCCGGCAACCGACAGCACGACGGCCAGCCAGCCCCAGAATGGGCCGAATTCGTCGTCCAGGCGCTGATGCACCAGCAGCAGTGACACCACCCCCAGCAGGATGCCGGTCCAGGCGGCGAACCCGTATTGCAGCACGTGGCGCCACAGCTCGTAGCCCTCGCCGAGGTGGACCAGATCGGTCACCAGGTACGGCGCGTTCGGCAGGAACGCCAACCAGGCGAGGCCCAGCGGCAGTAGCCACAGCCTGCGCTCGACCAGATCGAACGCGATCGCGAAGACCATCGGGATCCATGCCAGCACCAGGTTCCACACCAGGAACTTGGTCGGATAGGACATCGGTGCGGCCGGGTCGGTGATCCCAAGGGCCAGGGTGAGCGCGGTCGTCGCCATCAGGGAGACGACCAGCAGGATGCCGCGGGCTTCGATCATGGGACCAGTTTGCCTGTCGCAGAAACAAAATCGCCCCCGGGCGGACCCGGGGGCGATTTCACACGAACTTTTAGAATGCAGCCTCGTCGAGCTCCATCACCTCGTTGTCGATGGTCTCGATGACCTGACGGGTGCTGGTCAGCAGCGGCAGCATGTTCTTGGCGAAGAACGATGCCGCGGCGATCTTGCCCTCGAGGTAGGTGCGATCCTCCCCGGTGGCACCGGCGTCGAGCTTCTCGATGGCTACGGCGGCCTGGCGGGCCAGCAGCCAGCCGAGCAGCAGGTCGCCGACCGACATCAGGAAGCGGACCGAACCGAGACCCACCTTGTAGATTGCGGCCTGGTCCTCTTGCGCGGCCATCAGGTAGCCGGTGAGGGTGGCGGCCATGCCCTGGACGTCCTCCAGCGCGGTGGCCAGCAGGGCACGCTCGGTCTTGAGGCGGCCATTGCCGGTCTCGTTCTTGATGAACTGCTCGATCTCACCGGCCACGAACGCCAGCGCCTGACCCTTGTCGCGGATGATCTTGCGGAAGAAGAAGTCCTGCGCCTGGATGGCGGTGGTGCCTTCGTAGAGCGAGTCGATCTTGGCGTCGCGGATGTACTGCTCGACCGGGTAGTCCTGCAGGAAGCCGGAACCACCGAAGGTCTGCAGGCTCTCGGTCAGCTTCTCGTATGCGCGCTCGGAGCCCACACCCTTGACGATCGGGAGCAGCAGGTCGTTGACCTTGGCAGCCAGCTCGCCCTCGATGCCGTGCACGGCCTTGGCAACCTCGACATCTTGGAACGTCGCGGTGTAGATGTACAGCGCGCGCAGTGCCTCGGCGTAGGCCTTCTGGGTCATCAGGCTGCGACGCACGTCGGGGTGATGGGTGATGCTGACGCGCGGGGCGGTCTTGTCCATCATCTGGGTCAGGTCAGCGCCCTGGATGCGCTCCTTGGCGTACTCCAGAGCATTGAGGTAACCGGTCGACAGGGTCGCGATGGCCTTGGTGCCCACCATCATTCGAGCCTGCTCGATGACGTCGAACATCTGCGCGATGCCGTTGTGGACCTCGCCGACCAGCCAGCCCACCGCGGGGGTGCCGTGCTGGCCGAAGGTCAGCTCACACGTGGTGGAGACCTTCAGGCCCATCTTGTGCTCGACGTTGGTGACGAAAGCGCCGTTGCGCTCACCCAGTTCGCCGGTCTCGTGGTCGAAGTGGAACTTCGGTACGAAGAACAGCGACAGGCCCTTGGTGCCGGGGCCGGCGCCCTCGGGGCGGGCCAGCACCAGGTGCATGATGTTTTCGAACAGGTCGTCGGAGTCGGCGGACGTGATGAAGCGCTTCACGCCGTCGATGTGCCAGGTGCCGTCTTCCTGCTTGACGGCCTTGGTGCGACCGGCGCCGACGTCAGAGCCCGCGTCGGGCTCGGTGAGCACCATGGTGGCGCCCCAGCCGCGCTCGGAGCCCAGCACGGCCCACTTCTTCTGCTCTTCGGTGGCGTTGTTGTAGAAGATCTCGCACATGCCCGCGCCCATCGCGTACATGTAGGCCGCCGGGTTGGCGCCGAGGACGTGCTCAATCACGGCCCACTGAAGGGCGCGAGGCACCGGCATGCCGCCGAGTTCCTCGGAAAGGCCCACCTTGTCCCAGCCGCCCTCGAGGAGCGCGCGCATCGACTTCTTGAAGGGCTCGGGCAGCGCGACGGTGTGAGTCTTGGGATCGAACACCGGGGGGTTGCGGTCACCGTCGGCGAACGACTCGGCGATGGGCCCCTCGGCCAGTCGGGCGATCTCCGCGAGCATCTCGCGCGCCGAATCCTGGTCGAGATCTGCAAACGCGCCGGTGCCGAACACCTTGTCGATGCCGAAGACATCGAACAGGTTGAATTCCTGGTCACGCACGTTGCTCTTGTAGTGGCCCACTTTTCCTCCTTGTGAGACTGCCACCTGAGGTTGGGTACTCGGGATAAGTTACCCACCAGTAACTGCGGCCAACTATACCGTTCGGTAACTTCAACGCAAAGAGACTGCGAGCAATTTTTGGAGGCCAACCAACCCAGCGGTTGATCGAGGCTTGTACCCCCTCGCCGAAATGTCTTTGGCCTGCGGTTTCATCACATTGTGACGATCCTCACGAATATCGCCATTAGGGTGGGCGGATGCGTCGAATCGCGGTGTGGGGTACAGGAAACATGGGTGCAACGGCTATCCGATCGGCCACGGCATTCCCGGGGCTCGAACTGGCGGCAGTCATCACCTCATCTGAGGACAAGGCTGGTCGCGATGCTGCGACGTTCGCCAACCTCGACGCCCCGACGGGAGTCACCGCCACCACCGATGTCGACGCGGCCCTCGCCCAGTGCGACGCGGTTGCCTATATGTCCTCCGGCGATATCCGTCCGGAGGAAGCCCTCGCCGAAATCGAGCAATGCCTGCGCGCGGGCAAACACGTGGTGACGCCGTCGCTGTACTTGCTCTATGACCCGGCGTCGGCCCCCGCCGAGTGGGTCGAGCGGCTCACCGACGCCGCGGCCACCGGCAACTCCGCGCTTCTGGTCAGCGGCGTCGACCCGGGTTGGGGCAACGACGCACTGGCGGTCATCGCCGCCGGGCTGTGTACCCGGATCCGCACCGTCCGGTGTCAGGAGATCTTCGACTACTCCACCTACAACCAGCCGCACTCGGTGCGGGTGCTCTGCGGTTTCGGCGGGCCGATGGACGAGACGCCGATGATGTTGCTGCCGTCCATCCCCACCATGGTCTGGGGCGGCAATGTCCGGCTCATCGGCCGCGGGCTGGGCCTGGAGATCGACGACATCACCGAGACGGTCGAACGGCTGCCGCTGACCGAGGCCGTCGACAACGTCATGGGCCGGTTCGAGGCCGGCACCCAGGGGGCGTTCCGGCTCCAGGTCATCGGCTGGGCCAACGGCGTCGAGCGGGTCATCATCGAGCACATCACCCGCATCGACCCGGCCTGCGCACCCGATTGGCCGGAGCCTGACGAGGGCGTCGGCGACCATCGCGTCATCATCGACGGCGATCCGCAGCTGACCATGGTGGTGCGCGCCGATGTGCCGGGCGGGACTCGCGCCGACGGCGGCAACACCACCGCGGCCAACCGGCTGCTCGGCGCGATCGATTGGCTGGCCACCCAGAAGCCCGGCATCTACGACGGCCTCGACGTGCCGTTGCACCCGCCGCTGCCCGCCGAGGTCGAGGCCACCCGCTGGATTTGACGCTCCTGCTCGACCAACAGGGGCGGCGCGCTTGCTGACGCAAGCAACTCCTCGGCCCGCGCAGAGAAAGGGCCGCGCGATTATGCGCTGAGGCGGAACATTCCGGCATGGGGTTTCTCCAGCCGAACCTGCCGGTCGTCGATGCCGCCGAGTGGAGCAAGGGCACCCGCGCCGAGCGGATCGTGCCGATGGCGCGGCACATCGCAGAGAACGGTTTCGGCACACCGTTGGTGATGCCGCTGATGTACGGCGTGAAGATCGTGCTGTACGTCCTCGGCGCGTGGTTGTTCGCGTTGTCGACGCGGGGCATTGACGGATTCGCCAACGTCGCGTCCTGGTGGTCGGAGCCGATCGTCTTCCAGAAGGCCGTCCTGTTCACAATGTTGTTCGAAGTCGTCGGGCTCGGTTGCTGTTTCGGACCTTTGGCGGGCCGCTACTTCCCGCCGATGGGATCGATCCTGTACTGGTTGCGGCCCGGCACCGTACGGCTGCCGCCATGGCCGGCACGGATGCCGTTGACCAGGGGCGACAACAGATCCCTGATCGATGTGGCGCTGTACGCTGGCCTGCTCATGTTGCTCGTGACGGCGCTGCTGTCCGATGGGGCCGGCCCAATTCCCGCCCTGGACACCGAGATCGGTGTGCTGCCGTGGTGGCACACCGTCGCGGTGCTGTCCGTTCTGGCGCTGCTCGGGTTGCGCGACAAAGTCATCTATCTCGCGGCCCGCGGCGAGGTGTACGCGCCACTGGCGTTGGTGTTCCTGTTCGTCGGGACGGACATCGTCGTCGGCGCAAAGGTGGTCTTCCTGGTCCTCTGGCTGGGCGCCGCCACCAGCAAGCTCAACGCTCATTTTCCCTTCGTGATCTCGACGATGTTGGCGAACAATCCCTTTGTCCCGCCAGGGATTCTGAAGCGCTCGATGTTCAAGCGATATCCGGACGACCTGAGACCCAGCCGTGCCGCGGGCATCATCGCGCATTTCTCGACGGCAGTGGAAGGGTTGGTGCCGCTGGTGCTGTTCTTCTCCCACGGCGGTTGGCCCACCGCGATCGCGGCGTTCGTGATGGTCATGTTCCACCTGAACATCCTGTTGTCGTTCCCGATGGGTGTTCCGCTCGAATGGAATGTCTTCATGATCTTCGGGGTGCTGTGGCTGTTCGTCGGCCATGCGGGCATCGGGCTGTCCGATCTTGGCGAACCTTGGCCGGTGGCGACCCTGTTCGTCGTGCTCGTGGGCATTGTGGTGCTCGGAAACCTGTTCCCGCACAAGATTTCCTTCTTGCCCGGCATGAGGTACTACGCGGGTAACTGGGACACCACGGTGTGGTGCGTGAAGCCGTCGGCCGACGAGAAGTTGCGCACGGGGTCGCGAGCGCTCGGCCCGATGTACCACCTGCAACTGGAGCGGTTGTACGACGACGGCGAATCACCCCAGATCATCACCTATCTCGGCTACGCCTTCCGCGGCATGAACACCCACGGGCGCGCATTGTTCACGTTGGCGCATCGGGCCATGGCCGACCATGTCGAAGCCGACTACAACCTGTGTGAGGGCGAGCAGGTCTGCGCGATGCTCCTCGGCTGGAACTTCGGTGACGGCCACATGCACAACGAGGGACTGATCGAGGCGATGCAGCGGCGCTGCGGGTTCGACCCTGGAGAGGTCCGCGTGGTGATCCTCGATTCACAACCGATTCACGTCAGGCGACAGCAGTACCGGCTCGTCGATGCCGCCACCGGCGAGTTCGAGCGGGGCTGCGTCGACGTCGACGACATGGTGGTCAATCAGCCCTGGGCGGATGACCTTCCAGTGCGCGTCGACCCTCGCCGCCCCGTCCGCCGAGCAGGCGCATAGGTACCCGACAACTCGCGTTGTCGGGTACCGCAGCGTCTGCTCGCGAGGCTAGGTCCCTACTGAGGCCGGTTCCTGCGGCGCTTCCTGTTCAGCTGGAGCCTCCGCCGGCTCCGCATCGGGCAGCTGACCCACGAGGTACTCGGCCAGCCCTCCGATGCTCGGGTAGTCGAACACCGCGGTCGCGTTGAGCGTGAACTTTCCGCCGAACTGAGTGTGCAGCCGGTTGCGGAGTTCGATCGCCATCAGCGAGTCCGTGCCGAGATCCAGGAAGCGGCTGGTCGCGGCAGGCGGAGAGGCGAGGCGCAGGAAGTTCTGCACCTCCTTCTGCAGGAACTCGGTCACGAACCCGGCCCGCTGCGGCACCGGGATCTCGAGCAGCTGCTTGAGAACCTCGCTGTCGCCGACGATCTCACCGACAGCACTCGGCAACACCAGATCGAGGATCGGTGGACGCGAACTTCCCAGCACCTTCGCGGCCCGCTGCCAGTTGGCTTTGATGACGGCCGCCTGGCCGGTGCCGTTGGCGACAACTTCGGCGAGGGCGGAGAGCGCCCCCGAAGGATCCAGCGGAATCAGGCCCTGCGCACTGATATTGGCGGTGGCCGCCTCCGAAGAGGCCATGCCGCCCTGACCCCAGGGGCCGAAATTGATGCCGGTGGCCGGCAAGCCCTGCGCCCGGCGCTGCGCGATCAGGCCGTCGAGCAATGCATTGGCCGTCGCGTAGTTGGACTGCCCGGGTGAACCGAACAAGCTGGACACCGAGGAGGACACGATGAAGAAGTCCAGTTCGTCGTCCTTGGTCAACCGGTCCAGATGCTCGGCGCCGAAGGCCTTGGGCGCCAGTGTCGTCCGGAACCGTTCCATGCTCTGCTGACCCAGCAACGCGTCGTCGAGCACACCCGCCAGATGGACCACGCCGGCCAGCGGCGAGACCTCTGTACGGATCCGCTCCAACAGCTTCGCCACCTCGGATTCCTCGCCGACATCGGCGGTGAACACGTGGATACGGGTCTTGCACCGCTCGGTGATCTCCTCGATCAACTTCTGCGCGTCCGCATCGGGTGCGCGCCGGCTGGTCAACACGATGTCGCCGGCACCGAGCTGGGCCAGGTAGGACGCCGTATGTAGGCCGATGGCACCGAGGCCACCGGTGATCAGATAGCTCCGATCAGCCTTGGGCTGCAGCGGATTCGGGATCTGCACCACGATCTTGCCGATGTGCCGAGCCTGCTGCATGCGGCGGAACGCGGCCCTCGCCTCGGTCAGTGGGTAGATCTCCGCCGGCAGCGGCGTCCACTGGCCATTGGCCAGTCCCTCCGAAATTTCAACGAGCAAGTCGCGAATGCGATCGGGCTCGGTGAACATCACCGTGTCCAACGCGACGATCTCGTAGTCGATGTCGGCTCGGGCCTCGGCCATCTTCTCCGGTGACCAGATGTCGCGCTTGGCGATCTCGGCGAAGCGCCCGTTCTGGGCGGTGGCCTTCAGCGTCGCCTCGATGAAGCCCTCACTCGTCAGGCTGTTGAGCACCACGTCCACGCCGGCGCCGTCGGTGTCCGCCAGGATCTGATCGGCGAAATCTGTCGTCCGCGAGTCGTAGACGTACTTCACGCCCAGCTTGCGCAGGGTTGCGCGTTTGAACGTGCTGGCCGTGGCGAACACCTCGGCCCCGAACTGCTGGGCCATCTGAACGGCCGCCAACCCGACACCGCCGCTGGCGGCGTGGATCAGCACCTTGTCGCCCGGCTTCAGTTGCGCCCAGTCGAACGACAGTCGAACCGTCAGCGCCGCAGCAGGAATGGTCGCGGCTTCCACCGCGCTCACCCCGTCCGGGATCGGCGCCAGGAACTGGGCCGGCACGTTGAACCGACTGGCGAAGGCGCCCTGCATGGAGCCGTAGACGCGCTGCCCGACCTCGAGCCCGGTGACATCCTCGCCCAATTGCGTGACAACACCGGCGAAGTCACCGCCGATCGGTCCGGGATCACCCGGGTAGAGACCCAGGACGTTGAGCACGTCACGGAAGTTGAGGCCCGCGGCCTCCACCCGGACCTGCACGTAACCCTCGTCCGGCGGCGGCACCTCCTTCTCGGTGAGCCGCAGGTTGTCGATGGCACCGCGTTCGGTGGGTGCGAGGACGTAATCGCTCCCGCGTGGCACCGTGAGATGTCCGCTGCGTGCCCACGGTAGCAACCGCGATGCCAGCAGTTTCCCTTGCCGCACTGCGAGTTCCGGCTCATCAACCGGGGTGGCCAGCAGATTCGCCAGGGCCTGCACGGCCTCCGGCGATCCGTCGCAATCGACGAGCTTGGCGCGCAGCGCCGGTTCCTCGTTGATCGTGGTGCGCCCGAATCCCCAGAGTGCCGCCTGCACCGGATCCACCGGCTCACCCGATTCGGTGGCCACGGCGCGCTCGGTCACGATCCACAACCCATTCGGAAGTTTCACGCCGCCGTTTTGTGAACCGCCCTGCACGGCGTGCACCGCGCCGAGCAGGTTGGCGATCTCTGCTTCGAGTCGCGCCTGGCTGTCAGCGCCGGCCTCTGCTGTACCCGGCGCACTCGCCCGCCAGACGACGCCGGAGAACGGCAGGCCGCGCTCCTTGGCCTCAGCCAGCACCTCGCCCAGCTGCTGACCGGTGTTGCGATCGAAGGGAATGCAGCCCGGAACCTTGGCGGCAAGCTCGTCGAACCCGGCGATCAGCCAGGTGCCACTGGCGCTTTCGGCCGCACCATCGTCGGATACCGGTACCGGGACCTCATGCCAGCCCAGGGTGTACAGCAGCCGGGTGGCGTCGCCGCCGAGACCACGCAGCAATGCTTCGCGGGGTGCGCGCTTGACGGTGAACTCGCGAATACCGCCAAGGTGGCGGCCATCCCGATCGATGTAGTCGAGATCGAACACCTGGGTCTCGCTGTCGAGGGGGCTCTCGTGCCACTTCGCGCGGCAGTAGAACCGCCGGGGCATCTTCTCTTTCAACGTGACCTGCCCGTACCGCAGTGGCAGGAACAGATCGTTGACACCTTGTTCGGCGGCGAGCAGCGCCGGGAACGCCGGGAAGGCGACACCCGTGCACAGGTCCATCAGGACCGGGTGCATCGGCTCGGTTCCGAGTTGTTCGGCGAGTTCCTCGCCGACCAGGATGTCGCCGATCGCCTCGCCCTCACCGAGCCACAGTGATTTGAGGGAGCCCGACCAGGTTGGGCCCCAGGCCAACTCCAGATCGGCGAAGGTCTCGAACAGCTCCTGCGGACGCATCCGGTTCAGCCGCTCGATCGTCTCGTCGATCGGATCGTCCTCGGTGGCGGGTTCTTCGGTGCTGTCGTCCAAGCCGGCGACCACGGTGCCTTCGGCATTCAGCGACCAGTCGGTGTCGCGTTCCCCGTAGGGGCGGCTGTGAACCTGGAACTTCCACCCACCGCCGTCGTCCAACGGATGCAGGGTCAGCTGCACTTCGCGGGAACTCTTCTCGGGCAGGATGATCGGCTCGTAGAAGAAGACGTCTCGAGCCCGGGCTGGGGTGCCGACCGCGGCCAGCGCCATCGCGGCATACGTCGCACCGGGGACGACGACGGTGCCGTAGATGACGTGATCGGACAGCCAGGGCTGGGATCTGACGGACAACCTGCTGGTGTAGACCGAGTCGCCCGACGCGAGATCCTTTGCACTTCCCAGGATCCCGGACGAAACGGCCGACCCCATGCCTCCGTCCACGGCGATCCCGGCCGACTTGGGCCAGAAGCGGCGGTGCTGGAACGGATATGTCGGCAACTCGATCTTGTGGCCGGGCCGGCGTTGCACCGCTGCGAAGTCGGGCCGGAGGCCGCCGACGTAGGCTGCGGCCAGTGCGTCGGCGACCTGGCGCCGATCACCGAAGCCCTTGCGTAGGGAGACGATCGCCCGCGGTGCGGCCAGGTGCTCAGGCCATACCTGTACCGCCGCGCTGGTCAGTACCGGTTGCGGACCGATCTCCATCAGTACCGAGCAGCCCAGCGCCGCGACCGTACGCACGCTTTCGGAGAACTGCACGGGCTGACGCGAATGTCGGCGCCAGTACTGAGCATCGAGCGGAGTCTGGGCCGTCAGGATGGCTCCGGTGCGGTTACAGACCAGGGGGAGCGTCGGCGTGGCGAACTGCACCTGCGCTGCGTACGCCTCGAATTCGTCGAGTACCGGATCCAGCAGTTCCGAGTGGAATGCGTGGCTGGTCTGCAGCCAGGTGCAGCGGATCCCGTCCTCACCGAACCGGGTGACGATCTCCTCGAGATCGTCACCGGGGCCCGAGAGCACGGTGTTGGGCCCGTTGTAGGCGCCGACCGACACCCGCGGGAATTTTCCTGCGATCTCCTCGACGTGCTTGGGGTCGGCGAATACCGCCACCATCCGTCCACCTTCGGGCAGGCTGCCGAACAGGCGGCCGCGCTCGGCCATCAGCCGGGCACCGTCCTCCAGGCTGAAAACCCCAGCGACGCAGGCCGCTGCGTACTGGCCCACGCTGTGGCCCAGCACGACATCGGCTTCGATTCCCCATGACTGCCATAGCCGAGCCAGGCCCATCTCGACAGCGAAGAGCGCCGGCTGCGCATAGGACGTGTCCCGCAGGCTTTCTGCAGCACCGCTACCGGTGGCGAACATCACCTCAAGCAACGGACGCGGCAGCATGCTCTGGATCGCGTCGGCGCACCGCGTCACGGTCGCGGCGAAAACCGGCTCGGTGTCGAACAACTCACGCGCCATCCCCGGGTACTGGCTGCCCTGCCCGGTGAACAGCCATGCGGTGGTCGGCTGGTTCGTGTGCTCACCGCGCACCAGGCCCGGTCGGGTCCGGTTCTCGGCCATGTCGGCCAACCCCTGGCGGGCCTCCTCGATCGAATCCACGACCAGCGCGGCCCGATGCTCGAAGTGCGAGCGTCCTGTTCCGGCGGTCAGGCAGACGTCGGTGAGGTCGGCGTCCGGGTGGGCACTCAGCCACGTTTCGTAACGCTGTGCCAGTGCGACGAGTGCTTCCGGCGACCGCGCGGACAGCGGCAGCATCGTGACCTGTTCGCCGGAAGCAGCCGATTCCGCCACGGCCTCGTCGGCCGGGAGTTCCTCGGCAGCGACCGGTCGTGCGGGCGCCTCCTCGATCAGCACGTGCGCGTTGGTGCCGGTGAATCCGAACGAGCTCACACCGGCTCGGCGCGGCCGGCCATTGGTCTGCCAGGGAGTCGCCTTGTCCACGACCTGCACCGGCAGGGAGTCCCACGGGATGTGGGGTGACGGGTTTTCGAAGTGCAGGCTCTGCGGCAGGATTTCATGCTGCAGCGACAACACGACCTTGATCAGACCCGCTGCGCCCGAGGCTGATTCGGTGTGGCCGATGTTGCTCTTGACCGAACCCATCAGCAACGGTCGATCGGCATCACGCGAGGTGCCGTAGGCGGCGGCTGCCGCCTGGACCTCGATCGGATCGCCGAGCGGGGTGCCCGTCCCGTGTGCTTCGAGGTAGTCGACGTCCCCGCCGGTCCACCCGGCGCGGGCCAGTGCCGTTCCGATGAGCCGCTGCTGCGCACCACCATTGGGCACGGTCAAGCCGCTCGATGCGCCGTCCTGGTTCACCGCGCTGCTGGGAATGACCGCGCAGATCCGGTCGCCGTCGCGTTCCGCGTCGCTCAGCCGCTTGAGCACGAGAACGCCGCAGCCCTCACTGCGTACGTAGCCGTCCGCGGAGGCGTCGAAGGTCTTGCACCGCCCGACGGGGGAGAGCATGCGTGCGCGCGATGCGGCGACGACGGTCACCGGAGAGAGCAGGACGTTCACGCCGCCGGCCAACGCCAGGTCGCAGTCGCCGGAGTGCAATGCCTGGCAGGCCTGATGGATCGCCACCAAGGCCGAACTGCACGCGGTATCGACGGCCATTGCCGGGCCTTCGAATCCGAGTGCGAAGGCAACCCGGCCGGAGATGGCATTGAGGGCATTGCCGGTGATGAAGTACGGCTCGATCTTGTCGATCGACTCTGACGACAGCAGGTGCGCGTACTCGTTGGCGGCCACCCCGGCGAAGACGCCGGTCCGACTGCCGCGCAGCGCGGCAGGCGAATACCCGGCCCGCTCGAGCCCCTCCCAGACCGTTTCGAGCATCAGCCGTTGCTGCGGCTCGATCCAGACGGCCTCACGCGGGGAGATGCCGAAGAACTCGGGGTCGAATCCGTCGATACCGTCGAGGAATCCGCCGAAGCGCGTGTAGGTCTTGCCCGGTGCCTCGGGATCCGGGTCGTAGAACTCGTCGATGTCGAATCGGTCTTCGGGTACTTCCCGGATGGCGTCGACACCACCGGACAGCAAGTCCCAGAAGGCTTCCGGGTTGGGTGCGCCGGGGAAGCGGCACGACACAGCGACGATCGCGATGGGCTCGTCGGTGCGGGTTGTCACTGCTGCCGGTTGTTGCGTCGGCTTGGCCTGCTCGTTGAGGCCGAGCACGTCGCCGAGCAGGTATTCGGCTACGTCGGAAATCCGGGGGTAGTCCATCACCAGCGTGATGGGGATCTCCGCGCCCACTCCCTGTTCGATACGGCGGCGCAACTCGACGGCCATCAGCGAGTCCATGCCGAGGTCGAAGAACCCGGCATCCTCGCGGATCTCCGATGAGTCCACCCGCGTCACCTCTGCCACCGCGTCGCGCAGGTGGTCGGTCAGGAGCTTCTTGCGCTGCTGCACAGGGGCATTGGCCAGGCGCTCGACCAGCTGCGTCTTGCCGGATGCAGTAGAGGGCGTGGCGCTCGAGAGTTGTGCCGGTACCTCACGTTCCAGCTCGGCCAGGAATCCACGCCGGCCCGCCTGCTGGTACAGCGGCAGGAAGCGGGCCCAGTCGATCCGGGCCACGACTCCTTGGGCCGCCGAGGACGCCGCTACGACGTCGGCCAGTCCGGCCAGTGCATCGGCGGGTGGCAGTGTCCGGACACCACGCTGATCCAGCCGGGCACGAGACTCCGCGTCGGCCATACCCGCGGCCCATGGACCGAAGTTGACGCTGGTCCCCGGGATGTTCTTCTCGCGCTGCCGCCAGGCCAGGCCGTCGAGGAAGGCATTCGCCGCACCGTAGGCGGTCTGACCGTACCCGCCCCAGACCGAGGCGATCGACGAGGTGCTGATGAAGAAGTCGAGCTTCGCCTCTGCCGCTGCTTCACTCAAATGCCAGGCACCCCAGACCTTCCCGGCGAAGACGCGATCTACCTCGTCGTCGTCCAGGTTGGCCAGCGGGGTGGTGCCGAGTTCGCCCGCGGCGTGCACGATGCCCGCCAGTGGCGGCAGCTCGGCAGTCAGGGTCTTCAACAGGCGTGCGACGTCGTGCGCATCGGCGACGTCGGCAGTGACGGCACGGATGTCGCACCCGTGCTGGTCGCTGAGTTTCGCGATGCGTTGCGCGACGGCCTCGCTGGGGGCGCGACGGCTGGTCAGCACCAGGTGCTTGGCGCCGTGGGCGGCCAGATATCCGGCGATCTCCAGACCGATCGACCCTAATCCGCCGGTCACCAGATACGCAGCGTCGCTGCGCAGTTCCAGTGGCGTGCCGCTCGGCAGGTCCTCCCGGCGGACCAGCCGGGGGACATAGACCGCCTGATCGCGCAATGCGAGCTGGTCTTCACGCCGGGCCGCGTCGGTCGACGTCGTGATGCGGTTGAGCAGCGCGGTCCACTCGCCGGCACTGCCGTCCGACAGGTCGGCCAGTCCGCCCCACAGCTGCGGGAGCTCCAGCGCGGCGGCGCGGCCGAATCCCCAGAGGGCTGTCTGTTCGGGCGCCACGGTGTCGGCATCGGTGACGTGCTGTGCGCCGCGGGTGACCAGCCAGATCGGAGCCCTCAGGTCAGCTTCGGCCGCGGCGCGCAACAGACGTCGCGTTCCGGCCAGGATCTGGTGTTGCATCCGCAGCAGTGACCGCATCGAGGGCTCGGTCTTGGCTTCCGGTTCCCCGTCCAGGGCTGCCACGTGAAGGATGTGAAGTGTCGAACCGTCCGCGGCCGCAGTGCGCAATGCGTCGGCAAGTTGATCGGTGTCTGCGTCGGACGTCGGCAGCGCGAGGAACCGATACCGCTGTCCGCGCGAGGTCAGCACGTCGACCAGTGGCTGGACTGCCGGGGACTGCTCACCGATGAGCAGCCAGGCGGACGACTCTCCGGAATCCGCGCCCGACAGCGGAGTAACCGCTTTCTCCCAGCGGAACTCGTAGCGGTCGTCGGCGATGGACTTGGTCGATCGTTGACGGTTGTGTTGCGCAGCGAGCTTGGTCAGCACATCCAGGGTCTGACCGTCGCCGCCCGCGCCGTCGAGCAGGGTCGCGAGCTCCTCGAGGCGGCCGTCTTCGAGAAGGCGAACGGCCTGGGTGCGCGGACCGGCAACGTGCTGTCGTTGGTTGGGCTCTTCTCGATTGTCCCGATACCAGTACTGGCGATGCTCGAACGGGTAGGTGGGCAGATCGAGCTTCCGTGCGTTCGCGTGCCGGAACGCGCCGAATTCGGGCAGGTGGCCCAAGACGTACGCGTCGGCGACGGCCTCGGTGATCTGCCGCTGGTCGGCGGTGTTGCGGCGCAGCGACGCGATCACCCGCGGTGCGGTGGCCTGGTCGGGCCAGGCCCCCAGGGCCGTGGCGGTGAGCACCGGCCGTGGCCCGATCTCGACCAGCAGCTTGCAGTTCATGTCGGCAAGGGTGCGCACGGTCTTGGCGAACTCCACCGGTTGGCGGGCATGCCTGCGCCAATAGGCGCCATCGAGCTTCACGCTCCTGCCCAGCGCCGCGCCGGTGCGGTTGTCGATCAGAATCCGTTGTGGTGCGTTGAAAGTGACGCGGTTTGCATACGATTCGAATTCGTCGAGGATCGGATCCAGCAGCGCCGAGTGGAAGGCGTGGCTGGTTTCGAGCCAGTCGCACCGCACACCGTCAGCGGTGAGTCCGGCGACCGCCCTCTCCAGTTCCTCCGCAGGCCCCGACAGCACCGTGTTGGCACCGTTGTAGGCGGCGACCGACAGCGTGGGGAACTCGTCGGTGAGGCTCTCCACCCGCTCGGCGGCGGTGAACACCGCGACCATGCGGCCACCTGCGGGCAAGCTGCCGAAGAGGCGACCCCGTTCGGCCATCAGCAGGGCGCCGTCCTCCAGACCGAATACGCCCGCGACGCATGCGGCCGAGTACTGACCGACGCTGTGGCCCGCCACCACGTCGGGTTCGAATCCCCACGATTGCCAGAGCCGGGCCAGACCCATCTCCAGTGCGAACAGGGCGGGCTGGGCATAGGAGGTCTTGCGCAGCGTCTCATCGGCGCCATCCGGGCCGTCCAGATCGAAGATCACGTCCAGCAGAGGCTTGTCGAGCTTGTCTGCGATCGCCGCCGCGCAGCGCTTCAGCGTCTCGGCGAATACCGGCTCGGATTCGAACAGCTCCCGGGCCATACCGGCGTACTGGCTGCCCTGGCCGGTGAACAGCCAGGCCGTCTTGGGCTTGTCGTGGGATTCGCCGCGAATCAAGCCCGGCGCCGGGCGATCGTCGGCGAGCGCGCCGAGCAGTTCGATGGCGGATTCCCTCGAATCGACCACGAGCGCGGCCCGGTGCTCAAGGTGTGCCCGGCTGACCCCTGCGGTGTGGCACACGTCGGTCAGGGTGGCCTCGGGGTGAGCGCTCATCCAATCGCGATATTGCTCAGCGACCTGCACCAATGCGGCGGGTGTGTGTGCCGAGAGGGGGAGGATGCCGAACCGCTCCGGTCTGGGCTGGTCCACCGGACTCGCTGCCGCCGGTTCGGGTGCTTCCTCCAGGATGACGTGGGCGTTCGTCCCGGCGAACCCGAACGAACTGACACCCGCGATGCGTGGCGTGCCATTGCGCTCCCAGGGGGTGGCCTCTTTGACGACCTCCACCGCGAGCCGGTCCCACGGGATGTGCGGCGACGGGTTCTGGAAGTGCAGGTGCTGGGGTAGCAACTCGTTCTCGAGCGACAGGACGACCTTGATGACGCCCGCGATTCCGGCGGCGGCCTCCAGATGCCCGATGTTCGTCTTTGCCGAGCCCATCAACAATGGCTGCCCGGGTTCGCGTCCGGCGCCGAATGCCGCACCTGCGGCCTGGGCCTCGATCGGGTCTCCCAGCGATGTCCCGGTGCCGTGGGCTTCCAGGTAGCCGACCTCTTTGGGTTCCAGACCGGCCCGTTCGAGTGCATCAGCGATGACGCGCTGCTGAGCGACGCCGTTGGGCACCGTCAATCCACCCGACGCGCCATCTTGGTTGATCGCGCTGCCGCGGATCACGGCCCGGATGTGGTCACCGTCGCGGATGGCGTCCTCGAGGCGTTTGATGACGATGACGCCGCAGCCCTCGCCGCGCACATAGCCGTCGGCGGCCGCGTCGAACGTCTTGCACCGGCCGTCCGGCGCCAGCATGTGCGCACTGGAGAAGGTGATCATGGTGGCGGGCGTGAGCAGGACGTTCGCACCGCCGGCCAGGGCGAGGTCGCATTCGTTCAAGCGGAGTGCTTGGCACGCTTGATGGATCGCCACCAGCGACGAGCTGCATGCGGTATCGACGGCGACCGAGGGGCCCTGCAGACCTAATCGATAGCTGATCCGGCCGGCGGCCGCGGCATTCGACGTCCCGATGGCCATGTAGGCCTCGATCTCGGGGTAGGTCAGCTCGTCAGAGGCCATTCCGAGGTAGTCGTGGGTGGCCAGACCCACGAACACGCCAGTGTTGGTGTCAGCCAATGCGGTTGGTGCGGTACCCGAGTGTTCCACCGCGCGCCAGGCCGTTTCCAGCAGGAGTCGATGCTGCGGGTCCATCAACCTGACCTCGCGTGTCGACATGCCGAAGAACGGCGCGTCGAATCCGGTTACGTCATCGACGAAACCCGCGCGGCGGGTCACCACCTTGCCTGGTACGCCGGGCTCCGGATCGAAGAATTCTTCGACGTCCCAGCGGTCTTCGGGTACGTCCGAGATCCCTTCGCGTCCCGTCCGCAGCAGGTCCCAGAAGCCGTCGGCGTCCGGGGCGCCTGGAAAGCGTGCAGCGTAGCCAACGATGGCAAAGCGTGCGGACTGGTCGTTCGGATGTGCAACGGATTTCATCCCGTTGGCCTCCTCGCATTGGCGTGCAGAAAATACACCTCCGCGCATCCCCCCGAAAGCGCCTGAAGATCAACCCGACCCACTATTGCACGCGAACCTGTGGCGCGCGCGACTCCCCTTGCCCTGTCAAGGTTCCCCGCGTTGCCCTCTGCTTCCCCTGTCAAAGTTCCCTCGGCAAGCTCCCTGGGCCATCTCCCTGGATCGGCAGGTATGTTGTTGCTCTGGGGGGTCCCGCCGGCCCGGAAGCGGCCGCGCGCAGAGCACTACTGGGAGGGCCTGAGTTTTGCGGATCGGTAAGATAACTGTTGGCGCACTTGATGAATGGTCGCTGAGTCCTGGCTCGGTGACCTCCTGGCATCCGACGGCCGCGGCTCAGGAAACGGCAAGAAACGCACCGGTCAGCTCGGTGCCGGTTAGCTACATGCAGGGCCAACATCTGCGTAATTACAGCCGGCGTAAAGCTGCGGGATTGAACTTCTCACGGCAGATCATCGCTAGCTGTGAGGTTGCTGGGCAATGTGACATCTCCGCCATGGATCACGCGGTGAATACCTACCTGCGCAGGCACGACACATTCCGGAGTTGGTTCAAAGAAGGCGATGACGGCCAATTCGTCAGGCATGCAATGGAGAACCCGTCCGATATCGAGTTTGTGCCGGTCGACCATGGCAACTTGACCGTCGACGAAATTCACGATCACGTTGTGGCCATACCGAATCCCCTGGAATGGGGCTGCTTTACGTTCGGCATCATCCAGAACGAGAACCACTTCACTTTCTTTGCTGCGATGGATCACGTCCACGGAGACGCGACGTTGATCGGCACCACAATGATGGAAGCCAACGGAATGTATTCCGCGATGAGCGGCAGCGGTCAGGCCCTCACGCTTCCTGACGCCGGTAGCTTCGACGATTTCTGTATCCGCGAGCGTGAATACACATCGGCGTTGACCCTGGAATCGCCGGGCGTGCGTGCCTGGATCGACTTCGCCGAGAACAACCGGGACGGATTTCCGGAATTCCCACTGCCACTGGGTAATCCGAACGAGTCGACCAGCAGCGCCTGGTCCACTGAGGTCCTGTTGGATCCGGCGCAGACGGAGCGTTTCGAGGGTGCATGCGCGGCGGCCGGCGCCCGCTTTGTCGGTGGGTTGTTTGCATGCCTCGGCCTGGTGGAGCACGAGTTCACCGGTGCGCTCACGTATTACGGCCTCACGCCGAGGGATTCCCGCACAGCCGGCGACAATTTCATGACACAGGGTTGGTTCACCGGACTGATACCGATCACCGTTCCGGTGGCGGCGACCTCGTTCAGCGACGCCGCCTGGGCGGCGCAGCAGTCTTTCGATTCGGGCCTGGACATGGCAAGAGTTCCGTATTACCGCGTGCTGGAGTTGGCACCTTGGCTGAACTGGCCACAGCCGAACTTCCCGGTATCGAACTTTCTGCACGGTGGGGCTGCGCCGCTCAACGCCATCCTCGCGGCGGGTGACATGGGACTGGCGAACAACATCGGTATGTATCCGGACAACCGGTTCTCCTACCAATTGACGATCTATATCTTCCGGTACGGGGAGGGCACGGTCATGGCGATCATGCATCCCGACAACCCGGTCGCCGAGAAGTCGGTAACCCGCTACCTCGAGGCGATGAAATCGGTGTCGTCACGAGTTGCTGACAGCGGGCACTGGGGCCGGGTCGCGTAGCGGAGAGCAAACAATGGTCATGAATTTTCCGCTTTGCTCCACCTTCGAGATGAAGGTGAGGGCAACATGCGACGGTTAGCCGATTTTGTGGTGCGGTGGCCCTGGGCAGTGATCGGGGCCTGGGCCGCACTGCTGATCGCCCTGCCGCTGACGTTCCCCTCCCTCGGCGAGATGGCCGAGAAGCACCCGCTGGCAATCCTGCCGAACGATGCGCCGTCGAGCATCACCGCCCAGAAGATGACCGAGGCGTTCCACGAATCGGGCAACAACGACCTGTTGTTGGTGGCCCTGATCAACGAGAACGGGCTGGACTCCTCGGACGAGGCGACCTACCGCAAGCTGGTGGACGCGCTGCGCGACGACGTGAAAGATGTCGAGAGCGTTCAGGATTTCATCGGCACCCCACAACTGCGACAGTTCCTGACCAGCAAGGACAAGACCACCTGGGTACTTCCGGTGGGCCTGGTGGGTGAGTTGGGCACACCGCGGGCGATGGACTCGTTCAACCGGGTTTCCGACATCGTCAAACTCAGCACAGCCGGCAGTCCGCTGGCCGTGCACCTCACCGGTCCGGCGGCCACCGCCGCCGATCTCACCGTGGCGGGGGAGAACGATCGACTGCCGATCGAGATCGCGATCGCCGTCCTGGTCCTGGCCGTGTTGCTGTTGGTCTACCGCAGCGCTGTCACGATGCTGCTGCCGTTGATCACGATCGGGTCGTCCCTGCTCATCGCGCAGGCACTGGTGGCGGGATTTTCGCAGCTGACCGGCGCGGGTGTGTCGAACCAGTCCGTCGTATTTCTGAGTGCGATCATGGCCGGTGCCGGCACGGATTACGCGGTCTTTCTGATCAGCCGCTATCACGACTATCTGCGATCGGACAACGATTTCGACCAGGCGGTCCGGGCCGCGATGATGTCGATCGGGAAGGTCATCTCCGCATCTGCCGCGACGGTGGGGCTCACGTTCCTGCTGCTGAGCTTCACCAAAATGGGTGTGTTCAAAACTGTCGGGGTGTCGGCCGCGATCGGTATCGGCGTGGCGTATCTGGCCGGAATGACCCTGTTACCGGCCATCCTGGCCCTGGTCGGGCCCCGCGGCTGGGTCAAGCCGCGGCGCGAGCTGACCGCCCGGTTCTGGCGGCGTTCCGGTATCCGCATCGTTCGCCGACCGGTTCCGCATCTCGTCGCCAGCCTTCTGGTGTTGGCCCTGCTGGCCGGCGCCGCAATCTTTGCCCGCTACAACTATGACGATCGCAAGGTGGTGGCGTCGTCGGCGCCGAGTTCGATCGGGTACGCCGCGGTGGAACGCCATTTCCCCATCGCCCAGTCCATTCCCGAATACATCCTCATCCAGTCGCCGCACGACCTGCGCACCCCGAGGGCTCTCGCAGACCTGGAGCAGCTGGCTTCGCGTGTCGCCCAGCTACCGGACGTCGGTCTGGTCAGCGGCATCACCCGGCCCCTGGGGGAGGTACCCGCGGAATTCCGGGCGACCTTCCAGGCCGGCATCGTCGGAGACCGGCTGGCCGACGGTTCCACCCAGATCGACCAGCGTTCGAGCGACCTCAACCGACTGGCGACCGGGGCCGACACGCTGGCCGACAGCCTCGCGGACGTGCGCACCCAGATCAACCAGATTGCGCCCAGTCTCCAGAGTGCGGTCGATGCGTTCTCCTCCGCGCGCACCGAATACGGTGGCGACAAGCTGGTGCGGGACGTCGACACCGCGGCCAAGCTGGTCGACAGCATCAACGCGTTGTCCAACTCCATGGGCGTCAACTTCGCTGCCGTCAAAAACATGTTTGCCTGGATCGGGCCGGTCCTGATGGCGTTGAACGGCAATGCGGTCTGCGATGCCAACCCCTCGTGCAGTGACAGCCGTATCCAGATGCAACGGCTCATGGACGAGAACCAGGACGGCAGCCTCGACCACATCAACGATCTGGCGCACCAGCTCCAGGGGGGCAGCGGGCAGACTCTCAACGCCACGGTCAAGAAGCTGAACGCGGCACTCGCCGGCGTCACCAAGGCGGCCAATGCCATGGGGATGAACAAGGCAGGCGGTCCGCAGTCGGGCTTGAAGGACTTGCAGAGCGGCGCCAACCGCCTGGCCGGTGGAAGTCGCGAAGTGGCCGGTGGCGTGGACGAACTCGTCAAGCAGATCAAGGTGATCTCCGCCGGGTTGGACCAGGCCTCGGGATTTCTGCTGACGATGCGTAACGACGCGGCAGATCCGGCGCAGGCCGGGTTCAACATCCCGCCCGAGGTGCTGAACATGGAGGAGTTCAAGAAGGCCTCCGCGGCGTACGTCTCGCCGGACGGCAGGTCGGTGCGGTATCTGGTGCAGACAAAGCTCAACCCGTTCAGTCCCGAGGCCATGGACCAGGTCAACCAGATCCAGGACATCGCCCGGGGTGCACAGCCGAACACCACGCTCGCCGACGCCTCGATATCGATGGGCGGTTTCCCGGCCGGGCTGCGGGATACCCGTGACTACTACCAGCAGGACATCCGGTTCATCATCATCGGGACCCTCGTCGTGGTGATGCTGATTCTGATGTTGCTGCTGCGTTCGATCGTCGCTCCGATCTACCTCGTCGCGTCGGTGGTGATCTCCTATCTGGCTGCACTGGGCATCAGCGTCCTGGTGTTCCAGTCGCTACTCGGCGAGCAATTGCATTGGAGCGTGCCACCTTTGGCCTTCGTGGTGCTGGTCGCGGTGGGAGCCGACTACAACATGCTCCTGGTGTCGCGAATGCGGGACGAGTCTCCGCACAGCATTCGGTACGGCATCATTCGCACCCTGAGTTCGACCGGAGGGGTGATCACCGCAGCGGGCCTCATCTTCGCGGCCTCGGTCGCCGGTCTCATGTTCTCCAGTATCGGCATGGTGGTGCAGGGCGGCTTCGTGATCGGCGTCGGCATCTTGCTGGATACCTTCGTGGTGCGCACCATCACGGTGCCGGCCATCGCTGCGCTCATCGGCAAGGCCAACTGGTGGCCGTCACGAATGGGCGACCAGAAGTCGTTGCGCACACCGGCGACGAGTCCGTGACCACGGCGGGAAGCGGGCACGCGTGATGTATGGAAAACTCGAAACGAAGCAAATCGGGCAGGTGCAGAGATGAAGAAGCTACTCGCAGGACTGACGGTCCTGGTAACTGCCGGTGTCACAGGATGTTTCGGCGTTGGATCGGCAGCCGCCGATGACACACAGGCCCCCGGAACGTCGACCGGCGGTACGCCGCCCCCGGCGCCGGCAGACCCCGGGACCGCGTACGCCCTGGGTGGTGCCCACGTCCTCGGCATCCCCTATGACGAGTACATCCGGATGACGGGTGAGCAGTGGTTCCCCGGCATGAAACGGGTGAAGGTCGACTACCCGGCAGGGCAGGTTCAGGGCCATACCCTGGAACGTCTCTTCCCCGGTATCGGTCCGATCGGCGAGCAGATCTATCCCGGTCTGGGCCTCGACGGTCCCAGCATCGGCGAGTCGGTCGACGAGGGTGAAGGAAACCTCGACGCCGCCATCCGCAAGGGCGGTAAGGGACGAGCGATGGGGCTGTCCGAGGGAGCGCTCGTGCTCAACGCGGTGAAGGCGCGTCTGGCCAACGATCCGACTGCCCCGCCACCGGACCAGCTGAGTTTCGCGACGTTCGGCGACCCGATCGCCAAGCACGCCTTCGGGGAGAGCTTCCTGACTCAGAACTTTCCGGTCGGCAGCGTCGTACCGTTCATGGACTACCGCGTCCCGGCGCCCGTGGAGAGCCAGTACCACACCGACCAGTTCGTCTCGGCCTACGACAGCATCGCCGACTGGCCGGACCGGCCCGACAATTGGATGAGCGTGATCAATGCGGTCGCCGGCCTGGCGACCGGTCACACCGCGATCGCATTCACCAATCCGAGCAACGTCCCGCCGCAGAACATCAGGACGACGGTCAACTCCAAGGGCGCGACGACAACGACGTACCTGGTACCCGAAGAGCATCTTCCGCTGGTGTTGCCCTTCAAGTACCTCGGATATGACCAGGACACGCTGAATCAGTTGGACGCGATACTGCTGCCCCGGGTGAACGCGGGTTATTCGCGCAACGACGACCCGGCGACCGCCCCGATCACCGTGGACCCGGTGCACGGTTTCGACCCCGCGGAGGTCACCGCACCCGCCAACGACGCGACGTTCGGCGGCGGCACCGACCCGATGTCGGAGCTGGCCAACGCCGCGCTGTCGGTGCTGAACCCGCAGGGCGCGGGCTGACGGCGCCTGCCGAGCTGATGGATTTCGACGAGTTACGGACGTGACGTGATGCCTACCCCCCAGTCCTCAATCCTCTCGATGCTGCACGCACGTGCGAGCATGCGCCCCGACGACGTGGCCTTCACCTTCACCGATTACGCCGCCGATCCGGCGGGCGTCGACGAGACCCTGACGTGGTCGCAGCTGTCACGCCGGACGATGAACGCGGCACGTGAGATCAGCCTTCACGGCTCCGTCGGTGACCGGGCGGTGATCCTGGCCCCGCAGGGCCTTGAGTACATCGTGGCGTTCCTCGGGTCCATGCAGGCCGGATTCGTGGCGGTTCCGCTCCCCATGCCTCATCGCGGTTCGAGTCATGACCGTGTGAGTGCGGTCTTCATGGATACGAAGCCGTCGGTTGTTCTGACGACATCCGCAGTGGCCGAGGATGTCGGCGATTACGTGGATCAGTCACGGATGAACACTGCGCCGAAGCTCGTTGCGATCGACTCGTTGAACCTGGACGCCGAGGTTGGAGCCGACGGGTTCGACAGTGGCACAATCGAGTTCCCCGCCACGGCGTATCTGCAGTACAGCTCGGGTTCTACCCGGCTGCCGACCGGCGTGATGATCTCCCATCGCAACCTGCAGGTGAATTTCGAGCAGTTGATGCGCTGCTTCTTCACGGACCCGCAGTCCAGGTCGGCACTGGATGCCAGGGTCGTGTCGTGGTTGCCCTTCTACCACGACATGGGGTTGGTACTGGGTGTGTGCGCACCGATTCTGGGTGGCTTACGTGCGGCGTTGACCAGCCCGATTGCGTTCCTGGAGAAGCCGTCCCGGTGGATCCGGGCGCTGGCCGAGAATCCCAATGCTTTTTCGGCCGCGCCCAATTTTGCCTTCGACCTCGCCGCCCGCAAGACGAAGGACGCGGATCTCGCCGGGCTGGACCTGGGCGGGGTGGTGGGCATCATCAATGGCGCCGAGCGCGTGGAGCCAGCGTCGCTGGAGCGGTTCGCCGACAGGTTCGCTCACTTCAACTTCGCCGACCACATGCTGCGCCCGTCGTACGGGATGGCGGAGGCCACTGTTTTCGTGGCGACCGGCGCGTGGTCTGAGTCGGCAGACGATTTCTATTTCGATGTCGACGAGTTGGCAGCGGGCCGCGCGCGCCGCTGTGCTGCCAGAGCGGGGACCGCGCTGGTGCAGTACGCGCTGCCGCAGTCGCCCGTGGTGCGGATCGTCGACGTCGACACCAACCGGGAATGCGCACCGGACGCGGTCGGCGAGATCTGGGTGCACGGCGACAACGTCGCGGCCGGATACTGGAGCAGGCCACCGGAGGAGCAGCAGTGCTTCGGCGCCACCCTCGTCGATCCCTCGCCGGGCACGGTCCACGGGCCTTGGCTCAAAACCGGCGACCTGGGCTTCGTCTCCGGCGGAGAGCTTTTCATCGTCGGCAGGATCAAGGATCTGCTGATCATCCGCGGGCGCAATCATTACCCCGAGGACATCGAGGCGACGGTCCAGCAGATCACCGGTGGCCGGGTCGCGGCCATCTCGACGACGGAGAACAGCACCGAGAAGCTGGTCACCGTCATCGAGCTCAAGAAGCGAGGCGAGTCCCCGGTCGAGGCGGGGCACTGGCTGACCACGATCAAGAGCGATGTCACCTCCGCGATATCGAATGCGCACGGTTTGAATGTCGGGGATCTCGTCCTGGTGCCTCCCGGGTCGATCCCCACGACCACGAGCGGCAAGATTCGCCGGGCGGCCTGCGCGGAGCAGTATCGACAGGACGAGTTCGCTCGGTTGGACGCCTGAGCGGCTGACGTACTACAGCCCGACGAACCCCACGACGACGAGCACGCAGCCGACGGTGGCCACCACCGCGGCGATTTTGCGGTGACGTTGTATCTGCAGCCAGTCGTGCAATGACGCCAGGGTGGCGCGGGTGCGTTCCGGGGCCACCAGGTAGGAGATCAGCGGGATCTCCACGAGCCCGAATGCCACGACGTTGAACAGCAGGAGGGCGCCCACCTGGGTGGCTGCCGCGGCGCCGGAGGCGACGATGAGCGCGAGCGCGGCGAGATAGTCGACCGACGGCAGTGCGATGCCGAGGCCTGCAACGCTTGCGGTCCACAGTGACTGACCGCCCAGCAGTTGCCGGATGCGGGCCATGAGCGGTCCGGGCTCCCGGTCGGGTTTCGGCCCCAGCATGCTCGTCGGCCTTCCCGCCGCCAGGACGGCCGCAGCCAGCAGCGCCAGCGCGCCGACCGCGAGTTGCACTCTGGGAAGAGTGAAATGGGCCGAACCGAGGGCGGGCCGCAGGATGAACAGCACGACCATGCCGACCGCGGTGCCCATCGCGAAACCGCCGATGAGGAACACCAGCAGTTGCAGCAGCGGTCGCGGCCGGTTGAGCATCACGAGGGTCATGCCGATGCGGAACGGCTCCAGGCTGACGGCGGCGGCCATCACCAGAAGCGGAATCCACATGATGGGCGCCAACTTACCGGCGGTGTACGAGCGGGCGGGTGAGGGGTGAGCGGGCACTGTGTGAAGATGGAGGTGTTATGAGTGCAACAGAACTGAGCCCGACGTCATTGCGTGAGGCGTTCGGCCATTTTCCGTCCGGTGTCATCGCGATTGCTGCCGAGGTAGAGGGCGCTCTGGTCGGCTTGGCTGCCAGCACCTTCGTGCCGGTGTCGCTTGACCCGCCGCTGGTGTCGTTCTGCGTGCAGAACTCTTCGACCACCTGGCCCAAGCTCAAGGATCTCCCGTCGCTGGGGATCAGCGTGCTGGGCGAAGCCCATGACGATGCGGCCCGCACCCTGGCCGCCAAGACGGGGGACCGGTTCGCCGGGCTGGAGACCGAGTCGCGGAAATCCGGCGCGGTGTTCATCCACGGAACCAGCGTGTGGATGGAGAGCGCCATCGAGCAATTGGTGGAGGCCGGCGATCACACCATCGTGGTGCTGCGCGTCAGCGGCATCACGGTGAACGCCGACGTGGCACCGATCGTGTTCCACCGCAGCACGTTCCGCAAGCTCGGCGCCTAGCTTCCCGGCGTCTGCGGGCTCCGGATCACACCCGGCTCAGGGTCGTGCGGCCAGTTCGTCGCGATATTTGGCGATGCGCTGTTCGATCTCGCCGGCATCACCCGGGCGGCCCTCTTTACGGGCCAGGTCGGCTCGGGCCGACAGTTCCCGGATCGCGGTCCGGATCTCGTTGACGCTGTGGATCTGTCCCATGCTCATCAAGCTGCCTTTCGACGCTGATTGGCTGCTTTCACGAGCCTACGCGCCGAACTTCGCCCAGCGGCTCAGACTTCCTGAAGACCGATGATGACCTTGCGGAACAACTGGGCGCCGGCGTCCTTCTGTGCGGGTGGGCACGACACGTTGACGATCATTCCCCGGACCAGCCCGTAGTAGTCGCACTTCTCTTTCTCAGTGGTTGTCAGCGCGAACGAGTCATCGGCGGCCGATTCCGGTGCGGCAATCACCACATGATTCAGGGTTCGTGTCTTCGTCTCGATGACCTGACCGTGCTTGCTGACAACGGTGGTGATCTTGGCGTCTTTACAGCGCTCATACCACTGCCGGCCGAAGTCGAGGCTGGTCGGGTCCTTGGACACGAACACCGTGAGCGAGAAGGACTGCGTGTCTTCCTTGTTGCCGCCGGGGTCGTCGACCGGATACATCAGCCGTGAGATGCGAGAGTCTCTGTATCGCTCCGGATCCTTGTCGTCGGCCACGAAGTCCCATTTGGCGTCGTAGATCGGGTCATCGTCCGAGGTGCAGCCGGTTGGTTCCGACGTCGACTTGTACTCGCGATCGGGGTCGTACGAGGAACCCGAACCCCGGTCCATCTTCGTATGGTCGAATTCGGTGTAGCCCGGCGGATACAGCGAGTTGAAGTCGATCGCGTTGAGGATCATCGTCGGCGGTTTGTCGCTCAGCAGGGGCCTGCCCTTTTCGGGTGTGTCCGCCTGCTCGATGGGCGCCGACCGTGGCCAGGCCAACCAGGCCACCAACGCGGCTACCAGCAGCACCACGACAGCAATGCCGACGCCGCTCAGGATCATCGTCCGCCTGGACAACTTCCGGGGGCTCGCATCGCCGGCCGTCACCGAATACGACCACGGGTTCGGCGCCCCGTTGTCCCCGCTCATGGCTGCGGTCCTGCAGTCTCGCACATGGCCGAGGTCAAGTGGCCGAGCGGCGTTCCGTCCGGATCGCAGAAGCCCGGACCGTCGCCGGGCGGCCGCAACTCCACGTGGTCAGGGTATTCCAGCGGCGCATCGGCGCCCGGACCCTGACCTGGACCCGGCGTCGGGGTCGGGGTCGCGGGTGCGGGCGGCTGGTTGGGATCAGGGGGAGGCGGCGGCTGTTGCTGTTGGTTGGCCTTGTCCTCTTGCTCTTTGGCCTGCCGTGCCGCCTCGGTCTTCTTTGCCACCTCCTGGTCGCGCAGCGTGATGCACTCCTTCATCTGGGCCTCGTCGTCTGGATACGGGCAGGGTCCGGTCTTGGACTCGGTGAAGTCGATTCCCCCGCCAGGTGCACGCTTGTAGTCATAGCCGTCGGGGGTCTTGGTGAGGGCACCGCCCTTGAGGGCCGCGAGCTTGTTGGACAGCCGCTCGGGCGTTTCGCTCACGAACGCGCGGATGTCGGGGCTCGCGGAGGGGAACTTCGTGAAACACCCGGGGTCGCCCTTGGCGGCTTCCACCGCGGGCGTGAGGATTTCTCGCGCCTTGGTGAAATTGCCCTGTTTGAGTTCGCTGTCACTCAGCTTCTCGGAGATCAGGGTGAAGTTGCCTCGTGGTGGGCAGGCGCCCGGTTCCTTCTCGTGCGCGGCCTTGAACTCTTCGAAGGCCCCGGGGACATCGCCGCGGAGCATCAGCAGGTCACCTTGGGCGAACTTCTCCCGGAAGCCCCGCCCGATATTGCCGACATCGATCCACTCGAGCGTGTTCTGCATGGCCGCATCGTCACGGGCCGCGAACTGACCGGGCAGCTTGTTGCCGAGGATGCCGACGCTGGCGATCTTGACCGCGAGCAGGAGCAGCAGCACCAGTACGGGAATCGACCAGAGCAGAAGCTTGCGCCGCAACTGCAGTCGGCTGGGCCGGGCGGCAGTCAGCTTCTCGTGCCCGGTCTCTTGTGCCTCGCTGGATTCGGCGGGCGGGAGCGTTTGCGTCACTTCTGTACCGTCCCCCTTCTGCGTCGCAGCCAATGACCGGCCAGCCCGTACAGTTCGACGCCGAACAGCGCTGCCGCGATCGCGGCGAAGAACCAGTAGAACTCAGTTCGATCCGGGTGCGGGACTTTGGGATTGACCGGGTCGGCGGGGACGGCCTGGGTCACCGCAGAGGGCAGCTCGTCGGCGTCGAACAGCCCGCTTTCCCGCATGTGGAACGGGACTCCGAGGCTTTCGGCCGCTGCGGTCAGCGCCTCATCGTTGAGCGGGACGTCGACTGTGTCGTAGTTCGGGCCTGCGAAGATGCGCGGTTTGCTGTCGTTGGTTCCGTAGCCGAACACCGCGCCACCCGATACCTGGGCCAGGGGGATGTCGAACGCTGAATCGTCCGAGTCGCTGCCCGCGCCGAAGATGAAAACGAGGTTCGCCGACCCGGGATACGTGCGCGAGGCCGCGTTGAGTTGCTCTCGGAGGAGCGAATTCGACGCTGCGACATCGGTTTTCACCACAGCATCTTTCGACCGCTCGCCGTAGGGTTTGAAGTTCTGTAGGAACGGGGCCAGGCTCCACTCATCACGGGAGATCGGCCAGTCGACGCGGGCAGTGTCGGCGTAGGAGATGACGCTGAACCGGGCATCCGGGTACTTCGTCAGTACCACCTGGGCGTCCTGCATGGCGCCCTCCAGGCGGGTTTCGCTGTCGCCGTAGTCAGCGCCGGCCGAGCGGCCGAAGCCGCTGGCGTTCATGCCCGCCGAGCGGTCGATGACCAGGAAGACGTTGATGTTGGATTCCTCGGCGGTGGTGGTGAGCCGCGGTGGACGCTCGGCGTTGGACTCGTCGCCGAGGCGGGTAGCGGCCAGTCCGACGCACACGATGGCCACGAGCGCCATCCCCATTCGCAGCCACTCTCGGCCGTCGGGCATCCGCCCCCGACGGCGGGCTGTGGCGATGGCGGCGGCGATCCGCAGGGCGACGGCCACGAGCACGAGCACGATGATGAGCCAGATCGGGAACACCGGGGCGACACTGAGTTTCACAGTCGCATCCCCAGCCGTGCTCCGGCGAGCGCGATAGCCGCGATCAACGCGATCTGCAGCAGAAGGTCGGGCACATCCCACTGGAACGGGTGCATTTCCTCCTTGCGCTGCTCATCAAGAGTCGACGGCGGCGGATTCGACAGGATCTTGTCGATCGCGTTCGACAGTTCTTCTTTCTGATTCTCGGTTTTCCTGGGCGTCGCGTCGTCACCGGTGATACCGCCCACCTCGGTGTAGAGGTACTGGCGGCCACCGGAATCCTTGACCAGCTTGTCCACGAACTCGCCCGGATGGGTTCCCGGGACGATGGTGTTCACCTGGATCTTCGAGTCCTTGACGATTCCGGCCAGCATCGCGTCGGAGTAGGTCGGGGGAGTGTCAGAGTAGGTCTTGGTGCCGCCGATGTAGACGATTGCCCGGCCACGGCCGTTGTCCGATCCGACTGCGGGCAGACCCATTGCGCACATCGCGATGGTGTCGTTGATGGTGGCGTGGGAGGAATAGCGGTTGAACAGTTCGGTGTCCGAGGAGAATGCCGCGGAAGAATCGTTTTTGGCGGAAGCCGCCTGGGCGACCTCGCCGATCTCGGCCAGGCGTTGTGACACCCACGGCAGGTCCGAGGTGACCGGGAAGTTGCGGTAGAACTCCTTGGTCATCCCGATGCGTTGGTTGCCGAAGCCATCCACCTTGTCGTCCAGGATGGTCATCAACTGGCTGATGGCAACGCTGTCGGACATGCCGATGTTGTAGAGCGGCCCGAAGCACAACATGATGTCGACGTTCGGGGTGTCCGACCCGGCCAGCTGCGGTTCATAGGTTTTGGCCGGTCGAAGTGTGGCGCCGATGAGCATGAAGACAGCGATGATCGCCATCACCAATGCCGCCACGGAGAGGCGTTCGTGCAGCCGCAGGGCCCGTTGGTATTCGGGAAGGGTGGTAATCCGGAACGACCGTGCGAGGTAAGGCAATTCGCCCTGCCAGCCGAAGCGCGTGCGCCGCATGGCGTACCACACCGCGACGCCGATGCCGATGGCGATCGGGAGCAGCAGAAGGGGCCATTTCAAGCCCATGTCAGCACCGCCGTCCGTGCTGCCGCGACCACACTGGGTACAGTGCGCGGATCGGCCTCGTCGAACTGACCTTGATAGGTCATGGCCAGGACGTTGAGTGCAGGACCGGCCAACGGGCTGTGCGCGACATCGGTCGCCGTCATCCTGCGTGCGGAGAATCCGGTACGAAAGTCGATGAAATTCCTGAAGATTCGGCTGATCTCGTGGAATGCATCGCGGGTGGAGAGCCGCCCCTCGTGGTGCTGTTGCTCAACCTTGGTCAGTGATCGGGAGAACTTGAACCGCAGCACCTTGTAGCTGATGTCGCGGATGACGGGGATCCGCCGGAGTGCCTCGATGGGCAGGGTCCACACGATCACCCCGACGATCCAGCCGATGATGAGCAGCACGAGGAACGCTGCGCCGATGACCCACCACACCGGGTAGGGCATCGGGGGGAACAGGAAGTCGATCGAGTCGTGCATCAGCGTCGTCCCTCCGACAGCACGGACAGGGCGGGGGCGATGTCGGCCCGCGACGAGATCCGGACACACGGACTGTCGAGCTGCGCGATGAACGACTGCCATTCGGCCGTCCGCGCGGCCTCGGCGCGGCGGTACGAGTCCAGCACCTTGGTGCCCAGCACCGACGGCGTCAGTAGTGCTCTGCCGGTCGCCACATCGAGCACTTCGTCGGCGGAGTGCGGTTGGCCGAGGATGTCGAGGTCTTCGATGAGGATCCAATGAATAGCGTTGCGCCCCCGCACGGTCATCGCGGCCGCGACTAGTTCCGGTGTGACAGAAGGCTGGTCGCACACGATGTAGATGGAGTAGCGCTTGTCCAGTGTGGCGGCGACGAACTCGAGTTGCCTGACGATGTTGGACGGGTTGCCGACCTCGATGTTGAGGTGGCTGAGCAGGGTCAGCAGCTGCTCGAGATGGTCCTCCCCGGTCTTGCCCGGCTCGATGGACGATCCGCGGTCATCGCCGTAGACCAGGCTGATCTTGTCTGCCTGTGCCGAGGCGACCAGGCCGACTGCGCCGAGGGAGAGAATCGCGAGGTCCCGTTTGCTCTCCCCGCTGGGGGCGGGGGCGAGCAGGTTTGCACCGGTGTCGGCGATCAGGAGGAACTCCTGGGCCTTCTCCGCGACGTACCGCCGGACCACGAGGTGCGTATTGCGCGCCGACGCCCTCCAGTCGATGTCGCGGACGTCGTCGCCGAGGGCGTACTCACGTAGGTCGACGAAATCGTCGCTGCGGCCGAACTGCAGCGAGGTGTGGCCGCCCTCCAGAACCCGGTGTGACCGCAGGCGCATCCCGACGGACCGAGGATCGAAATTGAGCTGGGCGCGGACCCGGTTGAGAATGTCCCCCATCGTGGCTCGCTACGGCGTCGGGACGCGGTGCAGGAGGCCGTCGACGAGGTACTCCGGGGTGATGCCTTGGGCCGAGGCCTGGAACTTCAGGATGATCCGGTGCCGGAGAACACGTTTGGCTACTGCCTTGACGTCATCGGGTACGGCGTACGGCCGGCCCTCCAGTAGAGCGTGGGCGCAGGCCGCCCGGCAGAGGGCGATGGTGGCGCGGGGACTGGCGCCGAACTGGATGAGGTCTGAGAGTTGGGGTTCCAGATAGTTCTTGGGGTGTCGGGTCGCGTTCACGATGTAGCTCGCGTACCTGACGATCGAGCGGTCGATGAACACCCGCTTGAACATGGCTTGCAGCCAGAGCACCCGTTGGGTATCGAGTTGCCCGTTCCCGGATTCCGGGTGCGCGTCGAACACCCCGCCGGCGATCCGGGCGACGACTTCCTCTTCCTCCTCGGCCGTCGGGTACGTGAGGATGTCCTTCAGCATGAAGCGGTCCATCTGTGCTTCGGACAGCTGATACGTGCCCTCTTGATCGATCGGGTTCTGCGTGGCGAGCACCAGGAACGGGTTCGGCAGCGGGTAAACCGTTCCGCCGATGGTGGTCTGACGCTCCTCCATGGCTTCCAGCATCGCGCTCTGGGTCTTCGCCGAGGACCGGTTGATCTCGTCTAGCAACACGATGTTGGCGTGCACGGGACCGAACGCGACCTTGAACTCACCGTTCTTCTGGTCCCAGATCTGACCGCCGGTGATGTCGCTGGGCAGCAGGTCAGGGGTGCACTGAATGCGCTGGAAACGCGCGGCCAGGCTCTCGGCGAGGGTCTTGGCCGCGGTGGTCTTGGCCAGGCCGGGAACGCTCTCCAGCAGGACGTGGCCGGAGGCAATGAGGCCGATCAGCAGGGACTGCTGCAGGGTTTTCTGCCCGACGATCTTGGCCGACAGTGCGTTCTGCAGGTGCTGGACCGTCCCTCCGACCCGTTGGAGGTCCTCACGGGACAGCTGAGGTCCGGACAACTGCATACGTTTCCCCCGTCGACGCGTGCTTGATGCGAATTGAGCCTAGCAACGGTTTCCGGTGGGTGGGCACACCAAATTTTTGCGCCGAGTGTGAAACTAGCTGTGCTATTTTCTCTTCGCGCAAGCGCTCATGCGGCTATTTTCTCTTCGCGCAAGCGCTCATGCGGCTATTTTCTCTTCGCGCAAGCGCTCATCGGCGGAACAGCTTGTTGCCCAACCACACAATCGGGTCGTACTTGCGGTCGGCCACCCGTTCCTTCATCGGGATGATGGCGTTGTCGGTGATCTTGATGTTCTCCGGGCACACCTCGGTGCAGCATTTGGTGATGTTGCAGTAGCCCAAGCCGGCTTCTTCCTGCGCCAGATCCTTGCGGTCCGCGACGTCGAGTGGGTGCATGTCCAACTCGGCAAGCCGGATGAAGAACCGCGGGCCGGCGAACGCCTCCTTGTTCTCCTCGTGGTCACGCACCACGTGGCAGACGTTCTGGCACAGGAAGCACTCGATGCACTTGCGGAATTCCTGGCTGCGCTCGACGTCCTCTTGCTGCATCCGGTACTCGCCGGGCTTCAGATCCTTGGGCGGCGTGAATGACGGGATCTGGC
Organism: Mycolicibacterium lutetiense; assembly: GCF_017876775.1. NCBI lineage: Bacteria > Bacillati > Actinomycetota > Actinomycetes > Mycobacteriales > Mycobacteriaceae > Mycobacterium > Mycolicibacterium lutetiense. The sequence goes on along the minus strand of NZ_JAGIOP010000002.1, from coordinate 2,950,265 downwards.
GCGCCTTTTCGTAGTTGAACGACACGTCGGTCACCAGGTCGCGCATCACCGGGAACGTCCGCATGGGCGTGATGGTGACGGTTTCGTCCGGGTCGAAGGTCGACATCCGGGTCATGCACAGCAGCCGGGGGCGGCCGTTGATCTCTGCCGAGCAGGATCCGCATTTGCCGGCTTTGCAGTTCCACCGCACTGCGAGATCGCCTGCCTGGGTGGCCTGCAACCGGTGGATGATGTCGAGCACCACCTCGCCGTCGTTCACCTCGACGGTGTAGTCCTGCAGTTCGCCTCCGGTGTCGTCGCCTCGCCACACCCGCAGGTTCGCGTTGTAGGCACTCATGCTCAGCCCTTCCGATCGGGGTGCTCGGCCAATTCCTGCTCGGTGTAATACTTTTCGAGTTCGGAGAGCTCGAACGTGGCCAGCAGGTCCTCCCGCATGGGTAGCTGCTGTTCCGGCGTCACCGCCACATCCGGCACGACCTGATCCTCACCGGAGGTTCGGCACACCAGCAGGGTGTGGCGCCAGTCCGCGTCCATGTCCGGGTAGTCGTCGCGGGTGTGTCCGCCCCGGCTCTCGGTCCGGGCCAGGGCGGCCTTGGCGACGCACTCGCTGACCAGCAGCATGTTGCGCATGTCGATGGCCAGGTGCCAGCCCGGGTTGAAGACGCGACCGCCCTCGACGCTGACGTTGTGCACGCGGGTCCGCAGCTCGGCCAGCTTGGCCAGTGCTTCCTCGATCTCTTCGGACTTGCGGATGATGCCGACCAAGTCGTTCATGCACTGCTGCAACTCGGCGTGCAGCGTGTACGGATTCTCCGGGTTGGCGTGAGATTCGAACGGGGACAACGCCAGTTCGGTGGCCTCGATGAGAGCGGCCTCCGCTACCTTGGGCCGCTCGGGCAGTGCCTGCACGTAGTCGGCCGCGCCGAGGCCGGCCCGACGGCCGAACACCAGCAGGTCGGACAGCGAGTTGCCGCCCAGCCGGTTCGAGCCGTGCATGCCACCCGAGCATTCGCCAGCCGCGAACAATCCGGGGGTGTCCGCGCCACCGGTATCGGGATCGACCTCGATGCCGCCCATCACGTAGTGACAGGTGGGGCCGACTTCCATCTCGTCCTTGGTGATGTCGACCTCGGCCAGCTCCATGAACTGGTGATACATCGACGGCAACCTGCGCTTGATCTCTTCGGTGGTCATGCGCGAGGCGATGTCGAGGTAGACCCCGCCGTGTGGCGAGCCGCGGCCGGCCTTGACCTCGGAGTTGATGGCGCGGGCCACCTCGTCGCGGGGGAGCAGGTCAGGGGTGCGCCGCGCGGAGTCATTGTCCTTGAGCCACTGGTCGGCTTCTTCCTCGGTCTCGGCGTACTGGCCTTTGAACACCGCGGGGATGTAGTCGAACATGAACCGCTTGCCCTCGGAGTTCTTCAGCACTCCGCCGTCACCGCGTACACCCTCGGTGACCAGGATGCCCTTGACCGACAGCGGCCAGACCATGCCGGTCGGGTGGAACTGGATGAACTCCATGTTGATCAAGCTGGATCCGGCGCGCAGGGCCAGGGCGTGGCCGTCGCCGGTGTACTCCCAGGAGTTCGACGACACCTTGAACGACTTGCCGATACCGCCGGTGGCCAGCACGATCGCGGGGGCCTCGAACAGCACGAAGTTGCCGGTCTCGCGGTAGTAGCCGAACGCGCCGGCAATGCGATCGCCATCTTTGATGAGGTCGGTGATCGAGCACTCGTGGAAGACCTTGATCCGGGCCTCGTAGTCACCGAGTTCGGCCTTGTCCTCCTGCTGCAGCGAGACGATCTTCTGCTGGAGGGTGCGGATGATCTCCAGGCCGGTGCGGTCACCGACGTGGGCCAGGCGCGGATAGGTGTGTCCGCCGAAGTTGCGCTGGCTGATCCGGCCGTCCTTGGTCCGGTCGAACAGCGCGCCGTAGGTCTCCAGCTCCCACACCCGGTCGGGGGCTTCCTGCGCGTGCAGTTCGGCCATCCGCCAGTTGTTGAGGAACTTGCCGCCGCGCATGGTGTCACCGAAGTGCACCTGCCAGGAGTCCTTGGTGTTGACGTTGCGCATCGCCGCGGCGCAGCCGCCTTCGGCCATCACGGTGTGGGCCTTGCCGAACAACGACTTGGTCACCACCGCCACCCGCAGGCCGCGTTCGCGCGCCTCGATCACGGCGCGTAGTCCAGCCCCGCCGGCACCGATCACGACTACGTCGTAAGTGTGCCGCTCTAGTTCACCCATGGAAATACCCCGCTCGCCCTTTCACGTGTATGTGCTTGTCGCCTATGAATTCAGCCGGCCGGCTAGCCGATGAACCTGAGATCCGAGATGGTGCCGCTGGCGACCAACATGACGTAGAAGTCAGTGAGGACCAGGGTGCCCAGCGTGATCCAGGCGAACTGCATGTGGCGAGTGTTGAGCTTGCTCACCTGTGTCCATATCCAGTACCGGACAGGGTGTTTGGAGAAATGCTTGAGGCGGCCGCCGGTGACGTGCCGGCAGGAGTGGCAGGACACCGTGTAGATCCACAACAGGATGACGTTGCCGACCAGGACGATGTTGCCCAGCCCGAATCCGAAGCCGGAGGGCGAATGGAACGCGACGATCGCGTCGTAGGTGTTGAGCAGTGAGATGAGCACCGCAGCGTAGAAGAAGTACCGGTGCATGTTCTGCATGATCAGCGGAAGTCGGGTCTCGCCGGTGTATTTCGCGTGTGGCTCGGCCACGGCGCAGGCGGTCGGTGACTGCCACACCGACCGGTAGTACGCCTTGCGGTAGTAGTAGCACGTCAGCCGGAACGCCAACAGGAACGGCAGTGAGATGAATGCCATGGGGATGAACCAGGGCAGTTCGCCGACCCACTGGCCGAGGTGGCTCGATCCGGGCGCACACGCCGTGCTGATGCACGGCGAGTAGAAGGGCGTCAGGTAGTGGTAATCCGCTACCCAGTAAGCGCTTCCCCAGAACGCCCGGACCGTCGCATAGATGACGAATGCCGCGAGCCCCAGATTGGTCAATAGTGGTGCTTGCCACCACCGGTCGGTCCGTAGGGTGCGTTGGGGGATCTGCGCTCGTGTGGACGAGAAGACCCCGGTCGCACGACGGTCAGCGGTGGGTGCGCTCACGGTTCCCTTTCTGAGGTTCAGTTGTTTTCTCGGGCGTCAGACGCCCGCGGACTCAGCGGTATCCGCCGAGGCCCTCGTCGGCGACGTCCTGCCAGAACTCGCTCGCGTATTGGGTATCGGGGATGCCGATCTTCTCGCGGGTCTGTTCTTGGCGTGTCACGCCGTGACGCATCTCCAACTCTTCGGCGTCGATGTCCAACCGCTCGATGTCGTTGAGGATCCGTTCGGCATCGTTGACCACGCGGCGCATAGCAGGGGAATCCCCATACTTGGACGCCAACGTGGTGACGCAACGACGCATGTCGCCGATCAGGTTGTGCAGTTCAGAGAACTCGGTAGTGGTGGACAAGTGACCTCCTCGGGCTGAAGGTGTCAGGGCTCACAGTACGACACCCAATGCTAGCCACATCACGATCGAGGCGTGATGCACATCACGTCCATCTGGTTGGTCTCTGCACGTCGGGGTATGTCTTTCGGGCCGGGTCGTACTGTGGTTTTCGCTGGCTTCGCGACCGGCCGAAGATCATCGGAGCACCTGGAGGATCGAATGAGTGAGACGACGTTGCAGGAGCGGGCCGCGGCGCTGCTGGCGATGCACCAACCGGGCAACCCCGTTGTGTTGCCCACGGTCTGGGACGCGTGGTCGGCCCGACTGGCTGTCGGCGAGGGGTTCTCCGCGCTCACGGTGGGTAGCCACCCGCTGGCGGATTCCATCGGCAAGGCCGATGGCGAGGTGATGTCGTTCGACGACCTGCTGACCCGTGTGCGTCAGATCATCGACGCGGTCGACGTGCCGGTTTCGGTGGATATCGAATCCGGCTACGGCGAGCGGCCGGAGCGGCTGATCGAGGGGTTGCTCGACGTCGGTGCGGTCGGCTTCAACCTCGAGGACACCGTGCACAAGGAGGATAAGCGGCTGCGCAGCCCGGCCGAGCACGCCGAGTTGGTGGGGCAACTGCGTGCGGCGGCCGACGCCGCGGGAGTGCATGTGGTGATCAATGCGCGCACCGACCTCTTTCTGCGCAAGGACGGAGATGCCGCGGATCGGGTGGACCGTGCGATCGCCCGGCTGTCCGAGGCGGCCGCGGCGGGTGCCGATTCGCTGTTCCCCGCCGGCCTGAGCGATCCGGAAGGCTTGGGGCGCTTCGTTTCCGGGGTGCCGTTGCCGGTCAGCGTGACCGTTCCGGCCGATAGCGCCGACCTCGCCGCGTTGGCCGACCTGGGCGTGGGACGCATCACCTTCGGGCCGTTCCTGCAGGCCGCGCTGAGCGCGCGGGCCAAGGAGATCCTGCGGCGCTGGCGGTAAGCACGCCGATCAGCCAGGCCGGTCCGGCGTTTTACGCGAACTGCCGGTTCTCGGCGGGTGATCTGTGTCAATAATGGCCCACTGTTATGTCGAGTAGGCGGGATGCGGGCGATGGCGTGGCGCACAAGAAGCACGGTGGCACTGGCGGTGGCCGGCGGGGTGGTGCTGGGTGGGATCGGCGCGGCACCGGCCGGGGCGACGACGATGGTGCCGTTGTCGAATTACATCCGCGGGTGTGATTTCGCGAAGGGGTTGTTTCGCGACGGCATGGGGTCGGGTTTCGGCTCCGGTCGGGCCAGCATCGGTGTCGATGGCTCTCATGTAGGTGCGGAGGTGTCGCTGCAGTCGGCCCGCCCCGATACCGACTACCAGGTCAGGCTCATCCAGCTGCCACGGCCGTCGGTGGCGACGTGCAATGTCGGAGATCCCGGTGTGGCGGGCGCCATGTTGCACACCGACGCCGGCGGGACGGGGACCGTTACGGTCGCCGGGCCGCTGAGCTCGGATGCCACGCAGGCCTGGGTGGTGGTCGAGGGGCCTCCGGCCCCGGGGCGGATCCGCAGCGACGTCTACACCTCGGACTACCCGGTGAATTTCTGATCCCACCGAATACCGACGGATTCCGGTGAATCACCGGAGGCGGACGCGGACAGTCAGCGCCGCGCACCCGATGACGGCGGCGGCGCCGAGCACCGTCGACCAGGTCAGCCGTTCGTGCAGTAGCAGGGCGGACCAGCCGAGGGTGAGCACCGGTTGGACCAATTGCACCTGGCTCACCTGGGTCATCGGCCCGATGGCCAGACCGCGGTACCAGGCGAAGAAGCCCAGATACATGCTGACGGCGGCGAGGTAGCCGAACGCCGCCCACTGTGCCGGCGTCGCCTGCGGCGGTTGTTGCACGACGGTCCATGCGGTCAGGACCAGCATCACCGGCGCCGCGACCACCAGGGCCCAGGACACGGTCTGCCAGGCGCCCAGTTCTCTGGCCAGTAACCCGCCTTCGGCGTACCCGACGGCCGCGGCGAGGACCGCCCCGAACAGCAGCAGGTCCGGCCAGCTCAGGTGGCGGAGTCCGGCCCCGTGCACCATGGCGAACACCACTGCCGCCACGGACCCGGCGGCGGCCAATCCCCAGAACGCGGCCGGCGGGCGCTCGTGTCCGCGCAGAACCGCGCAGACCGCGGTGGCGGCGGGAAGCAGGGCGACGACGATGGCGCCGTGGCTGGCCGGGACGACCGTGAGCGCATACGAGGTCAGTAGCGGGAACCCCGCGACGACGCCGGCCGCCACCACGACCAACCGCGCCCACTGCCGGCCCCGGGGCAGTGCCTGCCGGGTCAGGGAGAGGGCGGCCACCGCGATGGCCGCGGCGACGACGGCGCGGCCGGCACCGATGAACAGCGGCGATAATCCGCCGGTGGCGATCTTGGTGAACACGATGGTGAACGAGAAGGCTGTCACGCCCAGCAGTCCCCACCACAATCCGGAGGACGATAGCGCATGCGGACTATTTCTAGTAGCGCTACTCTGTATCAACATGGATAACGATAGCACTGAGCGGATCGTGTCCGGCCTGCGAAAGTGGATCACCACCGCGCCGCCGGGTGCGCAGCTACCGTCCAACCGCGCTCTGGTGGCGGAGTATGCAGCTAGTCCGGTGACGGTGGCCAAGGCCATGCGCACGCTACGCAGCCTGGGCCTGGTGGAGAGCCGGTCGGGGGTCGGGACGTTCGTGCGGGCAGTGCGCAGCGCGCGCCTGCCCGACTATGGCTGGCAGACCGCGGCGCTGCGGTCCCCGCAGGCGCGCATCCCGGCGTTGTCGACGCCGCTGCGTGGTGTCGCGCCTGACGTGATCGCGTTGCACTCCGGTTATCCGGTCCGCGAACTGCTTCCGCAGCGGTTGGTCCGCACCGCATTCGCGCGGGCTGCCCGCGGGGATGCCGCGCTGCACCCGGCGCCTGCACCCGGCCGTCCCGACCTGCAGGCCTGGTTCGCCCAGGAACTGGCCGAGGCGTTCGGTGCCGGGGTGACCGCGCCGACGGCACGTGAGGTGATCGTGCTGCCGGGGAGTCAGAGCGGTCTGAGTTCCATCTTTCGTGCCCTGGTCGGGTTCGGGCAGCCGATGTTGATCGAATCGCCCAGCTACTGGGGGGCCATTCTGGCGGCGGCCCACTGCGGTGTCCGGTTGGTTCCGGTGCCCAGCGGGCCGAGCGGACCTGAGCCCGAGGAACTTTCGCGTGCGTTCGCCGAGAGCGGTGCCCGGGTCTTCTACGCCCAACCGAATTTCGCCAATCCGACTGGTGCCCAATGGGATCCAGAACGGGCCGGCCAGGTGCTCGAGGTGGTGCGCAGTCACGGCGCCTTCCTGATCGAGGATGACTGGGCGCATGACTTCGGTATCGACAGCACGTCCCGGCCGGTGGCGGCATCCGACGACGCGGGCCACGTCATCTATCTGAGGTCGCTGACCAAGAGTGTGTCGCCGTCTGTCCGGGTGGCGGCGATGGTGGCCAGAGGTCCTGCGCGCGAACGGATTCTGGCCGATCGCGGTGCGGAGTCGATGTACGTCAGTGGGTTGTTGCAGGCCGCTGCGCTGGATGTGGTGACCCAGCCGGCCTGGCGAACCCACCTACGCGACCTGCGCCAGCAGTTGCGGGCCCGGCGTGACCATCTGATCGCCGCGCTGGCCGAGCATGCGTCCGGCGCCCAGTTGGAGCAGGTGCCTCGCGGCGGTCTGCACCTGTGGCTGCGCCTGCCCGATGCGATCGACCTGCAGCGCCTGGTGCGTGAGTGTGAGGCCGAGTCGGTGCTGGTCGCGGCCGGCGATGAATGGTTTCCCGCCGAGCCCTCCGGGCCGTACCTGCGTCTCAACTATTGCGGGCCCGATCCACAGCGCTTCGACGAGGCTGCCCGGGTCATCGGCCGGGCGCTGGCGCATCAATCGGGCTGACCGGCGCACCGGACCGCAATCTCACATGCGCGGCGCGCGGGCCGTGAGCACACCGTGACGGGCGATTCACACGGGGCGACATTTCGGCAACTTCAGGTTCCTAATCTCGCCGTATGTCGTCAACACAGAACGTCGTGGTCATCGGACACGGCATGGTGGGACACCGCTTCGTCGAGGCGCTGCGGTCCCGTGACGCCGCGGGCACCTGGCGGATCACCGTGTTGTCCGAGGAAGCTGACGCCGCGTATGACCGGGTCGGCCTGACCGGTTACACCGAACACTGGGACCGGGGCCGGCTGGCGCTGCCCGGCAACGACTATGCCGGCGACGACCGGGTCGACCTGCGGCTGGGCTGTGCGGTGGCCGAGATCGACCGGGAGGCCCGCACGGTGCGGACTGTCGACGGTCAAAGCATCGATTACGACGCGCTGGTACTGGCCACCGGCTCGTATGCCTTCGTGCCGCCGGTGCCAGGCCACGACCTGCCGCACTGCCACGTCTATCGAACGCTGGACGACCTGGACGCCATCCGGGCCGGCGCACAGGCCGCCCGCGACTCGAAAACGCCCGTCGGTGTGGTGATCGGCGGTGGCCTGCTCGGCCTGGAAGCCGCGAATGCGTTGCGCGGGTTCGGGCTGGCGACCCACGTGTTGGAGATGTCGCCGCACCTGATGGCGGCCCAGCTGGACCCGGCCGGTGGCGCACTGCTGAACCGGATGATCCGGGGTCTCGGCATCGAGGTACACACCGGAGTCAGCACCGAGACCATTCACCCGGTGCAGCGGCACAAGCCGCTGAAGAAATCCCAGATCGATGACTCGGTGCGGGTGTCGCTCAACGACGGCAGCAGCGTCGACGCCAGCGTGATCGTGTTCGCGGCCGGGGTGCGTCCCCGCGACGAGCTGGCCCGTCAAGCGGGACTCGACATCGCGCAGCGCGGCGGCGTGATGACCGACTTGTCGTGTGTCACCAGCGATCCCAGCATCTACGCGATCGGCGAGGTGGCCGCGATCGAGGGCCGTTGTTACGGCTTGGTGGGCCCCGGCTACACCAGTGCCGAGGTGGTCGCCGACCGGTTGCTCGGTGGCGCGGCCGAGTTCCCCGAGCCGGATATGTCCACCAAGCTCAAGCTGCTCGGCGTGGACGTGGCCAGCTTCGGCGATGCCCAGGGGCGGACGCCCAACTGCCTGGACGTCGTGGTCAATGATCCGGTGAAGAATACCTACGCCAAGCTGGTCCTCTCCGATGACGCCAAGACGCTGCTCGGCGGCATCCTGGTCGGTGACGCGTCGGCCTACGGGGTGCTGCGTCCGATGGTTGCCAGCGAGCTGCCCGGCGACCCGCTGTCGTTGATAGCGCCGGCCGCTGAAGGCGCGGCTGGGGCCTCTGCTCTCGGTGTGAGTGCCCTGCCCGATATTGCGCAGATCTGCTCCTGCAACAACGTGACCAAAGGTGATCTCAAGGAAGCCATCTGCGGTGGCTGCACCGATGTCCCCGGCCTGAAGAAGTGCACGTTGGCCGGCACGTCGTGCGGGTCCTGCGTGCCGCTGCTCAAGCAGCTGCTGGAGGCCGAGGGAGTCGAGCAGTCCAAGGCGTTGTGTGAGCACTTCAGCCAGTCGCGGGCCGAACTCTTCGAGATCGTCAGTGCCACCGAGATCCGGACCTTCTCGGGTCTGATCGAGCAGTTCGGTACCGGAAAGGGTTGCGACATCTGCAAACCCACCGTCGCATCGATCCTGGCCTCCACCAGCTCCGACCACGTGCTCTCCGGTGAGCAGGCCTCGCTGCAGGACTCCAACGACCACTTCCTGGCCAACATCCAGAAGAACGGCAGCTACTCGGTGGTGCCGCGGTCGCCCGGCGGTGAGATCACTCCCGATCAGCTGATCCTGATCGGTGAGATCGCAAGGGATTTCGATCTTTACACCAAGATCACCGGCGGTCAGCGCATCGACATGTTCGGTGCGCGCGTCGAACAGCTGCCCGAGATCTGGCGACGGCTGGTCGAAGGTGGCATGGAATCCGGGCAGGCGTACGGGAAGTCGCTGCGCACCGTGAAGAGTTGCGTGGGCAGCACCTGGTGCCGGTACGGGCAACAGGATTCGGTGAACATGGCCGTCGAGATCGAGAAGCGCTACCGGGGTCTGCGCTCACCGCACAAGATCAAGATGGCAGTGTCGGGGTGCGCACGCGAATGCGCGGAAGCACAGAGCAAGGACGTCGGCATCATCGCCACCGAACAGGGCTGGAACCTCTACGTGTGCGGTAACGGCGGGATGTCACCGCGGCACGCGCAGCTGCTGGCCGGCGATCTCGATGACGAGACGCTGATCCGCTACATCGACCGCTTCCTGATGTTCTACATCCGAACCGCTGACCGCCTGCAAAGGACGGCCCCTTGGTTGGAATCTCTTGATGGCGGGCTCGACCACCTCCGCGATGTCGTGTGCGACGACTCCCTCGGCCTGGCAGCCGAGTTCGAGGCGGCCATGGAGCGCCACGTCGACGGCTACGCCTGCGAGTGGAAGGGCGTGCTCGAGGACCCGGAGAAGCTGTCGCGCTTCGTCTCGTTCGTCAATGCGCCCGACGTGGACGATCCGACGATCACATTCACCGAGCGGGCCGGCCGGAAGGTGCCGGGCGCTACGGACTTCGCGCCCGCGAGGAGCGCAACAGAGCTGGGTATGCCGGCGATCATCCAGGAGGCGAAATGACACTGCTCGACGACGGCACGGACGTGTACAACCCCCCGTTCTCGGGATGGACGACAGCCTGCCGCTATGACTTTCTGATGCCCTGCCGGGGCGTCGCGGTGCTGCTGCCCGACGGTTCGCAGGCGGCGTTGTTCCGTCTCGATGACGGCTCGTTGCACGCGGTGGGCAATGTCGACCCGTTCTCCGGTGCGGCGGTGCTGTCCCGGGGGATCGTGGGTGATCGTGGCGGGTGCGCGACGGTGCAGTCGCCGATCAAGAAACAGGCCTTTGCGCTCGATGACGGTCGGTGCCTCGACGACAGCGCCGTGGCGATACCGGTCTACCGGACCAGGGTGACGCCGGGCGGGTTCGTTCAGCTCGCGGCCTGATCGGCCGCCCGGCTCCAGTGGGCGTCACGCCCCTGCAGCCTGAAGCGCTCCACGGCGCCGCGTCGTTCGAGCACCGTCAGATTGCGGTACACCGACTCGATCACCACCGGTGCACGAAAATGCTCGTGCATATCGTCGCGTAGCTGTGCGGTCGTCATCGGCCGGGATGTGCGCTCCAGAGCATTCAGCAGGTGTTCACGCAGACGTTCGGCCGGGACCCGGTTACCGGGCCGCACGGCCGAGTACGCCGCCTTGGCAGGCAGCGCCCACCGTCGTTGTCACCTGCACTTTTACCTGCACTCCCGCCGAATCGCCCGATGCTCGCGACAACGATAGCTGAGTATTCGGGTCGGATCTGACACGACAAGCTGCCGGCAAACGATCGGGAAATTTGTTGCCATGTTAACTACCTGTACAGAGGTGGTTTCGCCGGAAAATTTGCCAGAATTGCACCATTGGTGAATGTCACCAAACGTGTGGTGCACCTCTTGCTGGCTAACTAGAATGGTTCGCTGAGTGTGTTTGGACTCCCTCTCAAGGAGCGTCGTCGGAGGGGCTGACAAGGGATGTTTGCGCGTTCGGTACTGAATCTGGTGGGGGCGGCAGCGATGCTGGGCGCACTCGGGGCAACGTTGGTGCCCCTGGGTTTGGATGCCGTGGATCGCGCCGGTCAACCGATCCCGTGCGGTAACGGAGCGCGTCCGGATTACCGGGTCGCCGCCCAGCAGGACCGGCTGAACCTGGATCAGCACACGCTCGCCGGGCCGGGATTCCTGGCCAGCGATTACGTCGAGCAATGTTCGGCACTGGTCGGTGCGCGACGGTCCGCGGCGTTCTCGATTGCGGGTGCCGGCGGCGCGCTCGTGCTGGTGGTGCTGGTCGTGCCGCGGGTTGCCCAGTCGGTCAGCTCACGCCGCCGCGGGCAGGCTCAGTACTCCAGCGCGGCGGAACCGGTTTGCAATCAGCCGGACCATGCCGGGATGGGTGCCGAGCGGTTCGCTCACGAGGTCGGCACCGGATTCACGCAGCCGGTCCTGGAAAAGTCCATCGGCGAGCAGATAGGACGCCACAGCTACGCGGCGATGGCCGCGGCGGCGCTGCGCGGCGACGGCTTCGGCAACGCTCGGCGCGCCGGTGGCGGCGAAGGCCAGTTCTACGCGGTCGCCGGTCATCGCTGACAGCAGCGCAGCGGTGTGCCGAAGGTCGGACTGGGCACTCCTGTCGGAAGTTCCAGCTGCCGCGAGTATCACCGAATCGCCCGGCCGCCATCCCGATTCGATGAGCCGATCGGCGAGAACCCGGACCGTGCCAGGGCAGGGCCCTAGCGGCGTGGTGACGGTGACGGCCGGGTGCTCACTGGCCGCCACGTGGGCGGGCACATCGACCCGGACGTGATACCCGGCAGCCAGGAACGCGGGCACCACCACCGCCGGGCAGTCCGTGGGCAGGGACGCCAGAACCTCGCTCGGGGTCGGGCCCACGACGTCGACGAACGAGACGTGTACCGGCCGGCCCAACAGGTCGGACACCCGCGCGGCGAGATCGCCGATCATCGCCACACCGCCCGGCTTGCGGGTTCCGTGTGCGACCAGGACCAGGCTCATCGGGCTCGAGCCAGTTCGGTGTCGTCGATGGCAAGCCGGTAACCGCGTTTGACGACCGTGGAGACGATGTTCTTGTCTCCCAATGCAGTACGAAGGCGCAGCACCGCGGTCTCCACAGCGTGGGTGTCTGTCCCGGTGCCCGGCAGTGCACTGAGCAGATCGAACCGCGACACCACCGCACCGGGCCGGTGCGCCAGTGCCCGGATGGTCGACATCGAGGCCGGCGACAGCGACTTGACCGTGCCGTCGACCAGGACGCAGGTGCCCCGGATCTCGAGCGAATGTCCGGCGACCCGGACGGTCCGCGCCTGGAGCAGAGGCAGTTCATCGGTGATGTGACGAGCCAAGGCGCCCAACCGCATCCGCTCGGGCGCCGAGGTCGGCACCCCGAGCCGGACCAGCGGCCGTGCGGTGACCGGGCCGACGCACATGGCGTGGACGTCGGTGCGCAACGCTGACAGCACCCGGTCGGCGATACCCATCTCGGTGGCCCGCATCAGGACTGAGGCAACCGCCATGGCCGAGGTGAAACTGACTGCGTCGAAACGCCGTTCGGCGATCCCGGCGACCATCTGGTCGAACTCGCCTGCGCGCGGCGCGGGATGCCAGCGATAGACCCGGATCGGCACCACTTCGGCGCCCGCATTCCGGAGCTCGTCGAGGAACTCGGGGAACGGGTCCCACTCGTCGGTGGCCCCGTGCAACTGCACGGCGATCCGTTGCCCCGCCACACCCTGTTCGACGAGGTAGCGCAACACCTCCCGGGAGGATTCCGACTCGGGCGACCATTCCTCGGGCAGCCCCGCGGCCCGCAACGCCCCGGTGGCCTTCGGGCCGCGGGACACGATGCGGGCCTTTCCCAGCGCGTCGGTGAGTTCGGCGGCCAGGTCCCACCCGTCTGCCGCGGCGAACCAGCCGCGGAAGCCGATCCCCGTGGTGGCCACCACGATGTCCGGTGGCTCGGCGATCAGCGACTCGGTGTGGGCGCGTAGTTCATCGTCGTCGGGTAGCGGAACCATCGTGATGGCGGCCGCAGTGGTCACCGTCGCGCCGCGCCTGGTGAGCAGCGCACTCAGCTCATCGGCACGGCGGGCAGAGGTCACTGCCACGCGAAAGCCGGTTAGCGGTGCCCAGTCAGGCTCGGTCATGGGACCAGTGAACGGACCTTGTGTTTCCAAGTGATTACCCGGCCATTGCCGAGGCATGTCGGTCTTCGGGGGCGGTTGTGACGCCTGTCGCAGCAGGTCGGCGGACGTAGCGCCACCAGGTGCATGCCGAGGCCAGCACGTAGAAGGCCAGGAAGATCCAGAACGCCATAGAAAATGAAGGGGCTGATGCCGTTGAACTGTAGGACTGCCGCAGGGCCAGGTTGATGCCGACACCGCCAAGGGCGCCGATTGCGCCGGCGAATCCGATCAGTGCACCCGACATCGACAGGGACCACCGCTGCCGCTCGTCCTCGCTGACCTGGAGGGAGTGGCTGCGGGCCTCGAAGATGGACGGGATCATCTTGTAGACCGAGCCATTGCCCAGGCCGCTGAGCAGGAACAGGGCGACGAATCCGATGACGTAGCCGATCATCATCAGGCCGTTGGCCGCAGCGGCGGTGTGATCGTCGTACATGCTGATAGCGAGGAGCAGTCCGGCCGCCAGGATCATGCCGCCGAAGACCGCCAGGGTCACCCGGCCGCCGCCGATCCGGTCGGCCAGCTTGCCGCCGTACACCCGGGACAGTGAGCCGAGCAGCGGGCCGATGAAGGCGATCTGTGCGGCATGCAGGGATGCCTGAGCCGGAGTCTGGCCGCCGGCGGCGAAGTTGATCTGCAGGATCTGGCCGAAGGCGAAGGCGAAGCCGATGAAGGATCCGAAGGTGCCGATGTAGAGGAGCGAGATCACCCAGGTATCGCGTTCTGCGAGTATGGATTTCATCGCCTTCAGGTCGATCTTGTGCTGTTCGAGGTTGTCCATGTAGAGCGCCGCGCCGATACCGGCGACGGTCAGCGCGACGAGGTAGACGGCGCACACCCAGTACGGAGCCCGGTTGCCCGCGGTGGCGATGACCAACAGGCCGACGAGCTGGATCATCGGCACGCCGATGTTTCCGCCGCCGGCGTTGAGGCCCAATGCCCAGCCCTTGAGGCGTTGTGGGTAGAAGGCGTTGATGTTGGTCATCGACGAGGCGAAGTTGCCACCGCCGAAACCGGCCAGGGCCGCGCACAGCAGGTAGGGCCACAGCGGCAGGCCGGGGTTGGCCAGCAGCACCATGGTGCCCACCGTTGGGATCAGCAGCACGAAGGCGGAGAACACGGTCCAGTTGCGACCCCCGAACGTCGCGGTGGCCAGTGTGTAGGGGATGCGCAGGCATCCGCCCACCAGCGTCGCGGTGGCGCCCAGTAGGAACTTGTCCCCGGCTGTGAAGCCGTACACGGCCTCGGGCATGAACAGGACCATCACCGACCAGATGGACCAGACGGAGAAGCCGACGTGTTCGGCGAACACCGACCAGGTCAGATTCCGGCGCGCGATGTACTTGTTTCCGGCTTCCCAGGCCAGCGTGTCCTCTGGATCCCAGTTGGTGACGCGCTTCGACTTCCGCAGAGTGGGCATGGCGCACACGCTAGGGAGCGTTTATTGCCCGGATGCGCCGTGCGGTGACCCGGCCGTGAAATTCCGCTCACGTGCGCCGCGCAGGGGGCGTGAGGGAATCGTTACTCCCGTGATCGCGGTGCATGCTGCAAGCGCACGACACGGGACCATCGGCGATACAGCGGAGTTGACTGCCTTCTTCGGCATGATGCAATCATCCTTCCCCCAAAAGTAGGTGTGCATCAAACCCTGGATGGTTCACATTGACCATCGAGCCAGATTGTTGTCGGCTCCGGTTGAATCCCGAGCAGCCTGCTCCGGGGCCGATACGGTGAGGTGCATGAGGTACCCGCCGCTGCCCCAGTCTGATCCGGGGCCTGGTCAGACTCCGGATGGCTACAACCGCAGTACCGCCGTTCCTAGCGTGCCCGCCAACGCGCAGCGTGCGCGACGTGTGCGGACCGTGACGCTAGTTGTAGGTGCGATCCCGGTGTCTGTCGTCGCCGTCGCGGCGGTGGCAGGTTGGATCAACTTGGAGAGGGTCACGGGCGGCCACCCGGCCTCTGCAGCCGGTCAGGTATCCGGAGATCGTGAGGAGTGGTCGGCGGCCGTCTGCGCAGACGGGTCGGTGTCGAACATCTCAGACGGGAAGATCCGATTTCCGAATGTCGAAAACTACGCATCCTGCATGT
Source organism: Mycolicibacterium lutetiense (assembly GCF_017876775.1). NCBI lineage: Bacteria > Bacillati > Actinomycetota > Actinomycetes > Mycobacteriales > Mycobacteriaceae > Mycobacterium > Mycolicibacterium lutetiense. The sequence continues at coordinate 2,934,914 of NZ_JAGIOP010000002.1, read as the reverse complement.
CCCGCGTCCCTGGCTCGGGGGGCGGAGCCATCCCGCTGCTGATCGGCGAATGGGAGAACGAACCCACCATGCGCCAGGACTTGGCGCATTACAAGACAATTCGGGCTTTCGCGTCGGCAGACCTAGCCGATACTGTCATCGTCTTCGCTCCGATCGGAGACTCAGGAACCATCACCGTTGAACCACTCACCGACTTCGGCTTCAGCGTCGCGCCCCTGCTATGAACTGCGGTGACCGCTCACCGGTGGTAGCGATGTCACGGTGAACTGGTCGGCCACAACCGGGCGACATCGACCGCCGCTGTCATCGCCTGGCCATCGATCGTGATGCCGTCGCCAGTTGTCCGATACGGCACCAAGATGTCTATCGCTTGGCCTTCTCGATGTTCGAGCCGGATGTTGATCGCGTCACCGGCAAACGGCTCACGCACCGTGACGTCCAGGTTTCTCGACACGTTCACGTACTTTTCGATTCGCGCCCTGATCCAGATGAAGGCACACGGTGTCCGAGCCCGGATTGAGCCCTACCTCACCCATCGCGACGTGTCGATCCGTAAGGAAGCACGCCGTGCCATGGAACGGCTGCCCGAATGAGTGACGACCACGGTTTCGACCCAGACCTCGACCTCGACAGCCTCGAAGGTCAAGCCGAAGCGTTCCGGCAAGCGCGACAAGCCATCGACGCCATCGGCCGCGTTGACGGTGTATCCGACAACGGGCTTGTTCGCGCGTGGGTCAACGCCTCCGGCGACCTCGTTGACATCGACCTGGCCGACGACACCCAGTACAGGATCGTGATCGGTTGAGCCGTCTCATCGTCGCAGCCACACAGCAGGCCTCGTTCAACGCAGCAGCAAAGGTGGCTGAAGTACTCGAGCCTCTAGAACAACACCGACAACGCCTACTTGAGGACCTCGAAGGCACCGATCGCTTTCACCGCGACATCCCTGCACAACGTCACAGCTGAGGCATTGCCGGAATTCACGCGACCCCCATCGAAGGATCTTGGCTTCAGCCAAGAGCTTTTTCGGCGCCCTTGGCGGGCAGATGAGACCTAGACACTATTTAAGCTAACTCTAAGTCTGGCGCATCCCCCGGATGGGGTCGTCGGGTTTCGTGTGCCTGATACTCCTCAACTCGGGCGTGCGCGCGCACATCAATGCGAATTGATCCTATGGCGGGCCTCCGACGATGCTGTGGAGAATGAGTCGAGGCTGTTGCGGCGCCCCATCATCCAGGCGGACCAATGGGGCAGAACTACGAGGTCAGCCCGCTTACCAGACGTCCCCGTCGCGCCAGTCGCAGGTGATCTCGGCGGCGGTGTCGAGTTCCAGGCCTGCCGGCAGATCGACCGGCAGCACGAACAGCGATCGGTCGTCCTCGGGTGTGCGCGTCACACCCGCAGGCCGCAGCACCGACGTCGTGCCCTGCCAGGGCACCCACCCGCGGGCGAGGTACATCTCCCTGGCGGCCTCCGACGAACTTAGTGCGCCGAGTTGGTAGGCGCCGCGCAGGACCTGTTCGACGGCGTCCATGACGGCGGTGGCCAAGCCTTGGCCGCGCCAATCCTCGCGTACCGCCACGGCTTCCACGTAACCGCAGCGCAGTGCGGTGTCGCGGTAGATCAGGCGCCGCTGGACCACCGCGGCATGCGCGATCAGGGCGCCGTGGTGGCAGATGAACGCGTGCATGCCGCCGAGCGAGTGCTCCCAGTCGGCGTCGGTCAAATCGCCGTCGAACGCCTCGATGACCATGCGTCGGGCGCCCTCGCGGGTCTCGTGGTCGAGATCGGAGGTGTGAACCAGACGCGCGGTGTGCAGAATCCCGCCGCTGACGCGTGGTGCACTGACATCCTGGATGGGCACACCAAATTTCTACCAGTGCCGGGGGCCGGTGTCTCTACGTTGCTGGCCGCCGGCGAGAGTGTCAGGCCGGGGTGAGCACTATCGCATCCGCAACTACCCAGGTGGTGCCGTCATCTGGGTGCCTTCAATCCACCCGGCGCGGGACATCCGGCCGCGCAAACGAGGACAGGGTTCGCTTACCCTCGAATTGCACCTGCCGCAGCGCCACAATCCTTGCCTCCATCTGATCCAGCAGATCGGCCACCGTCTCACCCTCCGGCGCCGGCCGCCTAGACCGTTCGATCAGGGACAACAGTTCCTCACGCGCCACCGTCGACACCGGCTGATGCCGCACGTACGCGATCATCTCCAGCGATTCCATCTCGTCGGGATTCAACCGCACCTGCAGCACCTTGCTGCGTGCCCGGTTCGGCCGGCTCGCCTTCACATGCGCAGGCAGCGGCGCCCCGTCGTCGATGTCCTCGGCCGCAGCGGCCTCCGCAGCGCGGGCCTCTTCGTCCATCAGGGCGCGGAGCTCCTCGTTGCTCAGTTTGTGGCTCATGGTGCTCACTCCTGTCCGAAGTAGTAACGGCGGTCCTTGCGGTTTGCGCGGAACGCGGTGGTGCCCTGCTGGACACCGTCGTTGTCGAAGTAGCTCAGCACGCTGAGCAGGTCGCCGAAGCTGGCCGAGTAGCCGATGGTGCGGATACCGAGGCCGGAGATGCTGCCGTAGTCGGGGTTGATCGTCAGCGCGTCCTCATGCGCGAACGCCTCGTCAGCCTGGTCTGTCGTGACGCCGTGGCGGGCGAGGTGGTCGTCGCGATCAGACTCCCAGGTCAGCGCCATGCCAAAAAGTGTATTACAGACGTAGTACGGATGCTAGCGGTTGCAGATCCACCCACAGTGCGCGCCGCCGGCGGGCCGATTCCCGTAACGCCAGAGTGAAGAAGATCGCGAGTTTCCTCGGAAAACTCACGATCTTCTTCACATTCGGCTTGGCGGGGACTACCCCTCGAACGGTCGGCGCGGATGCGCCCAGTGCAGTCGCACGGTCTGCCCGGGGCGGACCTGACCCAGCTTGTCGATGTCTTCGTCGGTCACCACACCGATCACCGGGTAGCCGCCGGTGACGGGGTGGTCGGGCCCGAGGATCACCGGAAAACCGTTGGGCGGTATCTGGATTGCTCCGCGGGTCGCGCCCTCGCTGGGCAGCTGGCGGTCCGGCCAGCGGTATGACAGCGGCATGCCGACGAGGCGCATTCCCACCCGGTCGCTGCGGGTGGTCACCTGCCAGTTGGTCCGGATCAGGACATCGGGGTCGACGAACCAGTCGTCGCGCGGGCCGGGTACCACATTGAGTTCCAGCACGTCGTCGCTGATCGAGGCGACCGGGGCCTGATCCGTTTCGGGCAGGTCGGCGGTGTGCTCGCCGACCGGCAGGATGTCGCCGGGTTGCAGCGGTGCCGGCCCGATCGCCGACATCACGTCGTAGCTCCGTGAACCCAGGACCGGTTCGACGGCGATGCCGCCGCGGACCGCCAGGTAGCTGCGCAGGCCCGAGTGCGGTGCGCCCAGCGAGATCACCTCGCCGTTATGAACGTGGTGAATGCTGTTGGTGCCGAACGGAATACCGTTGACGGCCGGGTCGGTATCGGCGCCGGTGACGGCGATCGAGACGTCGCCGCCGACCACCCGGGCGGAGAACCCGCCGAACATCACTTCGACGGTGGCGTGCTCCCCGGGGTTGGCGACCAGGCGGTTCGCCAGGGTGTGGGACCGACGGTCGGCGGCACCCGAGCGGGTGACACCGAGGTGGGCCATGCCGGGGCGGCCGAGATCCTCGACGAGGGCCAACGGTCCGGTGCGCAGTACTTCCAATCTCGTCGTCATGGTGTGCTCCTCGCCGACTAGCCGATGGCCCGGAACTGCACCCACGTACCCGGGGTGAGCAGCGCCGGTTGGTCTCGATGAACGTCGAACATCACTGCGTCGGTGCGCCCGATCAACTGCCAGCCGCCGGGTGACTGCCGCGGGTAGATGCCACTGAACTCGCCGGCCAGTGCCACTGCCCCGGGCGGGACGCTGGTACGAGGCTCGGCCCGGCGCGGTACCTGTAGTCGTTCGTCACCACCCACGAGGTAGGCGAATCCGGGTGCGAACCCCATGAATCCGACCTGCCACGGGCTGCCGGTATGTGCCGCGATCACCTGTTCCGGGGTCAGCCCGGCCAGTGCCGCGACGTCGTGCAGGTCGGCGCCGTCGTAGATCACGTCGATGGTCACGTCGGCCCCGCCGACCGGGCTGACCGGGGCTACCTCGGGTTGGAGCCGCAACTTGCCCAGGCGTTGCCGCGTGGGTGCCTGATAGCGGGGATCGGCCAGCTTGATCAAGATCGTGCGTGACGCCGGCACGATATCGACCACACCGAGCAGTTGGGCCGCCGTGAGAGTGGCGGTCCACGCCAAAACATCGGCAGTGCTGTCGAACTCGAGCAGCAGAGCCTGATCGCCGTAGTCGCGAGCGGTACCGGGGCTCAGGCTGGGTCCCGTCGCGTCCATCACCTCTGATGTCACACTCATGACCTGAAGCTACCCGTGAGTAGCTAAGAAAGCTCCGGCTCTATGAACCTTGCCAGAGGAGCCTTATCGAAGCCTCACACGGCGGCCTGATAAGTGGGCTCTCGACGTTTGATGGCGGCGATCACGCGGTAGGTGATCGGCAGCATGATCACCTCGACCGCGGTCTTGTAGATCCAGCCCAGCGCGGCGTAGGTGACGAAGTCGCCGAAGGTGTTGATGCCGATCGCGCTGGCCGCGATACCGCAGAAGACCAGGGTGTCACCGAGTTGGCCGGCGAAGGTGGAACCGACCAGGCGGGCCCACAGGTGCTTCTCCTTGGTGCGTTCCTTGATGGCGACCACGACCCAGGCGTTGATGGTCTGCCCGACGATGAACCCGGCCAGGCCGGCCACGATCAATTGGGTGTAGGCACCGACGATGTTCTCGAAGTGCTCCTGATTGGGGTAGAAGTCCGCCGCGGGTAAATAGACGGTGACCCAGAATGCTAGTGCGGCAAGGGCATTCATGGAGAACCCCAGGAAGATGGCACGGCGCGTGGCCTTGAACCCGTATACCTCGGAGAGCACGTCGCCGATCACGTAGGTGAGCGGGAAGACGATGAACCCGCCGTCGGTGATGATCGACCAGTTGCCGATGATCGGTCCGAAGGCGACGCCCTTGGTGGCGGTCACGTTGGAGATGATCACCAGGGCGGTGAAGACCGCGACGAGCACCGGATAGTAGGCCGAGCCGACGATGGCGGTGCCGCGGTGCTCGGAGGGTTCCTGGGGGCTTGTCACCCGGTCATCTTGTCAGGTCAGCGCCCGGTTGAGCAGGGACGGCAGTTGGTCGGCCACCAGGGGATAGGACAGCGGCGAGGCGAATGCGATGGCGCCGGACAGGTCTTTGGGGGTGAAAACGTGCCGTTTGTGGACGGTGGCCTTGAGTTCGGCGATCCCCGGATCGGCCAGCAGGGCGTCGCGCTCGGCATCGCTCTCGGTGGTCCAGATCAGCACATCGGCGGCGTCGAGCACGGCGGCGAAGTCCGAGCGCGGGATCAGGTCGGGGGCCGGCGGTACGACGAAGCCCATCTGGGCGAGAAATTCGGTACGCCATCCCGTCTCGGCCTGCACACTGTCGCGGAACAAGGTGCCACCGAGCAGCATGGCTTTCCGGCCTGCGTACCGCGGGTTGTTGGTGGCCACCGTCTTGAACCTGTCGTCCACGCCGGCGATCAGCCCCGTCATCGCGTCGTTCTGGAACAGTGCCTGGCCGATGAGGGTGGCCTGGTCGCGCCATGGTTCGAAGAATGCGTCCGGTCCGGTCTGCGCGATCGTCGGGGCGATCTCGGAGAGTTTGGCGTAGGTGTCGGCATCGAGTCCGGCATTGGTGGCCACGATCAGGTCGGGTTTGAGCGCTGAGATCGCGTCGACCTGGATCCCGTCGGTGAGGCTGAGCACGGTGGGTTGGGCGGCCCCGAGTTTCGTTTGCGCCCAAGGCCATACCGCGAACGGCTCACTTCCGAACCACTCGGTTGTCGCGACCGGGACGACGCCGAGGGCCAGCAGGTCGTCCTGTTCGGTGAATCCCGCGCTGACGACCCGTTGCGGTGGTCCCGGGATAGTGGTTTCTCCGAAGAGGTGGCGGACGGTCACCGAGCCGTCTTTCGCAACGACGCCGGGCTTTTGCGTGCTACATGCGGCGACCAGGGCCATTCCAGCGGTGACCGTGAGAAAGCCTCGCCGGGACCAGGTTGTCGGCACTTAGCCAGGGTAACCGTTTAGCTACCGATGGTGAAGGTGCCGGTGATCCCCGCGCGCCGGTTTCGGCATGCGCCAGCAGCATCGGAGGGTTATTGTCGATCGCGCCTAATTGGGTGGTTCCGGGTTCTATTCCCGGCCCAACGGGGACCGATGAAGGAGTGACCATGCGGAGCATGTGGCGTCCAGTCTTGCTCGGTCTGACCGGTTTGACCATCCCGATCGCCGTCTCCGTTGCACCACCCGCAGCCGCCGATTGCGTCGATGCCGGTGGCTCCACGGTGTGTGCACAGGGCACCGTCCGCGGTGGGGGACCGGAAGCGCCGAAGGCCGGGCCGTACTACCCGTATTACTGCACCGACGCCTGGTCCTGCGGTGACTGGGGCCTGGACATCAATATCGACCCCGGCCCGCCTGACAATGGCGGCGGCGGTGGTGGCGGCGGTTGGCGCCCTAACCGTCCCGGACGCCCGTGAGCCTCAGCTCAGTTATCCGAGTCGACTTAGGAGCCACGATGTTCACCCGAGTGATCGCCGCCGGCGCAATCAGCCTGTCGCTCTTGGCTGTTGGTGCGCCTGTCGCTGCGGCAGAAGAGCCGAACTGCACCTCCGCCGACCTGGCCGGTGTGATGGCCGGGGTCCGCGCGGCCACATCGGCGTATTTGTTCACCCATCCCGACGTCAACGCGTTCTTCACCAGCCTCAAGGGTCAGTCGAATGACCAGATGGCTGATGCGGTGCGGGTCTACCTCGAGGACAAGCCGCAGATCCGTGCCGAGCTGACGGGAATCCGGCAGCCGGCGATTGATTTCCGCAACCGCTGCGGGTAATCGCCGGGCCGCCGTAGGGGTCAGGCCACGCTGATGGTGACGGCGATGTTGCCGCGGGTCGCCTTGGAGTACGGGCAGACCTGGTGCGCGTCATCGGCGATGGCTTGGGCGGTTTCCCGATCGACACCGGGGATGGTGACGTTCAGCCGCGCCCGCAGTGAGAACGCCCCGTCGGTGTTGAGCAGGTCTACCTCGGCGTCCACGGCGGTCTCGGCGGGCAGCTTCACATTGTGCTTGCCTGCGGTCAGGCCCATGGCGCTCAGGAAGCACGCTGACCAGCCTGCCGCGAACAACTGCTCGGGGTTGGTGCCGGAGCCGTCGCCGCCGGGCGGGGTCAGCTGGATGTCGAGGTTGCCGTCGGAGCTGTAGGCCTCGCCTTGTCGCCCGCCGGTGGTGTGGGTCTGGGCGGTGTAGAGAACATTGTCGGTCTGGCTGGTGGTCACTGCGGTTCTCCTCGGTGAGACAACGGATCCGATCCAATTGGATGCGTTAGAGATGAACGCCGGGCGGCACGCATTCCATCCGCCCGGACATGACGCCCGCCGTAATCTCCGGTTGACCCAGCGCTACGGCTTGAGCTGAACCTTCAGGTGCTCACCTGAGCGCGAGAACGCCTTGGCATAGCCGTCGGCGGCCTCGTCCAGCGACATCGTGGTGGTGAAGATTCCGTCGACGTCGAGGCGGCCGGCCTGTAGTAGCGGGATCAGTTCCGGCCAGGTCTGCTGTACCGGCGCAGTGGTGAAGCGGATGGTCAGGCTGCGCAGCAGGCAGCCCAGCGCGGGCATCGGGTAGGGCTGCAGATCGTGCACACCGACGATGGAAACGGTGCCGCCGGCACGGGCGGCGTCGATGGCGTCGTTGATCGAGGCGTCCATGCCCACCGCGTCGATGACGGCGTCCACGCCGAGCCCACCGGTGGCCTCCCGGATCGCCTGTGCCGAGGGCGGGGCGAACGTGATGGCTCCCGAGGCTTCTGCACGTTCGCGCCGGGCCTCCACCGGGTCGACCGCGAAAACCTTTGCCGCACCGAGGGTGATGGCGCTGCGCAGGGCGCACATGCCGACCGCGCCAAGGCCGATCACCGCGACGGAGCCGCCGACCGGAATGTCCGCGCGTTTGGCTGCCGCCCAGCCGGTCGCGAGGTTGTCGGTGAGCAGCAGGGCCTGCTCGGTGGTGATGCCCTCCGGCATCTTCAGTAGCTGGAAGTTCGCCGCCGGTACCGCGAGAAGTTCGGCCTGGGCTCCGCCGAGGAATCCGGTGCCGAAGATCTGCGGGCCCTGTACGCAGCGGATCGGGTCGTGGGTGGCGCAGCCGCTGCAATGCCCGCATCCCGCCACCGAGGACACCAGTACCCGGTCGCCGACAGCGAATCCGGTGACCTCCGGGCCGATTTCGACGATCGTGCCGACAGCCTCATGTCCGACCGCCACCGGGTCGACGATCGGGTAGTGGCCCTCCAGGAAGTGCAGGTCCGATCCGCAGATCGAGGCGGACTCGACCTTGACGACGGCCCCGTCGGGACCAGGCAGGACGGGGTCCGGCCGGGTTTCGACGCTGACCTTGCCGGCACCGTCGACGACGACTGCGCGCATACTCACGCCTCCTTAACTGTGAAGTCTGACCAGATGGGTTCGTTGATGGCGGAACGGTATTCGCTCAGCCGCCACGGGCTGACGGTGTGGATCTCACCGTCAGCATTCTTGAAATACGAGTGTTTGATCGAGGGCTGTGCCCACACGGTTTGGCGGATCGCTTCCTGCGAGCGCCGGTGCCATTCCTTCGTCGGCTCGGGCAGTGGCTCCATGGTCTGCAGGCCCTCGGTGACCAGATGCTCCAGGCACTTGTTGATGTAGCGCATCTGGAGTTCGGAGTTGAGGATGAGGCTGCCGCCGTGGGCCAGGTGCGTCCCCGGGCCGTACGTCATGAAGAAGTTGGGGAAACCGGGCACGGTGATGCCGCGGTAGGCGTAGGGACGCTGTCCCCAGGCGTCGTGCAGGTCGATGCCGTCACGCCCGGTGATGGTCATCGGGAACAGCACGTCGGTGGCACGAAAACCGGTGGCGTACACGATGATGTCGACGTCGTACGTCTCACCGTCCGTCGTGACGATCCCGGTCGGGGTGATGCGTTCGATCGGGGTGCGGATCAGGTCCACGTTGTCGCGCTTGAGGGTGCCCAGCCAGCTGCCGTTGTCCTGCAGGGTGCGCTTGCCGGTGGCCGGATAGTCGGGCAGTGCCTTGGCCAGCAGGTCGGCGTCGTCGCCGACCTGGGTGGTGATCCAGTCGGTGAACATGATGCGGGCGATGGCGTTGATCTCGCTGACCGCGTTGCCCTGGTCGTCATAGTCGGGGTCCACCCGGGCGGCGTCCAGGCCCTTGTCGGCTCCGGGCCACAGCAGCAGGAAGCGGTACCAGCGGCCGTAGTACGGCAGGTGCTCCATCGCCCAGCGCACCCCGTCGGCGACGGGCTCGTGGTACATCGGGTTGGGGAACATCCACTGCGCGGTGCGCTGGAAGACGGTGAGGTGTTCGACCTTGCCGGCGATGGCCGGGGCGATCTGGAAGCCGCTGGCACCGGCGCCGATCAGGGCGACCCGCTTGCCGGTGACGTCGACGTCGTGGTCCCACGCCGCGGAGTGGAATGCCGGTCCCGCAAAGGTTTCCGCGCCGGGGAAGTCGGGGATCTGGGGTCGGTTGAGTTGGCCGACGGCAGTGATGACCGCGTTGGCCCGCAGGGTCTCGGTGCCGGCGGCCGAGCGCACGGTGACGTTCCACATCCCGCCGTCCCATGCGGCGGAGACCACCTCGGTGTTCCACCGGATGTTCGGTTCCAGCTCATGGCGGTCCACCACGTCGCGGAAATACTGGCGCAGTTCGTGCTGTTCGGCGAAGAAGTGGTCCCAGTGGTTGCTGGGTTCGAAGCTGTAACAGTAGAAGTGGTTGGCCACGTCGACACGGGCGCCGGGATAGCTGTTCTCCCACCAGGTTCCACCGGGTCCGGCGTTCTTCTCCACGATCGTGAAGTCGATGCCGGCCTGCTTGAGGCGTACGCCGGCCAGGACTCCGGATTCCCCGCAGCCGATCACGACGACGCTGAAGTCCTGAGTGTCCTGCAGCGCGGCGGGCCGGCGCGGGTCGATGCCTTCGAGGTCGAGTTCCTCTAGGACCAGCGGCAGGTTGTCCTCGTCGACCGGCTCGCAGGCCGCCCAATCCAGCATCTCCCTGACCAGTTCGGCGGGCAGCGGTTCGGGGACCGGACAACCGCGGTCGCGGTAGTCGGCGATGATCGGCAGGGCCACCTCACGAGCGCGGGCCTTGTCCTCTTCGCTCATGAAGCCCTGGACTTCGTTGAGGAACAGGCCGGCCTGTTTGAACTCGCGGATGTATCGCGGGTCGCCAGTGATGTGCACGAGCGAGAGCAGCAGCGTCGGGACGCTGACCTGCTCTAGCACCGCTGCGATATCCGCATCGGGCGTGGTGAACGGCTGGCCGACGTGGAAGCTTCGGGTCACGCGGCGTTACGCTACTGCGCGTAGCGTTATGTGGCAAGGGGTGCTTCGCGGGGTGTGGCGGACGGGGTGAATCGGCCACCCGACTGCGGTGGTAGACCGGCCATAGGACGGCGGTCCGATGTAAATGTCGACGACCGATGTTGCTAGAAGGATGGCCAGTTTGTCTGGTGGATTCCGTGCTCTCGTAGGAAACGGGTGGCGAGCATTCGGTGATGGCCGCAGCGGCATGTCTGGTTTCAGACCGAGCAGCAGCGTTCGTGGTTTCACCGATGCGGTAGGAGCCGGACACGGTGTGGCGTGCCGCTGGCGTTCTCCAGGGTAGCTGCTTTGCAGGCACGCCCGACTGGGCTGCATTGGGATAACCCAACTGGGGGATCGACTACGAGACGGCCGCTGTGCTGGCATGTAGGGGTGCTCATACGACGTCCACGGTGGACCACGAAACACGGGGCCGCCGTGATCGACGGGGACGTCCCCAGAGGTTCCTGGAGTAGCGGCGCTGACCAGATGTGGTGCGCTTCAATGCATTCCGCGACAGACGGCTGCACGTCTGTTCTGGACGGTTTCACCGAATCTCACCGATCTCCGGTACGTCGTGTGAGTCCTTGACATGAATACTATTGAAGGGCAGCGCCAGCCATGACCTACGTGATCACACAGAACTGCTGCAAGGATGCGAGCTGCATCGCGGTCTGCCCGGTCGACTGCATCCGTCCAGACGGCGACTTACACGGTTCCGGTTTGCAGATGCTCTACATCGACCCAGACACATGCGTCGAATGTGGTGCGTGTGAGGTGGAATGCCCGGTCGACGCCATCTACTACGAAGACGATCTGCCATCGCACCTGGAGCGCTACCGCGATATCAACGCCGACTACTTTGCAAAGTACCCATTGGATGCCAAGCCAATGTTGAATACGCGCAAGCGGGAGAGAGTCAAGCCTGGATCACTACGGGTCGCCGTCGTTGGATCCGGACCCGCGGCCTGCTACGCCGTCACCGAACTGCTTGACATCGAAGGAGCAGAAGTCGATGTCTACGAGCGTCTGCCTACCCCCTTCGGTCTCATCAGGGCCGGCGTGGCGCCCGATCATCAGCGAACCAAGTTGATCACCGAAATGTTCGGGTCCGCGCTGGCCAACCCGCGACTGCGTTGCCACTTCAACGTCGAAATCGGCACGGACATCACCCACGACGAACTTGCCGCGCGCCACGACGCCGTCATCTACGGTGTTGGTGCATCGAAAAGTCGTGCTCTGGAGGTGCCTGGCGAGGATCTTCCCGGCAGTGTCTCCGCGGCGGACTTCGTCGCCTGGTACAACGGCCACCCCGACAATGCTGACGCCTCGTTCGATCTGTCCGGTGGGCGTGCGGTCATCGTGGGCAACGGCAACGTCGCCCTCGATATCGCCAGGGTTCTGCTCTGCGGGCCGGATGCATTGCGCGGCACCGATATCGCCGAGCACACGCTCGATGCGCTGGCCGCCAGCGCGACCGAGGAAGTCGTCATCCTCGGTCGACGCGGACCACGCCATGGCGCGTTCTCGGCGGCAGAGTTTCTCGCTCTGGGCCATCTACCCGGCATCGACGTGGTCATCGATAGCGACGATCTGGAGCCCGCTGCCGGTGACGACGACGAGACCGCACTCAAACTGCAGATTGCCCGCGAGTACGCCGAGAAGCCAACGACGGCGGGCAACAGGCGCGTCACTTTCCGCTTCATGACCGCACCGGTCGAAATCGTGGGGGACGGACGAGTCGAGGCGCTGCGGGTCGTCGGCAACTCCTTCGACGCATCGGGCGCGCTGGTCGGTGGAGACGAGAGCACTTCCGAGACGATCGAGACAGGTCTGGTCATCGGGTCGATCGGATACTTGGGGGCGCCGGTCGCGGGCGTACCGTTCGACGACGCCGCCGGTCGAATCCCCAACGTGAACGGCCGTGTCGTCGACGAACAGGGCAGCTCCCAGAGCGGCGTGTACGTGACCGGTTGGATCAAGCGCGGACCGCGCGGCGTGATCGGCACAAATCGCGCGTGCGCCGAAGAAACTGTGGCCAACCTGTGGGAGGACTTCCGGGCTGGTCGGCTGTCCAGGGCAATCGAAAATCGGGTCGACATCGATCGGCTGATCGCACAGCGCGGCATCCGCCGTGTCGACTGGCAAGGCTGGCGTGCCATAGACGCCGCCGAACGTGAACTCGGCGCAGGAACCGGGCGGCCACGGGTCAAGATGGTTCGGCGGGATCAGATGTTGGACGTCGTCGGCTGAGACGACAGCGGGCCTCGACATGGGCCGAGCATCCATGGCCAGCGTCATCGCTGCTGCTCAAGCTGGCGGCTCAGCTCGAGCAGGCGCTGCCGTGGGAGGCTCGCCTCGCCCCGGCCTGATGTGTGCTCCTACGGATGGAGGTTCCACTGGCCGACATCTTGGGCCAGGGCATCGTTGACGTCGACTTCGAGTCCGCCGACGAGTGGGCCGGGATTCGAGGCGGTACTCACGATGCGTTGGTAGAGCACTGCGGCAGGGTGGACCTGACCGCCAGACCAGGACCGGGTCTGCCACGCCCACGCGCGGCCGGGCGTTCCCGACCTCCCGATAACGCCGTCGGCAATTGCCCACTGGCACGGTCTGATTCCCGCGTAGATGCCGGTGCGCTGCACTCCGATCACCGAATTGATTCCACGAAACCACGGCAGCGCGACGTTGTTCCAGGTGTTGTGGTCGATATCGTCGTCGACGCTGAAGAAGACCGGTGCACTCCGGCCACCGCCTGCCGCGGTATGGAGCTGCCACGCGGTGCGGGCGTCGGCGACGCCGCCGGCGTACCCGCGGGTGAAGTCCGAGGGAGCGGTACCGCCGGGCTTGCCGTACTGGTAGTTGCTGACGATGACCAATCCGGCGGCGGTCAGTGACTGGGCGTAGGGCAGGGTGATCGGTTTGGCGCCCATGGACGAGCCCGGGCGCGACGTCGAGACGTAGTTGATCACCCCGGAGTGGCCTGCGGCCCGGATGTGCTGCGCTGGAATCTGCCGCATGGCGAAGTCGATCAGCGTGGGGGCGGCGGCTGCCGCCCTGGGCGGGTCGATACCAGCGGCTACCGCGCCCAGGCCCGCGACCGCCGACGCGGCGGCGGCGTAGCGCAGCAGGTCACGCCGGGTGACCGGACCTGCTCGGCGCAGGCCGCTGGGCCCAGGCGAGTCCTGCATGTCGCGATGTTAACAAAGTGACTGTTGTTAACAGTGTTGCCTCGCGGGCCGTACTCCATTCGTGATCTTGAAGATCGCCCTCACTCTGACGGTGTCGGCGTCACATCGCTGCCCGAGCCCTTGACCGAGGACTTCGCGCGGTTCTCGGCCCGCACGGCTTTCCGTCCGCGGACGAACCCGGTCGCTGAGATCGCCGCCGACAACAGGGCGTCCTCACCCTTGACGAACGGGTGGAACCCGACGCCTGCGCCGCCGCGGCCCTTGACGGGGATATCGGCGACTTCGGTGACCTTCCAGCTCTTTTCGGACGTCGAGAAGATGGCCTCGCCGTTTGCGCAACTGATCGGCAGCGCGGCGATCACGGTGTCGTCGTCGCCGGCCAGCTTCACGCCGGCCACGCCATTGCCGGCCGCACCCTGAGGGTTCACCGCGGCGGGGTCGATGCGCAGGATCTTGCCGCGCCGCGTCACCAGCGCCAGGTGATGGCCGGGCGCCATCACCCCGGAGCGCAGCAGCCCGGTGATGTCCGGCGCCACCGGGATATCGCGGATCTTGAACGGCAAGCCGTTGCCGTTGGTGAACTTGACCCGGCCGTCGGTCCACACCGCCCAGCCCAGACCCGAGGTGAGCAGGTCGCCGTGGCTGTCGGAGAACACGCCGCGGTCGTCAAGGCGCCAGGAGGTGTTGACCTTTCGCTCGCGGGGACCATCCTCGTCGGCACCTGAACTGGTCGGGGTGGCTTCGGAGTCCAGTACGGTGCGCCGGTCGAACTCGGGGCCCTTGAACAGTTTCGCGGTCTCCACCAGCTCCTTGTCGATCACCTTTCGGCGCGCATCGGGGTTGGATACCAGTTCGGTCAGTTCGGCGAACTCGGCGTCGAGTTTGTCGGCTTCGGCCTGCAACTCGATCACGTCGAGCTTGGTCAACCTTCGAAGCTGCAGTGCCAGAACATAATTGGCCTGCTCTTCATCGATCTCGAACCGCTTCTGCAAGCCCTGCCGGGCATCGTCGACGGTGTCGGAACCTCTGATGACCGCGACAGCAGCGTCGATGTCGAGGTGGATCTTCATCAGGCCCGCCACCAGATGCCGGCGCGCGGTGACCTTCTCCAGTCGGTACTCGCTGCGGTGCAGCACCACCGAGTCGCGCAGGTGCAGGAATGCGGAGATCAGTTCCCGTACCGACCACCAGCGCGGTACCCGGTCCTCATCGAGGGCGACCAGGCTGGCGGCGAACGTGGACTCCAGCGGTGTCAGCGCCAGCAGTTGCTCGCGGATGGTCTCGGCGCTGTGGCCGCGTTTGGCGGTGACGACGATGCGCAGCCCGTTGCGACGGTCGGTCAGGTCCGACATGTCGGCCACTCCGGGCAGCTCGCCGGACTCGACCATTGCCCGGATCCGGTCCTGCACAGTGTTACTCGCGACGCCGGGTGGCAGCTCGGTGATGATGCAGTTCTTGCCTTCGACCGACACCGTGCCGCGCACTGTGAACAGGCCGCGGCCGGTGGTGATGTACTCCCGCAGGCCGCTGGTGCCGATAACGGTGGCTCCGCAGCCCCAGTCGGGGCCGGGGATCAGCTTCATCAACGTGTCGTCGGTCGTGTTCGGCCGGGCCAGCAGGGCCCGGCAGGCGGCCATCACCTCACGCGGATTGTGCGCGGGCACCTTGGTGGCCCAGCCCTCGGCAATACCCATGGCGCCGTTGCAGAGCAGTACCGGCCACTGGGCCGGCAGCATCGTCGGCTCGGTCCACTCGCCGTCGAACGTCTGCACCATGGGTACGGCGTGGTCGTCGAGTTCGGCGGTCAGTGCGGCACCGGGAGCCGACAGTCGCATCTCGGTGTAGCGGTCTGCGGCGGGAATGTCACCCTGGATCCGCGGGAACGCACCTTGTCCGTCAATGACTTTCACACGCTGGAACTCGGCGGCCATCAGCGCCGCGGCCCCGTACATCGACGCGCCGCCGTGCGGGTGCAGGTTACCGGTGACCGCCGAACAGATCTTCGAGGACTTCTGCGGCTTGTTGCCGGGCAGCAGTTTCGATTCGTGCATCTGGTAGAGCAGGCGGCGCTGACCCGGCTTGAGCCCGTCGAAGGCTGAGGGGATGGCGCGGTCGCTGACGCTGTAGAGCGCAAACGTCAGCTGGTAGTGATTCCAGTAGTCATCGGCGCTCTGGTCGAGCACCAGGTCGGGATTCTGCTCAGGGAGGTCCAGGGTGGCAGTCACAGTGTTTTCCTACGTCCTAGGTCAAGTCGAGCGCTGCGGTGTCGACGCGGGCGGCAACGTCGGCCATCCAGGTGCGCCGGCCCTCCGGGGGCCCGCCGAACAGGGTGTGGTGCAGCTTGGCTTCACCGTCGTCGAGATTTACCCGAATCACGGTGCGGCGCTGCGGATCCAGGACGGTGTTCCAGAAATCGTCGGCATCCATCTCACCGAGACCCTTGTTGCGCTGCACCTCCACCTTGCGTTTGGAGGTGGCCTTCAATTTCGCCACGGCGGTGTCACGCTCGGACTCGTCCTGACAGTAGATCCGCTCCTGACCGTCCTTGACCACGAACAGCGGCGGCAGCGTCACGTAGACCATCCCGGCCTCGACGAGGGGCCGGTAGAAGTCGAGGAACATCGAGATCAGGCTCGAGTTGATGTTGCCGCCGTCGGGGTCGGCGTCGGAGGCGAACAGGACCCGGTCGTAGCGGCACAGTTCCGGATCGCAGTGATCACGCACGCCGCAGCCCAGGATGCGTTCGATCGAGTCGAATTCATCCTTGGCCCGCGCCTTGCTCAGGGCGAACCCATAGACGTTGGGCGGCTTGCCTTTCAGCGGGAAGGCCGCCTGGAACGTGGCGTCGCGCGCCGCTTTGATCGTGCCCAGCGCGGAATCGCCCTCGCACAGGAACAATTCGGCGCCCGAGCCGCGGCCGGTCTCCCGGCTGGGCAGCAGCTTCGGCGGCAACGACAGGTTCGTCCCCAGCCCCTTGGCTTTCGATGCCGCGCGGGACCGGGCCTTCGCGCCTTCGGCGCTGCGCCGGGCCCGGGCGGACTCCAACGCCAGCTTCGTCCACAGCGACACGGCGTCGTTGTTGGCGGGGTTGGCCGCCCAGATGGTCACGCTGCGTGCGACATCCGGGGCCATTGCCACGTTCAGCGACCGCGAGGACACCGCCGTCTTGGCCTGTGAGTCCCAGGCCACGTCCGGTGCGCGGGTGTCCACGGCCAGGGCGGTGACAGCGACGAAGTCCTGTGGTTCCGGGCCGTCCTCGCCCTTGGCCAGACCGAGGTCGCGGATGCGGGAGGCACGATCGGCCAGGGCCTCGGACAGTCCCTTCATCGCGGCCGTGAGGTGCGAGCCGCCGTTCGGGGTACGCACGGTGTTGCAGAACGCGGCCACGGTGGCCGGCTCGGCCGGACCCGCGGTCAGCGACCAGCGGAACGGGGTCGGGCCGCGGCCGGTGGTGTACTCACCGCGGCCCTCCACGACGGCACGCACGCCGGGTGCCGGGTTGCCTGTGGTGGTGCACATCAGATCCAGCAGGGTGTCGGTACCCCACGGGCCGTTGAACTGTTCGAGCAGGACCGCTGGAATCTCCGTGCCGGGCCAGCCCTCGTCGGCGACGATCAGGTGCACACCGGGCGACATCCGTGCCGCGGCGTGGGCGCGTAGCAGCACCTCGCCGATGTCGACGGTCGAGTCCGGCACCACCGTCGGGTCGAACAGGATGCGCACCGTGGTGCCGTGGGCGTCGGGCTTGCGATTGCCGGTGCCGCGCAGTTTCTGGGTGTCCGAGCGGGTGAACTCCGCGTTCGGGTCGAACCCCTGGCCCCCGGAGCCCTCGAACACACCGGGGTAGCCGCCGCCGAAACTCTGCAGGTAGGTCTTTCCGGCTCGGCGCACGGTCACGTCGGTACGCGCGGAGATGAACACCGCGGCCGCGGCGCCGATGCCGTTCAGACCGGCGCCGGTGCTGGTGGCGTCGGTGTGCGCGGAGAACTTGCCACCGGCTCGCGCGGTGCCCAGGGTCTTGACGATGCCGTTCTTGCCGGTGGGGTCGGAGTCGACGGGCAGGCCGCGACCGTCGTCGGCGACGCTGACCGAGCCGTCGGCGTGCAGGGTGATGGTGACCGTGGACCCGCCGTGGCTGGGATCGGCGACCTCTTCGATCGCGTTGTCCACCAGTTCGCGCAACGCCGTGTTGAGCACGTCGAGACCCAGGTTCACCGCCGGCCGCAGGCGGGTGTGCTGGACATCGTCGAGCTCGGTGATGTCTGCGGCGTTGTAACTCACTGCTGGTCCTTTCCCACCAGGGCCGATGCCGGAGCGATCGGTTCCAACCGCTCGCTGTGGGCGGGCGGCCTAAACATTCTCCCCTGGGAGGCAGACAGCCTCCGACAGCCACGGCCGAAAGAATGGGCGCCGAATCATCACTCGATGCCTCGGGGATTGTGCCGGGCTGATCCGCGCACTGACAAAAGTCATCTGGGATTGAGATGACTGTAATTCATGATCATCGTCGGACTTGATCGGTGGCAGCCACCTCGGCTGCCGGTTCGCTGGGTGCTACGTGATCGACCAGAACTCCAACAGGGTCCGGATGGTCGCCACCAGTGGGAGCGGTTGATCCAACATCGGGTGGTGGCCGGCCTCGGCGAGTTCGACGAACGGGCCGCGTAGTTGCAGCATCGACCGGATCTGGGCGGCCATCTGGGGCGGAACCACCCCGTCCTCGCACCGCAAATACCCGACCCGGCAGGGGATTCGGGCGAAGGTGTTCTCCAGGAGCTCCTCGTCGGTGGACGTCTCGTCCATGAGATGGCCGCCGAAGATGTCCGGGTCGAACTTCCACACCCACCCGTCGTCGGTCTTGCGCACGGATTGCACGGCGATGTGGTGACCGATGTAGGGCAGCGTCACATCCTGCTTCGGTACCGCCCGGAATCGGGCCAGGATCTCGTCTTCGGTGGAGTACCCGGCGGTGTCGCGGCGACGGTTGCGCAACCGGACCTCCTCCGGGGCGCGATCGCGCAGCGGCGAATCGATGACCAGGATGCTGTCGATCTGTGCGCCGTAGCGGGTGGCGGCCGAGGCGCCGACCCAGCCGCCCATGCTGTGGCCGACGATCGTGGGCCGCGCCGAGGATCCGGAGGCTTCCGATGCGGCGAGGACCTCCCGCGCCCAGATCGACAGGGCATATTCGGTGCGGGCGCCGCTGTCGCCGTGCCCGCTGAGATCGGGAGCGATTACTCGATGGGTGGCGGCGAAGAACGGGGCGATGTGATCCCACCAGCCGGAGTGGGCGCCACCCCCGTGGACGAACACCAGCGGCGGATTATCCGGATCGCCCCAGGTCCGCACATGGATGGCGCAGCCGTCGACATCGATTGTCGAGTGTTCGGCCGTCTGTTCCAGCGCGGCGGTGAACCACGTCGGCGCATTGGCCGTCGGGTGGGGGACCTCTGAGGGCACTCCACGCCGGAACATACGGTTCACCTGCTGATTCTGTCTCATCGCCGGAAACGGATCGAGACCCGCCCCGGCGAATCGTGATTCGAGGGGCACCGGCGAACGGCGCTCAGGACACCGCGAGGCTCGTCCCGAGCGCGATCATCATCACCGCGATCAGCCCGTCGAGGATGCGCCAGGTCATCGGCGTGGCGAACAGTCCGGCCAGTCGGCGGGCTCCAAGACCAAGTCCGGTGAACCACACCGCACTCGCCGCCACCGCGCCCGCACCGAACAGCCAGCGCTGGTCGTGATGTTCGTTGGCCAGCGATCCGAGCAGCACCACGGTGTCGAGGTACACATGCGGGTTCAGCCAGGTCAGTGCCACGCAGGTGACCAGCACCTCGGCCAGGCGAGTCGGGGTGCGCTCGGACGGATTGAGCGTCGACGGCCGGAACGCGCGACGCGCGGCGAGCACGCCATAGCCGATCAGGAAGGCCGCGCCGCCGAACTTCGCTACCGCCATGGCGTCGGGGTGTGCGGTGATCAGGGCGCCGACGCCGGCGATGCCGGCGGCGATCAGGATCAGGTCGGAGACCGTGCACAACGCGATGACAGCGACGATGTGCTCCCCACGGATGCCCTGACGCAACACGAAGGCGTTCTGTGCGCCGATCGCGGCGATCAACGCCATAGTGCTGAGGAATCCGATGAGCACAGGTGAAGCCATGCGTTCGAGGCTATGGACGCGCGGAGATCAAGTACAGCTAATGATTCTTCATGTGCATTAGCAGTGCTTATGGATGCCGCTGATGGTCACCGTCGAGATTCGTCGACGATGTGCCCGGATGAGCTCGAGCGCGGCCAACCCGTCGGAGGTCTCTCCCACCAGCCGCATCCCACTACCGCGCAGGGCCTCGGCCCGCACTGCCCGCGCTGGCGAATCATCTGCCACCACAACCCGAATCGCGACCACCGCTGCCACCTTCCCGCGCATCGTCACCTTGTGCACTCCGTCACCGCCGACACCGAACGTGCCACGACGTCACTGAACTTGAACCTGCACACATGCCCAGGGCCGTCAGCCAGACAGGTTGCGATGCCAGCCCGAGCCTGCGACGGGCCGCGCAATTTTGCGACCTCAGATGTGGCCGCTGCTGTGCGGGCCGGAGCGGGGTCCGTAGCGTTCGGCGTAGGCCTGGTGAATGTGCGCATTCTTCTTGCGTGAGAGCTCGTCGATGAGGGCCGGGTTGAGGCCGTGCTTGACGAGCATGTGACGCCGCCAAATCTTGTTCAGCGCGTGGGAGAAGTAGACGAACGGGATGAAGATGGGCACGGTCATGCTGGCGTGCAGGTAGAGCGACATCGGGATGAACCAGATAGGCGCCAGCACGAGGATCGCGGGGATCGCGACGCGGGCCATCATCCGGACCGTGGCCCCTGGACCCGCCAGGTCGTTGGCCACCCAATCGCGCATCGAGTCGGGTAGCCGCTTGCCGTAGCAATACCCGATGTACTGCAGCGGGCCCGGCTTCGTTCGTTGAGTGTCACCACGGGACATGGCCGAAGAGTAACGCCCATCTATGATGGATTGCGAATCTCCTCAATCCATCAATCGTGAGTAGGGGTGCTGTGGTGGTCGGCAGTGTTCTGGATGGTCGCGAGCGGCCGTTGTACGAGATCAAGGCCAACCTGTTCAAAGCGTTGGCGCACCCGGCGCGGATCCGGGTGCTGGAGATCCTGTCTATGAGCGAGGACCCGACCCCGGTCAGTGCGATCCTGGCTGCCAGCGATATCGAACCGACCCTGCTCTCGCAGCATCTGGCGGTTCTCAAACGTCATCACGTGGTCAGCGGGCACCGCGTCGGCAACGCGGTGTACTACACCCTTGCGCACCCGAAGATCGCCGAACTGCTACTCATCGCCCGCTCGTTCCTGGCCGATACCCTTGCGGCTCAGCGTGATCAGCTCGAGGCCGTCGGTTCACTACCACCTATCGGAACACCGCAATGATGGGCGCTGCCCGTGACAGCGTCGTCCGGCTTCTGCCCAGGCGCGCGGACTACACGGGCCTGGCCCGATCGTGGCGCCGCGACGCGATGGCCGGTCTCACGGTCGGGGTAGTGGCACTGCCGTTGGCCCTGGCGTTCGGTATCAGTTCCGGAGTGGGAGCGGCCGCCGGACTGGTCACCGCAGTCGTGGCCGGGGTGGTGGCCGCGGTGTTCGGCGGCTCGCATGTGCAGGTATCGGGCCCGACCGGAGCGATGGCCGTGGTGCTGGCACCGATCGTCACCCATTACGGGCTGGGCAGTGTCGCGCTGGTCACGGTGCTGGCCGGGGTGATCGTGGTGATCGCCGGCATCACGGGCCTGGGCCGGACGGTGACCTTCATCCCGTGGCCGGTGATCGAAGGCTTCACTCTCGGCATCGCTATCATCATTTTCCTGCAGCAGGTCCCGTCCGCCCTCGGGCAGCCTGTTCCGCAAGGGGAGTCCCCGCTGATCGCCGCGGCCGCGGTCGCCTCCGACGCAACCTGGGTAGCGGCGCGACCGGCACTGGTCGTCGTGGCCCTGGTGGTGGCGCTGATGCTGGTCCTACCGCGGCTGCACCCGGCGGCGCCGTCGTCGCTGCTGGCCGTGATCGCGGCCACCGTCCTGGTAGCCGGCTTCGGCCTGCCGGCCACCGCTATCGGCGCGCTGCCGTCACAGTTGCCGGTGCCGGTGTGGCCGCACGCCGATCTGGCTGTGCTGCATACGCTGTTCGGTGCCGCGTTAGCGATTGCCGCGCTGGCCGCGATCGAATCGCTGCTCTCGGCGCGGGTGGCAGCCACCATGTCATCGACCGGGCCCTATGACCCCAACCGCGAACTGATCGGTCAGGGACTGGCCTCGGTAGCCTCCGGGGTGTTCGGGGGGATGCCCGCGACCGGCGCGATCGCGCGTACCGCGGTCAACGTGCGATCCGGGGCGCGAACCAGGGCGGCGGCCATCGTGCACTCGATACTGCTGCTCGCGGTCGTCTACCTGGTCAGCGGCCCGGTCGGGGCGATCCCGTTGGCTGCGCTGTCGGCGGTGTTGATGGTGACGTCGTGCCGGATGATCTCGTGGCACACGGTGATGCAGATCCTGCGGTCCAGCCGCTCCGGCGCGGCGACCTTTGTGCTGACTGCCTCAGTCACGGTGTGTTTCGATTTGATCCAGGCCGTCGAGATCGGTATCGCGGCCACTGCGCTGTTCGCGTTGCGCACCCTGGCACGCCGCAGCAGCGTTGTCCGCGAAGACTTACCCGGTCCACCGTTGCCCGGTGATGAGCAGATCGCCGTGCTTCGGCTTGACGGAGCCATGTTTTTCGGTGCCGCAGAACGTATCTCGGCCTCCATCGTCGATGCCCACCATTCCGACACCACGGTGGTGATCATCCGGCTGTCCCAACTGGGCATGCTCGATGCCACCGGCGCCCACACCTTGGCGCAGATCGCCGAGGACCTCGAAGCCCGTGGCATCACCGTCATCATCAAAGGTGTGCAACGTGAGCATCGAGACCTGCTCACCAACGTCGGCATCATCGAATCGCTGCGCCACGAGAAACACCTCATCGACACCCTCGATGACGCCATCGCCCACGCCCGCACCCACACCAATGTCCAGCCCACGTCGCCCACCTGAGGTCACTGGGTCGGCGCCCACCCAGCCGATCGCGACCTCACCGACCAGGACAAAGGAACCCTCGATGAACGATACCGATCACCCCTCCGCCTCCGAGGACGCGGACGTACACACCGCCGCTGTCTACCGCGCCCCCGACGGCCCGGCCGCGGGCCCCGCCGTGTCCACGGCGACAGCAGAATCGGGGGCCGGCCTCGGCTCGGGTGCGCTGGTGGTGACCCGCGGTCCCCAGATGGGCGGCCGGTTCGAGCTGCCCCATCCCGTCACCGTTGCCGGCCGTCACCCCGACGCTTCGGTGTTTCTCGACGACATCACGGTCAGCCGCTGCCACGCCGAATTCCGCTGGCTCGACGGCGAATATTGGGTGGTCGACGTCGGCAGCCTCAACGGCACCTACGTCAACCGCGTCCAGATCCAATCCCGACCTCTATCCAGCGGTGATGAAATACAGATCGGCAAATTCCGGCTCACTTTCACCTGCCAACCGCAACCTGACCTACCCACATAGTGCTGCAATCGTCTCGTTCTCAGGTTCGCCATTTGGATGGAAAAGCTTGTCCGCCATCGAGTTTGACAATTGACAGCGGCAGATGATGTTTGGCGCCGCGTCCCACTTCAGCGGGAAGTCGGACCTGGCGTTGTGTCGCTCGGCGTCCCCGGCCTTGGTGGTCGGAGGTTGAGTGTGCGCCTGGCCGCGGTGACCAGTTGGTCGTAGAGCTCGCGGTCATCGACGCCGTCGAAGTCCACGCCGACGGCCGCCGAGATGCCGGCCATGACGATGGCGGCGCGCACCTGGCCGCCCGCACCGGGTTCGGCGCCGGCGAGCAGATTCGCTTGGCGTTTCACGATCGCGCGCCATTGCGGTTGTTGGCGTAGGAGTTCGGCAACGCCGGGGTCGCCGGTGAGGATGGGGAACAGGTCGCGGTGCGATACCGCGAGGGCCACATAGCCGGCGAGCATCGATTCGGCTTGTGCGCGACTCCCGCGTTGGGCTTCGGCAGTCTCCACGAGTTCGACGAGCTCACCGATGACAGGCTCCATGATGGTGCTCAACAGCTCGTCGCGAGTACGAAAATGGTGGTAGATAGCGGATTTCGTCAGACCGAGCTCATCGGAGATCATTTGCAGCGAGGTACCGGCGACGCTGTGTTGCCTGAACAGCTCGATGGCGGCGTCGATCAACTTCTGGCGGGTCGTGCCGCCGGCGCCCGGTGCGGGACCGTTCACCGGGGCGCCCTAAATGTAGCTTTGCTAACAATTTCCCTCAGGCTGACCATTCGTAAAGTATATGCCTGTACGATTGGTCAGTAACCAGCTGTACGTTTGGTCAGTAAATCTGTGCCAAGTGGGTCAGCTTGCCTCAGCCCAGTCGAGGAGCACTCCATGCCGTTGAACACCGCACCGCAGCAGACTTCGCACGAGACGTCCCCACTCGAGGGCGTCGACTTCTTCCATGACTCCACGCTGGTCAAGGACCCTTACCCGGTCCTTGAGCGCATGCGGACCGCCAACCCCGTGCTGCACGAACCGTCACAAGACGTCGTGGTCGTCACCGGATACGACGAGGCGTTGGCCGTGCTCGGCGACCATGAATCGTTCTCGTCGTGCAACACGGTGACCGGCCCGACCCCAGGTTTCCCGGTGCCTCTGGAGGGGCTCGACGAATCTGAGGTGCGGGCGCTCATCGAGGCACACCGCGATGAGTTGCCGTTCAGCGACCAACTCCCGTCGTTCGACCCGCCGACGCACACCGCGCACCGCTCGCTGCTCAGCCGACTGATCACCCCTAAACGGTTGAAGGAGAACGAGGCGTTCATGTGGCGCCTTGCCGATCAGGTGCTCGAACCCTATGTGGCTGATGGTGGCGGCGAGTTCATCCGCGCCGTCGCGAATCCCTTCGCGCTGCTGGTCATTGCGGATCTCCTCGGCGTGCCCGAGGCGGACCGTCCCGAGCTCACCGAAAGGCTGGCCGGGGATAACTCGCTGGGCAGTACGGATGACGCCGTGATGCAGCATGCACCGCTGGAGTTCCTCTACACCCGGTTCACCGACTACATCTCGGAGCGGCGCCGCGAACCCCGTGGTGATGTCATGACCGAGATGGCGCAGGCCACCTTCCCGGATGGATCGACCCCGGAGGTCATCGATGTGGTGCGGGTGGCAGCCAATCTCTTCTCGGCGGGTCAGGAAACCACGGTCCGGTTGCTGTCCTCGGCATTGAAGATTCTGGCTGAGGATCCCGAACTCCAAGAGCGGCTGCGCCGTACCCCCGACCAGGTCTCGAATTTCATCGAGGAGGCGCTGCGCTTCGAGAGTCCGATCCGAGGTGACTTCCGGCTCGCCCGCGCAACGACGACGGTCGGCGGTGTCGCGATTCCCGCGGGCACTGTGGTGATGGTGCATTACGGTGCGGCGAACCGTGATCCACGCCAGTTCGACAACCCCGACGTCTTCGACCTGGACCGGCACAATGCCCGGCGGCACATTGCCTTCGGACGCGGTGTCCACAGCTGTATCGGCGCGCCACTGGCCCGAGCCGAGGCGAAGGTGGTCATCCAGCGGCTACTCGCGAGCACCAGTGCGATCGAGATAGACGAGGTCCGGCACGGAGCCGCCGACGCACGGCGCTACGACTACGTGCCGACCTACATCCTGCGGGGTCTCACCGATCTGCACCTCAACCTGACCCCTGCCGCAGACACGGAAACGGCATCCCGATGAGGGTTGTGGTCGACGACGAGCTGTGCCGCGGACACGGAGTATGCGCGGCGCTGTGCCCGCAGGTGTTCACCCTGACCGACGGAGGCTACGCAGAGGCCATCGTCACCGACATCCCTCCAGCGCTCGAAGGTGCCGTCGCCGAAGCGATCGACGGCTGCCCGGAGCAGGCAATCCGCCTTCCCTGACCGTTTGGCGTCCCACTCAAGGAAAGAGCAATCATGTCAATAGATTTCGATCGTCGCGACCGCACCGCATTCGACCTGTCAGGCAAGGTGGTGGTCGTCGTGGGCGGCGGGCAGATGCCCGGCCCCAAGATCGGCAACGGCCGGGCCACGTCCGTCGTGGCGGCACGCCACGGCGCTGAGGTGGTGGTAGTGGACCGCAACCTCGCCGCCGCACGGGAGACGGTGGACCTGATCACCGCAGAGAACGGCAAGGCGTATGCCCTTCAAGCCGATGTGGCCGAAAAAGATGATTGTCAACGCATCTTCGACACCGTGATGCAGAACAGTGGTCGCGTCGACGGGATGGTCTACAGCGTGGCGATCAACCCGCCGTTCGACCGGGTGAACAACTCGATGAGCGCCGACGACTTCAACCATGGCATCAACGTGAACATGTTGGGCTGCTACTACTGCAACCTCTTTGCGGCCCAATGCATGGAGAAGAACGATGGCGGTTCCACCGGCAGCATCGTCAACTTTTCGTCGATCGCTAGCATCAAGAACGAAATCGGGCTCAACATCGGGATCATGCCTTACGCCCTGGGCAAGTGCGGCCTGAACTACATCAGCGAACTGACCGCGGCCCAATACGCCGGCGCCGGTGTTCGTGCCAACACTCTGATGCTCGGCCCGATCGACTCGACGCTGGGCAACACAGATTCCCAGTCGCTGTTTGGATTCGAACCCGATGAGGTCGACGAGGCCTACGCCGACGTGGTGAAACTGAAGATGGGCCGGGCCAGCGCATGGGAAACCGGCTATGCGGCCCTGTATCTACTGGCCGACGAGTCACGGTTCATGACCGGGCAGCAGATCCGCTTGGACGGCGGCGCCACGCTGGTGCGATGAGTCCCGGAAAACTATGTACGACACGACTTCTTCGAAGGGGTCGCCACGACGGCCGTAGGGGTTGTCGAAAGGCCGCCATGGCGTGCTTCTGCATCTCGGGAACCCCGGATTCACCCGGTCTGAATCCGGGGTGCGTGTGAGGAACGGCTGGTTCTCACAGCGATGCCCACAGGCGCGTGATCGGAAGCTAACACTGGCCGTGGCTTGGCGACACAGGTGGGAAATATTGCGGTCCTAGCGTTCCGGTGTTCCTGACCGTGTTGCGAGGAGTCCGATGACCTACGTCAAGCCCCCGGAGTTGATCACTGCGATGGTCGATGCCGGGGAGTCCAAGATCTTCATGTCCACGCGAGACACCCTGATTCGCGCCTATATGGCCGGCGCGATCCTTGCGTTGGCGGCTGTCTTCGCGGTCACGATGACCGTGCAAACCGGCCATGCGATCATCGGTGCATTGCTGTTTCCCGTCGGGTTCTGCATGTTGTACCTGCTCGGCTACGACTTGCTGACGGGTGTGTTCGTCCTGGCTCCGCTGGCCTGGATCGACCGGCGCCCCGGAGTGACTCTTGTTGGGGTGCTGCGCAACTGGGGTCTGGTGTTCGTGGGCAATTTTGCCGGTGCATTCACCGTCGCGGTATTGATGGCTATCGTCTTCACCTACGGTTTTTCCACCGCTCCGAACGAAGTCGGTCAAGCCATCGGCCACATTGGCGAGGGCCGCACACTCGGTTACGCCGAACATGGACTGCCCGGAATGCTGACCTTGTTTGTACGCGGTGTGCTGTGTAACTGGATGGTGTCGACCGGGGTGGTCGGTGCGCTGCTCGCCAAGGATGTCACCGGAAAAGTGATCGCCATGTGGATGCCGGTCATGCTGTTCTTCGCGATGACCTTCGAACACTCGGTGGTCAACATGTTCTTGTTTCCGTCAGGCCTGTTGCTGGGCGGCAACTTCACCTTGCTGGACTATCTGGTGTGGAACGAAATCCCCACGGTGGCCGGAAATCTGGTCGGGGGCTTGGCCTTCACCGGGCTCGCGATGTATGCGACGCATCTGCGGACCGCGCCCAAGCGTACGGTGCCGGCCGCTAGGAAAAGGGCGGTCAAAGCAACTGCGTCGCCCACTGCGTGACAGGCATCGTATGTGAAACCGTGTCGGCCCGTGCTGTCCCGGACCGCAACCTGCGACCCTGCCATCGATGGCGGTGAACCTTTGGTCCCCGTTGGGCGTATACCTCCGGGTACTGGCCCAACATGCATAGGTAGGTCGCTCATGGTTCGCAGATCGGTCGTTCACTCGTCACGGCGTAGCGGTGTGGTCACTCGACGCAGCGTTGTCCTCGGTATCGCGGCCGTCGGCGGTTTCCTGGCCGCCGACCTGGGTGCGGTGCTCTACGCACGCGGTCCGCTCGGATCGCGGAGCAGGCTGACCCCTCAGGCGTTCGTCGACGCGTTCCATGAGGTCGCCGGGGTTCATCGGGGCTATCGGCTGAACCATGCGAAAGGCATTGCGGTCAGCGGTTTCTTCGACAGCAACGGTGCCGGTGAGGAAGTGACCAAGGCCGCTGTTTTCCGGGCCGGCCGCACTCCGTTGGTCGGCCGGTTCTCGGTGCCGGGAGGCAACCCCACGGTGTCCGATACCACCGCTGCCCCACGCGGCCTGGGGTTGGCGATCGGATATCCCGGTGGCCGGCAATGGCGGACCGCAATGCTGAACCTGCCGGTATTCCAGGACAATTCGGTGCAGGGTTTCTATGACCGCTTGCTCGCCTCCAAACCGGTGCCTGATACCGGGAAGGCGGATCCCGCCGCCATGGCCCGTTTCTTGACCGCCCACCCCGAAACCGCCAGGGCGATGTCGACGATCAAGCAGCAACCCCCCACCTCGGGTTTTGCCGACAGCACCTTCCGGGGGCTCAACACCTTCTACTTTGTGAACGCGGATGGCGACCGCGCACCCGTGCGATGGTCACTGAGCCCGATGCGGGAAGTGAAGCCACCCGACAAATCGTCGAGCAATCCGAACAGGTTGTTCGACAGCGTTATTCGCGATATCCGCACCGGGCCCCTGCGCTGGCGGTTACTCGTGACGATCGGCGAGCCGGAGGACGACGTGCGCGATGCCACCATCGCGTGGCCGGCCGATCGGCGCACGATCGACACCGGGACCGTGGTGCTCGACTCCGTCGCGACGGAATCGGCTGGGAACGCCCGCGATGTCAACTTCGACCCCATGGTGCTGCCGGACGGGATCGAGCCCTCGGACGACCCGCTGCTGCCCGCACGCTCGGCGGTGTATGCGGCATCGTTCCGCCGACGCGCCGGCGTTACGGGAGCCGCGCCGCAGGTCGAAGACGGGGAGGTGGCGCAATGATCGCGTCGGTTACCCGATCCGGCTCCCGCTACGCCGTCAGCACCCGCGTTCTGCACTGGTTGGCCGCAGTGCTCGTGTTCAGCACACTGGTCGTCGGATTCCTCCTGGCGAACTCCCTGGCCGACTACGCGGTGCTCCTCAGCGTGCACAAAGCTCTCGGTGCCCTGGTGTTCCTGGTATTCGTGGTCCGTCTGATCAACAGGCTCACTGATCGCGGGCCCGCCCTGCCTGCCACGGTCGGACGGGTCGAGCGCATCGCCGTCATCGGCTCGGAGCTCGGCATGTACGTGCTGCTGCTGGTGCAGCCGCTGCTGGGGTGGGCAATGCTGTCGGCGAGTGGAGTCCCCGTCGTGTTGGGCGGCGTACGGCTGCCACCGATCGCCCCGATGGACGCTGAGCTGTTCGGCCTGCTTCGCAACGGCCACTCGGTCGTTGCGTACGCCCTGGTCGTGATGATCGCCGCGCACGTGTCAGCGGTGCTCTTGCACACGCTGACACTGCGCGATGGCATGCTGCGCCGAATGACTTTCGGGGGCGATGAACTTCTTGAGCTCCCTCGGCGTACGTAAGCCCGTGGATATCAATCGGATGAGAAAAACTGTTGGTGCGGGGCTGTTTTCCGCCGGCATGGTGGTCGGACTCGGCACGGCGGGTTACGCACACGCCGAGGAGCCCGTCACACCGGCGCCCGTCACTGCGACGCAGACATCGGATCTGGGCGAGATCATCGTCGACGCGCAGGGAATGACGGTCTATGCATTCGAAGGCGATACTCCCGCCAGCAGTGGATGCGGCGAGGGTTGCCTGAAGAAGTGGCCGGCCGTCCTCGCCGCCGACCCCCTGCCGGCGCAAGCGGCCGGCGTTGATGGAGTATTGGGTGTGTATCTACGTCCCGATGGCACCCGCCAGTTGACCTTGAATTCGCACCCGCTCTACACGTTCGTCCAGGACACGACTGTCGGGCAGCACAACGGCGTGGGTAAGGAATTGGGCAACTCCAAGTGGGGGGTTATGCAATCTGACGGGGTTCCGCGGTACTGAGCCGTGTTGAACCGTCCCCGACGTCGCCGGTCGCCAGCCGCACAGCTTGGTCGTGCGGCTGACGACCAGCTCTTGACCACGCTGTACACCGTTCACGGCGATGCCGTCCGGCGGTTCGTCGCGGGCCACGTCGTCGACGTACAGCACCGTGAGGACGTCGTTCAGGAGACGTTCGCGCGGGCCTGGAAGAACATCGACCAGATCGACACTGACGGCAATCCCAGATCGTTCCTGTTCACAGTCGCCCGCAATGTCATCGTCGATCAATGGCGGCGAAGGTCACGGCGAGGCGAGGTGCTCGTGGACACCGATATGGCAGTGCCCAGCGCTGATGCCGTCAACAAGTCCTTGGAGCGGATCGTCATCGGTGAATCCCTGCAACGGTTGTCCCCCGAACATCGCGACGTCGTCAAGGCGCTGTACTTCGACGACCTCACTCTTGCTGAAGCGGCGGATAGGCTCAATGTTGCTGTGGGTACCGTGAAGTCACGCAGTTACTACGCAGTGCGCGCGCTGCGGGCGGTGTTCGACGAGATGGGGCTGCTGTGATCGACGAACCTCATATCCTGCTGGGCGCCTACATTCTCGGCGGCCTCGACGCCGAGGAGCGCGGACGGTTCGAGGCACACCTCAGAGAATGCGCGCAATGCCGCGCTCAAGTCTCCGATTTCGCTCCCCTTCCGGCACTCCTGAGCAAAATCGACCCCGCAGATCTGGACACCGACCCCGCCGACCGTGGCGAGTCGGAAGCGGCCCTGCACGACATGCTCGCTGCGCGACGTGTGGCAACCAAGCGTCGCACCAGCCGCCGGGTGGCGCTGGCTGCGTGCGCCGCGGTACTCGGCGCCGTCGCACTGGTGTTGGTCATCCCGCGCGGCGATACGCCCCCTCCGGGGACCGGCACCTTCGCGATGCATTCGGTCGCCGCCGCAGGCGCCTCCGGGTCGGTGACCCTGACGCCGAAGCCGTGGGGGACCGCCATCGTGCTGGATCTGAAACAGTTGCCGACCGACGGCGTATTCACGCTGCGGACGATGGACGACAGCGGACAGATGCAGCCGGCCGCCACCTGGGCGGCAATGCCGACCGGGGCAGGGGTTGTGCAAGGGGCGACGTCGATTCCGATGCCGAAGCTACGAAAGCTGAACATCGTCGACGCCAACAACACGGTGCTGGCCAGCGTGGAACGCTGAACAGCTCGACAATCACATCGTCGAGTTGCAGCACTGCTCGACGACGTGGGACAGCCGTATGAAACATCGATTCAGGATGAGTCCACGTCAGCCTCGTTTGCGTCGATGACGTGCGCCCGCGAGCCGATGACCTCAGTGCACACGGCTCAACGGCCCTGACCGCGAGGCTTGTCGCAGGCGCCACCTCTCGACAATGAAGTAAACATTTACTATCTTGTGCTCGGCGAGGTTCTGCAACACCCGGCAGTGGTCACCGGCCGCGGCCGCGATTCGAAGATTTTGCTGAACGTAGAAGTACCCGAGGCGCGCAGTGGCGATGCCATACAACTCGCGGGCCAAGAATTGAAAGGAATCTGTCGTGCTCCGGACTATCTATGACGAGGACCATGAAGCCTTCCGCAAGACGCTGCGGGCCTTCATCGAGAAGGAGATGCTGCCGCATTCCGAGCAGTGGTTCGAAGACGGCTTGGTGCCCCGTGAGCTGTTCCGCAAGCTCGGGGAACTGGGCTACTTCGGAATCGAGGTGCCCGAGGAATACGGCGGCGCAGGTCTGGAGACATTCAAGTACACGGCCATCCTGGCCGAGGAAGTCATCGGCGCCGGCACTGCGATCGGTGGCGGCAGCGTCCATGTCGAACTGTGCCTGCCCTACTTGAAGGCGTACGCCACCGAAGAGCAGAAGCGCCGCTGGTTTCCCGGGTTCATCACGGGCGAAACGATGTTCGCCATCGCGATGACCGAACCGGGCGCTGGTTCAGATCTGGCGGGCATGAAGACCACCGCCCGCCTGTCAGACGACGGCAGTCACTACATCCTCAACGGGGCCAAGACCTTCATCACGGGTGGAGTGCAGGCCGACCGTGTCATCGTCTGTGCACGCACCTCCCCGGCAACGGAAAATGATCGGCGCCACGGTATCTCGCTTCTCGTGGTGGACACCACCCTGCCCGGATACACGGTGGGCCGAAAGCTCGACAAGATCGGACTGCGCACTTCCGACACCGCGGAGCTGTCCTTCGTGGACGTAGCTGTCCCGGTCGAAGACCTCCTGGGGGAGCAGGATCGTGGATTCATGTACCTGGGACATAATCTCCCGCGCGAGCGCCTGGGCATCGCCGTCGGCGCTTTTGCCCAAGCTCGAACAGCCGTCGACCTGGCCCAGAACTACACGTTGGAGCGCCAGGTTTTCGGTACACCTGTCGCCAAATTCCAGAACACCAAATTCGAACTTGCCACGTGCAAAGCACACGTTGATGCCATGGAAGCAGTCATCGACCGCGCCATCGAGGCAATTGACGACGGAATGTTCTCGCCCGCCGAGGCCGCCTCGGTCAAGCTGTTCTGCACCGAGACAGCATCCGTGGTGATCGACAAGTGCCTCCAGTTGCACGGCGGCTACGGCTATATGAACGAATACCCGATCGCTCGGCTCTACACAGACAACCGTGTGAATCGAATCTACGGCGGCACGAGCGAAGTGATGAAAACCATCATTGCCAAATCGATGGGACTCTGAGCCGGTTGGGCAACAGAAGCAAAGCCGCCCGCACATCACATTGAGAGGAATTCAGGGATGAGTAACGGATCTTCTCGGACTATCCTGCAACGGTCCCACACCCCGAACGGGGCGCAGATCGCGGTGCTGACCATCGACCATCCGCCGCTCAATCTGTTCGATCAGGCGATGATGGAATCGCTGCGGACGCAGGTGGCCGGCATCAGCGCCGACTGCCCTCGCGCTCTGGTTATCCGCGCCGAGGGGCGCATGACCTCGGCGGGGGTCGATGTCAACCTGTTCTCCGGCCTGGACTCGCACCAGGCCGCAGCGATGTGGCAGGGGTTGCTCGACGACCTGATCCAGCCGATTGAACAGTTGCCGTGTCCGGTGATTTTCGCCGCCAATGGGCTCACCTTGACGGCGGCGTTTGAGATCGCCCTGGCAAGCGACCTCATTCTGGCCACCCCCGACGCTCAGTTCGGTCTCATCGAGAGAACTGTCGGACTCACCCCATCGATGGGAGGCCCGCAGCGCTTGGCTGAACGGGCCGGATCGGGACGCGCTCGCGAACTGATCATGACCGGGGCAACGTACGACGCTGCAACGATGGCTGCTTGGGGCGTGGTCAATACCGTCTGCGACAACATTGACGAGGCCGCGACCACCCTGGCGCATCGGCTCGCCGACGGTCCAACCTTGGCGCATGCGGCGACCAAGAGATTGATCGCCGCGTGGCGCACCGGAAGCGTCGCCCTGGCCGACGAGCTCACCCCCGCCGTGTCTGGATCCCTCTTTGAGACAAACGATCTCAAATCCGCTGTCGCCAACTTCCTGGTCGACGGGCCACGACACGGCACGCACTACACCGCAACATAAACCGCTACAACACCATGGTTGGAGAAAGACATATGCCGTTGCTTGAATTGACCTGCCGCGAGGGGGCCTTGTCCGCAGAGGCCCGCGCGGAGTTGGTATCGCTGTTGGGGCCCCTGCTCGAGCACTGGGACGATCGGCCGAAACGCAATTCGCTGGACTTTGGTCCCGCTTTGCAGATCGTTGAACTCCCGGCGTCTGCGATGCACGAGGGCATCCAGCCCGCGGCTGAGGCGACTTACCTGTTGTCGGTGGCCACGGCTGCAGGGTCGTTGGGCACCAAGCAGAAAACCGACTTCGTCACGGCCGCCACCAAAGCAATCTTGGCCGCTGATGGTGGTACTCGGGATGCCGGCCGGGTACGGATCCATATCCACGAGATCCCGCTCGGTAATTGGGACGTGTGGCAGCGCTCAGACCACGCCAGGCGGGCCGCGCAGCCCGGCACGATTCACTCAATCCATCAGGTTTCGGCTTAGGTTGCGGGACAGACGCTTCCGCTGATCGTCGAATTGCCCGGCTGTTTGCGACATTGCGTCGCGCACAGCCGGGCATCCGGGCATCTACCGCTGGGCGGTCACTGTCGCGGCTGCCTCTCGGCTGGCAGATGTTGGGCCGCAACGAGTTCGGCGAGTTGTTCGCCAAATAGTGCTACGGCATGATCGGCCTCAGCGAGGAATCCCACCTGCAGGTGAAAATCGTGCCAGAGGTTGTTGTATCGCCGATGGATTAACAAGCCGCTTGACTGCGCTACCAGTTCGCGTTCGAGCTTGTCCGCGTCGAGGGCGAGCGGATCGTCGCCGGCGGAGTGCATGACAATCGGTGGCAGCGACGCGACGTTGCCGTAGATGGGCGAGATGCCGGGCTCGCGTGCATCGCGGTTTCCCACGTAGAACGTGCACCATTCGGCTATCAACTCGGGGACGATGAGCGGATCTTTCCGGGGTGGGCGCAGGGCATCCGCGTCGAGAGCGAGATCCAGCCACGGGCAGATCAATCCGAGCGCGGCTGGTGCCGGCAACGACGCATCCCGGATGCGCTGGGCCAACGCGAGGGTCAGCCCACCGCCGGCCGAGTCGCCGGCGATGGCGATCGTGGACACCCTTTCCGACAGCGCGCGATAGACGGCGAACGCGTCGTCCAATGCGGCGGGGAACGGATGCTCGGGTGCCAACCGGTAGTCGGCGACGATGATTTGGATGTTGGCCGCAGTCGCCAGCTCGCCCGCCAGACCTCGATAGCCCTGTGCGCTTCCCGAGGCGTATCCACCGCCGTGCAGCAAGAGAATTGTGCTGTCCAGACGCGCATTCGGCGGTGTGACTCGTTGGACCGGTACCCCGGCGATTGCCGCCGATTCGACGACCACCCCCGCAGGAACCTTCGACGCGCCGGCGATCATCTCGACGATGCGGCGCTTACCGGCCAGGGAAAGGCGGCCCGAGGTCATGACCGGACGCATCGCACGCAACCCGACCCGACCCGAAGAATGTTCGCCGGAACTCTCACAAATCCCACCTCCATGAAGTAAGTGCTTGCTTATGAAGTAAGCACTTGCTAGCGTAGTTACCTGGATCACACAAGGCAAGGCAGGGGTGAGCAGGTGGCGGGTAAGGACCAGGTGCACGACGTGGAAACGGTCGAGGTGCTCATCCTCGGGGGCGGGCTGTGTGGTGTTGCCGCTGCCATCGAGCTTGGGAACGCAGGCATCGGCGACGTCGTCATCGTCGAGCGCTCCGACGGCGTCGGCGGCACGTGGCATCACAACACGTATCCAGGGTGTGCTGTCGATATTCCGTCCCACGTGTACAGCTATTCGTATGCGCCCAAACCGGATTGGTCGCGCGTGTACGGCACCCAGGCGGAGCTCGAGGCGTACGTCGGTGACGTGGCCGACGAGTTCGGAGTGCGCGACAAGGTGCGCCTCGGGACCGAGGTGCTCAGTGCGCGGTGGGACACCCATGACCGGCGCTGGCATGTCGTGACCAACCGTGAGGTGTTTCAGGCGCGGTTCTTCGTGATTGCCGCCGGCCCGCTGCACGAGCCGATCATTCCCGACCTTCCGGGCCGAGACATGTTCCAGGGCGAAGCTTTTCATTCCTCGCGGTGGCCCGCCGACATCGACCTCGCCGGACGGGCGGTCGTCGCGATCGGTACCGGAGCCTCGGCTATCCAGTTCGTTCCGGCGGTGCAGCCAAGGGTCGGCAAGCTCACACTCCTGCAACGCACCCCGTCCTGGGTGCTCCCCAAGCCCGACTGGGCCATCTCCGAGAAGTCAAAGCGGATGCTGGCGCGGCGGCCCCTGGTGATGAAGGTGATCCGCTGGCTGACCTGGCTCATCTTGGACACCTTCACCACTGGTGCGATTAATTCGCAGCGGTTCGCCGGCGTGCTGGGCCGCGTCGGCCGACTGCACATCCGCTGGTGGATCAAGGACAGCGCGACGCGTAAGGCGCTGACCCCGCAGTATCTGCCTACCTGCAAGAGGCTCGGTTTCTCCAACGACTATTACCGAGCGCTGGCTCAGCCCAACATCGAACTGGTGACCTCTCCGGCTGTCGAGTTGCGCGAGAATTCCGTCGTTACCGCGGATGGGCGTGAAATCCCGGCCGACACAGTCATTTACGGCACCGGATTTCAGACCATGCAGCACCATCCCGTTGCCGAACGTATCCGTGGTCGGTCCGGCGAGACGCTCGCCGAAGTGTGGAAGGGTGATCCCAAGGCGCACATGGGCACCACGATCAGCGGGTTTCCCAACGCGTTCCTGATGTTTGGGCCCAACGTGGGCACGTTGTCCGGTTTCACGATGGCCGAAGCGCAGTCCAAATACCTCGTCGGCGCCATCCGCGAGACCAATCGCCTCGGTGTCGCCGCACTCGAGGTGACCGCAGCGGCACAGCAGGAGTTCGTGGCCGAGGCGGACAAGGTGCTGAGCAAATCCACCTTCGCGCTCGGGGGCTGTGACAGCTACTACCTCGCCGACAGTCATCGTCGGGTGTCGCTGCCCTGGCCGGGGACGATGTACTCGCTGACCAGGCGGCTCAGCAAGTTCGATGCCGAGTCCTACGAACCCGTCGAGCAGCGCTGACAGCGGCACCTTCGCCGATACTCCGAAGCTGCCATTCAACAGATTGACAAAGTAAGTGGTTACTGTACCGTTTCGTTGCGTGCATCACATCTGGGAGGGGAACGTGTCACATGCCACTCATCGGCGCCCCGCCGGATGCGGACCAGCGGTCCGCTGGACGCACAAGCCGGCAAGGGAGTGACCGTTGAGCACGACCGCAGTGTTGCGGGCAACCTCGACCAAGGCGTTCCTCGGGACGCGCCGATCCGTGTCGCGGATCGGCAGTATCCCGGTGCGCAGTGCGGCCACCACCGGTCGCGCCGTTCAACTCCTCGTGGATGTGTTGCGTTACAGCGTCATTGACGCCATCGCCTTGCGACTGCCCGTCCGTGAGCTCCTCCTGCAGGCCTGGACGCTGCTCAAGGTGACGGCGATACCCGGGCTGCTGATGGCTATTCCGTTCGGTGCCATGGTCACGCTCGTGACGTCCGGACTGGTCAATCAGGTCGGGGCGACCTCCCTTCTCGGTGCGGCCAGCGGCGTCGGCGTCGTCCGGCAGGGCGCGCCGATCACCGCCGGGTTGCTGATGGGCGGGGCTGCGGCGGCGGCCATCGCGTCGGATTTCGGGGCCCGCGCGGTCCGTGAGGAACTCGAAGCGATGCGGGTGATGGGCGTCGACCCGGTGCGTCGCCTGGTGGTGCCGCGGTTCCTCGGGTTGCTTCTGCTCTCCCCGATGCTGTGCATCTACATCATCGCGGCGGGAACCGCCGCGGCATTCGTCCTGGCGGTGACGGCCAGCGGGATGTCGCCGGGAAGTTTCTGGCAGTCCTTCGGCACCTTCGCGAAGGTGGGCGACATCTGGTTCGCCATCGGAAAAACCGTGGTGTTCGCCGCGATCGTGTCAATCGTGTCGTCGCTGCGCGGGATGGAGGCCAAGGGCGGTCCGCGCGGTGTCGCCGACGCAGTGAACTCGTCGGTGGTGCTCAACGTCGTGTGCATCGTCTTCGCCAACCTCGCGATCACACAGGTGCAGACCATGTTCTTTCCCATGGAGGTGGCGTGATGTCGTCCGTCGCTGCAGCACCGTCGAAATACTTCAGCACTCGATTCACGAAACGCGCTGTCGGGCGGATCGACGACGTACTGCTCGAGCCCGGGCGGTGGGTTGTCTTCA
Organism: Mycolicibacterium lutetiense; assembly: GCF_017876775.1. Taxonomy (NCBI): domain Bacteria; kingdom Bacillati; phylum Actinomycetota; class Actinomycetes; order Mycobacteriales; family Mycobacteriaceae; genus Mycobacterium; species Mycolicibacterium lutetiense. The sequence goes on along the minus strand of NZ_JAGIOP010000002.1, from coordinate 2,897,089 downwards.
TCGCCCAGACGCTTCTCATGCTGCCGATCACTCTGCGGAGGTACCGCCGGGAAACGCTGCAGCAGATGAACAGCCTGGCCTGGGGACGGGGTTCGCTCATCGTCGACGGCGGCGTGATCAGCATTCTGCTGGTCCTCGGCGTGGCAGTGGGTGCCTCGCTGGCGGTGGAGGCATTCGCCGTCCTGAACATCATCGGCTTCGGTTCCCTGTCCGGGATAGTTGCCGGCGTAGGTGCGGTTCGGGTGATCGGCCCCCTGGTCGGCGGCATCGCCTTCGCCTGCCAGATCGGGTGCCGAATGACCGCCGAGATCGGCTCGATGCGGATCTCCGACGAGATCGATGCAGTCGAAGCGATGGGGCTGCGGCCGATCCCCTACGTGGTCGGCACCCGGCTGATCGGTGGGTTGATCTGTGTGATCCCGGGATATCTCGTGACGCTGGTGCTCACCTTCTTCGTCATGAACACGGTGATCCGGGTATTCCACGGCGTGCCCGGCGGCACCTACAACCACTACTTCGTCGAATTCCTCACCCCACAGGATCTCGCGTACTCAGTGATCAAGGTGTCGGTGTACTGCGTGGCTGCGACGGTAATTCATTGCTACTACGGATATTTCGCCAGCGGTGGACCAGTCGGCGTCGGCCTGGCCTCGGGGCGAGCCGTGCGCGCCAGCCTGGTCGCGATCATGGTCCTGGACTTGGCCACCACCGTGATGCTGTGGGGCATCCGGCCCGAATTCGTGTTCACAGGGTAGGCGGACATTGTGTTGATACATGGGCCGGCCGAAAGAGAACGGCGCACTTTGCGAATCGTCAGCCTCGCAACGGTGATGTGTGCAGCTGTGGCGGGGTTCCTGGTGACCAACAATCCCTTCGCCGGCCGGCCGGCCGGCACGATGTCGGTGACGATCGATACGCCGTATGTGGGACAGGGCGTCGGCCAAGGTACTGCGGTGGTCATGCACGGGGTTGCCATCGGGGAGGTCACCGAGGTCACCAGCCTGACGGGTGGAGGACTCCGGCTCACCGCGGATCTGCAGGTGACCCCGGTGGCGGGATTGACCGACACGGTGGGAGTGGATTTCCGGCCCATCAACTACTTCGGTGTCACCGGCGTGAACCTGCTGGCCGGTACCGGCGGTGAGGCGCTGCGCGACGGGATGCAGATCACCACGGTGCCGCAGGGCAACTTCACGCTCCAGGCGTTGCTGTCTCGTCTCGGCGAGGTGTCCACGGGGGTACTGACACCGCAACTCGTTTCAGTGGTCGAGCGGGCCACCCGCTACACCGACGCGCTGAACCCGCTGATCGAAACCGCGTTGATCGCCGCCAACTCGGTCGCCCAGGTGCAAACGGTCAGCACCGAACGGCTGCTCGCCAACGCCACCGGGGTGAGCGTCGTGTTCCCGTCGACCGTCGACTCAATGATGAACGCCGGCAACAGCTTCCTGCACGACGATGCCAACTGGGAACGGCGAACCCACGCGGACTACACCGACGAGGAATGGAACAATTTGTTCCTGCCGACCCTTGAGTTGGCGTCGGGCGGGCTCTTCGCCGACATCGGCAAGCTGGAATCCAGCCACATCCGCGAACTGCTCCCGGTCACGGACACGGTCAAGGCCCTCACCGATGTGGTGCCCCCGTTGATCAGGCCCGAAGGTTTCGCTCAGACGCTGACGGAACTGCGTACCCGGTTTGAGCGGCTCTACGGCGGCACCCCCGAGCAGCGGGCCCTTCAAGTCCGGATCGTGTTGGACAGTCTTCCGGGCGTGGCCGCTCCGCTCGGCGCACTCAGGGCGACCTCGACGACGGCACCGGGAGGATCCTGAATGACGACACTCGGGGCATTGTGGCGACTCGTCGTCGGCGCAGTCATCGCGGTCATCCTGTTCATCTTGCTGGCCAACGTGATTCGGCAACCGGTCGCCGCGCCGGAGCTTTCATACATCGCCGAGTTCACCGACGTGTCCGGCCTGCACAAGGACGCCGACGTGCGGGTTCGTGGAGTCCGGGTGGGCAAGGTGCAATCCGTTCGGCTGGAGCGCCGCGACGGCCACAGCTTTGCTGCCGTCGACTTCACCCTGGACAAGCGGTACGGGGTCGTCTCCGGCAGTCGGCTCGCGATCAAATACCAGGCCCTCACCGGATTGCGGTATGTCGACGTGGCAAATCCGGCGGAGGGGTATTCGGCAGCGGACCTCGTGACGCGGGTACCCACCGAGATGACCCAGCCGTCATTCGACATCACGGCACTGTTCAACGGATTGCAACCGGTGATCGCGACGCTCAGTCCCGACGAGATCAATACCTTCACCAGTAATGCGGTCTCCTACCTGTCCGGTGATGGGGATGGTCTGGCTCCGATGCTGGACAGCATCCACAAGCTGACCAGATTCGTGGCCGACCGTCAGCAGGTCATTGCCACCCTCATGCGGAATCTGTCAGCTGTGGCTGACGGCATCGGGGGAAATTCAAAAGAACTGGTACAGATTCTGGACTGGATAAACCGGCCGTTGGACGGCGCGCTGAATGCGATCGATGAATTCCGGAAATCCGAACTATACGGACCCGAGTTCACCGACACCGTAGTCCGATTGATGAGCAATCTGGGATTTCCGCCGGTGTTCAATGCCGCTTCTCGGTGGCGACTCGAGCAGAACCCCGCAAGCGGTGAACCCAGTGAAGTCGAACTTGCGTTGGATCGTGCATTCAGCAACCTCGACAACTACGTCGACGCGTTCAAACTGGTGCCCTCGGTGTGGGAGAACATCCCGGAACCGCAGGACGATGCTCCATTGCCGTGCACTCGTGGTCGCTTCGAGCTACCGGCACCGATGGACGTCCTGGTGAACGGCCAAAAGGTGGTCTTGTGCAAGAGATGAAACTACTGAGAAACCCGACGGTGTGGGGCATCGGTGCAATGGCCTTCGCAACGGTCGTGGCATTGGTCGTGGCGATGCTGTACATCAGTCCGCCGGGGGAGAAGCTGGTCACGTTCTACACCGAGGATTCCGCGTCGATCCGTTCCGGTGATCAGGTACGAATCTCGGGTATCACCGTGGGCAAGGTGAAAGATCTCGCGCTGGAGAAGAACCAGGTTCGAGTGCGTGCGCAGGTCGACCGCGACGCATTCGTCGGAGACCGGTCACAGATTCAGGTCCGCATGCTCACCGTCGTCGGCGGCTACTACGTCGACCTGGTGTCGTTGGGCGATGCGCCGTTGGGGGACAAGCCGGTTCCTTTGGAGCGCGTGACGATGCCTTACAACCTGATGCAAACCCTGGCCGATTCGCGGAAGATCACCGAAAACATCGACGCCGATCCGATCAACCAGTCGCTGAACCAGGTGCAGAATGCGCTCACCGGCGACAACATCAATGCACTTTCGGCGATGATCGACGCCGGCAACAGCATCATGGCCACAGTGGACAAACAGCGCGGCCAGGTATCGGCGATCCTCAACATGTCCGACGAGTACATCCAGGCGCTGAGCAAGTTCAGTGATGGCCTGCGAGAACTCGTCCGCAAAGCTTCGATCGTCGAACAGACTCTTGTCATCTACGGTGAGCGTTTCGGCAACTCCCTCAAGGGAATAGCCGACGTGTTCGATGCACTGGCACCGGTCGGCATGATGTACCAGAACCATCGGGACGAGTTTCTCGAAAAGGTGCGTCACTACCAGGAAACCGCGCGGTATTGGGTCGAACGCAACGGCGCCGTCGTTCGTGGGCTCCAACTGATCCGCAGGAAGATCGAACGGGTCCTCGACGCCGAGACGGCGCCGCCGGAGTTGCTCGCTACCGACATGTGCATGCCGGTGCCCGGAGGTTCGTGCTGATGGCCACCTCGGGTCTGCATCGGGTCCGCCGGACTGCCGCCATCGCCGTCGCGGCCGTATCGGTGATGGTCCTCGGTGGGTCATGCGCTACTCAGCCAGAGAACAAGAACCGGAGTCAGCGCACCGACTACTGCGTGATCCTGCCCGACAGCGTCGGCCTGTATGTCGGCAACCCGGTCACCCAAATGGGTTATCAGATCGGCGAAGTGAAGACGATCACCCCCGAAACTCTCGACGTCCGAGTCGATTTCACCGTGACCGAGCACCGTGAGCTCCCCGAGGACGTCAAGGCGATCATCCGGTCGACGTCGATCCTGGCCGACCGCTCGCTGGAACTCGTCGGCAACTATGACGCCGGAGCACAGCTCCGGTCCGGCGAATGCATTCCGCTGAGCCGGTCCGCCACGCCGAAGAGCCTGTCCGAAGTGATCGGCTCGGCAACCACTTTCGTCAACACGATCAACCCGCAGGGCTCGAAGAACATCGGTGACGTCGTGCGCGGGGTCGATCAAGCGATACACGGTAACGGGACCGGTGCCAATGCGCTGCTGACCACCACCTCGGCGGTATTGGACAACCCGGATCAGGCGATCAGTGACATCGGGTCGATCATCACGAACCTTGCGCACCTGACCTCCGTGATCAAGGACCTCAGGGGACCGCTGAAGGAGATCATGAACGACGCGGTGCAGACCATGCCGTACGTTGACGAGGCATCCGAAGGCGGCAGACGGATCGTGGAAGGCGTCACCTGGGTGACCCCACTGGTCGAGGATTTGGAAGTCAATCTGGGGCAGGAGACTCAGTTCGCCCTCGACGCGACGGGAGTCGCAGTGCGCAAGCTGGGCGAGCACGCACCCCGAACCGCGAATCTGCTGAATCCTGTTCCGTGGTGGATCAATACGCTGGCCAACCACCTCAATAATCGGCCCATCACCAGCCTGCGCTACCGCCCGCCGCTGTACCGGGTGCACACTCCGGACGGCGTCGCGATGTGCAACATCATGAACGCATCAGTGCCCGGCAGTTGTGCCAACGTGCAGGGCCAGCCCTATGCGGTCGATGTTGCGCTGCTGCAATACGTACTCACCGAGGCGGAGCGCCGATGAACCATCGGATTCGACTGGCCGCTATATGCGCTGCGATCGCGGCTTCCGTGTCGTCGTGTGCCGCAATCAACGTCAATGATCTGCCTCAACCCGGAAACTCTTATAGCGGCGGCAACGACGTCGTCATGGAGTTCGCCAGCGTGTTGAATCTGCCGCACCGCGCCAAAGTGGTGATGGACGGCGCGACAGTCGGGGTCGTCACCGACATGGCGCTGCGCAGCGATCATGTCGACGTCACCGCACGCATCGATTCCAGCGTCGTGGTGCCGGGCGACATCCACGCGTCACTGCAGCAAGCGACGGTGCTGGGCGATATCTACGTCGCGCTCGCACGGCCCCAACCCCAGCAGCCGGCCGCCCCTGCGCTCAGCAGGGGGGCCAAGATTCCACTGGCACAGACGGACTCGCCGCCACAAGTCGAAGACACCATCGCCAGCTTGGCGACCTTCGTCACCAGCGGATCCATTCAGCGCGTGCAAAACACCATCATCGGGCTCAATCGCGTGACGCCGCAAGGAGATACCGCCCGTGAAATCGCCTCGCGGGTATCCACCGACCTCTCTGACCTGTCGAACGGTATCGAGACGGTCGACCAGTTGCTCGACGGGGCGTCCGGAACGGCTGAGGTTCTGTACAACCGGATCCCTACATTCCAGGACTGGTATTCGGAGCGGGGGATGACGGGCTTCGACCGGTTGACCACCAACGCCGGATATGTCGGCAAGCTGCTGCCGTCGGTCGGCAGCATCTACGCGAACGGTTACTGGCTGCTGCCGCTGCTGGAATCGGCCGCCGACGCCACGGGTGCGATGCAGCGCGACAAACACGCGTTCGAGGCGGAATTGCCGGCGTGGCGGCGGCTGTTCTACGAAGACTTCCTCCCGCAGGACAGGTATCCGGCGATGAACATCACTTCAATCGTCGGGCCTGACGGACGCGAACTGTCCGGCAATGTGCAAGACGTGCTACGGATCATCGGGGCGGCGCCATGAGAGTGCGAGATATGGTGTCATTCCTGGCTTTCGGAGTGATGGTCGCATTCGGCATCAGCCAGATCGGCGCGCTGGGCGTGCGAGTCGGCCAGCCGTCGGACCGCACCGATCTCTCGATGGCGGTGGCGGATGTGAATGGACTGGCCGTCGGGTCGAAGGTCCTATTGCGGGGCGTGCCGATCGGTAGGGTCAGCCACATCACCTCGTCCGTGGACGGGGCCACCGTTGACTTCTACATCGGCGACAAGTTCCAGGTACCGGTCGACAGCGACATCCGCTTGGAGAATCTGTCTGCGCTCGGTGAGTCCTACATCAGCTTGGTTCCGCGCGTCACGGGCGGGGCGATGTTGCGCAACGGACAGCACATTGCAGCAGAGGCGGTAACCCAGCCCGCGTCGATATCGGAACTGGCGACGAGCGTGGTACGGGTTCTCGACCAGCTGGATCCCGCCGCACTCGAACGCATCGTCGCAGAGTTCGACACTGCACTGCCGGACGCCAACTCGGTGCTGCCCAACCTGTCACGTACCAGCAGGCTGTTGCGAAACACGGCGGCAGACATGAACGGCCGTGGCAGTGAATTGCTCGACAATTTCCAGACGCTGCTGGCCAACGCCGGCTGGGTCGGCCCAGCGCTGGCCAATCTGAGCTTTCAGCTCAATGACTACAGCCCGAAGCTTCGCGAGCTCTTCAGCACATTTCCGCCGCTGATTGCCATCGGTGCACCCCAACCGCTGATCAAGTTCAACGCGTTCCTCGCACGGATTCAGAAACTGTTGGACGACAACGGCGGTGACTTCGGCGTGATCGGCGACAATTTCCTGCCGCACGTCAAGGGGATTGCGGGCTCGTTGATGAACTTCGACACCGGCCAGATGCTGGCCAATGTCATGGCCAGTGTGCCAGAGGACGGTGCCGTCACTCTGCATGTCCAGGTTCCGGGCAACTAAGGATGAGGAGAAGATGCGATGACGACAGTGGAGAAACCCGACGTCGAAGAACCGGATGTGGACGACTCCGCGGACACCGGCTCTGAGAAGGCGGAAATTGCGGATAGCCCGGGCGGTTCGAAACCGCAACGGCGACTGTCCGTCTCCGTGCGGAGCCTTGCCCTCGGTTTGGTGATCGCCGCTCTTTCCGGTGGCGTAGCGGTGCTGGGGTGGCTGTACATCGGGGCCCAACACAAGCTCGACGCCCAGGACCACCGATCCCAGGATTATGCGCGCGCCGAGAACGTCGCTCTCGACTATGCGGTCAACGCGGCGCAGATCAAGTCCCAGGATCTCAACCCGTGGAGGGAGAAACTTGTCGCGGGCACCAGCCCGGAACTGACCGCGAAGCTGACCAAGGCAGGTCAGGAGATGGAGCAGATTCTTGTTCCACTGCAATGGAACTCGACGGCACGTCCGCTGGCCGCCAAGGTCCGTTCGGATAACGGCGGTGTCTTCGTCGTCGACTGCTTCGTCAGCGTTCTCACCAAGACCGTCCAAGGCCCCGAACCGCTGCAGTCGACGGCGACCTACAGCGTCACGATCGACAGCAATCAGAACTGGCAGATCACCGATGTCGGCGGGATCGGCTCTGCGTTGGAACCCAAGTAGATGAGGGCGTCCCGGATCGTATCGGCCGCGTTCATGATCGCAGCGGCGATCGCGACCGGGCCGGTGTCGGCGGCTGACCCCGCTCCTGACGGCGAGCTCATCCAGCCGCTACCGGTGATCACCCCGACGCCTTCGGGCTGGCAGCCGAAGTTCCCGTTCCCGTATGACCAGACCCGGGGGAGCGTCACCGAGGCGGATATCGCCGCCGAACGGGAGATGTGCCAGTGGTACAACGCCCAATACAAGACGCTGCGAAACCAGATCGACAGGGTCCAGTTCAATCGGATCACTCCCAATGGGCCCGGCGTCATCAGCGGCGCGGGGAGCGACTGGGATTACAGCATCGGTGATATCCAGCGGCAGGTCGACATCGTCACCGCCAACATCGACCAGTCGGTGGACTTTCTGGCCCCGCGTGCCCAGGCACTGACACAGAGCCGCAACTACGTGGGCGATGTCCACTTTCCGATCTACGAGGGTGAGAGCTTCTACCTACTGTGGCAGCACCTTTCGAACGTCAGTGCCGGTATCAAAGCTCACCAGCCGGACTGGTTCACCGGCCCCTCGATTCAACGGGTCAAACGCTGGGGTAGCAGCATCGGTCGTTCACATGTGTGCGACTAGAGGGAATTGGGCACCGGAGGAGAAGTACGTGTCAACACGATCAATCCGCTTGCGGGCGCACGGTTTGTTGGTTGTGACGGGTTTTGTGGCAGGGGTCGTGCTCGCACCACCGGCCGCCGCGGACCCGGCGGCTGAGCTCAGGGAGGCAATTGTGTCGGCCCGCAGCGAGACCTCATGTGGGCCGCTGCAGTATCACCACACCGTTGAGCAGGCGGCAGGGGTCTTCAATCAAATGACCGACGACTATCTCAGCCACACCGCAACCCGAGTGCAGAATAAAGACACGACACCCGGTTCGATCCCCGACCCGTTGCCCGGGCTGAAGAATCTCGGCTACAGCGGTACCAAGGCGTTTCTCCTTCAGGGCGCCAAGAAGGACCAGGCGCTCGCGATAAAGGCGGCGCTGCTGCAGGGTTACGCCGCAAACAAGATCTCCGATTGTTCGTTCACGGATTTCGGTGTGGACATGCGGCGAAATCTACGCACGGGATACGACCTGGCGGCGGTCGTGTTGGCAACGCCGTAGCCATTCATCGGCTCGGCAGTATCCGGCTCTGGTTTGACAATTCTGGGAGAACAAATGACTCGTCGCTCAATGCTCATGGCCGCGCTGGTCGGCGCCGCCGCTGTCGTGACGCCGCTCCCCGTTGCCCACGCCGAGGAGAGCGTGACATATGAGGTGGTCTCCGACACCGTCTCCGCTGCAAGCAATATCGAGTATTTCGATGGTGCCGCGCGTCGACTTCTGGAGAATGTGCCGCTGCCCTGGCGAACCACGGTGGCCATCGCCAACCCGCGCAGCCTGTCCACCGACGGCGCCGAGGTGCGCGCCGACTGGCGAAGCAGTATCGCTGCCCCGGTGTGGCAGACGGGCAAGTGGGTGACGGTCCGGATCTACATCGGAGACACGCTCAGATGCCAGAACACGCTCGATGTCGGCAACGCGGCATGCTACGGCAGCACGGGATTTCAATCATGACCGCGGTGAGATTCCCGGCCCGTCGGTGGTTGGCGTCGATCGCGGGTGTGTTGGGGGTGATGATTGCCGGGGCGGTACCAGTGCAGGCAGCACCGCCGCCCAGCCCTTTTCCAGATATGGGCGACGTCACTGCGTGGTACGACCGGCTGGAGCCCGACCAGTTCTTCCTGCCCGACCGTCCGGGTGTCTGGTTCGTGGCACCTTCGGGACTCAACTGCGGCATTTGGGTTTGGGGAAGCTTTGGTTGCACCGGCGATATCCCTGGTGCACCCCCCGGTGACAACCACATCGCTTGGTACAACGGAAATCGCGCCGTGCACCACGGCTGGACGGCCGCCATTCAGTTCCCCGCTGGGCAAGCGGTGCGCCCGCTGCCTCCCCGGAGTTACGTGACCTACGAGTCAACGACGTGTGCGACGACACCGGATGGCAACATCTACTGCGAACACGGTGCGAACAAATTCTTTATTACGCCGCAAGGCACCTGGTTCAAAGCCTGGAACGACAGGCGATCTCAAGTCTGCAATGCCTATGGATCGTGTCTTCCGGACTGGTAAAAGCTGGAGGTTCAGCTACTCGGCGGGTTTCCCAAACCATGGATGAGCATCGAGGTGATTGCCGCTGCCGTCTCGGCTCGATCACGCTTGCGCTCACACAGCCGGTCTGCGGTACCGATGAACCACGCCATTCCGACCGTCAACCGCACCAACAATCCGACATCGAATTCCGTGTGCTGCCATGCCGAAAGGTTGGCTTCGACGACACGCTCGACTTCGCTCAGCGAGGGGTCGATACGATCGCGGAAATACTCTGCGGCCCGGTCGGCCTGCCCGAACAGCATCACTCCCAGGAGTGGTCCGATTTCGTCCATGACACCGAGAAGGTCGTAAATGAACTGGTAGGTGCGGTCGTACATCACCGTGCCGGTTGCGTCGAAATCTTTTGGAGGGGAGCCCGAGAACTCGACGACCTTGCTGACGGCTTCTTCGAGCGGAGTCGCCACCGCGGCTTCGAACAGGTCCTCTTTGGACCCGAAATGGCGGTAGAGCAACGCCTCGTTGACGCCGGCCGCGGCCGCTAGATCTCGCGTGCGGGCACCCTCGAACCCGGTCTGCTCGAAGACGCGACGCGCAGCGTCGATGATCTGTTCCCTGCGCTCGTCTGCGGAGAGCCGGGGCTGTGGGTTCGTGTGGGGGGCGCGGTCGCGAGCCGATTTAGCCGCCATCGAACTGCAGCCTGGTAAGTAGATACTTCACTTGTCCAGTATAGGGTTTGACGCTCACGAAAACCCCGTTGCGCTCGGATGATTCCCGCGGAGATTCGTTTGACAAATGGGCTGACTGCGAAGCCTTTCGGCAGCTTTCGGCGTTGACACCACGATTCGATGACGGCCCACTGCGGCCGGCGCGCATTCCCGATGTCGGGGTGGACGTGACCGTTGACACATCCACGCGGCACGGTTACATTCAACACTAAGTAAGCACCTACTTCAGGTGTGGTGCCACGCGATCACCACCTGTGATCTGTCCACGCAAGGATTGGGGAACATCGATGGCAAGCAGCCAGATCGACACCGACGCGCTTCGTCAGAAGTACGCGCAGGAGCGTGACAAGCGGCTCCGATCGGACGGCACCGGCCAGTATGTCCGCCTGGCCGACTTGCCCGGGCAGAGCGAGGATCCATTCCTGCCTGTCGAGGCGCGGGAGCCGAAAACCGATCACGTGACGGTTGCGGTCATCGGCGGTGGCTTCTCCGGTCTGCTGACCGGCGCCCGTCTCAAAGAGGCAGGCATCGACAGTGTCCGGATCCTCGATAAGGCAGGGGATTTCGGTGGCGTCTGGTACTGGAACCGCTATCCCGGTGCGCAGTGTGACACGGCGTCGATGGTGTACATGCCGCTGCTTGAAGAGACCGGCCATGTTCCCACCGAGAAGTATGCGCACGGCCCGGAGATCTACGCGCAGGCTCAGCGGATCGGCAAACTCTACGGCCTCTACTCGGACGTCTTGTTCCACACCGAGATCACCGATCTCGAATGGCAAGAGGCTCAATCACGTTGGCTGGTCAGCACCAACCGTGGCGACAGCTTCACCGCACAGTTCATCGCCATGGGAACCGGCCCGTTGTCTGTTGCGCAACTCCCCGGCATTCCCGGCATCGAAACATTCCAGGGTCACTCGTTTCACACCAGTCGGTGGGATTACAGCTACTCCGGCGGTGACGCTTCGGGTGCACCGCTGGAGAAACTGGCCGACAAGCGCGTGGCCGTAATAGGCACCGGCGCGACCGCCGTACAGTGCGTCCCCCAACTGGCCAAAGACTGCAAGGAACTGTTCGTCTTTCAGCGCACACCTTCGGCCGTGGCCGAACGCAAGAACCACCCGATCGACCCACAGTGGTTCGAGCAGATGGTCGAGGAAACCGGACCCGGGTGGCAGCAACGCTGGATGGAGAACTTCACCACCATCTGGGACGGCGTGTTGAGCGAGCCCGATGAGATGGATGCGGACTCCGATCCCGTGGACTTGGTGCAAGACGGTTGGACCGAGCTGGCTCAAGAGATGAAAGCAGCCATTCACGCCGTCCCCATGCAGGAACGCACACTCGAGAACATCATGTTGGCGCTGGAGGGCACCGACAACGCGACGATGGAAAGGATCCGCGCCCGGGTCGACGACGTGGTCTCCGATCCGGAAACCGCAGAGAAACTCAAGGCCTGGTACCGGCGGATGTGTAAGCGACCGTGCTTCCACGATGAGTACCTCCAGGCTTTCAACCGCCCGAACGTGCACCTGATCGACACCGAGGGTAAGGGTGTCGAGCGGATCACCGAATCGGGCGTGGTGGTCAATGGCAAGCAATACGACGTCGACGTGATCGTCTACGCAACCGGCTTCGAGTTCCTGGGCGGCAAGCACATTGACCGGCTCGGTTACGACCCGGTCGGCCGCGATGGACGGCTGCTTTCCGATCACTGGGCCGACGGAATGCGCACGCTGCATGGCATGCACGTCCACGGATTCCCGAACATGTTTCTCCTGCAGATGTTTCAGGGGGCCTTCATGGGGGCGAATGTCCCGCACAACTATGTGGAGCAGGCCAAGACAATTGCTCGGCTTGTGAAGCACGCGACCGAGAATGGCAACGCCGAGGTAGAGGTGACGGCGAGCGGGGAGGACCAATGGGTGGAGATGCTCCTGGCAAACGGCCGACCGGTCGGTACGCAGGACTGCACGCCGGGCTACTACAACAACGAAGGCAGAGAACCTACTCGCAAGGACCGGTTGGACGTCGGCTACCCGGCGGGTTCCATGGCGTTCTTCAAATTGGAGAAGCAATGGAGATCCGCGGGAACCTTCGAGGGGCTGACATTGCGCTGAGGGAAGGGAAAGGCGATGCGGTGTAGAACATGGTCAGGATGCGTCGTTGCGGCAGCCGTGGGGATCGCGTGCCTTTCCTGGGCGGCGCCGGCACAAGCCGATGAAAACGGTTGGGTTTTCAACGGATACCTGACCGCCGAGGACTACAACTACCTGGCCAAGCTGCGTGAAAGTGGAGTCCGCATACCACTGCCGCCTGGGGCCTTGCTCCAGGACGGGCACCTCATCTGCGACAACCTCCGCCGCGGGGTCAGGCCCGACGACAAAGAAAAAGCCCGCTACTTCCCGAAGGTCGGAATGCCGCAGATGATCGCGACCGCACAAGCTGAACTCTGCCCAGACACGCTTCATTGAGTGAATTGCATGCCTAGGATCACATCGCGAGCCTGACAACGTCGGCGAGCACACGGGCTGACCCTGGGCTGGTACGAATCCGAATTGATCCGTCGGGTGGACCCCCAGCGGCCCACCGTCGGGCAGTACTTCAACGACGAGATCGCGCAACCGCTCGAGCGCGAAGACGATTGGTTGCGTACACCAGGTGCCGGGACCGGATCACCGTGCCGTCGATCCCCGACTACTCCCAGATCAGATCTGCGGGTACGTCGGGTACTCGATTCCCGACAGGTACTGCACGGTGCGCACCACCTGGGATGAGTAGCCGAACTCGTTGTCGTACCAGACATAGAGGATGACGTTGTCTTCGTCGACGATCGTCGCGTTCGCATCGATGATGCTCGCCGCACGGGAGCCGATGAAGTCGCTCGACACGGCGTCTGTTGCCGCGGTGTAGTCGAGGTTGCGGCTCAACGGTCCCGACAGGGACGCCTGGCGCAGGTACTCCAGGGTCTCTTCTTTGGTGGTCGGGCGATGCAGCTGCATGTTCAGGATCGCCACCGAAACATCGGGCGTGGGGACGCGGATCGAGCTGCCGCTGATCTTGGCCTTCAGGTCCGGCATGGCCTTGGAGACTGCGGAGGCCGCACCGGTTTCGGTGAGGACCAGGTTGAACGGCGCGGACCGGCCGCGGCGGTCGGCGTGGTGATAGTTGTCCAGCAGGTTCTGGTCGTTGGTGAACGAGTGCACGGTCTCGACGTGGCAGCGTGCGATGCCGTACTCGTCGTCCATCGCCTTGAGTGGCGGCACGATCGCGTTGGTCGTGCACGACGCACACGAGAAGATCTGCTGATCGAGATCGAGTGCGAGGTGGTTGACCCCGTGCACGATGTTCGGCACGTCGCCCTTGCCCGGTGCGGTCAGTAGAACCTTCGCGATCCCGGGGCGCAGGTGGTTGGCCAGACCGTCGCGGTCACGCCACTTGCCGGTGTTGTCGATCAGGATCGCGTTGTCGATGCCGTACTCGGTGTAATCGACGTTCGCCGGGTCGTCGCTGTGGATGAACTTGATGACGTTGCCGTTGGCGATCAGGCTGTTGGTTTCGGTATCGACCTTGATCGTGCCGTTGAACTGGCCGTGGACCGAGTCGCGGCGCAGCAGCGACGCCCGCTTGGCCAGGTCGCCGGCCCCGTTGCTGCGGATCACCACAGCGCGCAGGTTCAGGCCGTTCCCGGAGCCGGCCTTCTCGATGAGCAGGCGTGCGACGAGCCGTCCGATGCGGCCGAACCCGTAGAGCACCACGTCCCGCGGGCCCTGCGGTGCGCTCTTGTTTTCCCCGGTCACGGCGCTGAGCGCCTGTGCGGTGAACTCGGGTACGGACAGTCCGGCATCGCTGGCGCGGTAGGCCATGATCAGCAGACCGAGGTCGATCTTCGACGGGCCCAGGTCCAGGTTGGCCAGCGCCTGCAGGAAGGGGAAGGTCTCTTCGACCGACAGCTCGTCACCGCCGACCTGTCGCGCGAACCGGTGGGTGCGCAGGATGCTGATGACGGATTTGTTCACCAGCGACCGGCTGTGCAGCAGGACCGTCACGCCCTTCGCCCGGTACAGGGCGCCGATGATCGGGATCATCGCCTCGGCGAGTGCTTCCTGAGCATTCCAATGGGCGAGTTCTGGCGAGTTCAAATCAATCGTCCTGTGGGTCGTATGGGCTGGCCCCTCGGATGAGTACCGCTTCGTATCGTAGCGATTGCCCGATCTCACAATGCGGCGTGGTTCGGCAGTGTGGCTGGCAGTGGCCCAGGTCACAGGGGTAAAGGGTGGTTGTGGAGTACAAACTAGACATTTAGTTCGGTGGTCGATGACTTTCGGGGAGAGCTATGTCAGAGGTGCAGACAGCCGATGTCGTCGTGGTCGGATACGGAGCCGCAGGCGTTTGCGCTGCTCTGGAGGCGCGGGCCAGGGGCGCTGATGTGCTGGCCATCGACCGATTCAACGGCGGCGGCGCGACGCAGGTGTCCGGCGGGATCATCTACGCAGGCGGTGGCACCTGGGTTCAGCGCCAGGCCGGAGTCGAGGACGACGCCGACGCGATGTACGCCTACCTGCAGGCCGAGATCGGCGACGCCGTGCGTCCCGAGACGCTGCGACGCTTCGTCGACACCAGCCCCGCGATGATCGACTGGCTCACCGAACACGGAGTCCCGTTCGAGGGGTCGGTGTGCCCGTACAAGACGTCCTACCCGAACAACAAGTACTACCTCTACTACTCGGGTAGCGAGAACTCCGGGCGTTTCCGCGCGATCACGCCGCCGGCGCAGCGCGGTCACCGGGCCAAAGGGCCGGGGGCTTCGGGCAAGAAGATCTATCAGCCCCTCGCGGAATCGGCGGCTCGCCTCGGCGTGCGCACACAGTTCCTCACCCGCGCCGTCGCGCTGCTGACCGATCCCAGCGGCCGGGTGGTCGGCGTGCGCACGAGCACACTCGCCCACGCACCGGCGTGGGTTCGGCGGCGCTACCGCGCGTACGCCGAGCTGGCGGTGAAACCGGGTATCTACTACCCGCCGCTGCGATCCGCGATGGAAAAGCGGTTGAACCGCTTGGAAACTCGGTATGCCCGGACCGTCGACATCCATGCACGCCAGGCGGTCATTCTCAGCGCGGGCGGATACATCGCCAATCGAGAGCTGATCGCCGAGCACGCACCGGCATACCGCGAGGGGCTTCAACTGGGCACCACCGGAGATGACGGCAGTGGAATCGCTCTGGCTGCCGAGGTCGGCGCCGCGGTCGATCGCCTCGACAACGTATCGGCGTGGCGCTTCATCACGCCGCCCAGCGCGTTCCTGGGTGCACTCGTGGTCGACGAACACGGACAACGATTCATCGACGAGACCCGCTATGGCGCCGCGGTCGGCCACGCCATGGTTGCCGACCACGACGGCCGCGGCTGGATCCTGGCCGATCATCGGCTGCTCAAACAGGCCCGAGCCCAGCTTCCCGAGCAGGCCATCTGGTTCCAACGCCTGCAGATGGAAGCCATGCTGCGCACCGACCGGGTCGTGGCGGAAACCCTGGAAGAGGTGGCTGCCAAGGCCGGCGTCGACCCGGCGGGATTGCTGACCACCGTCGCGGACCACAACGACGCCGCCGCGGCCGGGCTGCCCGATCCGATGGGCAAGCCTGCCGAGTTCGTCAATCCTGTTGAACAGGGACCGTTCTCACTGATCTCGATATCGATCAAACCCAGCCTGCTCAACCCGTGCCCGATGTTCACCCTCGGCGGGCTGATCGTCGATGAACTCACCGGTGCGGTGACAACGCCTGCAGGCGAGTCGATTCCGGGTCTCTATGCGGCCGGACGCACGGCGATCGGACTGTGCGTCAACTCCTACGTCAGTGGATTGTCGATCGCCGACTGCGTCTTCTCCGGCCGTCGCGCCGCAGAGCATGCCGTCGCGATGCAACCCGCGCCGTCACCGTAGCGCGCTGCCTCCGAGCCACGTGTCCCACGGCACACCCCAGTCGCCGTTCTGCCAGATGGGCAGTGGCTCGCCGCCGGTGTTGTGCACTTCGAATACGTCTCCGGGTTGGGAGAATTCGTAGAACCAGCGCCCGTTGTCGGCGTTGACGTTCAGGCATCCGTGCGAAGTGTTGGTCTTGCCTTGCGCCCAGATCGTGCTGTCGAGTTGGTGGACGTAGATCCCGTTGTTGGTGAGCCGTACCGCATTGCTGACGGTCAGCTTGTAGCCCAGGCGTGAGTCCACGGGCAGTCCGTAGGTGGAGGAATCCATGACCACGGTGCTGGCCTTGTCCATCACCGTATAGACACCGGGCTGCGTCCAGAACGAAATAGTCTTGCCGGCAACGGTTTCTGATCCGCCCATGCCCATAGAGGTCGGGATCGTGCGGACCAGCTCGTCATTGCGGTAAACGCGGATCTGCTTGGTGGCATCGTCGGCGATGGATACGTGCGACTCTCCGATCCGGAAGGAAACCTGCCGGGCTGCTTGGTCGCCGGCGGCTGCAACAACCTCGGTGCCGGGACGGTAGTAGCTTTGCGGCCGCCAGTGGGCGTGCCGGTTGTCCATCCAGTACCAGGAACCATCAACGGGCGGAGTGGTTTTGACCGACAGCCGCCGTTCTGCGGCCGCGCGGTCGGTGACCGGTCCGTCGAAGTTGGCCACGATGACGGTGCCGACGCCGTACGTCCCACCGTCGACCAACGCGGCGCCCGACGTCGCGGTGAACTTGACCTGCGTCTGCTCACCGGCGGTGAGTTTGGTGATCATCGACGTCGGCTCGGCCAGCCAGACAGCCGCGCTGATGGTGGCGATGAAGACCAGCGACAGGATTGGCACTGGCCGCCTCCGCGGTGAACCCACCGACATCCCGGCGCCTCCAATCTCGTCGGCCGCGTCCCGGCGGCGCGGTGTGCTAAAACGGAATACGTAGCTACGGCGTAGCTACGTAGGCGAGGCTAGCATGGAGGTACGCGGTGAGTGGACGGCGAGAAAGTGCCAAGAAGGACCTGATCTTCATTGGAGGCCTGATTGTCGTCGGCGCCGTTCTGATCGCCTACCTGCTGATCCGTCCCGACACCGACGCCGCCTCGGCCGCGCCCGCCACAGGGCCGTCGGCGACGGCGCAGGCACCCGGCGCAGCCACCGGAGGCGCCGGCGGGAGTCATTCTCAGGTGGAGCGCCGCCGGCCCGGTGACCCGCTGGCTTTGGGGGATCCCGACGCGCCCGTGGCGTTGGTGGTGTTCTCCGACTACCGCTGCCCGTTCTGCGCCAAGTTCAGCCGGGACACCGAACCGGAACTCATCAAGCGCTACGTCGACGCCGGCCAACTGCGCATCGAGTGGCGTGACTATGCGATCTTCGGTCCGCGATCGATGGCAGCAGCACGCGCCGGACGCGCGGCAGCCGCGCAGGGCAGGTTCTGGGAGTTCAACCGAGCCGTCTACGCGGCCGCACCGGAGCGGTCGAAGGCGGACCTGACGGATGAGGATCTGATCGGTTTCGCCCGGCAGGCCGGTGTCCCCGACATCGACAGATTTACCGCCGAAATGCGGGGAGACACCTTCGACGCCGCCATCAATGCTGATCTGGCGCAGGGCGCCGGGATTGGCGTCCCCAGCACTCCGGCGTTTCTGCTCAACGACGTGCCCATGCTCGGCGCGCAGCCCACGGAAGATTTCGTGCGCGCCATCGACGGGGCGCTGGCCGGTCGATGAACGGCATCGGTCTGCTCGGCGCCTTCCTCGGCGGTTTGGCTTCGCTGCTCAGCCCGTGTTCAGCCCTGCTCCTGCCGTCGTTTTTCGCCTACGCCTTTGACCGGACCCGCCTGTTGGTCCGGCGCACACTGGCGTTCTGGGTGGGTCTCTGTGTCGTGCTGGTGCCGTTGGGTGCCGGTGTCGGGGCGCTGGGTAGCGTCGTCACGCGCTATCGCAGTGAAGTCACGATGGTCGGTGGCCTGGTATTGATCGGGTTCGGCTTGATGACGTTGTTGGGCAAGGGGTTCGGTCTGTCCGCTATGCAACGGATGACGGCCCGGATCGACATCTCCGGTACCGTCTCGGTGCTCGCATTGGGTGCTGTGTACGGACTGGCCGGCTTCTGCGCAGGTCCGCTGTTGGGCGCGGTCCTGACCATGTCGGCGATGGGTGCCGACCCGGCCTACGGAGCGCTACTGATGGCGGTCTACGCCCTCGGCATGGCGGCGCCGTTGTTTTTGATCGCCTGGCTGTGGGACCGCTTCAACCTGTCTGAACGCACCTGGTTGCGGGGGCGCCCGGTGCGCCTGGGGCCGCTGGAGACCCACACCACCTCGTTGCTCACCGGGGTGGTCTTCATCGCGCTCGGTGGGCTGTTCCTGTTCACCGACGGCACGACGGATCTCGGCGGCCCGCTGTCCGTCGATGCGCAGTACGACCTGCAAGTCTGGCTGGGGCGACTGGCGTCGGGCGTGAGTGATCCTTGGCTGATTCTGGGCGTCGTGGTCGCACTCCTCGTGTGGAGGTCAATTCGGTTGTGGCGGAGAAGCTACTATCGCGCTACATAGGTTTGACGTGCGAGACAACGAAACGGTGACGGCGCACCCACGCGGGCGGTAACGGATATGGGCATAAAAGGATTTGGCGATCTCGAAGCTGTGGTGATGGAAGTGCTGTGGTCACGCGCGGAGCCCTCGACGGTGCGCAGCGTGCACGACGAGCTCGTCACCAAGCGTCAGATTGCCTACACCACGGTCATGTCGACGATGGACAATCTGTTCCGAAAAGGCTGGCTGGAACGGGAGAAGGTCGGTCTGGCGTACAGCTATCGGCCGGTGATGACCCGTGAGGAGCACTCTGCGCAGCTGATGCGCACGGTGTTCGAATCCGGTGGCGACAGCGAGCTGATCCTCAACTTCTTCCTCGAGCAGATCGTCGACGACGACTCCAAGGAGCTTCGACAGGCCCTCAAGCGGTTCACCGAGGAGCAGCCGCGATGAACGCGGTCACGTTTCTCCTCGGCTACGCGATGGCTTTGAGCTGGCTGGCGCCGGTACTGTTCACCGGCCCGATCTCGGCTCGCATTCATCCCAGACTGTCGGTGGCAGGCTGGTTGGTGGTCGTCGCAACCGCGTCCTTCGCCTGGGTCGCGGCGCTGGTGATCCTGATTGCGGGTGCCGCCCACAGCCTGATCGTCCGCAGCGCACCGACGTTCTGCGTCGAAACACTGGGGATCGCCAGCGCGGTGACGTTGCCGCCCACCGTGGCGACGGTCTTGGTCGTCGCCCTGCTCGCAGCCACTGCCGCAGTGGCGACCAACACCACGCGCCGGGTGATCGTCGCATTGTGTCGGACGCGCCGCGCCAATCGCCGGCACACAGAGGCGGTCCGGATCATCGGCAGGCCCACCGGTCACGACGGCGTCGTCGCCATCACGGCTGACCAACCGACCGCCTACTGCGTGTCCGGCGGCCGGCGCAGCGCCATTGTCGTCACGACGGCTGCTCTGGAACTGTTGAAGCCACCCGCGCTCGCCGCGGTTCTGGCCCACGAGCGGGCGCACCTGCGGGGCCGCCACCATCACGTCATCGCGATGCTCAACACTCTCGCCGCGGCACTGCCGCGGTTACCCCTGATGCGGGCAGCGGCGCAGTCGGTACCGGCGTTGTTGGAGATGTGCGCCGACGACGCGGCCACGCGCAGGTACGGTCGTGAGCCGCTGTTGGCGAGCCTCGTCGCGTTGAGTACCCGGCACCGCGTGCCCGACGGCGTGCTGGCCGCGGCCGGGACGGCAGTGACCGACCGGGTTACCCGACTCATGCATCCACAACAGGAGAGTTGGTGGCGCCCACACTCTGTCGCGATGTCGCTCATCGTCGTCGCGATTGCGGTGGCACCGGCCTTCGCGCTGACGTTGTGCACGCTGCAGCAGTAGACGTGCAAGTCAGCTCAGATTCTGGCGTCCACCGCGTCGGGCACCGAGGTGAGCAGTTTCGCGTCCGCGGTGAGCAGGGTGAGCCGTTCCACGGTGGACTGGGCGACCAGGATCGCGTCCAAGGGATCCTTGTGCGGCAGCGCCGTGATATCCGAGGCCAGAGTGTGGCGACGCGTGATGGGCAAATCCTGCACGCCGGAACGCCCGATCGCTTCGTCGAAGTCGCCAGGCAGAGTGAGCTTGCCGATCGCCGCCTTGATGGCGAGCTCCCAGGTGCTGGCCGCGGAGACGAACACTGTGGCGCTTTCGGTGATGCGTTCGCGTGCGGTGGTTCCCAGCCGCGGGTTGTCTTCGAGTAGCCAGAGCAGGACGTGGGTATCCAGCAGCAGCCCGCTCATTCGATTCCGAACAGGGCGTTGAGATTGCTATCGGCGTCGTCGAAATGCTCGGTGTCGTAACCGACTCGACCCGTCAGACCGCCGAACACGATGTCAACACGGGTGTGAGGAACGAGGTCGGCAACAGGCCTGCCTGCCCTCGCGATCGTGATCCTCTCACCGCTTTCGACCCGGGCGAGCAGTTGCGACAGGTGCGTCTTCGCATCGTGGATATTGACGGTCGACATGTAATCACAATACTGGACTTAGTCTAGTTGGACTAGGCGTGCCGGTCAGTGTGGCAGCTGCGCGAGCCAGTCGGAGTTTCCGTCGACGGCCTTGCCGTCGATGGCCACCAGGGGCACCCCGGGCTCTGGGAAACCGCGCAGCAGCGGAAGGTTGTTCGCGCCGATGGCGTGGCCGTCAAAGGGGATCGGAAGCCCCAGCTTGATCATGTCCTGGGCCGACGGCGGCGCGCCGGCGCGGTCGGCCAGCCCGGCGAGCTGATCGTTGCTCAGGTCTGCCGCGCCTTCTTCTTCCGGCTGTTGGTCGGCGGAGAAGATCTGCTCGATGAACCGCCAGGTGACGTCGCTCGACCGTGAGTGATCGGCGACGATGAACGCCGCATAGATCGCACGACTGTCGTAAGTGCCGCTGGCCGAGTACTTTTCGAGGAAATTGACCAACCGCAGGTTGATGTGGAGCTTGCCGTCCTCGACGCGGCGGCCGATCTCGGCACCTTGCTCTTGCACCATCTTCCCGCTGTACGGGCACAGCGGATCCAGGTAGAGGTCGATCTGACCGGGCGCCGCGGGGTCGCCGATGGAGAGGGCATCCCCGGCAAGCACAGCCTCGGCCGCGTCCGCGCGACCGGTACCGGGACCCCACACCAGCGCCGCCGCGAGCAGGCCAACCATCAGGATCAGGTGGAGCGCGCGGTAGGGCGGCCGGTTCACGGCGTCGGTACGCGTTGGTTGCAGGCTCATGGTCTCCATTCTCTCGGAGGCTGCCAGCTGTTGCGGTCCGAGTGGTCGGTAGTTGTCGGTGGCGTGCTGTAGGAACGCGTGTATGAAGCTGGTGGCGTGGGCTGAGCGTAACGGTGTTGCGCGGGTGACTGCGTGTCGCTGGTTTCGCGCGGGGTTGTTGCCGGTATCCGCTCGGCGCGTGGGTCGATTGATTCTGGTCGACGAACCGGCTGGGGATGCTGGCATGCGATCGCGGACCGCGGTGTATGCACGGGTGTCGGCTGCCGCTGACGAGGACACCAAGGCCGCCTGATGCCCAGGTTCGAGGTTCGGCAAGGCTGGACGGTCCAGGCGTTCCGGTTCACGTTGGACCCGACTGAGGGCCAGTCAAAGTCGCTGGCAAGGCATTTCGGCGCGCGCCGTAAGTCATACAACTGGACAGTGGCCACCCTCAAAGCCGATATCGAAGCCTGGCACGCCACCGGCGTGGAGACGGGTCTGCTGCACGAATAGGTGACATCTGAGTTGGCTTGCCCGTGCTGGGCGAGCTGGAAGGATGTCCTTGTGCCCAGGCCCTATCCCCGTGAGTTCCGCGACGACGTCGTCCGCGTTGCCCGCAACCGCGACGACGGTGTGACGATCGAGCAGATCGCCACCGATTTCGGAGTCCACCCGATGACCCTGCACAAGTGGATGCGCCAAGCCGACATCGACGAGGGCACCAAGCCTGGTAAGAGCACCGGCGAGTCCGGTGAGCTACGGGATGCGCGGCGTCGGATTAAGTTGTTGGAGCAGGAAAATGAGGTCTTGCGCCGGGCCGCGGCGTACCTGTCGCAGGCCAATCTGCCGGGAAAAGGCTCTACCCGCTCGTAGGTGAGCTCGCCGCTGACGGGATTCCCGTGGCGGTGACGTGCCGGGTACTCAAGCTCGCCCGCCAGCCCTATTACCGCTGGCGGGCCAATCCCATCACCGACGCGGAGGTCGTCGAGGCCTACCGCGCCAACGCGCTGTTCGACGCCCACGGCGAGGATCCAGAGTTCGGGTACCGCTACCTGGTCGAGGAGGCCCGTGATGCCGGTGAGCCGATGGCCGAGCGCACCGCCTGGCGGATCTGCGCGGACAATAAGTGGTGGAGCGTCTTCGGCAAAAAGCGCGGTAAGAACGGAAAAGTGGGTCCGCCGGTGCACGATGATCTTGTCGAGCGCGACTTCACCGCTGGTGGTTCAAATCAGCTGTGGCTCACAGATATCACTGAGCATCGCACCGATGAGGGCAAGCTCTATCTCTGTGCGATCAAGGACGTGTACTCCAACCGCATCGTCGGGTACTCGATCGACTCTCGGATGAAGTCCCGGCTGGCCACCGCAGCGCTCAGTAGTGCGGTGGCACGCCGCGGTGATGTGGCCGGTTGCATTCTGCATTCCGATCGCGGATCTCAGTTCAGGTCAAGGAAATTCGTGCACGCCCTCGGCCGCTACGAGATGGTCGGATCGATGGGCCGCGTCGGGGCGGCCGGCGACAATGCGGCCATGGAGAGCTTCTTCGCCCTGCTCCAGAAGAACGTGCTCGATCGCCGCCGGTGGAGCACACGAGAAGAGTTGAGGATCGCGATCGTCACTTGGATCGAACGGACCTACCATCGGCGCCGGCGCCAAGCCGGACTCGGGCGGTTGACCCCGATCGAATTCGAAGCGATTATGACCGCACCGGCCAGTCAGGCCGCGTGACCGAAACTGTCACCTGATCGTGCAGCAGACCCGACCGAG
This sequence comes from Mycolicibacterium lutetiense, assembly GCF_017876775.1. NCBI lineage: Bacteria > Bacillati > Actinomycetota > Actinomycetes > Mycobacteriales > Mycobacteriaceae > Mycobacterium > Mycolicibacterium lutetiense. The sequence goes on along the minus strand of NZ_JAGIOP010000002.1, from coordinate 2,873,685 downwards.
GAACCGTCGCTGCGGGTATTGCGGAAACGGTGGAACACCGTCAAGAACGAGGTGTGTGTCAACCTCGACACCGGCGCGGTGTGGTGGCCGGACTGCTCGAAAGAGGCGTATGCCGACGGTATCGATGGTGCGGTCAGGGCGTACTGGAACTGGCAGCAGAGCCGAGCTGGTACGCGTGCCGGCAAGCGCGTGGGTTTCCCGAGGTTCAAGAAAAAGGGCCGCGACTGCGACCGTCTGACGTTCACGACCGGGGCGATGCGCGTCGAGCCCGACCGGCGACACCTCACACTGCCCGTGGTCGGCTGTGTCCGCACGCACGAGAACACCCGCCGTGTTGAACGGCTCATCGCCAAGGGCCGGGCGCGGATTCTGGCGATTTCGGTGCGGCGCAACGGCACCCGGTTGGATGCGAGTGTGCGGGTGCTGGTGGCGCGTCCGCAGCAGCCCCGTGTGAGGCTGCCTGATTCACGGGTCGGTATGGATGTAGGGGTGCGGCGGCTCGCCACAGTCGCTAATGGGAGCGGCACCGTGATCGAACAGGTGCCCAATCCACGCCCGCTTGATGCCGCGTTGAAGCAGTTACGCCACCTCAGCCGTGCCCGGTCGCGCTGCACGAAAGGCTCACGCCAATATCGTGAGCGCACCACGCAGATGTCCCGGTTGCATCGCCGGGTCAATGATGTCCGCACCCATCACCTGCACGTCCTGACAACACGGTTGGCCAAAACCCACGGCCTCATCGTGGTTGAAGGATTGGACGCTGCCGGGATGCTGCGGCAAAAAGGGTTGCCAGGTGCCCGCGCCAGACGGCGCGGGCTCTCCGATGCCGCCCTGGGCACACCGCGCCGGCACCTGTCCTACAAGACAGGTTGGTACGGATCGCAGCTGGTGGTTGCTGATCGCTGGTTCCCGTCGTCGAAAACCTGTCACCTGTGTCGGCATGTGCAGGGCATCGGCTGGGCCGAGCGCTGGCAATGCGACCGTTGTTCGGTCACCCATCAGCGTGACGACAACGCCGCTGTCAACCTCGCACGCTACGAGGAACCCATTAGCGTCGTCGGCCCAGTTGGGGCCGCCGTTAAGCGTGGAGCCGACCGTAAGACCGGACCTCGTCCGGCCGGTGGCCGTGAAGCGCGGAAGGGAGGCAGCCACCCGGCTGCCGAACAACCCCGAGACGGGGTGCAAGTCGCGTGACCAACTAAAGATCACTCACTTGCAACGGGATTGTCGTCGTCCTCATGCTGATGATCGGGTCGCTCGTCGCATCTACCACGTCGGCCTTCGCCGACACCGGCGATGAGTTTTGCAGTACCAAGAGTTCTACCTCCCACCGGACCCGTTGCCGGCCGGTGTGCCCGGTGATGTGATCCGAACCGAACCGAGCCGGTTGGTACTCGAGCCGTCCGGCCAGTTGGGCGCCATCATGGCCACCGGAACGCGGATCATGCACCGCAGCACCGATTCTCGTGGGAATCCGATCGCCGTCACCGGCACCTACTTCGAGCCGTACAACGACTGGACCGGAAAGGGTCCGCGTCCGCTGATCGTCTATGCGCCGGGTACCCAGGGGCAGGGCAACCAGTGCGCACCGTCGCGCCAGTTCAACCAGGGCATCCATTACTCGGGTGGTTGGGACATCATGTCAACTACGAGGAAGCGTTCGTCGCGACCTTGGTGGCCCGCGGCTTCGCCATCGTGATGACCGACTATCAAGGCCTCGGCACGGACTCGATGCACACCTACGTCAACCGTCTGGCCGAAGGTCAGGCCGTCCTCGACGCCGGCCGGGCGGCCATGAAGCTACCCGATACCTCGCTGGATCCCCATGGGCCCGTGGCATTCTGGGGATACTCGCAGGGCGGTGGCGCAACAGCGTCGGCGGCCGAGCTGGCCTCGGCCTACGCGCCCGAACTGAATATCGTCGGCACCTACGCCGGCGCACCGCCGGCCGACCTCAAGGAACTGCTGCCGTATGCCGACGGCAGCGCGCTCGTGGGCGTCGTCGGCTATGCGCTCAACGGCGTCATCGCCGCCTACCCGGAAGCCGCCGACGCGATCCAGTCGAAGCTCACCCAACGCGGCAAGGACATGCTCGAGTCGGTGTCGCGCCAGTGCGTGGGGCAGACGATCGTCGACTTCGCCTTCCGGCATCTGCAGCCCTACTTCAACGAGGACATCAGAAAGCTCGTCCACGAAGAGCCGTTCAGCAGCCTGTTCGATCGCGGAGTTCTGGCGGGCTGGCCGGTCGATGGCACTACCTGAACGCCGTTGTCGAACAACGGCGACGACAACAGCATGGTGCTCACGTGGTCGACGAATGCCTCGCGGTCGGAGCCGAGGTTGCCTTCGGTCCATTCGATGAACAGCGAGATGATGGCGCCGAAAACGGTGGCGTACTGCATCTTGACCCGCGCCGTCGCAGCGGTGTCCGAACCGTCGGTCGGGGCCGTGAGGCCACTCATCGCACCGACGGTGCCGCGGACAATATGACGCAGGCTCAGGTCGGCGATGGGCTCTACCAAGAGGATTCGGCAGACGGCCTTGACATTCCGTGAGCATAACGAGCACGATCCAATTCTGGAAGCATCCGCCTCCGGATTGGGGAAGGATGCCCGTGGCCGCACCCAGTGCAGGCGAACCTCGCGCCGAAGTCGCGGCCTGGGCTGCATTCGTCGACGGATTGCGCACGGCCGGTGAACAACTCGCGGTCGATACCGCGGAACTACCGGAATCCGAACGTGCCGACGGGTTCCGCGCGCTGCTGCGGGCCGTGTCGAATCAGCTGGGCCGTTTGGAAGTCGATCGGGACAAACCTGAGTTCGTCGCGTTCAACGGCTGGCGTCAGAAATTCATGATGGACAACCCCGACTTCCAGTACTGGGTCGCTGATGTCCGCCCGGACGGCCGATACCGGATCCGCGGTAACCGCGGTGACGCGTCGTACGTTTCGATCACCGTCTACGCCGGCGGTGCCGCGGCCCAGGCCAACTCCCGGATCGACAGCGATGCCATCACGTTCGACGCCAACGGCGATTACCAGGTGGCCGTGGGCGGAGACCATCAGGCGAGCGATTGGCTGGAACTGCCCGATCGCGCCACGGTGATCTGGGTACGGCACTTCCACGATGACGCGCAGACCGATCGGATCGGACGGTGTGTCATCGAACCGGTGGATCCGCCTGTGGCCCCGGCACCGATCGATCCGGCACGATTCGGCAAGCAGCTGGCCAAGGCGTCGACGGTGATCACGCACCTGCCTCGGATCTGGGCTGCTGCCGAGGCGGCTGATCGCGGTGAACCGAACCAGATGCGCCATTGGACCGAGATGACCGGTGGAGCGGTGTACACCGAACCGGCTATCCACTATCTGCGCGGCGGCTGGCAATTGGGCCGCGACGAAGCACTACTCATCGACGGTGAGCTGGCGGCATGCCGGTACTGGAACATCTTGGCGTACAGCAGGTTTCTGAACTCACTCGACTACCGGCATCGGCGGGTCGCCTACACCGGTGCCACCGCGACGCTCGACGGCGGACGCTACCGATTCGTGGTCTCGGCCACCGATCCGGGTCCGGCCGCCGGAGACTGGATCGACAGCGAGGGCCGCTCCTTCGGCATCATCGTCATGCGATTCCTGCAACCCGAACAGCAGCCCTCACTGCCCACGACACGCGTCGTCCGCCTCACTGGCCTGGCTGAGCACTCGTGACCGGCTGGGTGGCACCCCTCCGCACACCGGAAGCGCTCAAGGCCTACGCGGCGGCCGAGCAGGACCGGACCGCCCGTCCGGACCGCTACCAACTCGGTGCCGACGCCATCGACATCGTCATCGGCCGCGGCACCCGCGGCGCCGGTGCCGCCATTCTGGGCGACCCCGACGAGTGGCGTCCGGGCTTGGCGCAGTACCTGGCATCGGCCGAGGCGGACGGTCGGCTCAACGCCCTCGGCGCGTTGACAGCCCAACGAACAGCGGCAGGTCGGCTGGCGGCCCGGGCCATGATGACGCGGTATCTGCAGGAACACCCCGAGACCGAGAACCGGCCGGTGCTGCCGCCGATCATCATCACCGGCGGCTGGCGCACCGGGACGACCTTCCTGTTTCGGCTCCTCGACCGCGATCCCCGATTGCGGGCACCGCTGCCCGCCGAACTCGGTGCGCCATGGCGGCTACCCGGCGACCTCGACAGCGAGGAACGCGACCGTCGTCTTGAGGCGGCCGCTGCGGGTCAGTACATGCTGCACGTTCTCAACCCGGCGATGGCGGCCGTGCATGATTCCGGGCCGCACCTGCCCGAGGAGTGTGTGCTCGGGATGGGCACCACCCTGCGCAACTGGGGCTTCGCCGCCACCACCCGACTGGACAGCTACGCGTCCTGGCTCGCCGGACAGGATCTGGCGCCCGAGTATGCGCAGCATCGGCGGATGCTGCAGATTCTCGACGCGAGGGATGGTCGACGCTGGGTCGTGAAAGCACCGGCACACACCGCTGAGCTCAGCCACGTCATCGCGACGTATCCGGGCGCGTGCATCGTGCAGTTGCACCGCGACATCGTGGAGACCGTCACCTCCGGCGCGAGCCTGTTCGCGACGTACCGGTCCACCTACAGTGACCACGTCGACGGGGTGGACGTGGGCCGGTTCCAAACCGAACAGACCGAGCTGTGGCTGCGGCGCGCCCTCGACGCTCGGGCCACGGCGTCGGCCGTGACCTGGCACGACGTCCAGTACCGCGACCTGGTGGCCGACCCCGAGGCGACGGTGCAGCGCATCTATGCCGCGGCGCAGATGGAACCGCCGGACATCGCCGGAATGCTCGCAGAGCATCACCGCGCCCAGCCGCGCGACGGCAAGGGGAAGCACCGGTACGAGCCCGCCGAGTTCGGCATCGACCCCGCCGAGTTGCGCGAACGCATGCGGTTCTACACCGAGCGACTGGCGCTTCCGGCGTCGCACCATTACGTTCCCTGAGGTGATGTCCTCAGCTGCCTGCGCAGTCGCGCGGTCGATCGCTCCCTTCCTGACAGTCGCCTCGGTGGTCGCCGCGGGCCTTGCTACCGCTCCCGCGCCGACGGTGCGTCTGGCCAGCGACGGGAACCCGCTCGAGGGCCATTCGTTCTACGTCAACCCCTCGTCGAAGTCCATGCGTGCCGCGAAAAGCGACCCGAGCCCCGAACTCCAGGCGATCGCCAACACCCCCACCGCCTACTGGATGGACCACATCTCCAGCCCCTCGGTGGACGCCAAGTACATCGCCACGGCGCAGGCCGCCGGCACCATGCCGATCCTGGCGCTGTACGGCATCCCGCACCGCGACTGCGGCAGCTACGCCGCGGGTGGATTCGGGTCGGCCGGTGCCTACAAGGGCTGGATCGACGGGGTCGCCGCCGCCATCGGCGGTGGGCCGGCCGCGGTCATCCTCGAACCCGACGCACTCGCCATGGCCGACTGCCTGTCGGCTGATCAGCGCGAGGAACGCTACAACCTGATGAGCTACGCCGTCGACACCCTGACCCGCAATCCGGGCACCGCGGTGTACGTCGATGCGGGGCACTCCCGGTGGACGGCGGCCGACGAGATGGCCAACCGGCTCAACCGGGTCGGCGTCGCCAAGGCACGCGGTTTCAGCCTCAACACCGCCAACTTCTTCACCACCGAAGAGGAAATCGGTTATGGCGACGCGATTTCGGGCATGACGGGTGGCAAGCCCTACGTCATCGACACGTCGCGCAACGGTGCCGGACCGGCCGAAGGTGAGATGTACTGGTGCAACCCGAGTGGCCGGGCCCTCGGTGCGGCGCCGACCACGGCGACCGGAAACGGAAACGTCGACGCCTTCCTGTGGGTGAAGCGTCCCGGTGAGTCCGACGGCGCGTGTGGCACCGGCGAGGCATCCGCAGGAACCTTCGTCAACCAGTACGCCATCGACCTGGTCCGTAAGGCACACGGCTAACCGACCGGCGACCTACTGGGGCGGTGGAGCCCCTTCGCATTCGGCGAGCGTCGGCGTGGAGAAGGTGACCGACCCGACGCCGCCGAGCGTCATCCCGTTGTCGGCGAGCGTCATCGTCGTCGTGTAGCGGCAGGTCTGGTTGACGGTCAGCCCGGTGAGGAATTCGACGTCGTAGGTGTAAAGGAACGAACGCACCAGCTGGTTCGCGTCCCACGGCACGTCGAGGGCGAAGCCCAGCGATGATCCGGAGAGGGCATTGAGCAACCGTGGGCCGACCTCACCGATCCCCGGCGTCAGATAGAACGGCGCCCCGTCGAGCTTGGTGCCGGACACACTGACACTTCTGATGCGATAGCCGGTGGTGCCCGACGGGATGAGCGGACCGCGTCTGATGTTCGTGCTGAACAGAATTGAGTAGTTCGTGCCGCCGGCGATGGCAGTCGTGCTGAAGCTGGTCGAGGTGAATTCCTGCGGCAGTTGAGCGGCGCAATTGCCGACCTTGCCGGCTGGATCACCGCACTCCTGCGGTGCCGCCAGGGCAACGGGCGCAGCGATCGCGGCTCCGATGATGGGCACCGTGACCGCGGCGCCGCGGATGAACGTGCGTCGGGAGAACGCACTTCCTGAACGAATCGTCATTGGTCTTCCTCCTTGTTCGCGCGTGCTTTCGGTCTCCAATTCCGAAGCTACAAGGGTGACCCCACGAATTGGCCGGGTTCGGCAACTAGCGGAAGGAACCGGCCCCGCCGTCGACGAGCAGGGTTTGCCCGGTGAGATAGGTGGAATCGTCGCCGATCAGGAAGGCGACGACGGCCCCGATGTCGTCGGTGGGGTCGCCGATTCGTTTGAGCGAGGTGCTCCTGACGACCGCCTCGTACTGTTTGGGCGCCATGTCCCGCAACACTTTCAAGCCGTCCGTCTCGGCGAGCGGGCAGACCACGTTGACGCGGATCCTGTCGACGCCCCATTCCAGGGCGGCCACCTTGGACATGCCGCGAATCGCCTCCTTGGCGCCGGCGTACGCACCGAAAGAGTGGGTGCCAACCGTGCCCGCGGCCGAGCCGAGATTGACGATGGATCCGCCGCCGCCTTTGACCATGACCGGGTGGACCGCCTGCATGAGCCGGAACGTCGCCCGTGGCCCGGTGTCGTGAACCCGCTCGTACTCCTGTGCGGGGATGTCGACGAACGGTATGGGTCCGGCGCTGGCCACGGCGTTGTTGACCAATCCGTTCACCGTGCCGAACGTCTCCAGCGCGGCGTCGACGATGTGCCGTGCGCTGTCGGCCTCCCGTAGGTCGGCCACCACCGATGCCACCTCGTACCCGGCGTCGGTGAATTCGGCTGTGGTGTTTGCCAATACCTCATCGAGGATGTCGGTCACCAGGACGCGGGCGCCACGGGACAGCAACGCAGTGGCGATGCCTTTGCCCACCCCGCGGGCGGCTCCGGTGACGATTGCGACGTGTCCGTCCAGTGAGTGTGGATGGCTGTAGGAGGACATGGAGCTGCCTTTCGGATTCGGCCAGATTTGGCACGCTAACTCATATGATCAAGCGCTGACGAGGAAGTCGAGGAACACCATGTTGAGTGATCTACGTTTTTGCCATCTGGTCGTCGGCGTGACCGACATGGACCGGGCACTGGACTTCTACCGCGGCCTGCTGGGCATGGATGTGGTGTTCGACCAGTTCATTTCCGGTGAACCTTTCGACGCGGTCCTTCATTCGTCCCGGCAGCAGGAGGGCCGTGTCGTCGGGGGATCGGTCGGCGGAATGATGCTGGAACTGCTCAGCTTCGGCCCCTCGACCACACCCGGATCGTCAAAACGCGGCATCGTGGGCAACCAGAACATCGCGTTGTCGGTCACCGATCTCGACGCCACCTACCGCGCCGTGATCGATGCGGGCTTCCAGCCTGTTCAAGAGCCGTTCCCGATCGATCGGGTCCGGATGTTCTTCGTCAACGATCCCGACGGCACCGCGGTGGAGTTCGTCGAGTTCCCCGGTGGTGCCCGCAGCAGCTACGAGATGCATCGGGGCACCGACATCAGGGCAGAGACGTAACTGTCACCGCCGCGCACCCTGCCAGACGGTGTCAAAGGGTGCGTTGCCGCCGATCCGATCGACGATGCCGGCGGTGGTGAAGTCCTTGGCCAGGCGCACCGCCTCCGGGACACCGGCCCCCTTGGCGAGCGCCGCGGTGATGGCCGCGGCCAGCGTGCATCCCGCACCGGCCACCCGGGCCTGTCCCACCTTCGGCGCCCGCAGGATCTCGGCGTCCTTACCGTCGAAGAGGACGTCGACTGCGTCGTCACCGGGAAACTCGACACCGCCCTTCACCAGGACGTAGGCGGGTCCGAGAGCGGCAATGCGTCGGGCGGCTTCGACGAGATCGTCGACCGAGGAGATGTCGTCCATCCCGGCGAGGGTGCGGGCCTCGAACAGGTTTGGCGTGGTCACGGTGGCCAGCGGCAGGATCTGGCTGCGCAGTGCGGTGTCGGTATTGAGCGCAGCGCCCGGCTCCTGGCCTTTGCAGATCAGGACGGGGTCGACGACGATGTGCCGCCAAGGTTGGCGGGTGAGAGCCTCTGCGACCACGTCGATGGTTGCGGGAGTGCCGAGCATGCCGATCTTGACGACATCGAGGTCATAGGCCGACGTCGCCGCCTCGATCTGATCGGCGATGACCTGTGGGTCGACGGGGACGAACCGGTGGCCCCAGTTCGCTTTGGGGTCGAAGGACACAATGCAGGTCACCGTGCCGACGCCGTAGGTGCCGAACTCCTGAAAAGTGCGCAGGTCAGCTTGCAGGCCGGCGCCGCCGGTGGCTTCTGATCCGGCAATGACGTACGAGAGGTCGACCACGACTATGAGACTACCGACAACAGGTGTTCTGTCGGGCAAATGCCAGAAGCGGCTGAATGTGCGGCTGGGCCACGGAAAACGGCGGGCCAAATATATTGCGGCATAGTGCGTGAAGCGATTCAGCGCCTGAATGGTTCAGGGGCGCCGGGATATTCAGCGAATATGCGCTGGCGTAAATGTGGATAACGGTCGCAATCCCCAGTGCGATATTGCCTTTGCTGTTAGCGTCGGGCCCATGAAGTTCGTGCAGAGTGTAGTCACGGTCTTTGCCGCGATAGCGGTCTGCAGCGCGGCCGCATGCAGTAGCGAGACGACTGACAAAGCCCCGACCACCAGCACCGTCCCGGCCGAGTCGCCTTCCGGTCACCATGGTCCGGTCAAATCTCCGGAAACTGCACCGGCACCGGCCAGGCCTGGCCAAACCACTCAGCAGATGATGCCCAACCCGAACGGTGACGGTTCGATGGTGCCGTGCGAGGGCACCATCTGCACCAATCCGAACCACGGGGCCGGTGACAACCCGGATGAGAACGGCGGGGCAGTGATGCCCAACCCGAATGGTGATGGCTCAGATGTGCCGTGCGAGGGCACGATCTGCACTAATCCGAATCACGGGGCCGGCGACGACGGGTAGGTCGTGCGCGCCGACACCGCCGGCGCCACCCAGTCTCGTAGGTACGTACGGAGTCCGGTGTCCCGGCGCGACGGCCCGCCGGGGTCGATGATGAACGACTGCAGTGTCCTCAGCATGAACTCGACCAGCTGATCGAGCGCATCGCCGTCGAAACCGGCTGCAGACCAATCGATGTCGAAACGTCGCAGGATCGACTTACCGAATTCGATGGCGAGGTCAGACGTCACTCCCGCGGTGAACGCACTGGCCTTGCCGGGCTGCAGGACCAGGCTCAGGTAGCGGTCGTGCGGGATCTGTTCGGCGGTGTAGGCAATGCCTTCCACGACGGCTTCACTGGGGTTGCTGATCGAGCCGAGTTCCGCGGCCAGTCGATCGAGGAAGCCCTCCACCGAGGACACGGCGGTGGCCACCATGAGGCTCTCCAGCGTGGGGAAGTACCGGTACACCGTTTGCCGCGTTATCCCGAGGGCCTGGGCCACCTCGGACACGCTCACCGTGCCGCGGGAATCGATCGCTTCCCGTGCCGCGTCGATGATGCGGCCGACGGCTTCGTCGTCGTCGGCGGGAATGTCTCCCGACCAGCCGTGCCTGCGCATCCGTTGATCGTCGCATGGGGGACGATTCGATCTTGACAATACAGTCAATAGTCATTGTATGGTCAGATTATGACCGCCAGTCCAGTGAGCTGCACCGATGAGGAACTGACCCGCCGTGCGTTGCGGCATGCCGTCGCGGGGACGACGGACATGGCCGACCGGGTGCTGAAGGTGCCGTTGCACTACTACCGGGATCCAAAGATCACCGAGATCGAGGAATCCCAGATTCTGCGACGGGTCCCGCTGGCCATTGTGCCCTCGGCCCAGATCGCGGCGAAGAACGACTTCGTCGTCCGCTCGGTGCTCGGGGATTCCCTGCTGGTCACCCGGGACCGCACCGGAGCCAGCCACGTGTTCCTCAACTACTGCCGCCACCGCGGCGCCATGCCGGCCTGCGGCTCCGGCAACGCGTCGCGCTTCGTCTGCCCGTATCACGCGTGGACATACCGCAATACCGGCGAGTTGTTCATGGTGCCGGGCAAGGCCGGCTTCGACACGATGAATCCCGCCGAATACGGCCTGGTGGAACTGCCGTCCGAGGAACGTCACGGCTTCGTCTGGGCCGTCCTGACCGCGGACGCGACGATCGATCTCGACGCTCACCTCGGAGCGCTCGGACCTGAACTGGCGCAGTGGAATTACGATTCCTACGGCTACCACACCGACCGTGAGTTCTCCTCGGAGGTGTCGTGGAAGGGTGCGCTCGAGGCGTTCGCGGAGGGCTATCACTTTCCGTTCGTCCACGGCGAGAGCCTGATCGGGCAGAACACGTTGCCCAACACCGGGATCTACGACGAATTCGGCAAGCATCACCGCATCGGCTTCCCGTTCACCTGGATCAAGAATCTCACCGATGATCCGAGCGCCTCGTTCGACCCGTCGGCCAACATGGGCGTCATCTACTGGGTGTATCCCAACCTCATCCTGGCGAACAGCCCGGTGGGAGTGGAGATCATCGACATGCTGCCCGAGGGGGAACCCACCCGCTGCACCGTGCGGCACAGTTGGATGGGGCGGGTTCCCGCCACGACCGACGACATGCGGGCCGGGTATGACGCGATCTACGAAAGCGTTCACGCCGCGGTGCGCGACGAGGACTTCGCCATGCTCCCGCAGTGCGGTCAAGGCGTCCGCCACGGCCAACACGACCATATGATCATCGGCCGCAACGAAATCGCGGTTCAGCACATGATCAAGGTGTTCGCCCAGGAGTTGGGTGTGGCGCTGGCCTAGCCGTCACTTGCCCGGCAACGGCCGCCGCGCCTGCAGGGTGATGCCCGGCACTGTGCGCGCCAGATCAGGACGCTGCTTACCGAAGGCCCGCAGCGTCCGATAGAACGACCACAACTGGCGCGGGCTGGGGACTTTCGGCACCCAGGCCAGCTCCCAGTGGATGCCGTTGATCGGGTCGTCGAAGAACACCGCGTGGTAACCCGGCGTGTACTGGGGGTAGTCCTTGGGCTCGTCGGTGACCGGGATACCCCGCGCGACCAGGAAGTCCCGATGAAAGCGGTCCACTTCCTCCCGGTTTCGGGCCCACAGCGCGATGTGGTTGATCCCGACGGCCTGGTCGGGGTGGGTGAGTTTCTCCCCGGTGTGAGCCGGTTGGATGCCGATGTAGCTGTGCGGGTTGATGAATCGCGTCATGTAATAGATCGACTGGTACTCCATGTTCAGCGACGAGAAGCTGTGATACCCGAGCCAACCGAGCATCGCGTCGTAGAACGCGATCGATTCGTCGTAGTCCAAGACCGCGAACTCGACATGACTTACTCCGCGCCACCTCATCCTGCCCCCTGGGAGTTGACTACTACCGAATGTAGTACTGATGGACAGGGTTGTGAAGACTCAGTTCTGATGCGGGCTGGGCCGGGTCGCCGCGCGGCGGATTGCCCGCCTGCTCGCCGCCTCGTGTGCCTCGCGGAGCAGGCTCGCCGCCAACGCCTGAGTGTGCGTCCCCGGGTTGATGATCGAGATCCAGCCTTGTGCGCGATACACCGGGTGGGGGAGGACGGTGTCGACGGCGGTGAAGTCGATGCCGGCTGTCGCGTCGACCCGAGGATCTGCGCCGAGGAGTTCGATGTAGGTGGCCCGGCCGACGTGAATGTTCAGCCGCCATCGGCCAGGTGCATCGAGATCGCCGGAAGTATCGTCGGGATAGTTCTTTGTGACGATGGTGGCGTAGGGCTGTTCTCGTTGTGGCACTAGGCCGTTGGGTGCGTAGTAGAAGAAGTGGTCGCCCCACGCGATCTCCGGGAACGGGCTGCCCGCTATGGGCGCCAGTTCAAGGACCCCGTCGAAGCGTCGGATCGTTTCCAGTAGCTGGTCCATACTCATGGTTGAAGTGTGAAGTTGAAGTGCTTATGGAGGGTTGTAAAAAAGGGCATGGTCGTGACTGTTATGCGGCGGACATGCTGACTGTCTCGGCGGTGGCCGCGGAGACCGGGTACTCGGTCCAGCAGATTCGCGACTTGGAGCGTCTCGGCGTCGTCGCATCAGCGGTCCGGGCCGGCAACGGGTACCGGCAGTTCTCCACGACGGTGATTCGTGAGCTACACGCGTATCGAGATCTGGCCCATGCTGCGGGCCCCGTCGAGGCCCGCCGGACAATGCGCGAAATCCGCACCTTGCCACCCGCGGAGGCGGTAGCCCTGGTGAGCTCCTTGCACATCCGCATCAACCAGGAACGCGAGCAGGCCCTCGTAGCGCGCCTAGCGCTGGAGGCCATCCAAGGCGAGGCCAAGATCGAAGCCGCCCCGGCGGCAGCGGACGCGATGACGATCACCGAACTGTCACGAGCGCTCGGGGTTCGTGCCTCCACGCTCCGCTACTGGGAGACGGAGGGTTTGGTGAAGCCGGAGCGGATCGCCAATCGGACGGGATCGGCCCGGCGCTATCAGGTTGAGGCTATCCGCGAGGCGCGCATCACGGCAGCGCTACGCGCCGCGGGCTACCGCATCCCCGATGTTCAGCGAGCCGTCGCGGCGATCCGGGAGCTCGATGATGTGAATCGCTCGTTAGAGGCGCTCGACACGCGGTTGAACTCCATCACCGACCGCACTCTTTCGCTCATCCGGGCGGCGGTGACACTGGCTGAGATCATCCAATCCGCCTAGCGGGCGTTGTCGCACCCCAGGCAAATGGCGTTGCTTCCAGTAGGTCTCGGGGTTCGGCTATACGTCAGGCCGACATCTGGCACAGAAAGTCATGCCCACCGGCATAGACGATCCCGGAGGGGTACGGCGCGGATGCGGCATGGGCGATAGTCGTCGCCAACTCGCGATCCGACATCACCTCACCGGACACCACGGTGAAATCTATTCCCCGCCGGTCGAATTCGGAACGCATCGCATAGAGCGCGGTCTCGCCGGCGCGCTTGCTCGCGGCGATCGCTGCATAGCCCTTCGGCACGGCCTTGTTCGGGAAGAAGTGGGCCTGATGGCTCGTGACGAACACGATCTGACCGCCCGCCGGCATCAGCGGCAGCGCCAATGTGGCCAGCCGGCGCTGCGCATCGCGGTTCAGCCGCATCGCGTAGCCGGGATCGGTTCCCAGGTTCAGCCCGGTCGATGCATTGAGCACCAGGACGTCGAGCCGGCCGAACTCGCGGCCCACCCGCTCGATCATGGCGGCGGAGGCAGCCTCGTCGGAGATGTCGGCACCCAGTGTGGAGGCGCGACCGCCCGCGCGGCGGATGGCGTCGACGACCGTGTTGGCGCGCTTGGCCTTCTCGCGGTAGTTGACGACTACGTGGGTGTCCGGGCCGGCGAGCTGCTGTGCGACGTCGGCGCCGATACCCCGCGATGCGCCGGTGACAAGGGCGATCCGGGTGGTTGCTGCAGGCTGCATGTCGGGTCCTTCCGTCGCGACCGAGGCGGTAGGTCCGGGTTTGACCTGCGATAACACAATGGTGTGCTCGTGCCCACAACCGCCCTGAGCACCCACCGTACACCAACTCTAAGAAAAATAAGGTCCTTCTAAGGTCACGGTAAGGGCAATGTCGTGTCGCAACTGGGTTGCCGAGCCGTGATGGTGGGCTGGATCGAGCGGTACTTGTCAGTGTGTGGGGTTAGCGTCGAGGCGCTGCATGAGCGTGAAGACAAATCGTTGCTGGAGGAGCTGATGGACGATTTCATGGCGCTGCTGGCGTCGTTCTCCGGCCGCTTCTACCAGCTGCGGTCCCGGCAGAACCAACAACGTCTGCTGGATGCGAGCGCTCAACGGTTAGAGCGCCGGTGATGTGGTGATTCAGTCAGCAGTGGCACTGCGGATCACCGCGGCGGTCGACGAGACCACCGGCGAGGTGATCGAGGTCGATGCCCGGATCGGCTGGCTACTGGACTTGATCGAGCAGCTCAGCTCCGAGTTGATGCAGTCATGTTGGCAGCCAGCCGCGTTCGCCGCGCTGCATGCCGGGGTCGACACGTGGGGCCGCCGGTTGCCGTCGACAGCGGCAGCGGTCGCCGCGCGGTTGGGTTGGGTGCCGGCGCCCCCGGATGAGGTGTACGTACCGTCGCGGGTGGTGCGGCTGGCACAAGCGAACGTGGTGCCGGTGCTCAAGACCATGGCATTTCGGGATGCGCTGATCGCCGCCCTCGATGAGGACGGCCGGCTGGACCGCCAGCTCCTCGGTGAGAACCAGGCCGGCTATGTGACTACGGCGTTTCTGCGCAACCTCTGTCGTCAACTGCGTGCCGCTGGCGGTCAGACAGTATCGTCGATTACCGAGATCCAGGCACCGCCCACGGTGGCGCGGATCGCGCGGTTGGGGGCCGCCGACCGCCAACTGGTCGAGCTGGGTGCGCCGGATTCAGCCGGGCTGTGGCTACGCATCAAACTGCCCACTAGCGCCGCGCCGACCGGACGTGGTGAATGGGCGTGGTGTCGGCTGTGGTGCTTGATACCGCCGCATGTGAAAGAACGTGACATCGCCTGCTGGCACCTGCCCACGCTGTGTGTGCAGCGCGGCAAACCGCTGTTGCGGTTCACGATCACCGAAACCGTCCCCGAACCGGGCACAGTCACTGCGACCGCGGCGCTGGGCATCGACTGGTCGCCGGCCTCGCTGGGCGCGGCCACCATGGTCGCCGACCGCGACGGACGGTTGGTCACCGACGCGGCAACCCACGTCTATGACGATCGCGGTCTGGGTATCAAGCTGGCCCGACTGCAGGCCGAGGGCCAGGCGTTGACCGGCAAGATTGCCCGGCTGACGAATCTCGCCGTCAACGCGCCTGAACTCACGCGCGCGCATTTGACCGCCAAAATCGCGATCCTGCACAACACCCGAAGGGCATTGGGCGCAAAACGGCAACGGATCAACCGGGACATGGCGTTCGACTTCGCCGCCACCATGACCGCGATGGCTACCGGATCGGGGGCCGGGGTGATCGCCGTGGAAGACCTACGCGATCTCGAATCCCGCGGCCATGGCCGCGGGAACAACAATCGGGCTGCCCAATCCGCCCGACGACGCGCAGTCTCGGCGTTGGAGCATACCGCCGCCCGGGCTGGCTTGGAAGTGGTGATGTGCCCGCCACGCGGCACCTCCGCGCTCTGCCCTAGCTGCGATAAGGAACTGACCCGGCCTGGCGGGTATCACACCGCGACCTGTGAACCGTGCGCGATTCACCGAGCGAACCGTGATCAGATCGCGGGGCAGAACATCGCCAAACGCGTCCTACTCGGCAAGGCAAAGATCAAGCGGCCCAAAGGAAAACCGAAGCGGGTCACCATCGCAGAACATCAGCCGGTGCGCAAGACCCGGCAGAAGACCACCGCCACACCCAAACAGCGGCGGCACAAACGAACCCGACACAGCATCGCGGTCGCGCCAGCCCGCGCTCAGCGCCCACCAAGCCTTCCTGCACGCACAGCGTCTGTGTGGGACAGAGACCAGCAACCCGCCCCGGCGGCAAGCACCTCTGCACAACCGTTCCCCGACACCAGCGACACCCACGTGTCAGCAAGTGTCAGCGACCGATAGACGCTTAACCTGGCCTGGTGACTGGCCAATCCGTGCCCGGTGGAGTGGTGCACAAGCTGCCGGCGGACCTGCGCGACGCCCTCATCGGCAACACCACCGCGCTGGATGCGTGGCGCGACATCACGCCGCTCGCGCGCAACGAGTTCATCTGCTGGGTCGAGGACGCCAAGCAGCAGGTGACGCGCGAGCGACGGATCCGCCGGACTCAAGAGGAGTTGGAGGAAGGTCAGCGGCGACCGTGCTGCTGGCCCGGGTGCAAGCACCGCGAGCGCAACGGCACGTAGCCGCCGCCGCTACCGGATCGACAGGCCGGTGATCGCCCGGGAGATCACCAGGCGCTGGATCTCGCTGGTGCCCTCGAAGATGGTGAAGATCTTGGCGTCGCGGTGCATCCGCTCAACCGGGTAGTCGCGGGTGTAGCCGTTGCCGCCGAGGATCTGGATGGCCTCATCGGTCACGTAGACCGCGGTCTCACTGGCCACCAGCTTGGCCATGGAGCCCTCGGCGTTGTCGAAGGCCTGGTTGTTGCGGGCCATCCAGCCGGCCCGCCAGACCAGCAACCGGGCGGCGTCGATACGGCTCTTCATGTCGGCGAGCTTGAACGCGACGGCCTGGAATTCCCCGATCTTGCGGCCGAACTGCTCACGCTGGCAGGCATAGTCGAGTGCGTATTCGTAGGCGGCGCGGGCCACGCCGACCGCCATGGCGCCGACCGAGGGGCGCGTGCGTTCGAAGGTCTTCATCGCGGCCTGGCCGCCGGCCGACGCACCGGACTTCACCCTCGCGATGCGGTCCTCGAACTTCTCGCGCCCGCCGAGGATGAGGTCCTCGGACAGGCGCACGTTGTCGAGCACGACCTCGGCGGTGTGCGAGGCGCGGATGCCGTGCTTCTTGAACTTCTGTCCCTGCGTCAGGCCGTGGGTGCCCGGCGGGACGATGAACGTGGCCTGGCCGCGCGACCCCAGTTCGGGGTACACCGAGGCGACCACGATGTGGACGTTGGCGATGCCGCCGTTGGTGGCCCAGGTCTTGGTGCCGTTGAGGACCCACTCGCGGGTCGCCTCGTCGAAGCGGGCACGGGTGCGGATGGCGCCGACGTCGGAACCGGCGTCGGGTTCAGAAGAACAGAAAGCGCCCAGTTGGGGCTCGTCGGCAGTGCCGAACATGGGGAGCAGCCACTGGCCGATCTGCTCGGGAGTTCCGTTGCCCGCCAACGCTGCTGCGGCCAGTCCGGTGCCCAGGATCGACAGCGCGATGCCTGCATCACCCCAGAACAGTTCCTCGAACACGGTCAGCATGCCGAGCCCGGTGGGTTCGGTGGTCTGCTGGGCGAACAGTTCGGGGGAATACAGCCCGACCTTGGCGGCCTCCTGGATCACCGGCCACGGGGTTTCCTCCCGCTCGTCCCACTCCGCGGCGGCCGGACGCACCACCTCAGCCGCGAACTGGTGCACCCAGTCGCGGACCTCGATCACGTCGTCACTCAGTTGCATGGAGAATGTCACAGTTTGCTCCTGAAATATGTTGGCGGTCAGTTATTTTGCGAGCGGTGTTGTTTGATCGTGCTGACGGTCTGGGTGACCCAGGCCTCGAAGAAGCGGTCGTTGTCGACGTTGCCCGGCAAGCGCCCGGTGAGGGCCTGCAGCGTCGCGGCATAGGACAGTCCGGCGATCGCGACCGCCGCGGTGGCCTCGGGGTCGGGAATCTGGAAGCGGCCGCTGCGATTGGCGGCGGCCAGTTCGTCGGCGAACCGTTGATAGGCGTTGTCGGTGATGACCTGCCACGTCTTCTCGTCGAGCTCGCCGAGCTCGTCGGGTTCCCGCAGCATGACCCGGAGCAGTTCCTCGCTCTCGGTCAGGTTGGCCCAGATCAATTGCCCCGCGCTGCGTACCGCTTCTTCGGTGGTCTTGGGATGGCCGGCGTCGTACTGCTCACGCGCGGTCACGATCGCGTCGATGCGGTGCGCAACTGCGGACTCGAGCAGTTCCCGTTTGGAGCCGAAGTGCTTGTAGAGCGCTCCTGACCCCGGTGCCAGGCCGGCGGCCTGCTGGATGTGGGCCACCGAGGTCGCGGCGTACCCCTTCGCGGCGAACAGCTTCAGCGCTGTCGCTAACAGTCGGTCCCGTCCGGATGACACGGTGAGAGAGTACTCACTCACCGTCTGGTCGAACAAATGGCCCCGAGGACGCCGCCGGATAGATACGTTCACCTGGTACGGGTCGATGTGACGGGGAGGCGTGACGATGGCAATGCTGACACGAAACGACAAGATCTTGTGCGGCACCTACGCCGTGCTGGCGGTGATCGCGCTGATCGGTACCTGGTGGAACAACATCCGCTACGTCACTACCGAAAGCACGAGCCTGATCGACTTCTTCCAGTGTCAGCGGTCACGTAATTCCCCCAGCTTGAGGGTCGTCCGTCACGGAATTCCCCCACCCCGTCTGTCACGTAATTCCGCCACCCGGGCGGTGTGGCAGCCGCTCGTGGGCCTCGTAGGCAGGTTCGCTCGACTCACGGTTCGACTCGTGAGGAAGGGCGCCGATGGCGAGGAGAAGTTTCGACGTGTTCGACCTGATCGAGTTGTTGACCCATTGGCATGCGGGTCGGTCCCAGCGCCAGCTCGCGGAGAGTTTGGGCATCGACCGCAAGACCATCGCAAAGTATCTGGCGCCGGCGATCGCGGAGTCACTGACCCCCGGCGGAGTGCCGATCACCGAGACGGCGTGGGCGGCCCATGTCGGCCGGTGGTTCCCCGAGATCGCCGACCCCGGCCTGCGGGCCACGACCTGGCCCGGGATCGAGGTGCACCGCGACCGGATCCGTGACTGGCTCAAAGCCGAGGTCAGTGCGGCGACGGTGGCGCAGCGGCTGCGCGACGAGCATGGCGTTGCCGCCTCGGAATCCTCAGTGCGCAGGTGGATCTCGGGGAACCTTTCCGAGGAGGCGGCCCGCAACAAGGTGACCGTGCCGCGCGGGCCGGTGCCGGCGGGCAGCGAAGCCCAGATCGACTACGGCAAGCTCGGGATGTGGTTCGACCCGGTCAGCGGTCGACGCGTCACGGTGTGGGCGTTCGTGATGGTGCTGGCTCACTCACGGCACCTGTTCGTCCAACCGGTCCTGAAGATGCATCAATCCTCCTGGTGCGCTTCGCATGTGGCGGCGTTCGAGTTCTTCGGGGGTGTCCCGGCCCGGCTGGTCCCGGACAACCTGAAGACCGGTGTCACTCGACCGGATCTCTATGACCCGAAGATCAACAAGGCCTACGCCGAGCTGGGTGCGCACTACGGCTGCCTGGTCGATCCGGCGCGGGCGAACAAGCCGAAGGACAAACCACGCGTCGAGCGGCCGATGCAATACGTTCGGGACTCGTTCTGGCGGGGTCGGGAGTTCACCTCGCTGGAGCAGATGCAGGCCGCCGCGGTGGCGTGGTGCCGTGAGGTCGCCGGGGTGCGACAGTCGCGGGCGCTGGACGGTGAGCAACCCGGGTTCGTCTTCGCCACCGTCGAACGACGTGCATTATTACCGTTGCCTCAGAACGCATTTCAGCTCGCGGTGTGGTCGACGGGCAAGGTCGCCACCGACTGCCACGTCAAGGTCGGCAAGGCGCTGTACTCGGTTCCGTGGCGGCTGATGGGCCAGCAGGTCCATGCTCGCACCTGCGGTGACATCGTGCAGATCGTGCACGGCGGTGACGTGGTGGCCACCCACGTCACCCATCACCGCGGGCGGGCCACCGACTTTGAGCACTACCCGCCGGAGAAGATCGCCTTCACGATGCGCAACCCGACCTGGTGCCGCCGGGTGGCCGCCGAGGTCGGACCGGCCTGCACCCAGGTCATCGCCGAGTTCATGGAAGTCAACGCCATCCACCGGTTGCGCAGCGCCCAAGGCGTCCTCGCACTGCGCAAGACCGTCGGCGACGTCCGCCTGGAGGCCGCCTGCGCCCGTTCGATAGCTGTGGGCGATCCGAGCTACCGCACCGTCAAGGGGATCCTGGTCGCCGGCACCGAACTCGACGGCATTCCCGAATCCGCCGCCCCGCAGGCCGCGGCCCATCTGCGCGGACCGCAAGCATTCGACACCACCACCGGCGAGACCGCGTAACCACCGCATCGTATCTGACTGTCAATCAACATCATTCGATCAGAACCAAGGACATCAACCTATGAGCAGCATTCTCGACCCCGCCCTGCGCAATGCGCTACGCACCCTCAAACTCACCGGCATGCTCGACACCCTCGACACCCGGCTGGCCCAAACCCGCGACGGCACCCTCGGACACCTCGACTTCCTCCAAGTTCTCTGCGAAGACGAGATCGCCCGCCGCGAATCCGCCGCCCTCACCCGGCGCATCCGCCGAGCCCGCTTCGAGGAACAATCGACCTTCGAATCCTTCGACTTCACCGCCAACACCAAACTGCCCGCCGCGATGCTGCGAGACCTGGCCGCACTGCGGTGGCTCGACGCCGCCGAATCAGTCATCCTCTACGGACCCGTCGGCGTCGGGAAAACCCATATGGCACAAGCACTTGGCCACGCCGTAGCCCGCCGCGGCGGCGACGTCCGCTTCGCCAAGACCTCCCGGGTGCTCTCCGACCTCGCCGGCGGTCACGCCGATCGCACCTGGGGTCAACGCATCCGCGAATACACCAAACCGCTCGTGCTCATCCTCGACGACTTCGCCATGCGCGAGCACACCGCGATGCACGCCGACGACCTCTACGAGTTGATCTCCGACCGCGCCGTCAACGGCAAACCGCTCATCCTGACCTCCAACCGATCACCAAAGGACTGGTACAACCTGTTCCCCAACCCCGTCGTCGCCGAGTCACTGCTCGACCGGTTGATCAATACCAGCCACCAAATCCTGATGGACGGCCCTAGCTACAGACCCCGAAAAAGACCCGGCGCTAGCGCGCCGGTAGACAACACCAAGCCATCCCGGTAGACCTACACCGAGGCCCACCGGTGGCGGAATTACGTGACGGACACCCCGGGGGAATTACGCGACGGTCGACACTTCCAGAGCGGCTACACCAACTACGCGACGTCCTCGCTCACCAACGACCTATTGGTGTTCGCGTTGGCGGCCTTTGTGTTCATGGTGGTCGAGGCGCGCCGGATCGGCATCCCGAAGGTGTGGATCTACCTGGTGCTCAGTGCGGTCCTTGCCGTGAGTGTGGCGTTTCCGCTGTTTCTGATCCGGCGGCAACTGGTGCTGGCTGAGCGGCGGGTGGCATCGAGAGCGTGTGGAGGTGCAGCGAAGATCAACGAGTGAGCTTCACCTGTCCCTTGACAAACCATGCCTACATATCAGCCGAAGTACGCGTAATCCTGCACCCAGTGGAATCCGCGGCTGCGCAAAGTGAAATTGTTCGGATCCACGCGTTCCAGGTTGATCGCAACCGGACGGTCGCGCAGTTGCCCGTGCAGTAACAGTCGGTCTGGGGTGGGTTGATCAGCAGACAGCGTCGCGAAGGGTGGCCTGCGCCCGTCGTTTCCGCCGGTTGCGTTTGTCAGCGTGGTGAGTTCCAGTCGGCTGTCGGAGAGGAAATCGGCGCGCACCGGCACCAGTTCACCGTTCATCTGTTGGTAGGTTGCCGCTGCGGGGTCATCGAAAATAAGTCGCTGCCAACGATTCTCGTCGGTGGTCAACGGCGGCAACGGCTGCCCGTCGAGGGTGAAGTCCCGCACCTCCCAGATTCCGTACAGTTCGGACTTCGGGCTGGCCGCGCCGTATTGATCTTGCCAGACCACCCAGCGGTCAAAGCCGCCGCTGAACGCGACCCAGATGCCGATGGTCATCTGAACCCAAGCCGCGATGCGGTTTCTCCGGGCGTCGGTGAACAGCGAGGGCTGCGTCAATGGTTCGCATGTGCGTTGCAACACAAACACATTCACCAGCCGACGCAGGTACGGCGCGAGCAGGAACAGGCTGATCAAGAGCAGGTGCGAGGACAGCAGTTTTTCCGGCACATCGAAGGTCATGTTCATCAGGAGGATTTGAGCCATGCTCGCCAGACTCACTGCGGCGCCCAGCACCGCGGTCCGAGGCACGAATAGCAGCAACCCGGCGACGACCTCCGCAGCGCCGAGAGCCATCTCGTATGGATAGGAGCTGCCGACCTGTAGCCAAAGCACCGACATGGGACTGAGGTTGCCGTACGGCTGCAACAGCTGTGTCAGCGTGGGGCCAGGCATCTGGATGGGGATCAGCTTGGAAAATCCGAACGACAGCATCTGCCCGCCCAGGCACAGCCGAAGGAACAGCGTGAACCAGGCCGCCAGCCGAGGGTGGGAGGTGCGACGGTCGACGGCAGTCCACATTGCGGTGGCCACCACCGCGGCAACCAGGATGCAGAACACCAACACCCAGATGGCCGTCTGATCTCCGGCTCCGGAGTCCTCGTGCAGCACCGCGTCGACCCCGAAAAACGTTCTGCCCACCCAACCGGTGACAGGGTCGGTCAGGAGCACAACCCACGGCCCACTGCGGATCCAGCGGCCGAGGACGCCCAGCAGCTCGAACGGGATATACGTGGTGAGCACGCAATACAGGCCGAAATAGACGACGCAGAAGCGGAACGCGGTCCGCCACAACGGATGCCAGATCGTCGGTGTGGTCACAGCCTCGACTGGCCCGGGCCGAAACTGGCTGATCGCGCTGGTCACTGCTGCATCCTTGGATCGTGGGTGGGATCGGCGTATAGGGGCGGGCATCCGTAATCGACAGCGTCGGGACGCAGTTCGTAGTGCCAGGGTTCGTTGCCATAGATCTGGCACAGCCCGTACCCGGCGCCATGCCTGGACAGCCATGCGGCGGCATCGGCGGGTCCGATGTCGACCGCGTCCCCCGACACGTGTGCAGACGTGTCGGGGGTGGCCACCCACCGGGCCGCTTCCGCTTCCGACCCGTACTCCGAGACCGCTTCGCGAAGCAGGTGATCCTGGTAGTTCGGGGAACGCCAGCCGCTGTTGACGACGAACTCGACGCCGTCATCCGTGGCGTCTGTTGCGGCCCGGCGCAGGACAGCGAGCAGATCAGCGTCGAGGTTGACCACAGCAGGAATTTCGTCATCGAAGACCGTCACACCGTCGGGGACGGCGCCGTCGAGGACGGTGATCTTCGATGTCGGCCGGTCCTCCGGGGTGCTTTCTATCCAAGGACGGTGCGCAGCTGCCGCAACAGGTGCCAGCGACTGGTGGACGAGTACACCGATAAGCACCGCGTTGAGCACTACAGCGGCAGCGAAGACGACGGCGGGGATATGGCGGGCGGCTGGTCGTGCTGATTGGTTGTGGGTCATGACTTCAGGCCGGCCGGCCAGTTCCCACTGGCCCCGGCAGCGCGGCGGTCAAGAAGTCGTGGCAGGCGTCCACCGCGGGCTGGAGTTCGGGAATGCTGCGGGCACCGACGCCGCCCCGCATTTTCGTGGTGTCGATGACGGGATCCTGCGCGGTGGCAGGGTCGGGGAAGTCGGGCACTCCGTTGTCGCGGACACATTGGGCGAACGTGAGGGCAGCTTCCTGCTGTTCGGGAGTGCGACCCCCGCCACCAGGGTCGGCGCCGGCCTGGGCAGCGACGGCCAGACATCCCGACCAGATCAGGGCGGCCATGGCAAGGGTGCCCAGGGGGCGTCGCGTGCTGCGGAATGCGGTGTGTGCTGAATGGCTGTGTGCTGAATTGATGTGTGTCATGGCCGCTAGTCAAGGCAATGCGGTGTTGTCAGCGCGTATGCGATTTTCGATACGCCGGCGATATGCGATGGCTCGTAGCGTGGGGGCATGCGTGTGTTGGTCGTCGAGGACGAGCCCTACATGGCGACCGCTATCCGCGATGGGTTGCGTCTGGAAGCGATCGCCGCCGATATCGCCGGTGACGGTGACACCGCCCTGGAACTGTTGAGCATCAACGCCTACGACATCGCCGTCCTCGACCGCGACATCCCAGGACCTTCCGGGGACGAGATCGCCGAACGCATCGTCGCCTCCGGAAGCGGCATGCCGATCCTGATGCTCACCGCTGCCGACCGGCTCGACGACAAAGCCTCGGGGTTCGGGCTCGGCGCCGACGACTACCTCACCAAACCCTTCGAACTCCAAGAGCTCGTGCTCCGCATCAGAGCGCTGGACCGCAGGCGCGCCAACCACAGACCACCCGTCCGGGAGATCGCGGGCCTGCTGCTGGATCCGTTCCGCCGCGAGGTCTTTCGTGACGGCCGCTACGTCGCGCTCACCCGCAAACAGTTCGCCGTGCTGGAAGTTCTCGTTGCCGCCGAAGGCGGTGTCGTCAGCGCCGAAGAGCTACTGGAACGTGCGTGGGATGAGAACGCCGACCCGTTCACCAACGCCGTGCGCATCGCCGTCTCGGCGCTACGCAAACGGCTCGGCGAACCCTGGGTCATCGCCACCGTCGCTGGTGTCGGCTACCGCATCGACACAACACCCACCAAACACGAAGGAGGCGACCGTGGATAGAGCCCCAGGGCTGAGTGTCCGCCTCAAACTCACCCTCAGCTACGCCGGGTTCCTCATGTTCGCCGGCGCCTTGCTGCTCGCCGCCGTGTGGCTGTTCCTGCTGCGTTACGTTCCCGACCGGATGAAGATCATCCCCGGAAGCACGGACAACACGATGACTGATGGTGTGTTTCCGATCCAGTCCAACCTGCTGCATGCCTTCGCTCCGGCGGCGGTCGCAGTGCTGGCGTTCCTGCTGGTGTTCGGTCTCGTCGGCGGGTGGCTTCTCGCCGGCCGGATGCTCAAGCCCCTGGCGCGCATCACCGAAGCCACCCGGGTAGCCACCGACGGATCGCTCTCGCACCGGATCCGGTTACCGGGACGCAGAGATGAATTCCGTGAGCTCGCCGACAGTTTCGACACCATGCTCGAACGGCTCGACGCACACCTCGCCGAACAACGGCGGTTCGCAGCCAACGCCTCTCACGAACTGCGCACCCCGCTGGCGATCACGAAGACCCTTCTCGAGGTGGCCCGCAACGACCCCAACCGCGACACCGGCGACCTGATCGAGCGCCTCGATGCCGTCAACACCCGGGCAATCGACGTCACCGAAGCACTGCTCGCGCTCAGTCATGCGGGCCGGCGATCCTTCACCCGCGAACACGTCGACCTGTCCCTCGTCGCGGAACAAGCCGCTGAGACACTCCTGCCCCTGGCGGAAAAACGTGGCGTTTCCATCGAGACCTCCGGCGAGCTGGCCCTCACGATGGGCTCACCTGCGCTCCTGCTGCAGATGACGACCAATCTGGTGCACAACGCGATCGTCCACAACCTGCCCGAAGAGGGCACCGTGCGGGTCACAGCCAGCGCCTGCCCCGACACTGTGGTGCTCATCGTCGAGAACACCGGCGAAAAGCTCAACCCAGAATCGATTTCCACCCTCGTCGAGCCATTTCAGCGCGGCACTGAACGCGTGCGCACCCACGACGCAGGCGTCGGCCTCGGCCTGGCGATCGTCAAAAGCATCACCCAGGTGCACGACGGATCCGTCACCCTCACCCCCGGTCCGGCCGGTGGACTCCGCGTCACGGTGCGACTACCCGCCGACATTCCCGGGTAAGTACGGGTAGACATCCTCCAGGCCAGTTCGTAGCCTGTCCGAGGGATACACAGCCGGGCCAAGATCGGTCCTTGCAAGCGAAGGATCGTGACAATCCGAATGACCGGAGTGCGCCACTTGCTTCGGCGAGCGGTGTGCGGTGCGGCGGTCGCGGTCCTGGTGCTGACGCCGATCGGCGACGTGAAGGCAGACCCGGCCGCTGACGGGGTGGCCAAGCTCGACGAATTGTCCCGTCAGGCGATTCAGACTCGCGAAGCCGTCACGGCCGCCCAACGCGATGTCGATTCCCGGCAGGCCGAAGAGGCAGCGACCGCTGACCGTCATCGTGGTGACCTGGAGGCCCTCGACCTCGCGAACACCCAGCTTCTGCCCTTTCAGGCGGCAATCGACCGGGTGGCGGCGATGACCTACATGAATGGAGGCACCGGTCAGGTGGCCTCGGTGCTGACCGCAGACTCCCCGCAGCAGCTGATCGATCAGCTGACGGTGCAGCGGGCGGTCGTCGACGGGGCAGCCGACAAGATGGAGGCCTATCGGTCAGCACGTGCGCGCGCGGCCGAAGCCGCCGGCGCTTCAGAGAAATCGGCCGCCGATGCTCGCGCTGCAGCCGAGCAGGCTGCCACGGTACGCGCAGACCTGCAGGCCAAGTGGCGTGAACTGATGCGTTCGATCGCCGACGCGGAGGCGCAGTACGGGGCATTGACACCGCAACAGCAGGCGGTGGTCGACAACGTAGCCGCGGTGATGCCCGGCGATCCGTCCCTCGCAGCTCCCGGTGCCGATATCCCGGAGTCGTTGCCCGTCGGTGTTGCCTCCGAGGCCGGGCTGCAGCCCAACACCATCGTGGCTGCCCGGGCCGTCAGCGCACAGTTTCCCCAGATTGGCCACATCGGTGGGGTCCGGCCGGACTCGAAGCCGTGGCATCCCAGCGGTCTGGCGATCGACATCATGATTCCCGATCCCGAAAGCCCTGAGGGCATCGCACTCGGAAACGAGATTCTTTCGTTCGCGATGAGCAATGCGGCCCGATTCGGATTACAGGATGTGATCTGGCGTGGCACCTACTACACGCCGTCCGGTCCGCAGGCATCCGGCTACGGCCACTACGACCACGTGCACGTCACGACGACGCGTCGCTGACTGCAGCGGTGTGTCAGCTCCCGTACAAGTGCAAGGCCCGGCCGGCCAGTGTGGCGACTTCACCGCTCAACCCCGCAATGGGAGGGCCGCCGGGTTGATGGATCACGTTCCCGAGCACGACGACGTAGGTGTCTGATCCCGGGTCCATCCACAGCGTCACTCCGGTGAAGCCCGTGTGCCCGAAGCTGCCGACCGGAAACACCATGCCCCGCGGGCGGGACTGTTCTGTGTCGATATCCCAGCCGAAGCCGCGGAGGTCTTGCCCGGGGATGGCGGGATAGTTCGGTGCGAGCAGGGGATGTGTCGTGTTGGGGGTCTTTTCGATCGCCTCCCGGGTCGCAGTGTTCGCCGCCTCGACCTGTGCCGGGCTGTGCCCGGGCTGCTGCGGAGTCGTCATCAATGCCAGCGTGGATTGCTTCAGTGGAAACGCACTCGGCCGGCCGGCGAGGCGGTCGAGGAGCGCCTGCGCGAACCGGCCGACGTCGCTCACTGTCGAGAACACCCCGGCACTGCCGGCGACACCGCCCATCCGGCGGGCCGTCGGATCGTGCACGGTACCGCGCAGCGGGCGGCCGAAGTCCGGGTTGAGGCCAGGGGTGTCCCCGTCGATCGCGGTGGGTGCGACCCGCGCCAGGAGATCGGTGCTCCACGTACCCGCCGGACAGTCGACAACGTCGGGTGCGTTCGGATCGAAGGCAATCGCATTTCCCCGGACCTGTTGGGGTCCACATGCATTGGCCACCGGTAGGTAGCGGGTATCGCTCATCCCGAGCGGTGTGAACACGTTCTGCCGAATGTAGATGTCCTCGGGTTCACCGGTGAGCTTCTCGAGCAGCGCACCGAGGATGATGAAGCCGATGTCGGAATAGTGAAAGCGTTCGCCGGGCTCGAACACGACCCACGCCCCGAGCGCCCGGTGGATGCCTTCGGCCTTGTCGGGCTTGTCCAGTCCCCACGGCCCGTCAAGACTCAGATCACCCGCGATCCCCGAGGTGTGAGTGAGCAACATGCGCACCGTCACCCGCGCGCGGCGTGGGTCGTTGGCAGGGTTGAAGTCGGGCAGGTAGGTCTGCACAGGTTCGTCGATCTGGACCCGGCCCTGCTCGTAGAGCTGCAGGATGGCGACCGCCGTCGTGAGGCTTTTCGACAGCGAGGCCAGGTCGAAGATCGTGTCCTCGGTCATCGGCTCAGCAGGCGCGGGTGCCCCGTCCAGTCCCGGCTCGCCGTCGAGCTTGCGCGAGCCGAAAGCGTGGCGGAAGACGATGTTGCCGGCGTGCCCGACCTGGACCACCGCACCGGGCAGCCGAGGTGCCGCGATCGCGTCGTTGACGAGCTGGGCGACCGGGGTGAAATCACCGGCGGGAACGACGGCGGCCGTCGTGGCCGACGGGGCGGTGGGGACCGGCGCAATCGTCGTCGAGGTGGACGTGGCGACCGGCGGGGGCGCCGATTGCCCGCACGATGTGGCCGCGGCGAGCGTGAACATGACGGTTCCGACGGCGCAGAGTCGGGAAAGACGAGCCCGTGACATGGTCACCGGATCGACGGTAGCCGACCGTGACTGCGGTGATGCGACGATAGGGCCATGACTGCAACGCTTGTCGCGAAGAATGTGGCCGGCGGATTCGCCCATCGCACCCTCTTCGAAGGGGTCGACCTGACCGTCGCGCCGGGTGATGTGATCGGGGTGGTCGGCGTCAACGGCGCAGGCAAGAGCACGCTGCTGCGGATCCTGGCCGGGGATCTCGAGCCGCTCGACGGCACGGTCAGCGTGGCGCCGGCCGACGCGTTCGTCGGATGGCTGCCGCAGGAACACGAGCGCGTCCCAGGGGAATCTGTCGCGGACTACATCGCGCGTCGTACGGGATGCACCGAAGCCACGCAGGCCATGGATGCCGCGGCCGCGGCACTGGCCGACCCGAGCCCCGGGGAGGAGGATCCGGCCGCTGCCTACTCGGCCGCGCTGGATCACTGGCTCGCCACCGGCGCGGCCGATCTCGACGAACGGCTGCCCGCAGTGCTGGCCGATCTCGGACTCGACACCGACACCGTGCGCCCGGACTCGACGCCGATGACCGCGTTGTCAGGTGGGCAGGCGGCGCGGGTGGGGTTGGGGGCACTGCTGTTGTCGCGGTTCGACGTCGTGCTGCTCGATGAGCCGACCAACGATCTGGACCTCGACGGGCTTGCCCGGCTGGAGCAGTTCGTCAGGGAGCTTCGTGGGGGTGTGGTGCTGGTGAGTCACGATCGGGAGTTCCTCGCCCGCAGCGTGACTCGCGTGCTGGAGCTGGATCTGGCACAGAACACCACCACCGTTTTCGGTGGTGGGTACGAAAGCTACCTGGAGGAGCGTGCGGTCGGTCGCCGGCACCGGCGCGAACAGTACGAGGAGTTCGCCGAGAAGAAGGCCGACCTGGTCGCGCGTGCCCGAACCCAGCGCGAGTGGTCGAGCCAGGGCACCCGCAACGCGATGCGCAAGTCACCGGACAACGACAAGATCCGCCGGCGCGCCGCCACCGAGTCCAGCGAGAAGCAGGCGCAGAAGGTGCGTCAGATGGAGAGTCGGATCGCCCGCCTCGAGGAGGTCGAGGAACCTCGGAAGGAATGGACCCTGCAGTTCACCATCGGCGCCGCGCCGCGGTCGAGCGCGGTAGTCGCCACCCTCGACAATGCCGTTGTGCGGCAAGGTGATTTCGTGCTGGGCCCGGTGTCGTTGCAGGTCGATGCCGGCGAGCGGATCGGTATCACCGGCGCCAACGGGGCAGGAAAGTCGACATTGCTGCGGCTACTGCTGGGGCGTCGGCAGCCCGATGAGGGGCGCGCGAGCCTGGGCGCCAGCATCGCGATCGGCGAGATCGACCAGGCCCGTGCCGAATTCACCGGCACCGCGCGACTCGTCGACCGGTTCGAGCAGCACCTGCCGGACTGGTCGACGGCCGATGTGCGAACCCTGCTGGCGAAGTTCGGGCTGCGGGCCGATCACGTCGAACGCGCGGTTGACGAGCTGTCACCGGGGGAGAGAACCCGGGCCGGCCTGGCGTTGTTGCAGGCCTGCGGTACCAATGTGCTGGTTCTCGATGAGCCGACGAACCATCTGGATCTGCCTGCCATCGAGCAACTTGAGCAGGCTCTCGAGGCGTACGACGGAGCGTTGTTACTGGTGACGCATGACCGCCGCATGCTGCAGAACGTGCGGTTGGACCGACGGTGGCTGGTCGACAACGGGCGCGTCGCCGAGTTGTAGGCACAGAGCCTCGAGCCTGCGCTCAGAGCGGGATTTCACGCGATTTCACGCCCTCAGCGCAGACTCGGCGCCCTCAGCGCAGAGTCAACGCTCAACGTCCGCGGCTCTAAATGCTTCGCCCACCCTGACGCGCACACGGCGGTGCAGATAATCGCCAGTACGCCGAGAAAAGTCAGCATCACCGGATAGCTGAACCAGTGCGCGAGTGCGGCCAGCACCGCGGGCAGGAGGAACCCGAGGTAGGCCAGCGAGTAGTAGACCCCGGAGATGCCGGCGAGCTCGTCGGGCGGTGCGATGCGTTGGATCTCAAGCAGACCCGACACGATCGCGATGCCGTAGGCGCTGCCGAGCAGCATCGCGACCAGCGGTGCGACGAGTGCCGATCGGGTCACGGCGGTGGCCACCGCGGCGAAGATCCCCAGTGCCATCAACGCCATCGACACCACCACGGCCCGGGAGCTGGACACATCATCGAGCCGACGTGCAATCGGTTGGATCGCCACACCGCAGCCCAGCGTCAGCACGGTCAACCCCACCGTATAGAGCAGGGCCCACGAGCCGAGCCGGTCGGCGACGAGTGCCGGCACCACCGCATAGGCGATGGCCGCCGAGCCGAAGATCCACGGCGCCATGGGAACAACGACATGCAGGAACCGGCGGTGGCCGGCCGCGGGCACCTTCAGGCCGTCGATGAAGCGGCGGTCAGTTGTCGTTCCGCGGGTCTCGACGGTCCGGTTCCACACCGCCCACAGCACCGGAACGCACAGGGCAGCGTGGACCAGGTAGGTCAGCACCAGCGGTAGCGGGGCGTACACGGTGAGCAGTCCGGCACACAGCGGTCCCACCCCGAAGCCCAACGACAGGCAGATCGAGGCGCGCCGCGCTCCGGCGCCGGTCGAAGCGTCGTCGAAGGGCGGCTTGGACAGTTCGGCGATCCAGGCCGAACCCACTGCCATCGCGATCCCGACCGCCACCCCACTGAACAACCGGCCGACGAACAGGGCCGGGAAGCCCCAGTAGTCGCCGACTGCCAGGATGAGACTGCCCAGCGCCGCACTGATCACACCCGTGGCCATCACATTGCGTCGACCGTGGCGGTCCGACAGTGTCGAGGCGATCAGCAGCCCGGGAATCAGGCCGAGCACGTAGGCACCGAGCAGGATGTCGACGTCCACCCGGGTGTAGCCGCCGTGCTGGCCGTAGGCGATCAGCAGCGGGGTGAATTGGTTTCCGCCCCAACCGATGCAGAAGACAGCGATGGCGACGGCGAGCCAGGGTTGCATGCGTCGCCGACGCTGAACGGGCGCCTTGACGAATTCCGTTGCGACAGCGGTCATGCCAGGACCACCCGGTAGGTCGCTTCCAGGTGGGACAGCAGCGCAGCCTCGAAACCGGACACATCACGGCGGCCGATGGCATCGGCCAGATCCGCGTGTTCACCGATCAGGTCGGTCAACCGGGCTGAGTCCGAACGGGCGGCGTCGGCCATCATGCGGCGCTGCCGGTCGCTGAGTGATCCGTAGAAGCGCCCGGCGATCGAGTTCCCGGCGACCTGCACGATCCGGCGGTGAAACGCGTCGTCGGCGGCGGCGAACTGATCGGCATCACCGATCGCGGCACCGTGGCGTTGCCGCTCCACCAACTCGGTCAGTTCACCGAACAGGGTGTCGATGGATTCCGGTGTCCGGCACAGCCGGCGCACCGCCGCGGTCTCCAGCGCCAGGCGCATCTCAAGCAGATCGGTGGCTTCCTGTGCGGACACGGGGACGACGACGGCCCCGCGTCGCGGCACCAGATCCAGGAAGTCCTCGGCAGCCAGGCGCAGAAAGGCCTCGTGCACAGGCGTGCGGCTGACGCCGAGCTGCGTCGCCACCTCTACCTCGCTGAGCAACTGCCCGCCTCGAAACTCACCGGAGAGGATCTGGTCCTTGGTCATCCGGTAGACGCGCTGGCTGTTGCTCGATTTCTCGTCCGTGACCACGGAAGACCACTGTACCCCTTGCATGCAAGCTTGCATGCAAGGGGCTGGCCAGGCTAAATGCTAGAACGGGCTGCTGTTGGCCTGATGTTTGGCGGATTCCGGGCGAGGTCCGAACCGGCGGGCGTAGTCCTCGTGCTTCTTCAGGTCCTTCTTGTACTGGATCTCGTCCACCAGGTTGGGATCGAGCCCGTGCTGTGCCAGCCGGTGCCGGCGCCAGATCTTGTTGAGCGCGAGCGCCATCAAGATGGCCCAGGTGTAGATCGGCACGGTCATCTCGATGTGCACGTACAACGAGGCGGGCAGCAGCCAGAGCGGCCCCAGCACGAACAGCGGCGGGATCGCCATCCGGATCAAGTGCCGGCGCACGGCGCCATGGTCGGCCAGGTCATGGGCCACCCAATCGCGCATGGAATCGGGCAGTCGCTTGCCGTAGCAGTAGGCGATGTACTGAAAGAGGTTGGGGCGGTCTTTGGTTTTCTTCTGGCTGGCCATGAGGGCTCCTGGTGTCAATCGGTGAGTGAATTGGCCGCTAGCGCAGCTGAGTTGATTCGGGTCAGTACCCGGTGCAGCTCTTCGAGTTCGGCGAGGTCGACGCCCAGGCGCTCCACCACCGCGGGAGGGATGGCCAGGGCCCGCTCGCGCAGGGCGATCCCCGCATCGGTGAGCTCGACATCGGTCGCGCGTTCATCGCCGGCCCGACGGTTGCGGGTCAGCAGGCCGAGTGCTTCCAGCCGCTTGAGCATGGGCGAGAGGGTCGCCGAATCGAGCTGCAACGCGGAGGCGATCTCTTTGACCGACAACGGGGGAATGCCACCCGAGGCGGACCGCCGGTGATCCCACAATGCCAGCATCACCAGGTACTGGGGATGGGTCAGGCCCAGCGGCTCGAGCAGTGGCCGGTACACGGCGAGCACGGCGCGGTTGCTGACCGCCAGCGCGAAACAGACCTGCCGTTCGAGGGCCAGGGGATCGGCGCTCCGCGCACCGGAGGATGCAGCAGGCGCTTCGGATACCGCGGTCATGCCTAGAAAGTACCCTAATAGTTAGGGTACTAACAATGTTCTGGTGATCACACGCTCAGTGCGCGCGTTTGGCCAGCCGCTCGGCGTTGTCGATCAGGATGCTTCGGCCCTGCACCCGGATCCAGCCGCGTTGCGCGAAGTCCGACAGCGCCTTGTTGACCGTCTCCCGCGAGGAGCCCACGAGTTGGGCGATCTCTTCCTGGGTCAGCTCGTGGTCGACGCGCAGCGCATTGCCGTCGCGGCTACCGAACCGTTGGGCCAGGTACAGCAATTGCTTGGCCACCCGGCCCGGCACATCGGTGAAGATCAGGTCGGACAGGTTGTCGTTGGTGCGGCGCAACCGGCGGGCCAGCACACGCAGCAGTTGTTCGGCGATCTCGGGCCGGTCGGCGATCCAGCTCCGCAGCACACTGCGGCTCATCACGACCGCCTTCACCTCGGTCAGCGCGGTCACCGACGAGGTCCGCGGGCCCGGATCGAAGATGGCGAGCTCTCCGAACATGTCCGACGGGCCCATCAACGTGATCAGGCTGTCGCGCCCGTCCATTGATTTGCGGCCGATCTTCACTTTGCCCGCCGTGATGATGTACAGCGTCTCGCCGGGATCTCCCTCGGTGAACACGACCTCCCCGCGACGGAAGGTCACCGGCTCCAACTGCCGCACGAGCGCGGCCACGGCGTCTGGCGACACACCCTGGAAGATGCCGGCGCGGGCCAGCACTTCATTCATGTTTCCCCCTTGGTGGATGTGCCGAACCTCGCTGCCCGGAACGTTTGTGCAGGTCGCGGCCTAAAGGGAGGCCGCCGTTTCACTTTACAAGGCCGGTAGATCGGCCGGCGGCGCCGGGTTTACACCGGAACCATACTTCGTAATGGCGGCGACCGTGGAGGTCAGATTGTCGAGCAATAGATCCGTTGGGCTTCGGCGACGGAGTCCGCGAGCGGGCGGCGGGTGTTGATGAGGTGGGCGTCAGACCAGTCGGCGTCGGTCGCCAAACCTTCTGCGATCTGCGGGGTGGCATCTGAGTTGGTGACCTGGCGCGCCACGATGCGCTGCTTGGCTTCGTCGAGAGGCACCGTGCACGCCAATTCCACCGTTGGACAGGCCAGTTCTGCTGCGGTGTCGCGTGCTCGCCGCCGAAGGTCCGGATTGCGCCAGGTGCCGTCGAGGATCACCGACTGCCCCTTGGCCAGTGTTTCTCGGGCCCGCTCAAGCACGGCGTCATACACGGCGGCCACGTTGTCGTTGCTGTACAGGCCCTCGTTTAAGGTCCCGGCGGCGCCGTCGAGAACGCCACGCTCCTGCAACTCGCGGCGCACATCGTCAGTGGAGACGACCCGCGCGGACACCTGCTCGGCGAGCGCGTGCGCGAGTGTGGTCTTTCCGGTGCCAGGACCACCGCCGACGATGACCAGTCGCACGGTGCCTCGGCGGAGATGATCGAGGGCGATGTCGAGATGACGCCGGGCATCGTCCGCGGCGCTCAATGTGCCCTGGTGAACCCTGATGCAGTCCACCTTGGCGCGGACCACGGCACGGTAGGCGATGTAGAAATCCACCAACGCGGTCGGCGGCGTGTCCCCGGAGACCCGCTGGTACTCGGCGAGGAAGTAATCCGCCAGGTCACGGCGGCCGAGGAACTCCAGGTCCATCGCCAGGAAGGCGGCGTCGTCGCTGCAGTCGACATGGCGCAGGTCGTCGTCGAACTCGAGACAGTCAAGGATGGCCGGGCCCTCCGGCATGCAGAACATGTCCCCGGTCAGCAGGTCGCCGTGGCCGTCGACGATGTGCCGGTTGGCGATGCGGTCGTCGAACAGTGCGGCACGACCCTTGATGAACTGTTCAGCCAGTCGATCGACTTCGGCCAGCGAATCCGCGGGCACCACGGTTCCCGCATGCCGCTGCAGCTCGGTGAGATTGTCACGCCACCGGCCGGCGATCGCGGGCACCGTCGCTGCGCGGTCGATATCCTCCGACCGTTCGGCGCCGGCGTGAAACCGGGCGATCGCTTCGGCGATCGCCGACAGCTGCTCGACCACGGGTTCGCCACTGACGACGATCGAGGTCAGTCGGCGCGAATCGGGATATCTGCGCATCACGATCACCGGCTCGGGCTGACCACCGTCCGGACCGGAGAAATGGGCGACCCCGAGGTAGCTGTCCGGAGCCAATCGCTGGTTCAACTGAACCTCACGAACGCACACCTGTTCACGACGCTCGACCGAGCTGAAATCGAGAAAGTCTGTGATGACGGGTTTCTTGACCTTGTAGGCCCTATTGCCCACCAACGCGACGATCCCGGTGTGTGTTTCGTGAATTTCGGCTGCGGCACCGCCTGCCGCGGACTCAGCGGTCTGCGACGTGGTCGGCCTACCTGATGTGCCCATAGCCCAAAGACTCTATTACTGCGGCGAGACGAGATTACTGCGGCGAGACGAGCCCGGTGTCGTACGCGTGGATGATCGCAGCGGCGCGATCACGCAGGTCGAGCTTGATGAAGATGTGGCCGATGTGGCTCTTGACGGTGAGCCCGGAGATGCTGAGTTCATCGGCGATCTCGGCGTTGGAATGCCCCTTGGCGATCAGTGCCAGCACGTCGAGCTCCCGAGCCGTGAGATCGCCGACGGCGGCGGTTCGACGCGGCGCCGCGGACTTGCGGTAGGTGGTGAGCACCCGTGATGTCACCGCCGGGTCCAGGTAGCTGTCGCCCTGTGCCACCGCGCGCACCGCTCGGATCAGTTCCTCGGCGGACGAATCCTTGAGGACGAATCCGCTGGCCCCGGCGCGCAGCGCGCCCGAGAGCAGCTCGTCGTCGTTGAATGTGGTCAGCGCCAGTACCGGAGGCCCGTCGAGGGCGGTCACCTGCCGGGTGGCCTCGATCCCGTCAACGCGTTTCATCCGCAGATCCATCACCACCACATCCGGGCGGTACCGGTTGATGGCATCGGGCACCTCGTCGCCATCGGCGCATTCGGCGATGATCGTGAAGCCGTCCTTGCGCCGCAGAATGCGTCGCAGCCCGGAGCGCACCAGGTCCTGGTCATCGACCAGGAGGACGGCAACCTCGGTCACGGGGCCCGTCATGACACCACGGGGCACCATCGGGGCGCCCGGTCAGTGTCGTCCAACGGGATGTTCGTGCGCACCGACCATCCGTCGTCGGCGGGGCCGACACTGATGATTCCGCCGAGCAGCTCGACGCGTTGGCGCATACCGCGCGTACCGCGGCCCTCCACATCGCGGCCGTTCTTGACGGCCAAAGCGGGGACCGGGAGTCGGTTGGTGACCGTCAAGGTGGCCGAGGTTCGGGAAATCCTCAGTAGCACCGCCGATTCCGCATCAGGCGCGTGTTTGGCGATATTCGCCAGTGACTCCTGGGCGATGCGGTACAACGCCAAGCCCACCGCGGCGGAGACCACATCGGTACGGCCGGTGGCGTCGAAGTCCACGTTGAGCCCGGCACGTACGAAATCTTCGATCAGGAAACAGATGTCGTCGACTCCGGGTTCGGGGGCCATGCTCATCGGGGCGCCGTCGAGAAGTCCGACCGTGCGCCGGATGTCGGCCATGGCCTGGCGGCCCAGGCGTTCGGCTTGCTCCAATGCCTCGACCGCATCGTCGACGTCGCGGTCCTGCTGCAACCCGCGGCGCGCCCCGGTCACGTGCAGCAGGGTCACGCTCAGCGAATGCGCGATCACGTCGTGGACCTCGCGGGCGATACGTCGCCGCTCATCGGCCGCGGCGTGGCGGGCCTGCGCGGCTTGCGACTCCTGTTGCTCCCGCATGAGCTGCTGCTGGGTGTGCACGAGATAACCCACCAGCCAGCCCATCCCGAGGATTCCCAGATAGAGCGGCAGCGCATCGAGACGATGCTGGGCCGCGGCGGTCAGCAGCAGGGCGGCCGCGGTCAGCGACGCGAGGAATCCGGCCCACACCCCCGAGAGTGAGGCGACCTCGCCGACCATCAGCACCGCGATCAGCGGAGCGAAGTCATTGGCGACCGGTGTCGCCGTCGCGAACAGCAGGATCGCGGTCGAGGTGGTCCAGGTTGCCCAGACGATCGGAGCCTTGAAATCGACACCGGACAGGTAGAACAACGCGAACGGAGCGATACAGACGACGACTGCGAGCAGGCCGGCCGGATGGTCGGCCATGGGGCGCTGCAACATCGCCACCACACCGGCACCCATCACGGTGGTGTCGAATGCCAACACGATGGCCCAGTTGTAGCCCACCGGCAGGGCGTATCCCCGCCGGCGCATGTGCGCACGCAATCCGCGCGCGATGCTCCCGAGCATCTGCTGATCGTAGAAGGTCAACGCGTCGCTGCGCCTCCTACTGCAGTCGGATCTTCTGCGGCCGGATTCCCCGGGGCCGGATATCGGCACTCAGAGTCGCCACATCTCGCGTGACATCGCGGCGTCCTCGACGAAGCCTTCACGCGGCGGCGGATAGTAGGGCTGCTTCAGGTCGGGCCGGGGTACGGCGGCCAGTGCTGCGCGCACCGCGGCCACCGCGCGCCGCCAGAGACCGGGAGCGACGACGGTGTCTCGCGCCGTCCATCCACGGGCGACGCCGGTCATCGAATTGGCCATCGAGATAGCTGGGGAACGCTGTGCTCGTGTCATGGCTCGACGCTACGAAGAATGCAGGTCAGCCCACATCGCGCTGGCGTCTGATCTTGACCTACGACCGTAGTAGGAGATCTGCACCGACCACAGGACGACGGCGCCACAAGTGGTTAGGCTCCTGATGTGGTCTCAAGCTCGACCCGTAGGCGTGGTCCCCGGCGTGATGTCGACACCCGAGCACTGATCGTCGACACCGCCGAGCGAATGTTCGCCGAATCATCGATTGGTGCGGTGGCTTCGCGGGCAGTGGCCCGCGAAGCGGGAGTGGCCAGTCGCGCGGTGGCCTACCATTTCCCGGCCAAGCGGGACCTGGTGTTGGCGGTGGCGCGGCGGCGGGCGCCGATGGTGTTCCAGGCGGTTGTCGAGGAGCTGATGCGGGTGGCTGAGTCGGGCAACGAGATCGGGGTCTGCGACGTCGTCGAGGCTCTTGTCGCGCCCTATGTCAAGCTGCTCGACGAGGACCCGGTTGGCGGATTGCGTTGGCTCAAGGTGATGAATCAGCTTGCCCTGGACGAAGACCAGATCTGGCTCGATCAGTTGGCGGGCACACCGAGTCTGCCCGAGTTGTTCTTCGCTGCGGCAGGTCGGGCGGTGCCGGACATCCAGACCAGAGAAGGTCAGCAGCGCAGCACAATTGCCATCTTTGCGATGATCGGTGCGCTGGCGAGTTCCGATCTGACTCTCTATGGACAGCCTTTGGGGCCCGGCGGCCTGGACCGCGGATGGGTGAACGAACTGGTCCGGTTCACCGGCAGCGGTTTGCGCGGCGACGGGGGTCTGCCCGACTAGGATCGTGGCGTGCAGATCGACGGCCAGCAGCTTGCTGCCCTCGCTGCGGTGGTCGAGCTGGGAAGCTTCGATGCGGCCGCGCAGCGTCTGCACGTGACCCCTTCGGCGGTCAGTCAGCGCATCAAGGCCCTGGAACAACGCGTCGGTCAAGTTCTGGTGGTTCGCGAAAAGCCATGCACGGCAACAGCTGCCGGTGTCCCGCTGTTGCGGCTGGCGGCGCAGACGGCATTGCTGGAGTCCGAGACGCTGGCGGAAATGGGCGGCGGCACCGCGCAACGTACCAGGATCGCGCTCGCGGTCAACGCCGATTCGATGGCGACCTGGTTCACCGGGGTGTTCGCCGAGGCTGCCGATTTCCTGTTCGACATCAGGATCGAGGATCAGGACCTCTCGGCACGCCTGCTGCGTGAGGGCGTGGTGATGGGAGCCGTCACCACCGAGCGGAACCCGGTGCCGGGATGCCGGGTGCACCCACTGGGCGCCATGCGCTACGTGCCGGTGGCCAGCGCCGAGTACCTACACCGTTATCTGCCGGACGGGTTCACCCGCAACGCGGCGCAGGCGGCGCCCTCGCTGTCCTGGAGTCGTCACGATGCGCTGCAGGACCAATTGGTGCGCAAGGTATTCCGCAAAGACATCGTCCGGCCGACGCATTACATCCCGACTGCCGAAGGCTTCGGTGCCGCAGTGCGGGCCGGGTTGGGTTGGGGGATGTATCCCGAGGAACTGGTGGACGACGACTTCGTCCGGATCGCCGAACAGTATCTGGACGTGCCGTTGTACTGGCAGTGCTGGAAGCTCGAAAGTCCGATGGTCGACGCCATCACGGCCGCGGTGCGTGATGCGGCGGCGAGCCTGCGTGGGCGCGTCGGTTGAGGTTGGCACGATGTGGGTGAGAGGTGGCGATGAGTAGGACGCATCGATACGAGGTCGAGGTGACCTGGACCGGCAACACCGGTTCGGGGACCAGCGGATACCGCGATTACGCGCGCGATCACGACGTGACGGGCGTAGATGCGCCGGGTAAACCGACGCTCCTGGGCAGCGCTGATCCCGCCTTCCGGGGAGACCCGCAGCGCTGGAACCCCGAGGAACTGCTCGTGGTCAGCCTTTCCCAGTGCCACATGCTCTGGTACCTCGCGCTGTGCGCCAAAGCCGGCATCACCGTGACGGCCTATGCTGATCGGCCGGAGGGCACCATGAGTGAAAACGCCGAGGGTAGTGGCAATTTCACTGACGTCACGTTACGGCCGCAGGTGACCATCGCCGAACCGGACCGGGTCGGCGATGCCACGGAGTTGCATCATGAAGCCCACCGGATGTGCTTCATCGCCAACTCGGTCAACTTCCCGGTGAGCGCTATGCCCACCGTGACAGCACCGACGCCGGGATGAACGAACCGGAGTCGATCACCACACCGGTGGCACCACCCCGGTCGGCGTCGATGTCGATGGTCTCGCCGGCGTCACCGTAGGTGCCGTCGCAGTCACTCAGGCAGCGGCCGGTGACGGGATCGATGTTGCCCTCGAACATGTCGTTGACCCAGCCGGCCATCAACGACTGCACGGCCGGCGGATTCTGCGGCTGCGGGGTACCGGCAACGAGGTAGGCCACGGCCTGGATCAGGGGGTTGCCGCCGAGCATCCCGTCCATGTGCACACCGCCGTTGACGACGACGCCGTTGAACTTTCCGGGCCGCGCCGCCGAAAGATCGTCGTTCACCGTGCTGATGAAGTTGAAGAGGTTCAGCGGCGCACCGATCTCGTAGACCGGCACGTAGTCGGCCGGATCGTTGCCATTGCTGGCCTCAAGCGCCTTGAGGCGGCCCATCGCGTTCGGCAACGTGTCGCCGGAGGGCACGCCATCGAGCAGCACCACGCCGGCGAGATCGTTGGGTGCGTCCTGGCCATCGGCTCTGCGGGCCACCAGTCCCTCGGCGTAGTAGCCGGCCACTCCCGGTGCAAAGCCGCCGCCGAGAGAATGCCCGACGAGCACGAACCGCTGAGGCACCGCGAACGTCTCGTGGCCTGCCTTCAGCGTCGCCGTAGACATACTGGCGTTCAAGGCTTCTCGGTCGGGGTCGAGGAAAAGTTGCGCGATGGACTTGTGCATGTTGTCCCCGCCGAGCCACATGCCGCCCTCGGCGAATGGGTTGGAGGTCACCGTGGTGACCACCACCACGCTGTTGGTGCGGTCGGCGAGATAGGACGCCGTGTAGCTGTACATCGGACCGGTGGCGATGAAACCGTGCTGCAGGTAGATCATCCGCTCCGGTTTGCCCTGCGTCGGGAAATACCAGTCGGCGGGAACCTCGTTGCCCGGTGAGACGACCAGCGTCGAACTGCTCACCTCAACCGAATCGCGGAGTGCGGGAGGCACCACGGGCGGGCCGTCGGCGGCTTGGATCACCGTGCCGATGGTGTTGAAGACGGCCGAGCCGATCGCCTCCGTCACCCGAGTGGCCACTTGCGAGATTGCGTCCAGTGGATTCGGGGCGCCAGTGGCGCGGGCGTCGATAGTCGCCGTGTCCACGGTTGATATGCGACGTCCGGCCACGCCCGCGGCCGGTGGCGTCAGACGTTCACGC
Organism: Mycolicibacterium lutetiense; assembly: GCF_017876775.1. Classification (NCBI taxonomy): domain Bacteria; kingdom Bacillati; phylum Actinomycetota; class Actinomycetes; order Mycobacteriales; family Mycobacteriaceae; genus Mycobacterium; species Mycolicibacterium lutetiense. The sequence continues at coordinate 2,832,674 of NZ_JAGIOP010000002.1, read as the reverse complement.
ACCTGCTCGCGGACCTCGCTGCGCAGCGCAGAGAGTCGACGCCGGGGCGCCGGTTCTGCCTTCGGCTTCTCGGTGACCTTTTCGGCAGCGTTGTCGACTCGCTGTCGGAGACGTGACGCCGCAGTGGCCGCAGTGGTCGCGGGGCGATCGCTGTGCTTGAAACGCGGGGTGGATCGGTGGCGGCCGGATGATGCAGTGCCGCTCACCTTTCCGCTCCCCACCGACGACGTCGTCGCGGGGCCGGGATCCGAGCCGCCGTCGGTGTCGGCGCTGGCGGCACCGGCACCGACGAGCAGAGCCGCCGAAACCCCGGCGGTCAGCACACCGGCTCCGACCCAACCCGAAAACTGCGTCATGTGTCCCCCCGGCCGCCCCGATGCGCGAATGGCTGGATGCTAACTCGCCGGCACCACTCCGCGCGGCAGGATCAGCGGGAGATCGTTGTAGGTGGCGATGCCGGGTGCGGCATCGACCACCGCGGGGATCGCATTGATCGGGGGAGTGGCGGTCATGATGTGCCCCAGCACCATGAACTCCTCCAGCGTGGTGGCCTCGAAGTCCGGTGGCGGCAGGAAACCGACTTTCATCGTCACGGTGGGGCGACCGGCCACCTCGATTACCCAGCCGTCCTGGTCGATCTGCCAATCAGGTTGCAGTGTCTGACCTTTGCGCCACCGCAGGGTGAGCTCGACGCGGGTTATATCGCCGATGATCCCCTTCCAGCTGACGAACACCCCGGCCACGCCTCCCGCCGGGATCGTCCACGAACCGAGGTCGAGATCCTCTGTGGTCTGGGCGTATTCGGCGTCGCAGCGGACCTCGTCGAATTCGATCCCAAGCGCGTCGCCGATCATCCGCACCGCCTCGCCGAAGACCCCGGTGCCGTGGGCCGTCATGGCCTGCAGATCTGGATGATCGATGGGCTGGCCGAATCCGACCGGCTTCTCGGTTTCCGGCGAGTCGTAGAAGGTGGTGTCGGCAGCCTCGTTGACGGTGATCTTGTCCACCCGGTCGCAGATACCGGCGGCCACGACCGCCAACTGGTTGACGTAGCCCGGGCTGATGCCCGATCCGAACATCGTCGACCCGCCCCTGCGGCAGGCCTCGGCGATGCGGTCGCGGCCCTCACCCTGGTTGTGGCCGGTGATGAATGAGGCGGTCGCCACGACATTGACTCCGGCGGAAAGGATTTCGACGAGTTCGTCGACGTCGATCCACATCGGATTGTAAACGACGACGTCCGGTTTGAGGGCCAGCAGCGCCTGGATGTCATTGGTGGCAGCGACCCCGAGGGGTTCGATGCCGACCAGCTCGCCGACGTCCTTTCCGGCCTTGTCCGGTGACCACGCGTAGCAGCCCACCAGTTCCAGGGTCGGGTTGCGGGCGATGGCCGCCACCGAACTTTTCCCGACGTTTCCCGTCGTCCACTGGACAACCCGGTATGGAGAATTCTGTGACATGGCAACGGCTCTCTTCCTCGGTTTCCGGCAGTTTTCCACGACCGTGAGAAAAAAGGAAGAGGGGTGCTTCAACGGGAGTCGTGAGCAACTAGAATTGCCCGTGTGACCACCGGAAACACCCCTCGCCGGGGGCGGGGGCGTCCGCCGCGCATCGATCAGGAGATGATCCTCGCCGCGGCCCGCGCCATCGCGCCCGGCGCGTTGACGATGCAGGCGGTGGCCGATGCGCTCGGAGTGGACCGCACCACGCTGCACTACTACGTCGGTGACCGCGACGGCCTGCTGCAGCTGGTGGTGGCCGATCTGTTCGAGGCCGAGTTGCGCTCGATCAAGTTGCCCGAGGATGCGAGCTGGCAGGAGATTCTGCGGGCCTACGGCAGCGCGATCCGCCAGGGCGTACTCAAACTCGGGGTGACGGCCACGAGTTTCCGGTTGAGTGGCACCGGTGGGGCCGCCAGCCTCGCGCTGGCCGAGCAGGTGCTGCGGGCTCTGAACGCCGGGGGATTCGGCACCGACGACGCCGGGCGGGTGCTCACCCTGGTGTCGGGGCTCGCGATGTCGGCCGCACACGACGTGCTCGGATCGGCCGAGTCACGGCTGCACCATCAGACGCCCGAGGTGGTTCGCGCGTTGAAGGACCTTCCGCCGAGCGACTTTCCGCTGCTCAGCGGTGTCGTCGCCGATCGCGGTGTCGCGGCGACCGCGGCCCAGGACTTCGACTTCAATCTCGACATCGTGATTGCCGGTCTCGAGCGATTTTTGGCCGGGTAAGTACCGAATCGTCGGCGAAGCCCGCCTCGAGTACAGTACTCAGCATCCTCTTAGGCGGAACTTGGGTTCCGTTGAGGTAAATCTTGCGAGTGTCACATCGGGGAAGGCGCAACGGTGTTCAAGTTGCTCAAGAAGGCGTGGATACCACTGGTTCTGGTGGTCGTCGTCGGTCTGGGTGCATACGCGATCCTTCGTATTCGTGACTCCAGCCACCACGAAACCAGGACGGCGGATGGCTCAGGCGTCACCGAGAACTTCAACCCGAAGCACATCACCTACGAGGTGACCGGGTCTGGGGGAACCGCAAATCTCAACTACCTCGACGAGAATGGTCAACCTCATCTCATCGAGAATGCGCCGCTGCCTTGGTCGTTCACGATCGTGACGACGCTGCCGTCGATGTCGGCCAACATCATGGCCCAGGGAGATCGTGACGTCAGCGATCTCCGGTGCCGGGTGACCGTCGACGACGAGGTCCGCGACGAGCGGGCGAGCACCGACACCGTCAAACCGTTCATCTACTGCTTGGTGAAATCCGTATGAGCAACGCGCATTCGAAGCCGCATCGCCCGTTCCTGGGGCACATGGTCCGGATATTCTCGCTGCCGATCATCCTCATCTGGGTGCTCCTGGTGGTGGCTCTGGGTGCCTTCGTTCCCTCTCTCGACGAAGTCGCGGCCACCCGTTCGGTGCCGCTGAGCCCCACCAATTCCCAGTCGTATCAGTCGATGTTGAACATCGGCAAGGTCTTTCAGCAGTACGATTCGGACTCCACGGCGATGGTCGTGCTTGAGGGCGACGACAAGCTCGGCGCCGAGGCGCACAAGTTCTACGACGAGATCGTCGCCAAACTGAACGCCGATGACGAACACGTACAGAATGTCCAGGACTTCTGGAGCGATCCGCTGACCGCAGCCGGCTCACAGAGCGTGGATGGCAAATCCGCCTACGTGCAGATCTTCCTCAACGGATCGCAGGGGACCAGTGCCAGCCACGAATCGGTGGCCGCCGTGCGTGACATCGTTGCCTCGGTGCCAGCGCCGCCGGGCATCAAGGCCCACGTCGCCGGGAACACCGTCCTCAATGCCGACACCAGCGTCGCCGGGCATCAAAGCATGGCGAAAATGGAATTGGTTTCGGTCGCCGTCATCATCGTGATGCTGCTGTTCATCTACCGCTCCATCGTGACGATGCTCATCTCGATGTTCGTCATTGGCCTGGAACTCATTTCGGCACAAGGTGTTACCGCCTTTGCCGGCAATCTGAACATCATCGGCCTGACGCCGTATGCCGTGAGCATGACGACGATGCTGTCCCTGGCCGCCGGAACCGATTATGTGATCTTCCTGCTCGGCCGATATCACGAGGAACGGTCGAAAGGCCTGGATCGCGAAGACGCGTTCTACGTCGCCTACCACGGTGTATCGCACGTCATCCTGGGATCCGGTCTGACGATCGTCGGCGCCTGCCTGTGCCTCACAATGACCACGCTGCCCTACTTCCAATCGATGGCTCTGCCCTGTGCTATCGCGATTCTGGTGATCATCGCCGCGGCCCTGACCTTGGCGCCGGCCGTCTTGACCGTCGGATCGAAGTTCGGGCTGCTCGATCCCAAGCGGGAGCTGTCGACCAGAGGTTGGCGCAAGGTCGGCACGTCCGTGGTTCGCTGGCCGATCCCGATCCTCTTCGTCACCATCCTGATCGCCGTCATCGGCTTCGTCAGCCTGCTGAGCTATGTGCCGCAGTACAACGACCAGAAGTTCACCCCGGCGGACATGCCCGCCAACCTGGCCATGGGTGTCGCGGACCGGCACTTCTCCCAGGCTCGGATGAACCCCGAATTGCTGATGCTCGAGGCCGACCACGACCTACGCAACCCGGCCGACATGCTGGTCATCGACCGGGTCGCCAAGGGGGTGGTCCACATGCGTGGCATTGAGCGGGTGCAGACCATCACCCGTCCGCTGGGCTCCCCGATCGAGCACAGTTCGATCCCGTTCCTGCTCGGCGCACAGAACGCCGGCACGCTGCAGGGCGCGAAGTTCAACAATGACAACTCGGCTCAGATGCTGGAACAGGCCGACGAGATGAGCGAGACCGTCGCCAACATGGAACGCATGTACGCCATCACGAAGGAGCTGACCGAAACCACGCACAGCATGGTCGGCCATACCCACGAGATGCTGGCCACCACCCAGGAGATGCGCGATAACCTGGCCAACTTCGACGATTTCCTGCGGCCGGTGCGCAACTACCTCTACTGGGAACCGCACTGCTTCGACATCCCGGTCTGTCAGTCGATGCGGTCGATCTTCGACACTCTCGACGGTATCGACGGGCTCACCGACCAGATGCAGACGCTCACCGGCGACATGGACCACATGGACGAGTTGATGCCGCAGATGCTTCCGGTGCTGCGCGCCACCATCGACTCGATGACGCGGATGCGCGACTTCATGATCGCGACCCACAGCACGATGGCCGGCATGCAGGCTCAGCAACAGGAAATGGCCAAGGGCGCCACCGAGATCGGTCTGTATTTCGATCAGGCCAAGAATGACGACTTCTTCTATCTGCCGCCAGATGTGTTCCAGAATCCCGACTTTGAGCGGGGCTTGAAGATGTTCGTATCGCCGGATGGCAAGGCGGTCCGCTTCATCATCACCCACCAGGGTGATCCGGCTTCGGTCGAAGGCATCGACCACGTTCGGGACATCCGAGGCATCGTCGCCGATGCGGTCAAGGGCACCCCGCTGAGCAACGCCAAGGTTTCGCTTGCCGGTACCGCCTCGCTGTACGCCGACATGCAGGACGGTGTCGTCATCGACCTGATGATCGCGATCCTCGCATCGATGATCCTGATCTTCGCGATCATGTTGATCATCACCCGAAGTGTGGTGGCCGCCTTGGTGATTGTCGGAACCGTGGCCGCATCGCTGGGCACCGCCTGCGGCCTGTCGGTTCTGCTCTGGCAGGACATCCTCGGACTGGGCGTGCAATGGATCGTGATCCCGTTGTCGATGGTGATCCTGTTGGCGGTCGGCTCGGACTACAACCTGCTGTTGGTGTCCCGGCTCCGAGAAGAGATCCACGCCGGCCTCAACACCGGGATCATCCGCGCCATGGGGGCCACCGGACGCGTCGTCACCGCGGCCGGCCTGGTGTTCGCCTTCACCATGATGTCGATGATCGTCAGCGACCTGCGCGTGGTCGGACAGCTGGGCATGACGATCGGTATCGGCCTGGTAGTCGACACGCTGATCGTGCGTTCGTTCATGACGCCGTCGATCGCCGCGGTACTGGGCCGCTGGTTCTGGTGGCCGCTCAACACCTTTGAGATCACCCGGCAGGGCCGACTCGATCGCGAAGAGCGGGCCCGGAAGGCGGCTGAAGACCCCGACGACAACACCGCACCGATACCGGCAACCACGGTGTGACGGACGTGGCCGACCCGGACAACACGCCTGACGCAGAGCCCAAACTGCGTCAGCGCACCGTTGGTCGACTCGACCGGTCACGTGACCCGGCCATCCTCGATGCCGCGTTGGCCGCGTTGGCGGAGAACGGCTACGTCGACACCAACATGAACGACATCGCCGCACGAGCGGGGGTCGGCAAGGCGGCGATCTACCGCCGCTGGTCATCGAAGGCCGCATTGATCACCGATGCGCTGGTGTACTGGCGGCCTGACCTGATGACCGACGATGCCCCCGATACCGGCAGCCTGGCCGGCGATTTCGATGCGATCGTGGAGCGCGCCGTGCGCAATGACAACGAGTTGGTGCCCTACGACATGGTGCTGAGGGTTGCCGTCGAGGCCGCTCATGACCAGCAGCTCGCCTCGGCGCTCGATGATCTGATGCTGCTCAAGGGCAGGCGTGTCGTGACAGTCATCCTGGAACAGGCCGCCGCCCGTGGTGAGCTGGCAGCCGACCGCGACTGGTCTCTGGTGGCCGACGTGCTGACCGGGATGGGTCTGATGCGGGTGATCAGCGGTCAGAGTGTCGATGCAAAGTTCGTCCGTGAGGTCATCGACACCTTGATCCTGCCTGCTCTCCGCAGCCGATGACGGGGGTGTCGGGACGGCCGGTCCGTCGCGACATCGATCATCGGGTGTAGGTTTGTGGTTAGTCGCGGTGTTCAACCACCGCTTGCTATCCAAAACCGATGCGGTAGTCCCGCACCTCTCAAGGACACTCTTATGGATTCGTCCGAACTGTTTTCACATCCCGAGCAGCAGGAACCCGTGCCGGAGGTCGAGGCCACGAATGCCACGTCCTCGGACATGGTTTTCTCGGACCCGCCCAGGTCGCAGGCCCGTGCCGATGCGCCGTCGTGAACGGCCTCAACGGGACGCGACGGCTGGCCAGTCCGGTCCGGCTCGCCCTCGCTGGCCAGTTGGGCGCCGATATTGACGGAGCGTGGTGGCCGCATACCGCGTCGGTGGCGAGCGAACTGCCGGAACTCGTCGGAGTTTTGCATCGGTCGCTGGGGGAAGTTGTTGATATCCGCGTCAATTGGTCAGCTGCTGAGGGCCAGTTGGACCTCGACTCGATCGTGACCGGTACTCGCCTGCCGACCGGGGTGAAGTTGAGCCGGCCGCGCCTGATGATGGTGGCGGGCCGTGACCAGTGCGTGAAACTTCTCGTCGTCCCATGCAGGACGTCCGTGGCTCTCGGCGGGCTGGTGATGCGTTGTGCCGCAGCGATGTCCGTGGAGGAGTCGGTGCGGCACACTCCGATGTTCGAGACCGCAGATCGTGTGTTGCGCGTCGCCCGGGTCGAATCCGCGCGATGGTTGGTGGAACTACCGGCGCAGGCGCCGGTGTGACATGAAAATGGGCCGGTACGGAATTATCCGTACCAGCCCATGATCAAGTCTTGGGGCGATTAGATCGCAGTGACTCCGACCGCCTGGGGGCCCTTGGCGCCCTGGGTGATCTCGAACTCGACGCGCTGGTTCTCCTCGAGCGACCGGAAACCACCGCCGCTGATCTCGGAGTAGTGGACGAAGACGTCCGGGGCGCCGCCGTCAGGAGCGATGAAGCCGAAGCCCTTTTCGCCGTTGAACCATTTCACAGTTCCCTGTGTCATATTTTTGCTTCTCTCATTGTAAATCTGGACGTACCAAAAACGTCCTGGCCAAGTATGACACGTGGATGGGCGCGGCGCCTAACAGAATTTTCCTTTGCCGCAATCAGTTTGCTGCCGGGGGAGCCGAAGTGCCTCTGGGCGGAGTGGTGACGACCGGTGGTGGCGGTCAGCCAGCGGCGTTGTGTGTGTCTTTCGTGTCTTTCTTGCCGAACGGCAGCGCATGCATGATTGCCACGACCACGGTGCCGACCACCAGGCCGATGACGGCCGAGACCCCGGTGTTGACCAGCCAGGCCAGCATGCCGCCGAACCCGCCGCCGACGGCGTGGCGCACCGCCTCTTCGGCATGGTGGACCAGGCCGTAGAGCGTGTGCCAGCCGAGGGTGTCGGTGCCGACCAGCAGGATGTGCCCGCCGACCCAGAGCATCGCGACCGTGCCGATCACCGACAGTGCCGACAGCAGTTTGGGCATCCCGGTCACCAGGCCCCGGCCGATCTTCTGGGCCACCTGTGACGAGCGTTGGGCCAGCAGCAGACCGATATCGTCCATCTTCACGATCCCGGCTACCACGCCATACACCACCGCGGTGATCACTACCGCGACGATCGCCAGGATGATCAACCGCGGGAGGAACGGCTGGTTGGCCACCTCGTTGAGCGCGATCACCATGATCTCGGCGGACAGGATGAAATCGGTGCGGATCGCACCGGTGACCATGTACTTCTCGGCGTCGCCGCCGACGGCCGTGGTGGGTTGGCCGCCGGTCTCGTGTCCGCCGTGGCCGAGGAAACGGCCCCAGACCTTCTCGGCGCCCTCGTAACAGAGGTACGTCGCACCCAGCATCAGAATCGGGGTCAGCAACCACGGCGCGAACTGGCTGAGCAGCAACGCCGCGGGCAGGATGAACACGAGCTTGTTGCGCAGCGATCCGATCGCGATGCGCTTGACGACCGGGAGTTCACGGTCGGCAGTGAGGCCGTGCACGTACTGCGGCGTCACCGCGGTGTCATCGATCACCACCCCGGCGGCCTTGGCAGTCGCCTTGCCGGTCGCGGCACCGATGTCGTCGATCGAAGCCGCCGCCAACCGGGCCAGCGCGGCAATGTCGTCGAGCAAACCGAACAGGCCGGCGCTCACTGGTGCTGTGTCTTTTCGCCCATGATCGAGAAGGCTACCGACCGCTACATGCCGATAAGTGACTCGATCCAGCCGCGGGCAAAGTACAGGATGAAGCCGGCGGCCACGATCCACAGCAGGGGGCTGACCTCGCGAGCCTTACCGGCGGCGGACCGCAACACCGCCCAGGCCACGAAGCCGACGCCGATGCCGTTGGCGATCGAATAGCTGAACGCCATGGTGGACACGGTCAGTACCACCGGCAGGGCCACGGAGAACTCCGAGAGGTCGATGTGGCGCAGTTGCGACACCATCATGGCGCCGACGATGACCAGGGCCGCGGCGGCGACCTCGGTGGGCACGATCGAGGCCAACGGCGCGACGAACATGGCCGCCAGGAACAGCGCACCGGTGATGAGGTTGGCGAATCCGGTGCGGGAGCCCTCCTCTATGCCCGCGCCGGATTCGATGAAGACGGTGTTCGACGACACCGATGAGGATCCGCCGACGACGGCACCGGCACCTTCGACGATGAGTGCGGATTTCAGCCGCGGGAAGTTGCCCTCGGCGTCGGACAGCCCGGCCTCTCGGGACAGCCCGGTCATGGTGCCCATGGCGTCGAAGAAGTTGGCGAACACCAGCGTGAACACCAGCATGATGGCCGCCAGGGCCCCGATCCGGCTGAACGCGCCGAGGCTGACGTCGCCGACGAGGGACAGGTCGGGCAGAGCGAACGGTGAGCCGGACAGGGTCGGTACCGACAGCCCCCACCCTCCCGGCGTGTCGTGCGCCGAGCCGAGGTGCCAGATCGCCTCGACGATCACGGCCACCACGGTGCCGGTGACCAGGCCGATCAGGATGCCGCCGCGGACCTTGCGGACCACCAGGATTCCGGTGACCAGCAAGGTGAGCACGAAGATGACGGTCGGGACCGTGTTGATCGAGCCGACACCGCCCGTGCCGAGACCGATCGGGGGAGAGGCCAGGCCGGTCGAGCCGACGAATCCGGCGTCGACCAGTCCGATGAACAGGATGAATAGGCCGATGCCGGCGGTGATCGCCAATTTGAGCTGCATGGGCACTGCCTCGAACACCAGCCGGCGGAACCCGCTCGCTGCCAGCGCGACGATGATCAGACCGTCGATGACCACGAGGCCCATGGCCTCGGGCCAGGTGACCGTGCCCACCACGGTGGTGGCCAGAAACGAGTTGATGCCCAGACCCGCGGCGAACGCGAACGGCAGGCGCGCGATGATCCCGAACAGGATCGTCATCACGCCCGCCGCCAGACAGGTGGCGGCCGAGACCTGCGCGAATTCGAGCTTGTTGCCTGCGACGTCGGCGGAGCCGGAGAGAACGACCGGGTTCAGCACGATGATGTAGGCCATCGCGATGAAGGTGACCAGGCCTCCGCGGATCTCGGAGAGGGCTGTCGAGCCGCGGGCCGAGATCTCGAAGAAGCGATCGACTCGGTTCATAAGCGATGAGCCTAAGGTCGTGGCACCCAACTCGCGCCGCATTGCCGCACCGTGGGTGGGCGCGTCAGGGCCCTGTCCGAAAATCGCTTGACCTCAAGCTCTGTTGAGATGTGATGCTGCCGGTATGGACGACGACGGGCGGGCGGCACGGTTCGAGCGCGATGCGCTGCCGTTGGTGGATCAGCTCTACGCGGCCGCGCGTCGATACACGCGTAATGCCACGGACGCCGAGGATCTGGTCCAAGAGACAATGGTCAAGGCGTACAGCAGTTTTCACACCTATCAGGACGGCACGAACATCCGGGCCTGGCTGTTCCGCATCCTGACCAACACGTGGATCAACGCGTACCGCACCGCGCAGCGTCGACCGAAGGAGGTCTTCGCCGACGAACTCTCGGATGCCCAACTCGCAGAGGTGGCACAGCGCTTCCCCCTCGGCGTGATCTCGGCGGAACTGGCGGCGCTGGAATCGATGGGCGACGACGAGGTGCGCCAGGCCGTGCGGGCACTGCCGGAAGCGCAGAGCGTCGTCGTCTACTACGCCGACGTTGCGGGGTTCCGGTACAAGGAGATTGCGGAGATTCTGCAGATTCCGGTCGGAACGGTGATGTCGCGATTGCATCGCGGGCGCGGCGCACTGCGTTCGAGACTGGTTGAAATGGCAGTCGCCCGTGGCTATCTCGATCGTCCGTCGCGTGACGGTACGGCCGCCTGACCGCGACCGCTCCCGGTCTTTCAGGTAATCAACAGCAAGTTCCCAGTATCGAGGCCTCGACGGCGTTCCCGGTCGCAGCGGTGTACAGTTCCCCGCGCTGTACATAGTTATTCGAACTAATTCGCCGATCGTCGGGAGGTACCGGTGGGTCCTGGTCGGGCTGTTCGTCGCGTGGTGAAACACGCGTGGATTCCGCTGGTTCTGGTGGTGGTGCTGGCCGTATCGGGCCTGGTCGTATCGCGCTTGCACCGGGTTTTCGGTTCCGAGGACCTCAACGCGAACGCCGGCGCGGGCATCGAGATCGTCCAGTTCAATCCGAAGGTCCTCGTCTATGACGTGTACGGACCACCCGGGTCGACTGCCCAGATCAGTTATTTCGACCCGGACGCCAAGGTGCACCACGTGACCACACCTCTGCCGTGGTCGATCACCCTGTCCACCACGTTGCCGACCGTCAGCGCGAACCTGATGGCGCTGGGCGACGGTAACGCGATCGGTTGCCGCGTCACCGTGAATGACGTTGTCCGTGAGGAGAAATCAGCCGATGGCATCAATGCTCAGACCTACTGCCTGGTGAAGTCCGCATGATGAACAAGGCTGCCGCGCATGAGAAAAGGCCCGTCGTAGCTCACGCTCTCCGCATCTTGGCGGTGCCGATCATCGCGTTCTGGGTCCTGGCCACCGTCGCCGTGAACGTGGTCGCCCCGCAACTCGAGGTTGTCGGCGAGGCCCACTCGGCCCCCATGGCTCCCGCGGACGCGCCCTCGATGATCGCGATGAAGCGGATGGGCTCCAACTTCAAGGAATTCGATTCCAACAGCACGGTGATGGTCATCGTCGAGGGCCAGCATCCACTCGGCCCCGAAGCTCACCAGTACTACGACGAGATCATCCGCAAGCTGCGGCAGGACCCGGAGCACGTCCAGCACATTCAGGACTTCTGGGGAGACACCCTCACCGCCGCCGGCGCGCAGAGCGCCGACGGCAAGGCCTCCTACGTGATGATCAATCTGGCCGGCGAAACCGGCCAGACCTTGGCCAACGAAGGTGTCGAGGCCGTTCGTAAGGTCATCGCGGAGACGCAGGCCCCGCCGGGGGTGCAGGCCTACGTCGCAGGCCCGACGGCGCTCCTCACCGATATGCACGTCATCGGCAACGCCAGCCTGGCTCAGATCACCCTGTTCACCCTCGTGGCGATCGCGGTCATGTTGCTGATCGTCTACCGCTCGATCGTCACCACGCTGATCCAGCTCTTCTTGACCGGTATCGCACTACTGTCATCGCGCGGCGTGGTTGCTGTCCTGGTCAACCATGACGCATTCGGTCTCACGACGTTCGCCGGAAACATCCTGACGATGTTGGCGATCGCCGCCGCCACCGACTACGGCATCTTCATCTTCGGCCGCTACCGCGAGGCCCGGGGGTCCGGTGAAGATCGGGATACCGCCTACTACACCACTTTCAAGTCCGTCGCTCCGGTCATCATCGGCTCGGGTCTGACGATCGCCGGCGCCACGTACTGTCTCAGCTTCGCGCGACTGCCCTACTTCACCACCATGGGCGCCCCCGTCGCTATCGGAATGGTCGTGGTGGTGGCGTCCGCGGTCACGCTGGGACCGGCCGTACTCTTCCTCGGCAGTCGCGTCGGGCTCTTCGAATCCAAGCGACCTGCCCAGAGTCGGTTCTGGCGGCGGGTCGGTACCGCGGTGGTCCGGTGGCCCGGGCCTGTTCTGGTGGCCAGCGGGTTCGTGGTGCTGATCGGCGTGATCGCCCTTCCCGGCTTCAAGCCGGCGTACAACGATCGCTATTACCTGCCGCAGGACGCCGAGTCCAACATCGGCTTCGCCGCTGCCGACCGGCACTTCTCGCAGGCCCGGATGAACCCGGACATCCTGATGGTCGAGGCCGACCACGATATGCGCAACCCGGCCGACATGCTGGTGTTGAACACTGTCGCGCGAAATATCCTGCATACCGATGGAATTGCGATGGTGCAGAACATCACCCGGCCGTTGGGTATCCCTATTCAGCACAGCTCGATTCCGTTTCAGACGAGCGTCCAGGGGCAGACGAACAACATGAATCTGCCGTTCCAGCGGGAGCAGTTGGCCAACCAGCTCAGAATGGTCGATGCGACGAACGTGTCGATCGACATCATGGAGCGCCAGTACCAACTCGCTCTCCAACAGACCAAGCTCACCCAGGACTCGGCGGCCAAGTCGCAGGAGCTCCTTGAGGTCACCAAGAAAATGCGGGACAACATCGCGAACTTCGATGACCAGTTCCGTCCCATGCGCAACTACTTCTACTGGGAACCGCACTGCTTCGACATCCCGATGTGTTCCGCGGCGCGATCCGTCTTCGATGCCCTCGACGGGATCGACGAACTGACCGACAAGACGTCGTCGGTCCAGGCCAATACCGATCAACTGGCGGACCTCGCTCCGAAATTGACCGCGCTCCTTCCCGAGACGATCGCATCGATGAAAAGCAGCCGGGACTTGTCGCTGGCGTCCTACAACTCGCAGAAGGCCTTGCTCGATCAGATGGAGGCGATGAACGACACCGCCCTGGCGATGGGGCAGGCCTTCGATGAGGCGAAGAACGACGATCTGTTCTACCTGCCCCCGGAGGCTTTCCAGAACCCCGACTTCAAGCGTGGTCTGGACATGTTCCTGTCGCCGGACGGCAGGTCCGCTCGCATGTTCATCACCCACCAAAGCGACCCCGCGACCCCCGAGGGGATTGCCCGGGTCAATTCGATCCGAAAGGCCGCGCAGGAGGGCTTGAAGATGTCCTCGCTGTCGGACGCCAAGGTCTACCTGGGTGGCGTCGCGTCCAACTACAAGGACATGGCCGACGGTGCCCGCTACGACCTGATGATCGCCGTGGTGTCGGCATTGACCCTGATCTTCATGATCATGCTGATCATCACCCGAAGCGCGGTGGCAGCACTGGTCATCGTCGGCACGGCGGCCAGTTCGATCGCCGCGGCCTTCGGTGTCTCGGTGTTGTTGTGGCAGAACCTGTTCGGCATCAATGTGCACTGGCTGGTGATGTTGATGTCGGTCATCATCCTGTTGGCGGTCGGATCGGACTACAACCTGCTGCTGGTCTCCCGATTCAAGGAGGAGATCCACGCCGGATTGAAGACCGGCATCATCCGCTCGATGGCAGGCACCGGCGGCGTGGTGACGTCGGCGGGTCTGGTGTTCGCTGCCACCATGGCGGGCATGCTCGGCAGCAAGTTGATCGTGCTGGCCCAGATGGGATCCACCATCGCGATCGGGCTGTTGCTGGACACATTGATCGTGCGCTCGTTGCTCATGCCGTCGATCGCCACCCTGCTGGGTCGATGGTTCTGGTGGCCGCAGGTGGTTTATCCCCGCGGCGACAACCAATTCCGGAAACCGGTGGGGCCGCGCCCGCCCCGCGCCGACGATGAGGACACCGCAGCGATCCTGGTACCGACGAGCTAGATTCACCGGCGATGAGCTACCTCGGTGAGCTGCGGACCAACTGGCGACCGCTGGCGGCCGCAACGGCCGGTCTGAGCGCCGGTTTGAGCCTGAGCGCGTACACGAACGCCGCGATGGGGCCACAGTTCCTCGCGGCGTTCGGGTGGAGCCGCTCGGATTTCGCGCTGACCGGCGCCATCACGTTGCTCACGTTCGTGTTCCTGCCGTTCTACGGTCGTCTCGCCGACCTGTTCGGGGTGCGCCGGATCGCCGCCGTCGGCGTCGTCGGACTGCCCGCGTGCTGGATCGCGTACGCGATGATGTCCGGCCCCATCTGGCAGTACTTCGCGATCAACGTCGTTCTCATTGCGCTCGGGGTGACGACGACGCCCGCGATCTACAGCCGACTGGTCGCGACGCGTTTCGAGGCGGCCCGGGGGCTGGCCCTGGCTATCGCGATTTCGGGCCCGCCACTGCTGGGTGCCCTCGGCGTCCCCCTGCTCGATGTCATCAACCGCAATTTCGGTTGGCGGGCCGGATGCCTGGCCATCGCGGCGACCATCGCGGTCATCGGCGTTGTCGCCCTGGTTCTCGTGCCCGGACACAACGGCGACCCGGAGGCAGTCGCGGGAGAACGCGAGGCCGGCAGGGATTACCGTGCGATCGGGCGCAGCCGGGTCTTCTGGATTCTGTTGGCGGGTGTACTGCTGTGCAACCTGTACCACTCGGTCACCACCACCCAGCTCGGGATCATGCTCGGCGACGCCGGGGCCGGCGCCGACGTCGCGGTGCTCATCACGGTGTTCGCCACCGCCGTCATCGTCGGTCGCTTCGTCTGCGGGGTGGCCCTCGACCGGTTACCGGCGCAGGTGGTCGCCGCGGTGGCGATGGCGCTACCGGGCCTCGGCTGCCTGCTCATCGCGTCGCCGTGGAACGGAATCGGTGTACTCGCGGTCGCCGTCTGCTGCCTCGGTGCGGCCTGGGGAGCCGAAGGGGACGTGATCGCCTACCTGGTGGCACGCCACTTCGACCTGGGCGTCTACAGCTCGGTGCTCAGCATCCTCTCGGCGGTCATCGGCGTCTCGTCGGCGCTGGGTGCGGTCGTGCTGAGTCGTATGTTGGCCGCCACCAACAGCTTCGACGGATTCCTGGTCCTGGCCGGCGCCGCCGCATTCATCGGAGGTGCATCGTTGTTGCTGCTGCGCCGACGCGAGATCGACTTTACAAATGATCCTAGGAGTGTCACGGTGTCCTGATGGATTTCTCCCATGTCGAGCTCTCCGAGGAAGACCTGGCCTTCCGCGACGAGCTGCGGGCGTTCCTGGCTCGGGTCGTCACCGATGAGGTGATCGAACGTGATCGGGAGACCGGTGAGAACTTCGACGAGGCAGTGCATCTGGCCCTGGGGGAGGCAGGCTACCTGGCCGGCGACTACCGGGCCGAGGTCGACGGCGGGTTCAGTGCGGTCCGGCGCCGGATCTGGGAACTGGAAGTGGGTCGGGCGCATACCCCGTGGTTCCACTGGGGGACGACCGCGATGGTCGCGCATTCGATCGAGAACTTTGCCTCACGCGAGCTTCTCGACGAGGTGCTGCCGGGCGTGTTGGACGGGCGGCTGCGGCTGTGCCTGGGCTACACCGAACCTGAGGGCGGGTCCGACGTCGCGACCTGCAAGACCCGTGCGGTGCGGGACGGTGACGGCTGGGTTATCAATGGCTCCAAGATGTTCACCTCGAATGCGCACAACGCGCAGTACGTGTTCCTGCTGACCAACACCGACCCGGCCGCCGCCAAGCACAAGAGCCTCACGATGTTCCTGGTGCCGCTGGATTCCGAGGGTGTGGCGATCCAGCCGATCCGTACCGTCGACGGGGACCGCACCAACATCACCTATTACAGCGATGTCCGGGTCAGCGACCGGTACCGCGTCGGCGAGGTGAACGGCGGCTGGACCGTGTTGCGCGGCGCCCTCGAGCTTGAGCACGGCACCTTCGAGCGCGAGACCCGCGGTCTGCAGAAGCTCGCGACGATGACCGAGCACATCACGTTGATGGCCGAGGCGGTGGATCGGGTGGCAGCCGTCGCCCCCGACGACACAGCGTCGCGCTATCGGCTCGGACGCAGTGTCGCCCGGTTGGAAGCCGCCTTGAGCAGCCCCGGTATGTACGGTCGCGTCGCGATCGCCCAGACCATGCGCGACGTATCCCCGGACCTGATGGACATCGTCGGATCGGCCGGTGCGCTGCCGGTCGGGACGACGGGGGCCGCCGACGACGGCGCTGCCGAGTACATCTTCCGGTTGGCCGGCCCCACCGGAATCTACGGCGGAACCCTTGAGGTGTTCCGCAACATGATCGCGCAGCAGGCCCTGGGGCTCGGCCGGCCGAACTACTCGCCGGCCAAGTAGGCGGCGCGCCCTCGGTACTGTGGCCGGGTGCATCCCTTGGACAAGGCCCTGGAGCTCGAACAGTCCGGTGACGATCGGTGGCGCGGTCGGACGATCCCGGAATGGGCCAACATGGTCGGCCCGTTCGGCGGCATCACCGCGGCCGCCATGGTGCGGGCGGTCGAGTTGCACCCGCAACGGCACGGCCAGCCCATCGCCCTGACGGTGAACTACGTGGGGCCCGTCGCCGACGGTGCGTTCGACATCGTGACGCGGGTGGTCAAGACCAACCGATCCAATCAGCACTGGATCGTCGAACTCAGTCAGGACGGCGAGGTCAAGACCACCGCCACCGCGGTATTCGGGCTACGGCGCGAAGGCTGGTCGGACACCGAGATCGCCGCACCGCAGGCCACGGCGCCCGAGAATATCGAGCCATCTGTCCTGCCGTTCGACGTGGCGTGGTTCGACAACTACGACATGCGATTCGTCGACGGGGGGATGCCCGACATCGGGGTTGAGCCGACCGCATCGGCGAGTTCCACCACCACCCTGTGGGTGCGCAACAATCCTTCCAGGCCAATGGATTTCGCTGCGTTGGCCGCGGTGAGCGACATCTTCTATCCGCGGGTGTTCCTGCGCCACGGCCAGTTCGTACCGGCCGGAACGGTATCGATCACGGTGTATTTCCACGCCGACGAGGAGCAGCTTGCCGCGCAGGGAGACGACTTCGTGCTGGGAACGGCGCGGGCGCACAAGTACTCCGGCGGCTACTTCGACCAGACTGCGCAGTTGTTCGGCCGCACCGGCACCTTGCTGTCCACCAGCCACCAGTTCGTGTACTTCAAGGCCTGAGGTTCTCGGGAACCGACTGCAGGGCGATCCAGGCGCTCACCCGGGTTTGCGGATCGTCGAGCTTCCCGGGCAGTGCCGCTTCGATGGCCGCGAGACGATTGCGCACCGTGTTGCGGTGCAGGCAGAGCTCTTCGGCGACCTTGAGCCGGGATCCGTGGTGGCGCAGGAAACAACGCAGCGTGTCCAGCTGTTCGGAATCGAGCCCACGCAACCAGGATTCGGCGAAGGCGGCAGCTTTCTCTGGGTCGATCAGACCGAGCGGGCCGTTGTCGATCACCCGGTCCCACACCACCGCGCCGGACCCTTCGGTGGCTTGGCCCAGCGCCAGGCCGGCAGTGTGGTAGCCGGTCTGGCCGTCACCGGGGACGACCGAATTCCCGATGCCGACGAGCAGCCCGCCCTCGGCCAACCGGGAACCCGTAGCGGCGGCGCGGGAAGGTTCGGTGACCGCGCACAGCTCGCCGGCGTAGACCCCGGCGAGGATGCCGAGCCGCTCGAGGGCGGCCACCGCGTTCTCGATGGCGGATTCGTCTCCGACGCCTCGGAGGAAGCGGATGTGCTTGGGCAGCTCAATCATCGCCTGGTCCACTTCCAGCACCAATTGAGCTGTGCGGACATCGCTTTCGGCGAGCAGCTCCAGAGCCCGGGAGTACAGGTGCCGTCGGGTCGTGGCGCGGCTGCGGTCCTGCTCATCGATGAGCCCGAGCAGGGCCACCGCGGTTGTCACGGCCTGGCGCTGACCCTCCGACGCCCTGGCCGGCATCAAGGCGGCCAGATAGGCCGATGCTCGCCCGCTCAGCCCGATGGGGTGTACCGATACTGAGGATGTCGGATTGGATTGTGCTGCAGCCGAACGTAATCCGTGTGCTCGAAGCCGCTTGACGTCGTCGGCGACGTCGTCGAACGGAAACTCGGTGCGGCGGGTGCCGACCGGGCCGGTAACGACGCGGCCGTCGGGATTTATCAGGCAGGTCGCGCCATCGAGCGCCGCGGCCAGGGCGGTGATGACCGCAACGGCAGGATCCGGTTTGGCTGCGGCCGAGATGAGCTTGCGCTGGGCCTTGAGTGACTCGCGCGTCGCGGTGGACTCCTGCTCCTCCAGCAGGTGTGCGACGTAGCGACTGATCGCGACGAACGTGGTCGGGCGCGGCACCTCGAACAGATTCACCTGGTGTCGTCGGCAGGCGACGGCCAGTTCCGCGGGTGTTTCGGCGTGGGTGAGTCCGACGGCGAACCCCACCGCCGCCACGCCGGCGTCGCCGAGCCGGCGCACGTAGCCATCCCACTGGTCGTCCCAGTTGCCGGTTTCCAGGCCGGTGGTCAGCAGGATCTCGCCGCCTTCCAGGAACGGTCCGGGGTCGGCGAGCTCACTCGTGGCCACCCAGCGGACCGCTGCGTCGGGATGACTGACCTGGATGGCGCGCAGCCCGAGAACGTGCTCGTCCAAGAGATCGCCGACCAGGACCATGCCGGCAGTATTGCACA
Source organism: Mycolicibacterium lutetiense (assembly GCF_017876775.1). Taxonomy (NCBI): domain Bacteria; kingdom Bacillati; phylum Actinomycetota; class Actinomycetes; order Mycobacteriales; family Mycobacteriaceae; genus Mycobacterium; species Mycolicibacterium lutetiense. The sequence continues at coordinate 2,813,856 of NZ_JAGIOP010000002.1, read as the reverse complement.
GTCATCAGAGACGCCAATGTGCATTTCCGACCTGCCGCCGGCCCCGGCCGCTGCCTAGCGTGAGGACAACCAACCGCCAGCAGCAGGAGGAAACGTGACCATCGCCGAGATCGCGGGTGCGGCCGTCACCCAGGAACGCCGGCTCGTCACCGCCATTCCGGGCCCGGTCTCCCAGGAGATGCAGGCCCGCAAGACCGCTGCGGTTGCCGGCGGCATCGGGACCACACTGCCCGTGTACGTGGTGGCCGCAGGCGGCGGAATCCTCGTCGACGCCGACGGCAACCAGCTCATCGACTTCGGTTCCGGCATCGCGGTGACCACCGTGGGCAACAGTGCGCCCGCCGTGGTGGAGGCCGTCACCCAGCAGGTCGCCGCGTTCACCCACACCTGTTTCATGCTCACCCCGTACGAGGGCTACGTGCGCGTCGCCGAGGAACTCAACCGGCTCACCCCCGGCGACCACGACAAGCGCAGCGCGTTGTTCAACTCCGGTGCCGAAGCCGTCGAGAACGCCGTCAAGATCGCGCGGGCCTACACGCGCAGGCAGGCCGTCGTGGTGTTCGACCACGCATACCACGGCCGTACCAACCTGACCATGGCGATGACCGCCAAGAACCAGCCGTACAAGAATGGCTTCGGACCGTTCGCCGGTGAGGTGTACCGGGTGCCGACGTCGTTCCCGTTCCGCGACGGCGAAACCGACGGCGCCGCCGCGGCCGCCCGCGCCCTCGACCTGATCGACAAGCAGGTCGGCGCCGACAACGTCGCCGCCGTGGTGATCGAGCCCATTCAGGGTGAAGGCGGATTCATCGTTCCCGCACCGGGATTCCTGCAGGCGCTGCAGGACTGGTGCACCGAGGCCGGCGCGGTGTTCGTCGCCGACGAGGTGCAGTCGGGCTTCGCCCGCACCGGCGCGATGTTCGCCGTCGAGCACGACGGCGTCGTGCCCGATCTGATCGTCACCGCCAAGGGCATCGCCGGGGGCTTGCCGCTGTCGGCGGTCACCGGCCGCGCCGAGATCATGGACGCGCCGCATGCCGGCGGGCTCGGCGGCACCTACGGCGGTAACCCGATCGCGTGCGCCGCGGCCCTCGCGGTCATCGACACCATCGAACGGGACGGACTGCTCGCCCGCGCCGTGGAGATCGAGAAGACCATGACCGGCCGCCTCAACGCGATCGCTGCCCAGGACTCCCGGATCGGCGAGGTCCGCGGCCGCGGCGCCATGATCGCCGTCGAACTGGTCAAGGCCGGCACCACCGAGCCCGACGCCGACCTCACCAAGCAGGTCTCGGCCGCCGCCGCCGCCCAGGGCCTGCTGGTGCTGACCTGCGGAACCTACGGCAACGTGCTGCGGTTCCTGCCGCCGCTGTCGATGCCCGATCACCTCCTCGAAGAGGGGTTGGACATCCTGGCCGCCATCCTCGCCGAGACCCGCTGACCTTCGCCGAGCCGGTACGTGAACACTCCGAACACGCAGAATGCAATCGCCGAGCTCGACGCCGAGCACGGCATCCTCATCGACGGGCAGACCCGTGGTGCCGCCTCGGCATTCGAGGTCTACGACCCGGCGACCGGCCGGACCATCGCCGAAGTGGCAGACGGCACGGTGGCCGACGCTTGCTCGGCCGTCGACGCCGCACATCGCGCCTTCGGTGACTGGGCCCAGACCAGCCCGCGGCACCGCAGCGACATCCTTCGCCGCGCGTTCGATCTGATGGTCGCCGATACCGAGCGACTGGCCGCCCTGATCTGCGCGGAGAACGGCAAATCGCAGGCCGACGCGCGGGCCGAGGTGGGTTATGCCGCCGAGTTCTTCCGCTGGTTCTCCGAGGAGGCGGTGCGCACCGGCGGCGCCTACGGCGTCAGCCCCGCGGGCGGCACCCGCACGTTCGTGACGCACAAGCCGGTCGGGGTCGCCGCACTGGTGACACCGTGGAATTTCCCGGCCGCGATGGCGACCCGCAAGATCGCCCCGGCGTTGGCCGCGGGCTGCACCGTGGTCCTCAAACCGGCCGCCGAGACGCCCCTGACGGCGCTGGCGATCGCCGGAATCCTGTCGGCCGCAGGTGTCCCCGACGGTGTGGTCAACATGGTCCCCACCACCGATGCCGCCACCGTGGTCGAGAGCTGGCTGCGCGATGACCGGGTGCGCAAGGTGTCCTTCACCGGTTCCACCGGCGTCGGCCGGGTGCTGCTCAAACAAGCTGCGGACCGGATCGTCAACGCCAGCATGGAACTCGGTGGCAACGCCCCGTTCGTCGTGACGGCCGACGCCGACGTGGAGGCGGCCGTCGCGGGTGCGATGGTCGCCAAGTTCCGCGGTGGCGGTCAGGCCTGCACCGCGGCCAACCGGTTCTATGTGCACGCGTCGGTGGTCGACGAGTTCGTCGCCGGCTTCGGCGCCGAGGTTGCGGCGCTCCGGGTGGGTCCCGCGTCGGATCCGGCGTCAGAGATCGGCCCCCTGGTCAGCGAGCGCGCCGCGCAACGGGTGGCCGCGGCGATCGATGCCGCGGTGGCCCATGGTGCGGTGATCGCCGCGCGGGCCGAGGCGCCCGCCGAAGGCTGGTTCGTCGCCCCGACGTTGCTGACCGGAGTCGCCCCGGACGCCGCGATCCTCGCCGACGAGATCTTCGGACCTGTTGCCCCGGTGGTGGTGTGGGAAGACGAGAAGGATCTTCTGCGCTGGGCCAACAACACCGAATATGGTTTGGCCGCATATGTTTACGCCGGCCGGCTACAGGATGCGCTGCGGCTCGCCGAATCCCTCGACGCCGGCATGGTCGGCATCAACCGGGGCGTCGTGTCCGACCCGTCGACCCCGTTCGGCGGGATGAAGCAGAGCGGCCTCGGCCGTGAGGGCGCACGTGTTGGCCTTGAGGAGTTCCAGGAGACGCAGTATTTCAGCGTGGCCTTCGACTGAGCGGTCGGCTCAGAACGGCGACGAGTGCTGCATCAGGCTCAACATGAGCACGACCAGGCACAGCAGTGAACTGAACATGATCAGCCCCATGGCGATGATCACGAACCACGACGCGCAGAGCTGCTTGTCGTGGTCCAGTTTCGCGAGGCGCGCGTCGTGCATGAGCTCATCCGCCATGACGGCGAACTCGACTCCGGCCCGCTCAGCGTCGGCGGCAGGTGCGCCGCAGGATATTTCGCGCAGGCGTGCGGCGGCGATGCCGACGCCGACCCCGGCGAACCGCCGACTCATCTGACGCGCTTGTCGGCGGCTGAGATGGTGATCGAGCGCCCCGATCGGATGCCGTCGCTGTGCCCATCCGCCGTGCGCGTTTGACGGGGTCGTCATAACCCATTGAGTTTACGAGCGTGCCGGGTTGTCAGGGAAGCGTTCGGAAGATGACTTGTTCCGTGTGCAACCTCCGGCGGGGGCGACGTGAACCCGTACCGGTCTCGCTACACTTACCGTAAGTGCAACGGTTAGGAGCCGCGTTGATCAAGGTCATGCAGGGCGTGCGAGTGCTCGAGGTCGCGCAGTTCACCTTCGTACCGGCGGCCGGGGCCATCCTCGCCGACTGGGGTGCCGACGTCATCAAGGTCGAGCACCCGGTGCGCGGGGACACCCAGCGGGGCTTCATCAACATGGGCGGGTTCCAACTCGACCCGAACCGGCATCCACTCATCGAGCATCCCAACCGCGGCAAGCGCAGCGTCGGTATCGACGTCTCGACCCCCGGCGGGCAGGAGGTGCTGTACGAGATCGCCAAGACAGCCGACGTCTTCCTGACCAATTACCTTCCGGCCCAACGGCAGAAGAACAAGTTCGATGTCGAGCACATCCGCGCGGTGAACCCGAACATCATCTATGCCCGTGGCAGCGCCTACGGCGACAAGGGTTCCGAACGCGATACCGGCGGCTTCGACGGCACCGCCTTCTGGACCCGCAGTGGTGTCGGCCACGCGCTCACCCCGGAGGCGATCGACGGCGCACTGTCCCAGGGCATTCCGGCCTTCGGCGATTCGATCGGCGGGATGAACATCGCCGGAGGCATCTCGGCGGCGTTGTTCCACCGGGAGCGGACCGGGGAAACTGCGGAGATCGATGTCTCGCTGCTGAGCACGGCGTGGTGGGCGGCCGGCGCCAGCGTCACCCAGGGCATGGAGACCGGCGAGACGATGCGCTCGCTGATGCCCGGCGATGCCACCTCGGTGAACCCGTTCATGGCCAACTACCGGACGTCCGACGGCGGCACCATCAACCTGTGCATCGTCAGCCCGACCGGATACATCCGCGACGCCTTCGAACACCTCGGTCTGCCCGAGCTGGCCGATGACCCGCGGTTCTCCGATGTACTGCCGCTGATCGAGAACGCCTCGGAAGGCGTCGAACTCATCGCGAAGTCGATCGGCAGCAAGCCGTTCGAATACTGGCGCCAGCATCTCAAGACGATGAAGGGCCAGTGGGCGCCGTTCCAGAGCCTGGTCGATCTGAACACCGACGAGCAGGCGATCGCCAACGACATGGTCGTCGAGGTGGAGGCTTCCGATGGAGGCAAGCCGTTCCGGGTGGTGCGCGGGCCGGTGCAGTTCAACCACGAACCGCTGGAGACCACCCGGGCGCCTCAGGCCTCCGAACACACCGAGATCGTGCTGATGGAGCTCGGCCTCGACTGGGACCGGATCGAGGAACTCAAGGATTCGGGCGCGATCGCCTGAGCTAGTTGCAACCGCCCGCGTGGACCCACCGGCCGTTGTAGCCGATGCAGCCGTTGACGTTCGAACCCGGCGGGGGCGGCGGCGGTGGCGCGTCCTCCGGGAGCGGGGCGTAGTAGGCCGGCGGCGGAACGTATGGGGCGACGGCGTCGGCTACGTTCACGCACCCGCCGACCGAGATCCGGCGTCCGGCACTGGCGCAGACGTCGGCGCTGGCGGTCCCGGCCGGGGCGGCCAGGACGATGGCGCCGGGCAGGGCGGTGAAGGCGAGCAGAACCGTGGCCGCGCGACGCCATGATGATCGAGGCGTTGGGGTGTTCATCGTTGTCCTAGGGGCTGATCGGGTGGCTTGATCCCGCAGCGGTCGCGGAAATCGGTCATCGGCTGACGGATCCCGAGCAGGTCGGTGTGGGCCTGAGGGTTGGCGTCGAAGAAGGTACGGGTGGCGTCCGGCACTTCTTCCTGGGGGCGGCCGTGCAGATTTGTGTAGAAATCGTTCACGTCCGGATGGGTCCACAAATACGTGGATGTTGCGGCGGCGACCCCGGAGGCGATACCGGCGAGATCGGCGGCCGTGCAATTGGGTGGGCGCGGAGGCGGCTCGGCAGTCGCTGTCACAGAGGTGAGCAGCGCGCCGACGACACCGATAAGCCCCACGGCACCGGCGGCGAAAGCGGGCACCATTCCGTAGCGCACGGTGGTCAGTGAGCGGGACACAGCGGGACTCCTTCCCGAGGCGGGCAGGTGCCGATTGCATCGCCCGGCGGGCCGAACTTTAGCAGGGAAGATGGGGTGTGCGCGACGAATCGTTCGTTCGGCAAGGACATGGCTTGTCTTGGTGTGCCAGCGTTTAGGGTCGCGGCCGTGCCGTGAGCCGGGCGTTGCGATAGGCCGTCGGAGTGGTGCCGAACCAGCGTTTGCAGGAGCGGGTGAGGACGCTTTGCTCGGGCCGTGCCCCGGATCACGGCCATATCCCTCAATGTCAAAGATTTGTCCCAGAATATCAAGACAGAAGCTGACAGTTTGCTGCACAGTAATTCCCGGGTCGGGGTGAATCGGCTGCGCGGCTTGCCACACCAGTGGTCGGCCGCGCAGCCCCATTCTTATGGAGACGAGGGGCGCGGTGTCTGCATGCAACCAGCAGAAAACCCAAGAGAGGAACGACTTTTCGTGAAAAAGGATCGGCGGACGGCCAAATGGCTGGTTGCGCTCGGCGCCACGATGTTGATGATGGCCACGCTGGCATGCTCTCCGTCGTCGCCTGAAAAGCCTGGACAATCCGGATCCGGGCAGCTGTCGCCCGATGAAGCCAAGGCCATCGCCCTGGATGCGTACGTCTACGGTTACTCCCTGGTCACCGTCGAGATGACGCGACGCGTCATGACCAACGTCGACAAGGTCGAGTCGCCCCGTGCTCCGATGGGTCAGCTGATGCGGATGCGTGAGTACCCGAACGCGCAGTTCCGCGATGTCACCGCGCCGAACGCGGACACGCTCTACACAAACGGATTCATCGACGTCAAGAATGAGCCGTGGGTGCTGAGCCTGCCGGAGGCAAGCGACCGCTACTACCTGTTCCCGATGCTCGACGGCTACACCAACGTGTTCGAGGTACCGGGGAAGCGCACCACGGGCACCGGTCCGCAGACCTACGCCATCACCGGTCCCGGCTGGAAGGGCACCTTGCCCGCCGGCGTGAAGGAATACAAGTCGCCGACCTCGACGGTGTGGCTGCTGGGACGCATCTACTGCGATGGCACGCCCGAGGACTACGCCGCCGTGCACAAGCTGCAGGACGCGATCTCGTTGGTGCCGCTCAGTTCGTACGGCAAGCCCTACACCCCGCCGGCCGGCAAGGTCGATCCGGCCATCGACATGAAGACCCCGGTTCGCGATCAGGTCAACAACCTGAGCGCCGAGGACTACTTCAATCTGATGGCCACCTTGATGAAGGACAACCCACCCGCTGAGGCGGACAAGCCGATCGTCGACCAGATGGCCAAGCTCGGCATCGTCCCCGGGGAGAAGTTCGACCTCGGCAAGCTGGGCTCCGATGTCGCCGCGGCCTTGCAGTCGATTCCCAAGGACGGGGTCGACAAGGTCATGGCCGCCGCCAAGGACTGGGATGACGTCAACGGCTGGCGATTCACCACCAAGACCGGTGAGTACGGAACCGACTATCTGCAGCGCGCCGTGATCACCGCGATCGGGTTGGGTGCCAACCGGCCCCAGGATGCGGTCTACCCGACTTCGGAAGCCGATGCCGACGGCCAGGCCTTCGACGGTGCCAACAAGTACACGGTGCACTTCGACAAGGGCCAGTTCCCGCCCGTCAACGGATTCTGGTCACTGACGATGTACGACGAGGGCTTTTTCTTCGTCGACAATCCGCTCAACCGCTACACCCTGAGCCAGCGGAACCCCTTCGTTACCAATCCCGACGGGTCGGTCGACCTCTATCTGCAGCACGACAACCCGGGACAGGGAAAGGAAGCCAACTGGCTGCCCGCTCCGGCCGGCAAGTTCAATCTGATGCTGCGCCTCTACTGGCCCAAGGAAACCCCGCCGTCGATCATCGGCGGGACCTGGAAACCGCCTGTAGTCACGAAAGTCCGGTGACAGGGATTCGCCACCAATAGCGAAACGGCTGCCAGACCAAGGTCTGGCAGCCGTTTCGCTGTGTCTGGTGTGCGTTGGGTTTAGATGCGCACCGCCCGGTGGCGATTGCGAAGCAGGCGGGTCAACCAGCGAACATCGATCAACATTGCGTGGCCTTTCTCTCAGGCGCTCTTGATAAGCAGGGGCAGCAACCGGCGACGTGCCGTATTGCCTTCGGCGAAGTGATGCAGGGCTTCGGGTACCGACGAGCTGAGCGGCACGCCTACCTGTTGGTCGCGGATCTCGGCGATAACCGGCTGGCTGGCGATGACCGCCCAGTCCACACCGAGTGCGCCGCACCGGTCATCGATGTCGTAGAACAGTGAGATCGCCTGCGGTGAAAAGCTGTTCACGCCACTCAGATCGAGTGCCAATGGCTTCTCCGCAAGGATGAACCTGTTCACATACGACCCGATCTGGTCGATGTTGTAGCTGTCGATATCTCCCTTGACGGTCACCACTGTCGCCAGTTGGCGGCACTGCGCGCGCATCGATGCGCCTCCGCAGATGACTGCCGAGTTCCCGTACCGAAAGTGTCGATCCAATGCAGGGGTGTTGTTCGTGAATGTCATGATCAGCCTCCCGCCGTCTTTCCTGAGCTCTGGCTGAGCTCCGTCGCGTCAACCTGAACATCACGCTATGCGGGCAATCTAAGGCGGCGGGGAGCCAGCGTTAATGCTTTGCTAAGAACATTCGCGACTACCCGTCAGTAGGGTTCGCCACGATCAGCACGTCCAGAGTTCGGGGTCCGTGGACGCCCTCTACCCGCTGCAGTTCGATGTCGCTGGTGGCGCTGGGCCCGGAGATGAAGGTCAGCGGCCGCGTCGGTGTCAGCTCGGCGAATGCCTGCGGCACGGTGTCGTAGATCTGCTGTGCGCGGACCACACAGAGGTGATGGTCGGGAACCAGGGTCAAGGCCCGCCGCCCCTGGCCCGGACCCGCGTCCAGGACGATCGTCCCGGTCGCGGCAATGCCCAGCGCGCATCCGGTCAGCACCGCATCGACTCGATCGAGTTGCTCGACACCCAGGGCGGGCGTGTCGCGGACCGTCGTCAGCCCGGTCACCCATTCGGACGGCAGATCAGCCGGGATGACCACGGTGGCGTCGGGCCCGATCAACCCGAGCACGGTCGACGCGATCGCGTCGGCTCCGATGCGATGGACCCGCGCCCGGTACTCGGCGACAGTCTCGGCGAACCGCTCGATGTCGCCGGCACCGGTGAGCGGGTCACGGTGGTAGTCCCTCGGCACCGTGACCGCCTGCGGGGGTGCTGCGGCCAGGGCGCCGCGGACCCGGCCGAGTACCGCGGCCCTCGCCTCAGACGTCACGCCCGGCCTCCCTCGTGGGTGCGGTTCCACCATTGCCGGAACGTCTCGGCGGGCGGCTCGGGAATGTCACGGCTGGCGGTCCACTTGGAGGCCGGCCAGGGCAGTGTCGAGATGCGGTGATCGCGCCCGGCGATCAGTCGGCCCGCACCGGCCATCGCCCAGCCCGCGGCCTTCATTGCCAGATCCTGCCCGGACGGAAGGACGCTGCGCTCGGAGTCCACCTGCTCGGCACGCAGGTGGACCAGGATCGTCGGGATGTCGATGCACACCGGGCAGGCTTCGAAGCACGCCCCGCACAGCGACGAGGCGAACGGCAGGCTGGCGTTCGGATCGCGATGACCCGTGGTCCCCGTCAACTGCGGGCTAAGGATCGCCCCGATCGGGCCCGGATAGACCGAGCCGTAGGCATGGCCGCCGGTGCGTTCGTAGACCGGGCACACGTTCAGGCATGCGCTGCACCGGATGCAGTGCAGGGCCGCGCGCCCCACCTCATCGGCCAGCACCCGGGTGCGACCGTTGTCGAGCAGGACCAGGTGGAATTCCTGGGGCCCGTCGCCGGGGTGCACGCCGGTCCACATCGAGGTGTACGGGTTCATCCGTTCCGCGGTCGACGAGCGCGGCAGCAACTGCATGAAAACCTCGAGATCGGTGAACGCCGGCACGACCTTCTCGATGCCCATGACGGTGATCAGCGTCTGCGGCAACGTCAGGCACATCCGGCCGTTGCCTTCGGACTCCACCACGGCCAGCGTGCCGGTCTCGGCGATCCCGAAGTTCGCCCCGCTGATCGCCACCTTCGCGGTGAGGAACTTGCGCCGCAGATGGGCCCGGGCCGCCATGGCCAGCACCCGTGGGTCGTCGGTGAGCTCTCCGGCGTCGGGCATCTCCCGGAGGAAGATCTCGCGGATCTCGGCCCGGTTGCGGTGGATGGCCGGCACGAGGATGTGGCTGGGTTTGTCGTGGCCGAGTTGCACGATGAGCTCGGCCAGGTCGGTTTCGAACGCGGCGATGCCCTGGGCTTCCAGGTACTCGTTGAGACCGATCTCCTGGGTGGCCATCGACTTGACCTTGACCACTTCGTCGGACCCGGTGGCGCGGATCAGGTCGGCGACGATGCGGTTGGCCTCGTCACCGTCGCGGGCCCAGTGCACCACGCCACCCCGACGGGTGACGTTTTCCTCGAGTTGTTCGAGCAGCTCGGGCAACCGCGCCATGACGTCCTGCTTGAGGGCGCTGCCCGCGGCGCGCAACTGCTCCCAGTCATCGCATTCGGCCACCGCGGCAAGCCGTTTGGTCCGGATGGTGTGGGTGGCGTGGCCGATGTTGCGGCGCAGTTGGGAATCGGCCAACGCGGTGCGCGCGGCTTTCGGGAAGGGTTCGTCGCCACGGAGATTGCCGACGCCGGGGGTGCCCAGGAATGTGGTCATGCCTCGGCCGCCAAGATCTCGGCCAAGTGCACCGTACGCACCCCGGAGCGCAGCCGGCTCAGCCCGCCGCCGATGTGCATCAGGCACGACGAATCCCCGGCGCTACAGATCTCGGCGCCGGTTTCTGCGATGTGGGCCATCTTGTCGGCCAGCATGGCGGTGGACGTGTCGGAGTTCTTGATCGCGAAGGTTCCGCCGAAGCCGCAACAGGATTCGGCTTCCGGCAGCGCCACGAGAGTGATTCCCTGCACGTTGCGCAGCAGGCGCAGCGGCTTGTCGCCCACCCCGAGCATGCGCAGTGAGTGGCAGGTCGGGTGATAGGTGACGCGGTGCGGAAAGTAGGCGCCGACGTCGTCGACACCGAGCACGTCGATCAGGAACTCGGACAGCTCGTAGGTGGTGGTGGCCAATCTTTCCGCGCGCGTGGCCAGGTCCTCGTCGCCGGCCCGGCGGGCCACCATCGCATGCTGGTGGCGGGCCGACCCCACACACGAGCCCGAAGGTGCGACCACCGCATCGCAGTTCGCGGATTCGAAGGACTCGACGTGGTTGCGCACCAGTGCGGTGGCTTCATTGAGATAGCCGGTATTGATATGCATTTGGCCGCAACAGGTTTGGCCAGGCGGAAAGACCACCTGGTGGCCGAGGCGCTCAAGCAGCTGCACCGTGGCGATCGCCGCGGGTGGGAACATCGCATCCGCCAGACAGGTCGCGAACAGGGCGATTCGCATGCGTACTCCTATGAATCCTGGTGCCATTGTGCGCCGCGGTAGTGCTCCCACGGGTTGTAGTCGGCAAGTAACTCTTCCTGCGGCGGACGCTCGGCCTCGGGCACGTGCTGCAGGTTGATCCGCACCCGGTACCAGATCGAACTCGGGCCGCGCATCCCGTCGAGTAAGACGTCGACGGGCTCCAGTCGCTCGGCCACCGCGGGATAGCGTTCGCGCCACACGTCCAGCGCTGCCGTCGCCTCGTCTTTGGTCTTGGTGCGGGCGATCTCGATCAGCGGCATCGAAGAAACACGCCGGCCGTCACCGCTTCGTCCACCCTTGGGTGCCTTCTCGGCCGGGCCGAGCTCCTTGGCGAGGGCAAGCAATGGGTCCAACTCGCCGACCGCGAGATCCATGCCCTCCCACGGGTCGCCGATCTCGGCGAACCGGCCGGGCACGGTGGCGACCGTGAAAGTCTCTGGGCGGCAACCGTCGACCTCGTCCCAGCGCAGCGGGGTGGACACCCGGGCGTCGGGGGTGGCGCGCACGGAGTAGGCCGAGGCCACCGTGCGGTCCTTGGCGTTCTGGTTGAAGTCGACGAAAACCCGCGCGCCCCGTTCCTCCTTCCACCAGCGGGCCGTAGCGAGATCGGGAACGCGTCGCTCCACCTCGCGGGCCAGCGTCTCGGCGGCCAGTCGCACCTTGGTGAACGGCCACCGCGGCTGAATGCGCGCATAGATATGGAAGCCGCGCGAGCCCGAGGTCTTCGGCCACGCAGTCAGGCCGTGCTCCTCCAGTACCTGGCGCGCGACCTGAGCGACATCGACGATCTGCGACCAGTCGACCCCGGGCATCGGGTCCAGGTCGACCCGCAGTTCGTCGGGATGGTCGAGATCGTCGGCTCGCACCGGATGGGGATTGAAGTCGACGCACCCCAGGTTCACCGCCCACGCCAGGCCCGCGGCGTCGCGCAGCACCGCTTCCTTGGCTGATGTGCCCGACCGATATTTGAGCTCGGCCACGTCCACATACTCCGGTCGCTTCTCCGGCGCCCGCTTCTGGAAGATGGCTTCGGTGGCGATGCCCTTGACGAACCGCTTGAGGATCATCGGACGTCCGTAGACGCCGCGCAGCGCACCGTCGGCGACGGACCGGTAGTAGTTGATCAGGTCCAGCTTGGTGACCTGCGCGTCAGGGAAAACCACCTTGTCAGGGTTGCTGACGGCGACCACCAGGCCGTCGATCTCCAGCGACAGTGCACCGGCCATCACCACATGCTAGTTACCGCCCCTGGTGCGATAGATGTCACATATTGTGGCGACATGCCAAGTTTGTCTGATCTGCCGGCGAACCTCACCGCGAAAGCCAAACAGTACGCAGAGCGGGGCGCGGCCGAATTGCACTATGCGCGCAAGATGTTGGAGGCGGGCGCGTTACGGCTGGAAGCGCCGCAGCACATCGCGGCCATGCTGAACGACATCCGAATCTGGGGCGAGATCGGGATGATCCCTGCGCTCAACGCGCGTCGGCATCCCGACCGCGTCGCGGTCATCGACGACGAGGGCGAGCTGACGTTCGGTGAGCTCGACGCAGCGGCACATGCGGTAGCCAACGAACTGCTCACGATGGGCGTACGGGGCGGCGACGGCGTGGCCATCCTGGCCCGCAACCACCGTTGGTTCCTGATCGCCGAATACGGCGCGGCCCGCGTCGGAGCCCGGATCATCATGCTCAACTCCGAGTTCTCGGGGCCGCAGATCAAGGAGGTCTGCGAGCGCGAAGGCGCGAAGGTGATCATCTACGACGACGAGTACACCGCTGCCGTGGCACATGCCGAACCGGCACTGGGAAGGCTCCGGGCGCTGGGGGTCAACCCGGACAGTGCTGAATCTTCGGGCTCCGGCCGAGGCGACAACCCGTCCGGCAGCACCGACGAGACGCTGGCCGACGTCATCGCGCGCAGCAACGGCCGGCCCGCACCCAAGGCGACCAAACATCCCGCGATCATCATCCTGACCAGCGGCACCACCGGAACGCCCAAGGGCGCCAACCGGGCCGCCCCGCCGTCACTCGCCCCGATCGGGGGAGTGCTGTCCCATGTCCCGTTCAAAGGCGGTGAGGTGACGTCACTGCCCGCGCCGATGTTCCACGCGCTCGGGTTCCTGCACGCCACGATGGCGATGATGCTCGGCTCCACGTTGGTGCTCCGCCGCCGCTTCAAACCGGCGACCGTGTTCGAGGATGTGGAGAAACACCAGGTCACGGCGATGGTAGTGGTGCCCGTGATGCTTTCGCGCATGCTTGACCACCTCGAGCAGATGCAGCCCAAGCCCAATCTGTCGTCGTTGCGGATCGTGTTCGTCTCGGGATCGCAGCTCGGTGCGGAATTGGCGTCCCGCGCACTCAAAGAACTCGGGCCGGTCATCTACAACCTCTACGGATCGACCGAGATCGCCTTCGCGAGCATCGCGCGTCCCAAGGACCTGTCGATCAACCCGTCCACGGTCGGACCGGTGGTCAAGGGCATCACCGTCAAGATCATCGACGACAACGGCAAGGAGCTTCCGGCGGGCCAGGTAGGCCGGATCTTCGTGCGAAACACCTTCCCGTTCAAGGGATATACCGGCGGTGGGGGCAAGGAGATCATCGACGGCATGCTGTCTTCCGGCGACGTCGGATACTTCGACGAGCACGGCCTGCTCTACGTCAGCGGCCGTGACGACGAGATGATCGTCTCCGGCGGAGAGAACGTGTTCCCCGCCGAGGTCGAGGATCTGATCAGCGGGCACCCCGATGTCATCGAGGCCACCGCACTCGGTGTCGAGGACAAGGAATGGGGTGCCCGACTGAAGGCCTTCGTGGTGAAGGCCGAGGGCGCCACGATCGACGAAGACGCGATCAAGACCTATGTCAAAGAGCATCTGGCGCGGTACAAGGTGCCGCGTGAGGTGGTGTTCCTCGACGAGTTGCCGCGCAACCCGACCGGCAAGATCCTCAAGCGTGAGCTGCGGGACATCGAATAGTTCGCGGAATAGTTCGCGTCGAATGGAGGTAGTACTGGCGCGTGAACATCGACCTCTCCGGAAAGACCGCACTCGTCACGGGCTCGACGCAAGGCATCGGGCTGGCGATCGCCGAGCAGCTGGCACGTAGCGGTGCTCGGGTTGCCGTCAACGGCCGCACGTCGGGACGGGTCGATGAAGCCGTCGCCAAGCTCGGCGAGTTCGATGTCCTGGGCGTAGCCGCCGACGTCTCCACCGAGGACGGGACGGCCGAGCTGCTGCGTCAGCTGCCCGACGTCGACATCCTGGTGAATAACCTCGGCATCTTCGGTGCCGTGCGGCCGCTGGAGATCACCGACGACCAGTGGCGCACCTACTTCGACGTGAATGTCCTCGCCTCGGTGCGACTCATCCGCAGCTACCTGCCCGGGATGACCGAGCGGGGCTGGGGCCGGGCCATCCAGATCGCCAGTGACTCGGCCATCGTCACGCCGGCGGAGATGATCCATTACGGCGTCTCCAAGACCGCGCTGCTCGCGGTATCGCGGGGTTTCGCCAAGGAGGCAGCGGGTACCGGCGTGACCGTGAACTCGGTGATCGCCGGACCGACTCATACGGCGGGTGTCGAGGACTTCGTCTACCAACTCGTCGACAGATCGCTGCCGTGGGATGAGGCGCAGCGGGAGTTCATGATCAAGCATCGGCCGCAGTCGCTGATCCAGCGGCTGATCGAGCCCGAGGAGATCGCGAACATGGTGACCTACTTGGCTTCTCCGCTGGCATCGGCCACCACCGGTGGGGCGTTGCGGGTCGACGGTGGTTACGTCGACTCGATCCTGCCCTAAGGAGCGCAACCCCCGGCGGGACCGCAAGATCGAACGTATTCTGCGGTCATGGGGGTGCAGAGTGTGGCAGGGAAGGTCGCCGTCATCACCGGTGGTGCCTCCGGTATCGGTGCGGCGCTGGCGACCAGACTGGCCGGGGAAGGCGCTGAGGTCTGGATAGCCGACAGGCAGACCGACGCCGCGCAGGATCTCGCCCGCCGGCTCGATGAGAGCGGCGCGACAGCCCACGCGATCGAGCTCGACGTGCGCGACTTCGCCTCGTTCGAACGGATTGCCACAGAGATCGTGCAGCAGTCCGGCCGCATCGACTACCTGTTCAACAATGCCGGCATCGGGGTCGCCGGCGAGGTCGATTCGTACACGCTCGATGATTGGAACGACGTCTTCGATGTGAACTTGCGTGGTGTGGTGCACGGCATCCAGTCCGTCTACCCGATCATGATCAGACAGCGCAGTGGTCACATCGTGAACACGGCTTCGATGGCAGGTCTCATGTCAGGCGCGGGCCAGGCAAGCTACGCCGCCACCAAACATGCCGTCGTCTCCATCTCACGGACGTTGAGAGTCGAGGCCGAGCGGCACAACGTGCTGGTTTCGGCGCTGTGCCCCGGCGTGGTCCGGACCCCGATCCTCGCCGGTGGCAAGTTCGGGCGGATCAAGGCGCCGGTGGCCAGCGATGAGGAGTACGTGAAGGAGGTCTGGGAGCCGTTGCGGCCCATGGCTCCTGACGTGTTTGCCGACCGCGTGGTGCGTGCGGTCAAGCGGGGTGACGCGACCATCATCGTGCCCGCGTGGTGGAAGTTGCTCTGGTACCTGGAGCGGTTGTCGCCGCGGCTGGCCTTGCGCCTCGCGAAGACGGCGATCACCCGGGCCCGTGCTGTGGAAGCGTCACTCAGTAAGGGTGCATCAGGAGAGCATCGCTGAACCCGGTACAGCCAGGCACATCAACGACGCCGCCAGCAGGAACCAGCCTGCGCCGTGCCAGATCGGCCAGGTGCCCTCGGCTTTCCACACCTGATAGGTCCGGATGAAAGCCCCGAGCCCGCCGACGAACATGATCGTGGGAACCAGCGTCGCCGAGAGCACGGAGTGATCAAAGGCGTAGAACGTCAGCGCCAAGCCGGCAACGGCGACGACGGCGACCACGTAACCCACCGCCGAGCGGAACATCTCCGGGTCGTGCCAACGCTTTTCGACATCGTCCTCGTCGCTACCCATGGCTTCAGCTCACCTGGTCATGGCGGGCCGTTGATGTACCAGGCCAGGCAGCCCGGGCGGTCTCGGCAGGCAATGATGGCGCCGGCATCGGGCGCGGACCCGCGTATCCGGGGTGGCCTGGGCTGCAGATTGCAGTTCACCACGTAGGGGTTCCACGGGATCACGCCGTTCACACATGGGTCGGCCTGGATCTCGGTGGGCCCCGCGGAGACCTGTCCCCACCCGGCGGTCGGCGCGATGACGACCGACAGCGCCACTGCGCCCAACAGCATCGGGCGCAGAATGCGTAGTCGTGACGTGCTCATCGTTGAGTGTCAACCGTTTCTGGTAGCCGCCTATTTCGACGGTACGCCTGACACCGCGGAGAACGTTACGGATCGCGGGGCAGGCCCAGTAGGCGTTCGGCGATGATGTTGAGCTGAACCTCGGTGGTACCGCCGTAGATCGTGGTGGCGCGGCTGGCCAGCAGGTACTCGGCCCACCGGCCGAATTCCTGCTCGGGATCCCCGATCGCCCCGTCGGTGCCGAAGGTCGCCACCGCGAACTCCGCATAGCCCTGACCGGTTTTCATCGACAACAGTTTGGAGATCGCCGCGGCCGGCATGGCATCGCCGCCGGCCAATGTCAGCAGGGTGGACCGCAGGTTGAGCACCCGGGCGGCGTGTCCTTCGGCGATCAGCTGGCCCGCGCGATTCTGGTCGATCTGGTCGAACTGGCCCGCACCGAGGAAGGCCACGAACTGCTCGAGGTTGGCCAAGAACGGCGGCTCGCTGCTGCCGATCGACACCCGCTCGTTGGTCAGGGTGTTGCGGCTGACTTCCCAGCCGCGGTCGACCTCCCCGAGCACCATGCTGTCGGGCACGAACACGTCGTCGATGAACACGGTGTTGAACATCGCGTTGCCGGTCAGCTCGCGCAGCGGCTTCACCTCGACACCGGGAGCTTTCATGTCCAGCAGGAAGTAGGTGATGCCATTGTGCTTCGGTGCGCTCGAGTTCGTTCTCGCCAGCAGGGCGCCCCACGCCGAGTACTGAGCGCCCGTCGTCCAGATCTTCTGCCCGGTGATGCGCCAGCCACCGTCGACCTTGGTGGCCTTCGTGGTCAGGCTGGCCAGGTCCGAACCCGCACCCGGTTCGGAAAACAGCTGACACCAGATCATTTCGCCGCGGAACGTCGGTGACAGGAACCGCTGCTTCTGCTCATCGGTGCCGAACGCCACGATCGACGGGATGATCCAGGAGGCGATACCCATCTGTGGGCGCCGCACTCGGCCGCTGCTGAATTCCTGGGCGATGATGATCTGCTCGATCGGCTCGGACGCGCGGCCCCACGGCTTGGGCAGGTGTGGCTGCACCCAGCCGCCCTCGGCGATCGCGGTATTGCGTTCGGTACCGCTCGGGATCTCTTTCAGCGCAGCGACTTCCGCGCGGATCTCGTCACGCAGCTTCTCGGTGTCGGGATCGAGGTCGATATCTACCGGGCGCATCCCGGTGGCGGTCGCGGTATCGACAACCAACTGCGGGTAGTCCGAGGCCCGGCCGAAGCAGGCCGCCAGGACGAGCGCCCGTCGGTAGTAGACGTTGGTGTCGTGTTCCCAGGTGAACCCGATCCCGCCGTGTACCTGGATGCAGTCCTGGGCGGTGTGCTGTGCGGCAGCGGGTGCCAGGGTGGCGGCCACCGCCGCAGCGAACTCGAAATGGGTTGTCGCCGAGGGGTCTTCCTGAGCATCGTCCAAAGACCGGGCGGCGTCCCAGACGGCGGCGGTAGCCCGCTCGGTGTCGGCGATCATCCCGGCGCACTTGTGCTTGATCGCCTGGAACTGGCCGATCGGCCTGCCGAACTGTTCGCGGATCTTCGCGTACGCGGTGGCGGTATCGGTGGCCCAGCGCGCAACACCGATCGCCTCGGCCGACAGCAGTGTCGTGATCAGTGCCCTGGCGTGGGTGCGGCTCAGGTCGGACAGCACCCGGTCGGCTTCGACCTCGACGGCGTTGGCCCGCACGTGGGCCAGCGGGCGCAATGGATCCACGCTGCGCACGGGCTCGATCTCGAGCTGGGCGGCGTCCAGCACCACCCATTGGACGCCGGACTCGATCGCGACCGGGAGCACGAGGATCGATGCCTGTGCCGCGGCGGGTACCGCCCGGGCCTCGCCGCGGACGACCAGGCCGTCACCGTGGCGGGTCGCGGTCAGGCCGGAGTCGATGGCGTAGGCCGCGATGGTCTCGCCCGAGGCCAGGCCACCGAGGATCTTGGCCTCGGGGTTGCCTGCCGAGATCAGCGCGCTGGCGATCGCCGAAGGGACGAAGGGCCCGGGGACCGCGCCGTAGCCGAACTCGGCCAGTGTGATGGCCAATTCCAGGATGCCGAAGCCTTGCCCACCAACGGATTCCGAGAGGTGGACGCCCTGCAGCCCCTGCTCGGCCGCGGCTTTCCAGTACGGCGGGGGGTTTGGGATCGGAGTCTCGAGTGCTTCGTGCAGCACCTCCGAGGGCGCCACCCTCGTCA
The DNA here is from genome assembly GCF_017876775.1 of Mycolicibacterium lutetiense. Lineage (NCBI taxonomy): Bacteria > Bacillati > Actinomycetota > Actinomycetes > Mycobacteriales > Mycobacteriaceae > Mycobacterium > Mycolicibacterium lutetiense. Next base: position 2,795,485 of record NZ_JAGIOP010000002.1, on the reverse strand, counting down.
CCAGGGACCGGACCGAGTCGGCCAGGTCGCTGTGCTCAGACGTGATCGCAATGGGCATGCGGTTCCTCCATCCGGGGCATCACTCTATTAACCGGTCGGTTGGGCCGAGGGTACCCCGGCGTGACCGGCGCCACTCCGGCGGCCTATCTCACCCCGTTAACTACGTGGGCCAACGGTTCACCATCACGAATGCGCCGGCAGTTGTCCACCGCCATGGTCAGATACCGCCGCATGGTGTCGGCCGTGTACCAGGTGACGTGGGGCGTCAGCACCACATTGGGGAGCTCCAGCAGAGGGTTGCCGGGCGGGACCGGCTCTTCGGCGAACACATCCAGCCCGGCCGCGGCCAGCTGCCCGGTGCGCAGCGCTTCCACCAGTGCCGGCTCGTCGATGATCGGACCGCGCGCGGTGTTGACGACGACCGCGCCGGGCTTCATCGACGCCAGGGCTTTCTGGTCGAGCAGGCCCCGGGTGGCATCGGTCAGTGGGAGATGGAGCGAGACGATATCGCTGGCGGCCAACAGGTCCGGCAGACTGCGCCACCGTGGGTGACCGGTGTCGCGGGTGCTGGTGTGCACCACCTGTGGCGGTTCGGCGCCCATGGCGATGACGATCTTCTCGACTCGCTTGGCGATGTTGCCGTAGCCGAGAAGGCCCACCGTGCAACCGCTGATGTCACGGACGGTCTCGCCCAGGCTGTGATCCGACGGCCAGCCTTTGCCGTCCCGCGTGGCGCGGTCGAGCTCGGGCAATCGGCGCAGCGCGGCCAGCATCAGCAGCACGGTGCCCTCGGCTACCGAAGGGGCGTTGGCCCCGGGCATGTTGGCCACCAGGATGCCCAGTTGACTGGCGGTGTCGACGTCGATGGTGTTCACCCCGGCGCCCAGTTTGTGCACCAGCCGCAGCCGCAACCCCCGCTGCAGGTCGTCGCCGGATACCGGCCGCAGTACGTGCCAGAGCACCTCGGCAGTCGGAAGCTCGCGGTAGAAGGTGGTGTCGTCGTCCTCCGCGCAGAACCTCACGTCGAGCCAGTCCTGTTGGGGAGCAAGAAAATTCAGAACCTTCTCGCCTGGGGTGAAGTGTGCGAGGACCCGGATCGGGCTGGGGTTCACGGCCACCGTTTCGCGATCCATCCGGCGATGGTATCGGCCTGCTCGTCGCGGGCGCCGGAAGTGGTGAAGTAATGGTCGGTGTCGATCGAGCACTGTGCCTTGTCGGTGCTCGCCAGTGCGTCGTGAATGCGTCGGGCATCGGACGGGTACACGCCGGTGTCCTGGCCGGCGTTGATCACCAGCGCCGGGCAGGTGATCCGGGCCAGGTGTGGCTCGGCCCGGGTCTGGGCGTGGCGCAGGCTCCACATGCCGATCCAGTTCCGCACGGTGGTGGCCGCGGCGATGCCCCGGGCGGACCGGTTGGCCTTGATCGGTACCCCGGCATAGCAGAGGTTGGCGTGCCTGTTGGTCGGCTCGATCGTCGGATCGACCATCCGCGGGTCGGCCCACGTGCGCATGACGGTGAAGGGGCGATCTGAATATCCGGCCGCCTGAACTCTTTTGAGCTCGCTCTCGGCCCAGTCGGTGATCTTCTCGTTGCGCGCGACCTGCGCGGCGCGGTATCGCGCCACGAACTCGGCCGAATAAGGTGCCGGGTTGCGCTCGTCGAACAGGTCCAGTTCGGGGTCGCTGGCAACGGCGTCGTTCTCGTCGACGACGGAGGCGTCCATCCAAGCGGTCAGCACCTCCGGGCGGCCCGGGTGGGCCGCGCTGGCCACATACCCGTCGGCGGGCAGCAGTTCGGTCAGGCCCGTCGCCGGCCGCATGCCCTCCAGCGGCTGGACATTCGGCTCGACGGCTTGGGACTGATAGGCCGCCATCAGTGATCCGCCACCGGAGTTACCCAGCAGCACAACGGTTTCGATTCCCTGAACCTCGCGCAGCCAGCGCATCCCTACGCCGATGTCGACCAGGGCATGGTCGAGCAGGAAGCTGCTCTCGAAGCCGCGGAACCGGGTGTTCCAGCCGAGGAAGCCGACGCCCCTGCTCGCCAGGTAGTCGGCGATGTAGTGCTCGGAGAAGTCGATCTGGTAATGCGTGGCGATCACGGCCACTGTGGGTTTGTGGCCGGCACGACGGTAGTAGAGGCCCTGGCACGGGTACCCGCCGGCGCCGGCGCGCTGGGCCGTGGGGGATTCCAGCCCGATGAACTCGCGGACCACCTCCGGTGACGCTGTACTCATGAACGCGGGATCTCCTCGTGGTAGATGGTCCGATAGAACACGTTGGACAGGGTGGTGATGCAGGCGTCGTCGTCGGCGGCGGCGTCTCGGCCGCCGGACAGTTGGACATAGCAGAACTGGTTGAGCATCGAAACCAACGCGACGGCGGTGAGGTGGGCGTCGTCGTCAGGGCAGAATCCTTGCTGCTGAGCATGTTTGATCATCTCGGTGATCATGGCGATCGGTAGCCGGCAGATTTCGTCCCAGTATTCGGCGAAGTCGTCGTCGATCATCGCCATCTGGGACACGCTGATGATCTCGGCCAGGCGGTGCCGGTAGGTCATCCAGTGCGCGGAGGCCGCCTGGTGGCAGCGCTCCCGGTTGGTCAGGTTCGGTCCGGTCGCCGGAAGTGCGCGTTCGCGGGCCTCGTTGCGGAAGCGCAGGGCCCATTCGCGCACCATGGCTTCTTTGGAGGCGTAGTAGTTGTAGAACGACGCGGCCGACCGGCCTGCCTCGGAGGCGATATCGGAGATCGTGGTGGCCAGGATGCCCTTGCGGGCGATCACCGTGCGGGCCGCGCTGTCGATCGCCGCCTGGGTCTGGCGGCCTCGTGCGGTTGGCAAGGGGGTGCGGGGGCTGACGGTCACAGATTTCCTCACTCCCGGCGGGCCAGGACAACCGGCACGGCCATTGATCACATCTGAATCTGATGTTAGATTCAGATTCGCAGCTGCGCCAGTCCTTGGTGTATTCGCCCCGGAGGTTTATCGACGTGATCAAGCCCAACAACCCCAACTCGGAGTTCGAGTTCGGCGGAATCAACCATGTGGCACTGGTGTGCGCGGACATGGCGCGCACAGTCGACTTCTACACCAATGTGCTCGGCATGCCCCTGATCAAATCGCTGGATCTGCCCGGCGACATGGGGCAGCACTTCTTCTTCGATGCGGGTAGCGGGGACTGCATCGCATTCTTCTGGTTCCGCGACGCCCCCGACGGGGTGCCCGGGATTTCGGCCCCGGCCGCCATTCCCGGCATCGGCGAATTCGTCAGCGCCACCGGTTCGCTGAACCACATCGCCCTGCATGTGCCCGCCGAGAAGTTCGACGAATACCGGCAGAAGCTCAAGGCCAAGGGGGTTCGCGTCGGGCCGGTGCTCAACCACGACGACAGCCCGATGCAGGCGTCGGCCACGGTGCACCCCGGTGTCTACGTCCGGTCGTTCTACTTCCTCGACCCGGACGGAATCACGCTGGAATTCGCTTGTTGGACCAAGGAATTCGCTGATAACGACTTGCAGGCGGCGCCCAAGACTGCCGCCGACAGACGTCCGCCGGTGGGCGCCGGGCGGTAGTCAGTCCGGTTACGGCTTGGTGGCGGTGACGAAGTAGCCGCGCGGCACGCCGGGGACATCGAGCGACACCGCCGGGACGAACCACCGGTTCCACTTGTTGCCCGGCTCGGCCACATCGGTGACTACCGCTGACCAGCCCAGTGGTTCGCACAGTTGCTCCGGGGCGTCGGTACCGAACAGCCACGGCGCACCGTTGCGCTCCATCTGCTCGCGGACCGCAGCGAGCATCACGTTGTCCAGCAGAGTCTTGCCGACGATGTCGTAGAGCAGGACCGATCCGGGTGCAGACAACGCGTCGACGCGTTCGAACACCGTGTGCACGGCGTCCTCATCGAGGTACTGCAGCAGGCCCTCGATCAACCACACGGCAGGCACTGTCGGGTCAAAGCCGTTGGACCGTAAGGCATCGGTCCAGTCCTGCGTGAGGTCGACGCCGATGGCCACCCGCCGGCAGCGGGGTTCGTCGCCGGTCAGCACGTCCCCCTTGGCGGCGATCACGGCGGGCTGGTCGAGCTCGAAGACCGTTGTGCCGTCGGGCCAGGGCAGTCGGTAGGCCCGGGCATCCAGACCCGCGGCGAGGATCACCACCTGCGTCACCGGCGGCACGGCGTTCAACAGCGCCTCGTCCCAGTACCGGGTGCGCACCACGATCTGCAAGGTCGATTTGTCGCCGGTGGCGGCCACCGCCTCGGCGAGCATCCGCCGTCCCGCTTCACCGGCCAGCTTCTGCGCGAACGGATCGTCGAAAAGCCGGTCGGGACGGCGGGTTTCCTCGGCGCGGATGGCCGCCACCAGGGTGCCGGTATCGGCCACGGCCTGACTTGGGGGCTGTCCGGAGTTGGTCATATCGCCATCATGCGCGTTCGGCGGTGCCCGGGGCTTGGATATTTTTGTCCCGGCGCTGCGGCCCGATCCCGACGTGGCTCGGCAGCCAGGTGCGGCGCGGCATGTACTGCGTGGGCGTCATGGCGGTGAACGAACGGAACTCCCGGACGAGGTGTGCCTGGTCGAAGTAGCCGAGATCGGCCGCGATCCGGGCACCACTGGCTTCTCCGGCGTCCAGCAGCCTCATAGCGGCCTGGAACCGACGCACCCGCAGATAGGTCTTGGGGGTCAGACCCACCTCGGCCCGGAAAGCCGCGATCAGCCGTCGGGCCGATAATCCCGTCAGCGTGCAGGCATCGGCCACCCGTAGTGAAGGCCGACCTTCGGCCGCCTGCAAGACCGCACCGACTGCGGGATCGCGGGATCTCATGCGCGCCAGCAGAAATGACTCCACCAGGGCCACCCTCGACCGCGCCGAGGGCACTTCGATCAGTCGGGCGCGCAGGGTCGATGCGTCGCGACCCCAGATCGTGTCCAGGTCCACACAGTGGTCCTCCAGATCGTCCTGCGGCGCCGGCAGGAAAGCCGACGCGCCACCGGGACGGAAATGGATGGTCAGCACGGTTTGGGACGGATCGATCTGGGTGACGTACGAGGTCACACCGGCCCCGGCGATGAAAGCGGTCCCGACATCGAGGCGGGTGGTGGCATCGGCGACGAAGAAATCGACCTGCTCTCGGGAACCGAGATCGATTACCACGGTGGCGGCGCCGCGGGGGAGGGCACGGCTGCGATGGGTCGTGGCCTGCGCGTTGTGCCAGTATCCGAAAAACTGAACGTGGGCCGCCAGCGGTGGGCTCGGACGTAGCAATACCGGGCCGGCCACCTCAATCCCCTGGCTGTTGCATGCCGGCCACGGCGTCGAGCATCGAGCGCAACTGGCCGATGAGTTGTTCGGGGGACAGCGCGACCTCGCCGGACAGCCACGCGCTGATCGTCTGTGTCACCCCGCCGACGGCGAAATATGAAGTGGCCCTGAGATAGTCGTTCGCGCGTAGCTGCAACGCATCGCCGGCATGCTGACCGAGCAGCGTGGCGAACAGCGTGACGGACTCGATGCGCTTGCGAAGCAGCACCTCGTTGGACAGTTTGACGCTGAACAGCAGCCGACCGATCCGCGGATCCTTGGCGATCAGATGCACGATGTTGGTCATCCCGGCGGTGGTCTGGTCGGCCAGTGGAACAGCCGCGACGGCGGCCTGCGTCGAGGTCGCGATATCGGCGATCACCCCGTCATAGACCGCGGCGATGAAGTCGTTCTTGTCGGTGAAGCTCTCGTAGAAATACCGGGCGGCCAGCCCGGCGCTACGGCACACCGCGCGCACGGTGACTTCGGCGTCTTCGGCTCCGAGCAGTTCCAGCCCGGCCTCGAGTAGCTGGCTGCGGCGCTGCGCCAGGCGGTCGGCCGCTTCGACGCCGCGGTACGGACGGACCTGCTTCACCCACACATCTTGACACCTGTCAGCCTGGCAGGCCACTATCAGGAAACGCAGGTTCTCAGTTTCTAGGAGGGGTGGCCATGACGGTCAGCGAACCGGTCCCGCATATCGAGCGGCCGATGAACGAGTCGGCGCGTCCCGGAGCCGCGCCCAAGCGGCGGCGGGCCGCCGGCGTCGACGACGGGCTGATGGGTGTGGCGCTGCTGGCCGGCCCCGCCAACGTGATCATGCAGCTGGCCAACCCCGGCGTCGGCTACGGCGTTGTCGAGAGCCGTGTCGAGAGCGGTCGCACCGACCTGCACCCGGTCAAGCGGGCCAGGACCACCTTCACCTACCTCGCCGTGGCCACCCGAGGTAGCGACGCGCAGAAGGCGGCCTACCGGCGTGCGGTTAACAAGGCGCACGCGCAGGTGTACTCCACCGAGGACAGCCCGGTGAAGTACAACGCGTTCGACAAGAACCTTCAGCTGTGGGTGGCCGCCTGCCTCTACAAGGGCGGCGTCGACGTATTCCGGATGTTCATCGGCGAATTGGACGACGAGACCGCAGACCGCCATTACCGCGACAGCGTCACGATGGGCACCACGCTGCAGGTGCCCGAGTCGATGTGGCCGGCCGACCGCGCGGCGTTCGACCGGTACTGGGAGGAATCCCTGGAGCAGCTGCACATCGACGACACCGTGCGTGGATACCTGTATCCGATCGCTGCGGGCCGGCCCAAGAATCCGAAACTGCCCCGCTTCGTGCAGAGCCGACTCGATGCGGTCGCCCTGCTGATCACCACCGGATTCCTCCCGCAGCGCTTCCGGGAGGAGATGCGGCTGCCGTGGGATGCCGAGAGTCAGAAGCGGTTCGACCGCCTGATCGGGGTGCTGCGCACGATCAACGACCTCCTCCCGTCGTTCCTGCGTCAGTTCCCGTTCAACGTGCTGCTCAAGGACCTTGACTGGCGGATCCGCACTGGCCGTCCATTGGTGTGACGCCGGTCAGTCCAGCCCCGGCCTGATGTGACGGATCGAAGTGAACCGCGCAAAGTCCCGGTCGAGGCTGACCACGTCGCAGTGGTGTTCGACTGCGATGGCGACCAAGACGGCGTCGGGGACGAGATCGCCAGCGGCATCAGCTTCGTCGCAGATCTCGCGCAACAGTGTGAGGTGGCGGGGGCCCGGCCCGATGGTCAAATGGTTCGGCTGGGCGTTGACGGCGTCGATGAACGAGAAGGCGTCCGGTCGCGGTGAAGGGACCTCGAAGATTCTTCGATTGGTGGCCAATCGGAGAAACGACCCCCAGACCACAGTCGGGACGGCGAAGGGCTCGTCTCCGTCAAGTAGCTGGTCGAACCAGCCTTTGACCACATCGTGATCAGGGTGGTCGGCGCGGTGTACGGCGAGTACGACGTTGACATCGAGCAGGAACATGCGCGGTTACCGGCGGGAGTTGAGTTCGACGCTCTCATCGAGAGTCTCGTGCAACGCCCGGTTCGACCGTAGGTCGACGCCGGGGCGGGGGCCGCTGCCGCCGGTGAACACCGGAATCGCAGGCGGCGGCGCGGAGTTCTGCTCGGCGGCCAACTCGCGGCGCAGCGCGTCCTCGACGAGCGAGCCGAGCGACTGCCCCCGCTGTTGAGCGCGGAGCTTGGCCGCGGCCAGCAGCTCATCGGCGATCGCAACGGTGGTGCGCATGATGTCATGGTACGCGCATCACACGCATCACTCCGGGGTGAGTGTCAGGGAAGCGGCGTACCCTCGCGCTGGTGCGCACCGATAATGACAACTGGGATATCACCACGAGCGTAGGTTCGACAGCGTTATTCGTCGCGGCCTCAAGAGCATTGGAGGCCCGCAAGGCCGATCCGCTCGCTGTCGACAAGTACGCCGAGGCCTTCTGTCGCGCGGCCGGCGGCGAATGGATCGGAGCGGTCGAGGGCACCGACCCCGAGCACCCGTTGCAGACCGAGTTCGGCGAGAACTTCGTCAACTTCCAGGGGGTCCGCACGAAGTACTTCGACGAGTACTTCAACCGGGCCATCGACGCCGGGATTACCCAGATCGTGTTGCTGGCGGCCGGTCTGGATTCGCGGGCCTACCGCCTGCCGTGGGCCGACGGCACCGTGGTCTACGAGCTGGATCAACCCCGGGTGCTCGAGTTCAAGCGCGAGACCATCGACCTGCTCGGGGAGTCGCCGACGGCGGAGCGCCGTGAGGTGGCCATCGACCTGCGCGACGACTGGCCGCGCGCGCTGCGGGAGAGCGGCTTCGACCCGTCGCGGCCCTCGGCCTGGATCGCTGAGGGACTCCTCATCTATCTGCCTGCCACGGCACAGGAACAGCTGTTTGCTGGTATTGATGCGCTGGCCGCGCCGGGGAGCTTCGTCGCTGTCGAGGAGGGGCGCCCGATGCCGGACGAGGCATTCCAGGCCAAGCGGGCTGAAGCGGTGTCCTCCGGCGAGGAGAACGCGTTCTTCACGCTGGTGTACAACCAGCAGCACGCACCCGCGGAGCAGTGGTTCGGCGAGCACGGCTGGGACGCCGTCGCGACACCGCTTCATGACCTCCTGGCCCGGGCAGGCCGGCCCGTGCCCGCTCCGGGGTCCGATGCCGGCGTGATGACGGGAACTATCACCTTGGTGGCTGCGACCAAAAGGTGAGGCAGTTCACGAGCTAGTCCACCTACGTGCCTCTCGACAGTTAAGTTATGCAATGCTAACTTCAGCAAAAGTTAGCTTAGCCATACATAAGGGAGAGAATCGGGGGCTTCGTCGCTCCCGTGCACGCATATGGGTAGTGACACGCTTGCGGCTCCGCCTCAGGGAGCGCCCCGGCTCGATCGCGATGTGATCAGCCGTTTCGCCACATGTTGTCGTGCTTTGGGCTTGACGGTGAACGACCGGCAGCGTCCGGCCGACCTCACCGCAGCCCGGTCCGGCTTTGCTGGACTCGCACATATCGCGCACGATCACTGTGACGCCTGGACCGGTCTGGCTGCCGCGGGCGACGTGTCCGGTGCGGTCATCGACGCGGTGTGGCGCACCCGCGGCAGTGCCGGTCTGCTGCAGCGCGAGATCGACCTGGCCGCCGGAGACCTCGGTTTCACCTTTGACAGCGGGCTGTACCTGCAGTTCCGGGCCACCGAGGTGGACGACTTCCAGCTCGCCTACGCGGCGCGGCGCGCCGGCGAGGGGCAGCTCGCCGAGGCCGACGCGCTCGTGGGTGAGCTGCTCGCCCGTCGACCGGGATGGTTGAACGCCACCTGGCTGCGGGTGGCGCTCAACCACCAGGCCCAGCGCTGGAACGACGTGGTGCGGTTGCTCACCCCGGTCGTCACCGACCCGTCGCTCGATGAGGTCACCGGTCACGCCGCACGGACCACGCTGGGTATCGCGCTGGCCCGGCTCGGCATGCTGGCACCCGCCCTGTCGTACCTGGAGGACCCGTCCGGTCCGATCGCCGTGGCCGCCCTCGACGGCGCGCTCGCCAAGGCGCTGACCCTGCGCGGGCAGGGCGAGGACGAGGACGCCAACGAGGTGCTGCAGGATCTCTTCGCCGCGCACCCGGAGAACAAGCAGGTCGAAGACGCCCTGTCGGATCCCACCTTCGGGCTGCTCATCACCACGGCCTCGCGCATCGACGCCCGCAGCGACCCGTGGGATCCCGACACCGAACCGTCGGAGTCCGACTTCGTCGACCCCGGTGCCAAGGAGCGCAAGGCCCACCTTCTGATCGAGGCCGAGGCCGAGCTGGCCGAATTCATCGGTCTGGAAGAAGTGAAGTTCCAGGTGGCGCGGCTCAAGAGCTCGGTCGCCATGTCGATCCGACGCCAGGAGCGCGGACTGGCCGTCGCGCAGCGCACCAACCACCTCGTGTTCGCCGGCCCGCCCGGAACGGGCAAGACCACCATCGCCCGCGTCGTCGCCAAGATCTATTGCGGCCTGGGACTTCTCAAGAAGGAGACGGTCCGCGAGGTTCACCGTGCCGACCTGATCGGTCAGCACATCGGTGAGACCGAAGCCAAGACCAACGCCATCATCGACAGCGCGCTGGACGGTGTGCTGTTCCTCGATGAGGCCTACGCGCTGGTGTCCACCGGGGCCAAGAACGACTTCGGCCTGGTCGCCATCGACACGCTGCTGGCCCGCATGGAGAACGACCGTGACCGGCTCGTGGTGATCGTCGCGGGGTACCGCAAGGACCTCGACATGTTCCTGGACACCAACGAAGGTCTGCGTTCGCGCTTCACCCGCAGCATCGACTTCCCGTCCTACTCCTCGCCCGAACTCGTCGAGATCGCCGAGCGGATGGCCGAGAAGCGTGACAGCACCTTCGAGAAGGCCGCGCACGACGACATGGAGAAGCTGTTCGGCTACCTGGCGCAGGCCACCACGCCCGACGGCAACGGTGTGCCGCGACGCAGCCTGGACATCGCCGGTAACGGCCGCTTCGTCCGCAACCTGGTCGAGCGTTCCGAAGAGGAGCGCGAGTACCGCCTCGATCATTCCGAGCACGACGACTTCACCGACGAGGAGATGATGACGATCACCGCCGGTGACGTGAACAGTTCGGCCGGCCCGCTGCTGCGTGGCCTGGGTCTGACGGTGCCCGCATGACCGCGCCCGGCCCCGACGAGCGTCGCTCGTTCACGTCCCGCACGCCGTCCAACGAGAACCCGGACCAGGTGTCCTACCGGCGTGGCTTTGTCACCAAAAACCAGGTCACGGGCTGGCGATTCGTCATGCGCCGCATCGCTTCCGGTGTCGCGCTGCACGACACCCGCATGTTGGTCGACCCGCTGCGCACGCAGAGCCGGGCAGTGCTGACCGGCGCCCTGATCCTGGTCACGGGTCTGATCGGTTGCTTCCTGTTCTCACTGTTCCGGCCGGGTGGATCGGCGGGCAACGACGCGGTCCTCGCCGACCGGTCGACGGCGGCGCTGTACGTGCGCGTGGGTGAGCAGTTGCATCCGGTGCTCAATCTGACCTCGGCGCGGCTGATCACCGGCAAGGCGGACAACCCGACCACGGTGAAGACCAGTGAGATCGACAAGTTCCCGCGGGGCAACCTGCTGGGCATCCCCGGCGCGCCGGAACGTATGGCGCAGAACACCGCAAGTGCCGCCGATTGGACTGTGTGCGACGCAGTTTCGGGCACCAACGTGGGCGTGACGGTCATCGCCGGCGAACTCGCGACGGGCGACGAGCGCGCATTGCCGCTGGCGCCCGGTCAGGCCGTGCTGGTGCACAACCCGGCCGGGCCGACCCCGGGCGACTGGGTGCTGTGGGACGGCAAGCGCAGTCCGATCGTTCTGGCCGACCGCGCGGTCACCGATGCACTCGGCTTCGGCGCAGAGATCCCGGCGCCGCGACCGATCGCCGCCGGCCTGTTCAACGCCATCCCCGAGGCTCCGGCACTGACCGTGCCCGGCATCGCCGATGCCGGCGCGCCGACGAGCTACGCCTTGTCGACACCGGTGCCCGTCGGCGGTGTGGTGGCCGCTTACGACGCCGACAACACCGCCCGCTACTACGCGGTGCTCTCCGACGGCCTGCAGCCGGTTTCGCCGGTGCTCGCCTCGATCCTGCGCAACAGCAACTCCTATGGCCTGGACCAGGCGCCGCGCATCGGGCCCGACGAGGTGTCGCGGATGCCCGTCTCGCGTGCCATCGACACTGCGGGCTACCCGGAGGCACCCGTCACCCTGGTCGCACCGTCGACCGCCCCGGTGACGTGTGCACAGTGGATCAAGCCCGCCGGTGCCACCGAGAGCAAGCTGTCGGTGCTCTCCGGAGCGGCCTTGCCGGTACGGGACGGTCTGCACACCGTCGACCTGGTCGGAGCGGGCAGCAACGGTGCCGCCAACCGGGTCGCACTGACCCCCGGCAGTGGCTACTTCGTCCAGACCGTCGGCGCCGAACCGGGATCGCCGACCGCAGGCTCGTTGTTCTGGGTGAGCGACACCGGCGTCCGATACGGCATCGACACCGCAGGTGACGACAAAGTTGTTGAGGCACTTGGTCTCACCTCGCCGGCCCGACCCATTCCGTGGTCGATCCTGACGCAGTTCGCGGCGGGTCCGACCTTGTCCCGTGGCGACGCCCTGACCGCACATGATGCGCTGTCGCCCAACGTAAATGCTGCGCGCCTGGAGGCCACGCGATGAGTAGGCTGATCTTCGAGCACCAGCGCAGGCTGGCTCCGCCGACCACCCGCAAGGGCACCATCACGATCGAGCCGCCACCCCAGTTGGAGCGGATGGTTCCGCCGTCCCTGCTGCGCCGGGTGCTGCCGTACCTGATCGTCATCCTGATCGTGGGCATGATCGTGGCGCTGTTCGCCACCGGCATGCGGATGATCTCGCCGACCATGCTGTTTTTCCCGTTCGTGCTGCTGCTGGCGGCCACGGCGCTCTACCGCGGCAGCGGCAACAAGATGCGCACCGAGGAGGTCGACGCCGAGCGCGCCGACTACCTGCGCTACCTGTCCGTCGTCCGGGACAACGTCCGTGCCCACGCCGGTGAGCAGCGGGCGGCGCTGGAGTGGTCGCACCCGGAACCCGAGGTTCTGGCGACCATCCCCGGCACCCGCAGGCAGTGGGAACGCGACCCGCGGGACCGAGACTTCCTGGTGCTCCGCGCCGGGCTGCACGATGTGCCGCTGGACGCTGCGCTGAAGGTCAAGGACACCGCCGACGAGATCGACCTGGAACCGGTGTCGCACAGCACCCTGCGCGGTCTGCTCGATGTGCAGCGCACCGTGCGCGATGCCCCGACCGGCATCGACGTCACCAAGCTGGCCCGGATCACGGTGATCGGTGAGGCCGAGGAAGTCCGTGACGCGCTGCGCGCCTGGATCACCCAGGCGGTCACCTGGCACGACCCGACCATGCTCGGAGTGGCACTGGCCTCACCCCACGTCGATTCCGACGCCTGGTCATGGCTGAAATGGCTTCCGCACGTGGACGTTCCGTCCCAGGCGGACGGTGTCGGCCCGGCCCGTTATCTGACCACCGGTGTCAACGAGCTGCGTGGGCAACTGGATTCGGCCCTGGCCGGCCGACCCGCCTTCCCCACCGAACCGGATCAGGTCCTCAAGCATCTGCTGGTGGTCCTCGACGACCCTGAAGCCGATCCCGACGACATCGCGCGACGGCCCGGTCTGACCGGCGTGACCGTGATCCACCGATCTGACACGCTGCCCAACCGCGAGCAGTATCCCGATCCCGAGCGGCCCATCCTGCGGGTCATCGAAGGCCGGATCGAGCGCTGGCAGAGCAGCGGCTGGCAGCCCTACGTCGCGCAGGCCGACACGATGTCGGCCGCCGAGGCCGCGCACATCGCGCGCCGGCTGTCGCGATGGGATTCCAACCCCGGCTATGTGCGGTCCACCGCCACCGGCAGTGCCACTTTCGGCACGCTGCTGGACATCCCGGACGCCTCGGCCCTGGATGTGGCCAGCCTGTGGGCCCCGCGCAACCGCGACGACGAGCTGCGGGTGCCGATCGGCGTCACCGCCACCGGCGAACCGCTGTACTTCGACCTCAAGGACGAGGCCGAAGGCGGCATGGGCCCGCACGGCCTGATGATCGGTATGACGGGTTCGGGCAAGTCCCAGACCCTGATGTCGATCCTGTTGTCGCTGTTGACGACTCACTCTGCCGAGCGGCTCATCGTGATCTACGCCGACTTCAAGGGTGAGGCCGGAGCCGACATCTTCCGCAACTTCCCGCAGGTCGTCGCGGTCATCTCGAACATGGCCGAGAAGCGGTCGTTGGCCGACCGGTTCGCCGACACCCTGCGAGGTGAGGTGTCCCGTCGTGAGCAGTCGCTCAAGGAAGCCGGTCGCCGGGTTCAGGGCAGCGCGTTCAACTCGGTCACCGAGTACGAGGCGGCTATCGCGGCCGGGCATGACCTGCCCCCGATGCCGACGCTGTTCGTGGTCGCCGACGAGTTCACCCTGATGCTCGCCGAGCATCCCGAGTATGCGGACCTGTTCGATTACGTTGCGCGCAAGGGTCGCTCGTTCCGGATTCACATTCTGTTCGCGTCGCAGACCCTGGACGTGGGCCGGATCAAGGACATCGACAAGAACACGTCGTACCGGATCGGCCTGAAGGTGTCCAGCCCCAGCATCTCTCGTCAGATCATCGGGGTCGAGGACGCCTATCACATCGAATCGGGTCGCGAGCACAAGGGCGAGGGCTTCCTGGTGCCGGCCCCGGGTGCGGTGCCGATCAAGTTCCGCAGCACCTACGTCGACGGTATCTACGACCCGCCCCGCGTCGAGAAGTCGATCGTGGTGCGGGCACTGCCGCAGCCGCAGCTGTTCACGGCCTCTCGGGTCGAGCCCGAGCCCGATACCGTGATCGTCACGAACGAGCCGGAGTTCGCCGCTGCGCCGCCGCGCAAACTGATCGCCACCATCGGCGACCAGTTGGCCACCTACGGTCCGCAGGCGCCGAAGCTGTGGCTGCCGCCGCTGGACGGCGCGATCGCGCTGGACGACGTCCTGGCCCGTACCGATGTGGAGCCCGGCCAACTGCGCTGGCCGCTGGGCGAGATCGACAAGCCATTCGAGATGCGCCGGGACGCCTTGGTGTTCGACGCCAACTCGTCGGCAGCCAACGTGCTGATCCACGGTGGTCCGCGATCCGGCAAGTCGACCGCACTGCAGACCTTCGTCCTGTCGGCCGCGGCACTGCACTCGCCGAGTGAGGTGAGCTTCTACTGCCTGGACTACGGCGGCGGACAGCTCGCCGGTCTGGCCGGTCTGGCTCACGTCGGCAGCGTGGCGACCCCGATGGAGCCCGAGCGCATCCGCCGTACGTTCGGCGAGCTCGAGCAACTGTTGCGGGCACGTCAGCAGCAGGGCGCGGTGAACGGAAGCCGCCGATATGAAGATGGCTATGGCGAAGTGTTCTTCGTCATCGACAACCTCTACGCGTTCAGCCGGGACAACACGGACACGTTCAACACCCGCAATCCGTTGCTGGCCAAGGTGACCGAGCTGGCCAACACCGGACTGGCCTACGGCATCCACGTCGTGATCACCACGCCGAACTGGCTGGAGGTGCCGCTGGCGATGCGTGACGGCCTGGGCTTGCGTCTGGAGCTCAAGCTGCACGACAGTCACGACAGCATCGTGCGCGTGGTGGGTGCGCTGCGCCGCCCAGCGGAGTCGGTGCCCGCCGATCAGCCGGGCCGCGGCCTGACGATGGCCGCCGAGCACTTCCTGTTCGCGCAACCGGCACTGAGCGACATCGCCGTCATCAACTCCCGCTACCCGGGGCAGAGCGCACCGCCGGTGCGCTTGCTGCCCACCGCGTTGGCCCCCGCCGCGCTGGCAACGTTGTACCCGGCCCCGGAGCAGGTGGTCATCGGACAGCGCGAAGAGGATCTGGCGCCGGTGGTGCTCGACTTCAAGGACAACCCGCTGCTCGCGGTGTTCGGCGATACGAAGTCGGGCAAGACAACGCTGCTGCGCCACATCATCCGGACCATCCGGGAGAACTCCCGGCCGGACGAGGTCGCCTTCACGGTCATCGACCGGCGGCTGCACCTGGTGGAGGAGCCGTTGTTCCCGGACAACGAGTACACCGCCAACATCGATCGGGTGCTGCCGGCCATGCTGGGCCTCTCGGCACTCATCGAGAAGCGCCGCCCGCCGGCCGGTCTGAGTCCGCAGGAGCTCAGCGCCTGGAATCAGCGCTCGGGACCCGACGGCCACATCCACTATCTGATCATCGACGACGTGGACCAGATCCCCGACGGACCGGCGGCCGGCGGGCCGTTCGCCGGGCAGCGCCCGTGGACGAACATCGCGGGACTGTTGGCCGAGGCAACCGATCTGGGCCTGCGTGTCATCGTGACGGCCCGGGCCACCGGGTCGGCGCATGCCGTGATGACGGCGCCGCTGCTGCGTCGCCTCAACGATCTGCAGGCGACCACGTTGATGCTGTCGGGCAATCCGGCCGACAGCGGCAAGCTCCGCGGGCATCGGTTCGCCCGGTTCCCCGCGGGACGAGGCATGTTGCTGGGCAACGGCGACGCGCCCGAGTTCGTCCAACTCGTCAACCCACTCATCGATGACACGGCACTTTCCGTGAACAACGGGCGAAAGGAATTCTGATGACATTGCGGGTAGTTCCAGAAGGATTGACCGCCGCCAGCGCGGCCGTCGAGGCGCTCACCGCGCGCCTGGCTGCCGCGCACGCCGCGGCCGCCCCCCTGGTCTCGGCGGTGATCCCGCCTGCGGCCGACGCAGTCTCGTTGCAGACCGCGACCGGTTTCAGCGCGCACGGCGCCCAGCATTCGGCGATGGCCGCCCAGGGTGTCGAGGAGCTCGGCCGTTCGGGCGTCGGCGTCGGCGAGTCCGGTGCCAGCTACCTGACCGGCGACGCGATGGCGGCTTCGTCCTACCTGATCGCACGCGGCATCTGAGATGACTGCCCCCATGTGGATGGCCCTACCACCCGAGGTGCACTCGACGCTGCTCACCAGCGGTCCAGGTGCCGGGTCGTTGCTGGCCGCCGCGGGGGCCTGGCAGTCGCTGAGTGCCGAATATGCTTCGGCGGCAGCAGAACTCACCAGTGTGCTGGGTACGGTACAGGCCGGGTCCTGGGAAGGTCCGAGCTCGGAACAGTACATCGCCGCGCACGGGCCCTACCTGACCTGGCTGGCGCAGCAGAGCGCGAACAGCGCTGCGGTGGCCGTGCAGCACGAGACCGCGGCCGCGTCGTACACGACGGCACTGGCCGCCATGCCGACCCTGCCCGAGCTGGCGCTCAACCATGCGGTGCACGGCGTGCTGATCGCCACGAATTTCTTCGGCATCAACATGATTCCGATCGCGGTCAACGAGGCCGACTACGTCCGGATGTGGATCCAGGCGGCCACCACCATGGCCACCTACCAGGCCATCTCGGGGGCCGCAGTGATGGCGACACCGACCAGCACACCGTCGCCGATGCTGCTCAAGCCAGGCGTCGGGGAGGCCGGTACGGCCTCGGCCAACGCGCGGCAGATGGCCTCGCAGGGCACTGCGTCCGAATCCGGATCGGCGCTCACCACTGCGGATGCGACCGCCGACAACCAGTACCCGAATCTGCCGCAATGGCTGGTCGACTACCTCGGTAACGATGCGATGATCGGCGGCAAGGAGCTGCTGCGGTTCCTCAACGATCCGCTCGGAACCATCCAGGCCATGCTCACCGACCTGATGACCAACCCGGCCGGTTTCCTGACCACCTGGGGGCCGTTCCTGTTCGGCGTCATCTATCAGATGATCTTCCAGCCGGTGGGTTGGGGCACGTGGATCGGCGTTGCGCTGTCCCCGTTTCTGGTGCCGCTCCTCGGCATCGGCCTTGCCGCATTGGGTTTCCTCGACCTGCTTCCCACCGACGACGTTGCACCCGACGCTCCGGCCGATGGGGATGCTCCGGCGGCGCCGGTGCGGGGCGATCAGGGCCTGCCGATGGCCGGCCTGGCTCCGGGGGGAGTCGGCGCCGGAGCGGGAGCCGCCGCGCCCGCGGCCGCGCCTGCCTCCGGAGGGGTTGCGGCACCGGCTCCAGTCGCCGCGGCGGCCTTCGCACCGTATGCGGTGCTCGGCAGTGACCCCGAGGAGGGCTTCAGCCCGACGGTGGGGGGCAAGTCCAGTGCGCACGCACCGGCTTCCGGCATTCCCGCGGCGGCATCCGGTGTGGCCGCATCGCTCGCGGCACGGCGTAAGCGCCGTCGCAAGCGAGGTGCGGCACTGGAAGACCACGCCTACGCAGACGCGTACATGGACTACGAACAGCCCGACCTGGACCCCGCACCACGGCCGCAGCCGCGGGTGCGGGCATCCGAAAGCGGTGCAGGCACCGTGGGATTCACCGGTACCGAGACGAAATCCGATGCCACCGCGGCCGGGCTGACCACCCTGGCCGGCGAGACCTACGAAGAGAGTCCCGCCTCGCCGATGCTGCCCGGTTCCTGGGCGCCCGGCGATTCTGAAGGGGGTATCCGCAGCTGACCAGATCATCTCCACCACGTTCGACGCACCGCCAAATGTCTACGACCCGAAAGGAAAATCCATGAGCCTGTTGGATGCTCACATTCCCCAGCTGATCGCCTCCGAGGCGGCCTTCGGCGCCAAGACTGCCCTGATGCGCAGCACCATCGCGCAGGCCGAGCAGGCCGCCATGTCGTCTCAGGCCTTCCACATGGGTGAGGCCTCCGCGGCGTTCCAGGCCGCACACGTCCGATTCGTCGAGGTGTCGGCCAAGGTGAACGCGCTGCTGGACATCGCGCAGCTCAACCTCGGCGACGCCGCGGGCACCTACGTCGCCCAGGATGCCGCCGCCGCCAGCACCTACACCGCGGTCTAACCGAACTACCCCCGGATACAGGAGTTTTCATGTCTCAGATCATGTACAACTACCCGGCCATGCTGGCTCACGCCGGAGAGATGAACACCTACTCGGCTGCCCTGCATGCCGTCGGTGCCGACATCGCCAGTGAGCAGGCCGCGCTGAGCAGCGCCTGGCAGGGTGACACCGGTATGACCTACCAGGCCTGGCAGGCCCAGTGGAACCAGGCGATGGAAGAGCTGACCCGGGCCTACCGTGCCATGGCGTCCACGCACGAGATGAACACCATGTCGATGAGTGCCCGCGACGCGGCCGAAGGCGCCAAGTGGGGCTGATGCCGGTGGCTCCGCATTGAGTACCGGAGCCAACGCGGTCGAGCTGACCACCGATCAGGCCTGGTACCTCGCCGAGGTACTGGGCGCCGGGGGGTACCCGTGGGTGCTGGCCATCACGCCGCCCTACAGCGAACCGGCACAGCGGGCCGGCTTTGTCGCCGAACAGGCCGCTGAACTGACCAGGATGGGCGTGCTCGACGCCGGTGGCGGAGTCAATCCTCGGGTGGCGCAATGGGTTCGGCTGGCTTGCCGGGCGGCCCAGTGGTTGGACCTGCGGTTCGTCTCCGGGCCGGGGGATCTGCTGCGTGGCATAGTGGCGCGCACCGGCGACCTGACCGGCCGGACCGTTGTCGTCCTGCGTAACGCGCAGTTGGTGACGTTCACCGAGATGGACATCGCCCACCCCCACGCCCTGGGCCCGGTGCTCACGGCCGGGCTGTCGCAGCGTAGGCCGGCGCGGTTCGAGGAGTTCGCGCTGCCGGCCGCGGCCGGCGCCCGCGCTGACGAGCAGATCCGCAACGGCACGCCGCTGACCGAGGTGCTGGGATTCCTGGGAGTCCCGGCCTCGGCCCGCCCGATCGTGGAGGCGGTGTTCGACGGGCGCCGGACGTATGTCGAGATCGTGGCCGGAGAGCATCGCGACGGCCACCGGGTCACCACCCAGGTGGGGGTCAGCATCATCGACACCCCCGGGGGACGGATTCTGGTCTCCCCGTCGAAAGCCTTCGACGGGGAGTGGATCTCGACCTTCACGGCAGGCAGTGCCGATGCGATCGCCATGGCGATCGAACGGCTCACCGCCTCCCTGCCGAGCGGTTCCTGGTTTCCCGACCAACCGCTCATCCGCGACTTCGACAGCGAAGCCGCCAACAACGCACTATCCAACGATGCTGTACCCCACCGAGATCCACGCTCCATGAGAAGAACCCAGAAAGCATAGGAATGTCCGACAACACTGTGATGCCGATCGTCCGGGTGGCCGTACTGGCTGCCGGAGACGATGGTGGCCGGCTGACCGAGATGGCCCTGCCGTCCGGTCTGCCGCTGCGCGAGATTCTGCCCGCGGTCCAGCGCATCGTGCTGCCCCCCAGCGGCGGCGACGACGGCGCGAGCGCCCCGGACCCGGTTCGGCTCAGCCTGGCCCCGGTGGGCGGTGCGCCCTACAGCCTGGATGCCACCCTCGACACGGTCGGTGTGGTGGACGGGGACCTGCTTGCGCTGCAAGCCGTCCCGTCCGGCCCGGCTGCCCCGCGCATCGTCGAGGACATCGCCGATGCGGCGGTGATCTTCTCGGCTGCCCGGCGACGTCCGTGGGGCCCCGCGCACATCGCACGGGGCGCGGCGCTGGCCCTGATCGGGCTGATCCTGGTGGGCACCGGTCTGGCCGTCGCCCATCGCGTCGTCACCGGTGAGCTGCTCGGGCTGTTCGTGGCGGGCGGCATCGCCGTCGCCACCGTGCTGGCTGCGCTGTCGACCCGGGCCCGGTCAGGAGCCCTGGCCACCGCGTTGGCCGTCACCGCGCTGGTCCCGGTCGGCGCAGCGTTCGCCCTCGGTGTCCCAGGCGAATTCGGTGCACCCAGCATCCTGCTGGCTGCGGCGGGAGTGGCTGCGTGGTCGTTGATCAGCATGGCCAGCTCGCCCGGTGACCGGGGTATCGCGGTGTTCACCGCGACCACCGTGGCCGGTGCCGGCGTGTTGTTGGTCGCCGCAGCGGCCACGCTGTGGGAGCTCAACGCGACGGTGATCGGGTGCGCCCTGATCCTGATCGCCCTGGTGGTCACCGTTCAGGCCGCCCAACTGTCAGCCATGTGGGCGCGTTTCCCGCTGCCGGTCATCCCGGCGCCGGGTGATCCTTCCCCGTCCGCACATCCGCTCTCGGTGCTGGCCGATCTGCCGCGCCGGGTCCGGGTGAGCCAGTCGCATCAGACCGGCGTGATCGCCGCGGGTGTGCTGCTCGGCGTCGCGGGGTCGGTGGCCCTGGTCGGTTCGTCGGCTGCGTCGCCGTGGGCGTGGTACGTCGTGGTCGCCGCCGCGCTCGGCTCCGCCCTGCGGGCTCGCGTGTGGGACTCCGCTTCCTGCAAGGCCTGGCTGCTGGCCCAGCCCTACCTGCTGTCCGTTGTCCTGTTGGTGGCCTTCGCGATCGACGGCCGGTATGCGGCCGCCTGGTTGACTCTGGCTACGCTCGCCGTGCTCGTCGCGGTGTGGATTCTCGCCGCACTGAATCCGCGGGCAGCATCGCCGGATACCTACTCGCTGCCGATGCGGCGCCTGGTGGGCTTCCTGGCAACCGGGCTCGATGCATCGCTGATTCCGGTGATGGCCTTCCTCATCGGGCTGTTCAGCCTCGTCCTCGACAGGTGATGAATCGGTGATCCACAAGAGTCTGGGTGTTCTGGCCACAGCCGGTCTGGTGCTGTTGGTCGGCTCCCCGTCGGCGGGTGCGGTCAGCCCGCCCGAGGTCGACCCGCAGATCGCCCCACCGGCCGGTAGTGCCGGCCCGGTGGAGGCGATGACGCAGCGTTCGGCGTGCGTCGCCACCGAAGCGAGGCCGGGTACCGATCCCGGCGCGGTCAACCCGAACCAGTTGGCGCTCAACCTGTCCGATGCCTGGAAGCAAAGCCGTGGGCAGGGCCAGACCGTTGCGGTCATCGATACCGGGGTGCAGCCGGGACCGCGGTTGCCCCATATCGAGGGCGGTGGAGACTTCATCGAATCCACCGACGGACTGACCGATTGTGATGGTCACGGCACCTCGGTGGCCGGTCTCATCGCCGGCCAACCCGGACCCGACGGTTTCTCCGGGGTGGCGCCGGAAGCCCGGTTGATCTCGATCCGGCAGAACTCACCGCGATTCGCCCCGCGCACCCCCAGCGCCGATGCGGCCGAGGCCCGTGCCGCCGCGGATGTGGCCAGCCTGGCCCGGGCCGTGGTGCGCGCCGCGGACCTGGGTGCGCGCGTCATCAACATCTCGGTGGTGACCTGCCTGCCCGCTGACAAACAGATCGACCAGACCGAACTCGGTGCGGCGCTGCGTTATGCGGCGCTCGAGAAGGACGCGGTCATCATCGCGGCCGCGGGCGACACCCAGGGCGGGGCCGCCACCGGGTCGGCGTGCGGGTCCAATCCGCTGTCCGGAACGCCGGATGATCCGCGCAACTGGGGCGGTGTCTCCTCGGTGTCCATCCCGTCGTGGTGGCAGCCCTACGTCTTGTCGGTCGGCGCGCTCAACGCCACCGGCCAGCCCTCCGGATTCACCATGCCCGGCCCCTGGGTGGGGATTTCGGCGCCGGGCGAGAACATCTCCTCGGTGAGCAATGCGGCCGGAGGAGGGCTGGCCAACGCGCTGCCCACCGACCAGGGCAAGCTGGCTCCGCTCAACGGCACCGGTTACGCCGCGGCCTACGTTTCCGGGGTTGCGGCCTTGGTGCGCAGCAAGTTCCCGGACCTGAACGCACGCCAGGTGGTGCACCGGCTGACCACGACGGCCCAGGGTGCCGCCCGCTCGCCGTCGAACATCAGCGGTGCCGGCGGTGTCGACCCGGTGGCCGCACTCACCTGGGATGTCGCCGACCGGCCGCTGGACGGACCGGCGGCTCCCGCAGGCAAACCCATTGCCGCACCATCAGAACCAGCACCGCGTGACAACACCGGACGAATCGTCGCTTTCGCCGGCACCGGAGCACTTGCGCTGGCGGCGCTCGCCGTCGCATTCGGCGCATATCGACGGAAGGACCCCACCACATGACCGCCCGACTCGCGCTGGCGTCGCTGTTCATCGTCGCAGCCGTCCTGGCCCGGCCATGGCAGACCAATACCGAACGGTGGGTGCTCGGAGTTTCCGTCGCAGCTGTGGTGTTGTTGCTGGCCTGGTGGGGCGGGGTGTTCCTGACCACCCGGATCGCCCGGCACCTGGCGATGTGGCGGCGGAACCGCGCCAAGAACGGGCCGGCCGAGCGGTCGGAATCCGAGACCGTCACGCTGCGCGTCGATCCCGCGGACCCGGCCCAGTTGCCGGTGGTGGTCAGTTACCTGGATCGCTACGGCATTCGCTGCGACAAGGTCCGGATCACCCACCGTGACGCCGGCGGCACCCGCCGCAGCTGGATCAGCCTGACCGTGGCAGCATCGGACAATCTCGATGCACTGCGCGCCCGCTCCTCGCGAATCCCGTTGCGGGACACCACCGAAATCGTCGGGCGGCGGCTCGCCGACCATCTGCGTGAGCAGGGCTGGACGATCACGCTGGTCGACGGCGTCGATTCCCCGCTGCCCGACCCGGGTAAGGAAACCTGGCGCGGCGTGACGGACGACTCCGGATACGTGGCGGCCTACCGCGTCAACGTGAGCAACGAGCTGGACGCCGTGCTGGCCGGCATCGGCGCGCTACCGGCCCAGGAAATCTGGACGGCACTGGAATTCACCGGATCTCCGACCGAGCCGCAGCTGACGGTGGGCGCGGCGATCCGTACCGAGGACCGGCCCGCACGCAAGGCCCCGCTACCCAGCCTGAAACCGGCGGGGGGCCGGCACCGCCCGGCGTTGGCGGCGCTGAACCCGTTGTCCTCGGACCGCCTGGACGGCACTCCGGTCGAGGTGCCGTTGGCGCTGCAGCAGCCGTCAGTCGAACATGAAATCCCGCAGGAAGCGGGTCATCCGGCGTAGGTAGTCCGGCTGGCTCACATGCAGCAGGTGGTTGCCGGGGAACCAGTGGAACGCGCAGCGATCCCAGTGTTCCCACAGCATTTCGGCCTGCTGCGGTGGAGCCAGCCGGTCGCCGAGGCCGGCGATGATCATCCGCCGCTCCTTGGGCACCAGCGGACGATAGTTCAGCGGTGAGGCATACCGCGCCGCCGCTTCGATCAATGCGGGATCGGTCCTGGACACCCGGCGTTGCAGGGCCACCAGCTTGTTGGCCGGGAACCACTCGTCGACCGTGCGATCCGGCGTCACCACAGGCACATTCGGGACGACGGCCTGAATCCGGTCGTCCACGCTGGCCAGCAGCGCCGAGGTGAAGCCGCCCAGCGAGATGCCGGTCAGGGCGATCCGATCGACACCGGAGTACTCCAAATAGTCGATCACCGAACGGAAGTCGTGCACGGCCTGGGCCATGGCCTCGGAGAATCCGGCGAACCCGTGCGAGAAGTATCCGTAGCCGCTGAACGGTGAGAACCGTTCGGCGCGTTGGCCGTGAAACGGCAGGGTGTACAACAGCACGTCGAAGCCGGAGCGGTAGAACCACGGCAACGACAGGAACAGGCCGTTCGCCAGGTACGGCGATCCCATGAAACCGTGGATCACACACAATGTCGGGTGCGGGCCGTCGTCATGGCGCCAATGCTGGGCCCGCACAACGTTGTTGCGGGTGAACCCGTCGCACATATCGCGCAGCGCCGGGTTGACCGCGGTGAAGCTGCTGTCGAAACGGATGTTCTCCACCCGGCCGTGCGCGATCATCTCGGCTACCGGATTGGCCCGGCGGGTGGATACCCGGGGTGGTCGGGTGGGCGCCGGGAACGACACCGCGGGATCCTGTGCCGCAGCCAGATCCGCGTAGAACCGCATGTGGTCGTTCTCGGCGCGCGACGCGGACGGATGCAGCATCGACGCCAGCGCCGTCGGCACCATCGAGGTGGCCACGATCGAGGCGACCCCGGTGCGCAACGCGATGTCGGCGATCGCGGAGGCGTCCACGATCGCGCGTTGCCGCACGGTCAGATCGGCACGCCGGGGCAGGCCGCGCGCACCGGCCTCACCGCCGGGGACGTCGGGAACAGGGATCGGGGGTTCCACCGGGTCTGCGCTGGACGGCTCCACGCTTCCCGATGCTAGCCAACTGCTCAGCTGAGCCCGAACAACTTCGCGGCGTTGTCGTGCAGAACATTGCGGCGCCAGGTGTCGTCGACACCCGGCAGGTCGATCAGGTGGTGGATGGCCTCGGCGTAGCCGTAGGGGATGTTCGGGAAGTCGCTGCCGAACAGGATGTGCTCACCCAGGGCCTTCAGCCGGTCTGTCTCCGAGGTGGGGAAAGGCATCGTCTCTTCGACGAACGGGGTGAACGCCATGGTGGTGTCCAGCCGCACCTGCTCGAACTGCTCGGCGAGATCCAGGAAGGCGGAGTACTCCGGCATCCCCATGTGCGCGACGATCAGCACCAGCCGCGGATAGCGGCCCAGCAACTTGGCGATCGGTTCGGGGCCGGTGAACTGGCCGGACACCGGGCCGGAACCGCAGTGGATGACCACTGGGACGCCGGCGTCCTCGATCAGCCCCCACACCTCGTCGAGCAGGGGATCGTTCGGGTCGTAGTTGCCCACCTGGATGTGGACCTTGAACACCTGGGTACCTGCGGTGATCGCCTCGGTGACATAGGCCGTGGCCTGCGGTTCGGGGAAGAACGTGGCCGTGTGCAGGCAGTCCGGGGTGTCCTCGGCAAAGCCGACCGCCCACTGGTTTAGCCAGGCGGCCATCTCCGGCTTGTGCGCGTAGATCAGTGAGGAGAACCTGCGGACGCCGAACTCCCGCAGAGTGGCGACCCGCTCAGCCTCGTCGGCGCGGTAGGTAATGGGCCATTCCCGCCCGATCATCGGGCCCTGGCTGTCGAAGTACCGCCACACCTTGTCCATGACGTTCTTGGGCATGAAGTGGGTGTGCACGTCGACGATGCCGGGCAGGCCCAGCTCGGTCCAGATCTTGCGTACCTTGTTTGCTTCGTCCATCGGGGTCTGACGATAACCACCCGCCCCCGAACCACGAGTGGGGGGCATGATCGGGGGCATGTGGAATCCGGAGACGTACCTCGCCTTCGCCGACTATCGGGGCCGGCCGTTCTACGACCTGCTCACAAGGGTCGCGGCGTCGGCGCCGTCACGGGTGGTCGACCTCGGTTGCGGGCCGGGCAACCTGACCGAGACGCTGGGACAGCGCTGGCCCGGGGCCACTTTGGAGGCCTGGGACAGCTCGCCGGAGATGGTTGCCGCGGCGCAGGGCCGCGGGCTTGAGGCACATGTCGGGGCGATCGAGGACTGGGAACCGCAACCCGACACCGACGTGGTGATCACCAACGCGGCGCTGCAGTGGGTACCCACCCATCGTGAACTCCTGGTGCGCTGGGCCGGGCAGTTGGCTCCGGGCGCCTGGATCGCCTTTCAGGTGCCGGGAAATTTCGATGCCCCGTCCCATCACGCGGTACGCGAGCTGGCCCGCCGTGAACCGTTCGTCGAGCCGCTGCGCGACATGCCGTGGCGTGACGCCGGCCAGGTGGATACGCCCGCGCAATACGCCGGGTTGTTGACCGATGCGGGGTGTGTGGTGGATGCCTGGGAGACCACCTATGTGCACCAATTATCCGGTGAGACACCGGTTCTGGACTGGATCACCGGGACCGCTCTGACCCAGGTCAAAGGCCGGCTGAGCGAGCAGATGTGGGAGCTCTACCGACAGGCGATCATCCCGATGCTGGCCGAGGCCTATCCGAAACGCGCTGACGGCATCACGTTCTTCCCGTTCCGTCGCGTGTTCGCGGTGGCCCAGGTCCGGTGATGGAGTCAGCCCGTGACTCCGGTGCAATCACCGGCGCTGACCGCCGCTGAACGCACCCAAATCACTGGTAGGTAGGCCCTGCTCCTCGGCATCGCGGCGGTAGCGGTCCACCCATTCGTCGGACCGCTGATCGGCCTGCCGTTCCAGGGCCGGGTGCGGCGCCAATCGTGGGTCCAGGCCCAGCGCTTCCAGCACGGTGGCCACCACGGTCGTGAGGTTTCGCCACAGATACGGGTAGGACACGTCGATGGGGGAGATGTTCTCCTCGGCGAACCAGGACCGCCAACCCTCCTCCTGGGCCTGCAGCAGCTGGATCACGTGGGCGATGGCACCCGCGTGGTACTCGGCACGCGCATCGCGCACCGGATCGGCCCGGCCGCGCCACACCCTGGTCTGCGCCGCGCGCCAGAACGAAACCGCCTGTGACACAACATCGGGCCGGTAGACATGGATCAGCACCGGGTCGCCGCCGGTGACGTCGCGGATCGCGTCGAGCAGGCCGGGCCCGGATCGCTCGGGCAGGCCCTCAGCACGTTCCAGCAGCAGCGGCGTCTGGTTCCACATCAGCTTCCCGCCCCACACCCCGTTGGGGGTGCGGCCGACGGTGCGGATGTAGTCGCGCCAGATCTCAGCTGGGGCCAGGTCCGGCTTGCCCTCGATCAGGGGGTCGAGCAGGCGCAGGATCGACTCGTCCTCGACACCGGTGAACCATTCCCGCGGCTGCGGCGACATGCTGGTGGTCGGCAGGTACTGGAAGAATTCCTGGGGCTCCCCGGCCATGCCGGTGGCGCGCAGGGATTCCACCAGCAGGGTGCTGCCGCTGCGCTGGGATGCGAGCACCAGGTAGGCCGTCGGATGATCTGGCATGGGCGAGACTCTAACCATGAATTGTTTGCGGCGCCTATTTAACGGGGCGTCAATAGTTTTCGTTCGCCGTGATGAAAACTATTGGCGGGTATCGGTGATGCCGCGGTCGACGGCGATGGCCGATCTGCTGGTGGCCGGACGGCCGTGGATATGCAGATACGTCTCGGTGTAACGCTCCGATATCCGGGTGCCGGCGAATTCGGAGGGAATGACATCGAGAGTCTTCTCGCGCCAGTCGTTCAGCAGCAGTGCGAGGTCGTTCGCGATCGCCTCGGCCTTGTCGGTGGCGTCCGGTCCCAGCAGGTTGTTGCTTTCGGTCGGGTCCGCGACGAGGTCGTACAGTTCGCGGCCGGGCCGGGGCCTCAGGACGGTATCGCCGAGGGCGCGGCCAGAGGGGCTGTCGGCGATATCCCACGGCAGGTCCAACAATGGCCGCGCCGCGTAATTCTCGATATAGCTGTATTCCTTTGTGCGAATGGCACGAATCGGGTCGAAAGAATCGTGATAGGTCTTTGTCGTGTACACCTCGGAACGGACCTCAGCCGTCTCCGTCGGCGTCGCCGTGAGGTTGCTGGCGTGAGACAGGCCCTCGACCTCGTCGGGGATATCGACGCCGAGCAGGTCCAGCAGGGTGGGCAGCAGATCGACCCCGCTGAACAGTTCGTCGTAGCGGCGCGGCGGAATCCCGGAGCCACGCGGTGGGCGCACGATCAGCGCGATGCCGGTACCCGCGTCGTACAGCGTCGACTTGGCCCGGGGCAACGCCGGCCCGTGATCGGTCATGAACACCACCCACGTGCTCTCGTCGAGACCGGTCGCAGCCAAAGTGCCGAGCAGTTCACCGACTTTCGCGTCAGCTACCGCAATCGAGCCGTAGAACTCGGCGAGGTCGTCCCGCACCTCAGCGGTGTCGGGCAGGTAGTCGGGAGGCTCGACGGACCCAGAATCGGCCGGTTCGTATCGTTCGCGCGGATACGGCCGGTGTGTCTCGAAGAATCCGGCGGTGAGCAGGAACGGTTTCCGTGGTGGCGCGGTCAGCCAGGCGTTGGCCTGCTCGACGACATATTCGCAGAACGAG
The DNA here is from genome assembly GCF_017876775.1 of Mycolicibacterium lutetiense. Lineage (NCBI taxonomy): Bacteria > Bacillati > Actinomycetota > Actinomycetes > Mycobacteriales > Mycobacteriaceae > Mycobacterium > Mycolicibacterium lutetiense. The sequence goes on along the minus strand of NZ_JAGIOP010000002.1, from coordinate 2,767,431 downwards.
TTCGAGACGTCGAACTCGTCATACCCCAGATTGGCCGGCTGCGAGGTCTCGTGTTGCATGCCGAACAGGGCTGTGTGCCAGCCTGATTCGGCAAGGCAGTGGGGGAGTGTGCGCACCCCGGCGCGGTACTCCCAGCCGTGGTGGGCCAGGCCCACCAGTCCGTTGCTCTGCGGGTAGCGGCCGGTGAACAGCGAGCCCCGCGATGGTGAGCACAACGGTGCGGTGGCGTGGGCGCGGGTGAACAGGACCCCCTCGGCGGCGAGGCGGTCGAGGTGTGGGCTCACCACATCCGGGCGTCCGTACACGCCGAGGTAGCGGCCGAGATCATGCCAGTGCACGATCAACAGGTTCTGCCGTTGCGGCTCGGTCACGTCACTTCCTTTCCGTCCACACCCACGACCGAACAGCCTGAATGCGCTGCCCGCAACCGTTTGGCTCATCGCGAGCTACATACTCGGTGCGGCGTTTGCTACGGGTGGTACGGCACGCCGACCGCGCGGAACACGTACTCCGCGCCCACGTCGAAGGCCAGCGACCGGCGGGGCAGTTGCGTCAGTACCTCGTCCGGGATCTCGGTCTTGTAATGCAGCGAAAGCTTCCCGTGACAGCGCCGGTCGATATGGGCCACGTCGGCCTGCAGGACCAGCCCGGTCTCGTTGATCTCGGCGTGCACCGCACCGACCTGCGGGGCCAACCACGGCTGGTCGATGCTGCGGCCGGCGAGCTTGGGCAGGGTGGACATGGTGGCCAGCGCCCGGTAGTTCGTGAGAACCAGTGAACCGGCGTAGCTGGCGACGCTTCCTGCCGATCGCGTTCCGGGGATCGATCCAGTGAAACGCCTGGTCACCGGTATGTACTCGGCCAGGAACAGGATGCCTTCGGCTTCGGCCTCCGACCGCAGACCCTCCGGTAGTCCACCGATGTGCATCAGCTTCCGCAGTATCAGGGCCATGTCTTCGACGGTAGCGCGCAAACATGGCAAATCGGTTGGAGCTGGTAGAGATTGTCTGGTGAGAACCCGTGAAAGCTGGTTGGTGGTGACCGCGGTGCTGGCCGTCGCGGTGTATGCGGCGCTGTGGATCGGTTACGCGAATCAGTGGACCTGGCTGGCCGACGTCGACGCCGCGGGCTTGGCGGGTCCGTACCGGTACGGCTCGGCGCACCCGGGCTGGGTGACCGCGTGGAACGTGTTCTGCACCGTGCTCGGCCCGTTTGCATTCCGGTTGCTCGCGTTGGTGATGATCGTCGTCGCACTGGTCCGCCGCCAACGACGCATCGCGCTTTTCCTGTTCTTGACCATCGAGCTCAGCGCGGTGACGACCGAGGTGGCCAAGTTTCTGGCGGACCGTCCGCGGCCGGCCACCGCGCTGGTCCATGCTTTGTCCACGTCGTTCCCGTCCGGGCACGCGCTGGGCGTGATGGTTGCGGTGCTGGCCCTGTTGACGCTGGCGTGGCCGAGGCTCCACCCGCGGCTGCGGGGATGGTGGGTGGTTGCCGGGGTGCTGGTCGTCGTCGCGATCGGGGTGGGCCGGGTGGTGCTCAACGTCCACCATCCGTCGGATGTGTTGGCCGGCTGGGCCCTGGGCTACGGGTATTTCGTTGTCTGCCTGCTGTTGGTGCCGCCGTATCCGACAACCGTTACGGCAGCGGACGAAACACCGGCAGCGCCCGGTACCGAACGGTGAAACTGGCCTCGCTGAGTGCCTCGCCCACCTCGCCGTCGTGCGCCAGGACGGTGGGTCCGTCGACGGCGACGAACCGGAACTGTGGCACCCGGAGTTCGTGATAGAGCGGGCTGCGTTCGAGCCGGCCCAACAACACCGACGTCGCGATGCGCAGCCGGCTGAACCGCCGCCCGGTCTCCAGGATCCGCACGTCGATCAGACCGTCATCCAGACGCGGCCGGAGCGACGGGGCGAACCCGGACGGGAAGTACGTCGAATTGCCCAGGAAGAACAACTCGGTCTCAAGGGTCTTGTCGTCGTAGCTGATCCGTACCGGGGCTTCCCGGCGCAGCGTCAGGTAGAGCGCGTACATCCCGGCCAGACGCTTGCCCATCCGGTGTTCGAGCTTCTCGCGCATCCGCACGTAGTTCGGGTAGGCGCCGATGCTGGCGGTGTTGATCACCATGTGTTCCTCGTTGAGGCACACCAGGTCGACGTAGGCCGCGGTGCCGTCGGTGATGGCCTTGACGGTCCGGGCCACCGAATCGCAGCCGATGTCCTTGGCGAAGTGGTTGAACGTCCCGCCGGGGAACACCGCGAGCGGGACACCCGCCTCGACGGCGATGCCCGCCGCGCACGCCACGGTGCCGTCGCCGCCGCCCACCGCGAGCACCTCGACGCGGGCAGCGGTCTCGCGTAACACCGCCTCGATGTCGTCGCCGTTGTCGAGTTCGACGATCTCTGTGCGGGGCAGGGCTTTTCGCACTTCGTCGACGATCCGTGCGCCCGTTCCGCCGCCGGAGGCCGGGTTGATCACCAGTGCCACGCCGGCACCATCCGGCCGGGGCTCGGTATGGAACCGCAACGGATCCGAAGCCGGCAGGGTGGCAGCCGGGATGGTCGGGACGATGCGTGCGCCGAGGACCGCGATCGCGGCGCCGATGCCGAATCCGGCGAACACATCGCCGGGATAGTGCGCGCCGGTGGCGACCCGAGACAGCCCGACCAGGCCGCCGAGCAGAGCCAGCGGCAGGCCCGCCGAGGGGGACTCCAGGCCCACGCCCACCGCGAAGGCCGCAGCGCTCGCGGAGTGCCCCGATGGCAGGGAATGCGAGGTGGGGACCCGTCGGGTCCGTCGGGCCAGCGGGATCAGACTGCGGTCCGGTCGCGGCCGCCGCCAGACCCGTTTGGCGACCTGGTTGGTCACCAGGCTGGTCACCGCCAGGCTGACCACGCCCCGCGCAGCACCACGCCGCAACGACGTGCTGCCCAGCGCGCCCATGGCGGCCGCGATGGCAAACCACAGCTTGGAATGGTCTGCGGCCCTGGTCAGCCCGGGCATCACGGTGTCCAGCAGTGGGCTCGGTGACTCGGCCACGGCCTCGAAGACCTCTCGGTCCAACGTGCCCAAACCCTTGCCGATCGCCTGCACGTCCATGTCACCAACGTAGCCATCGCGACCGGATCGTGTTGCAAGCTTTATCCGGCCGAGAGGGCTGCCGACGACGATGGACGGATGCGCCGACTGCTCGCCATGTTGTGTGCCGGGGTGTTGGCTCTGGCATGCGCGCCCACCGCCGGTGCCGTCGACCCACCCTGGTTCGCCTCTTCGGTGGGCAACGCCACCCAGGTGATTTCCGTTGTCGGAGTGGGTGGTTCGAAGGCGAAGATGGATGTCTGGCAACGCGGGCCTGCGGGCTGGGAGCCGGTCGGCGCCGGTATCCCGGCGAACATCGGTTCCAACGGTATGGCCCCACAGACCCGCGAAGGCGATATGGCGACCCCAATGGGGGTATTCACCCTCGACTTCGCGTTCGGAACCGCCCCCAACCCCGGCGGTGGCCTGCAGTACGTCCAGGTCGGTCCGGACCACTGGTGGGACGGCGACACGAAGAGCCCGACCTACAACACCATGCAGGTGTGTCAGAAGGCGCAGTGCCCGTTCAGCACCGACTCGGGCAGTGCCACCGAGAACCTGCAGATCCCTCAGTACAAACACGCTGTGGTGATGGGCGTCAACAAAACCAGGGTGCCCGGCAACGGGAGTGCGTTCTTCTTGCACACCACCGATGGCAGCCCCACCGCAGGCTGTGTGGCGATCGACGACGCCACGTTGGTGCAGATCATCCAGTGGCTGCGGCCGGGCGCCGTGATCGCCGTCGCGAAGTAACGCGTCAAATATTGAGGGCGGTACCGGGTTCCAGCTTGAAGTTGAGCCCCTCCAGCGACAGGGTGGCGTCGTACGTGCGGTCGTAGCCGGTGGCGCTGATCTTCCAGCCGTCGGCGGTACGCCGATAGCGGTCGTGATAGAACGCCGACCCGAACAGCATGAAGTTCACGCTGGGCACGATCACGCGGTCCTGCAGGTACCAGGTGCCGGTCGCCTCGTCGCCGTTCACCTCGATCTCGGGGTGCGCGACGCGGTGCTCGGTGATGACCTCGGGGCCCAACGAGCTCTTCATGTACTCGACCAGAGCGTCGCGGTCGGTGAAATGCAGCGTCTTGCCCATGGACTGTCCGTAGTCGCCCGCGATGTCCTCGGTGAGGGTGTCGGCGAACTCGTCCCAGTGCTTGGTGTCGAGGGCACGGAGGTACCGGTACTTGACCTGCTTGATGTCGTCGATGTCACCCATGTCCGACATTGGAGCACACCGGGCGCGCCGGATTACTCGCGATGGGTCTGTTCGTGAGCTCCGGCGGCGGCTTCGTTTTGCTGTGACGATTCCAGACAATCGGCCTGGCGTGTCACCCGGCGGGTTTACGCTCTCGTCATTCTGACAGAAAGGGGCTACCCACGATGAACGCTCCGAATCCGGCGCCGGGCTGGTATCCTGACCCCTCTGACCCCGAGAACCGGATCTATTGGAACGGCGCCGCCTGGAGCGGGCCAGCGTCGGGACCAACCGCACCGGACAAAGCCAACAATGGCAAGCAAGCGGCAGTTGCTGCTGGCGTCTGTGTGCTCGTCGTGATCGGGCTTGTGATGTCCATGCAATCCGTCAGCCTCCTAACCGGCTCAGGCCCGGTGTGGACCGGAGTTGCCGTCGTAGCCGCGGGCACGGCTGTCGCCTTCTTCCTAGGGGCTGCGAAGTGGGTTCGCATCGTCGCCGCCGTGCTCTTGGCGCTTGCGCTGGTGAACGCGATCTACATCGAGAACGAGATGTCGAACAAGCGCAACGAGATCTCGCGCATGTTCGATCACTAGCGCGTACCTGGGCCGGTCGTATCTGGGTTGGGAAGCACCTTCGGGTGTGCGGAACGCTCGAGGGGTGTGGATGGCCGATATTGATGCGGACGTTGACGCAAAGGACTCGGAAGAATCGTGCAATGAAGAGTCGACACCTGAACCTGGCGACACAGATCGGTGCAAGTCGCCTGCGGTGAACACGCTTACCCAGCGAGGGCTATTTGCCCTGTTTGTCGTGGTCGGTATGGAAGCGGCCTGGCTCATGACTGTGAAGATCTTCGGGCTGAACGCGCAGCTTGCGATCACGATAGCCTCCGCGTGGGCACTGGGATCGATCAGCCTCTACTTTGCGATACACCGAGACGACTACCGGGCGATGGAGGTCAATCGCCGCGCCTTGACTGGCACGGCTGTGGCCGCGTGCGTGATCCTCGGCCTTTCAGGTGGCGTCGTCAAATGGGTTCTTTCGCAACAACCTTCGCCATCAAGCGATCCTGTGACACCGCTCGATCAGTTCAAGCTTGAGGGCCGTTGGCAGAGCCCGATATGGGCGGATGCGATCACGGTGACCGAGCCCGCTGCGATCGTGGAGACACTGATCGAGTACAAGAATCGGGGCGATGCAGGCCACAACGACGTCACGTTGAAGATCGAACTGCCGAAGGGCATCAATCCGGTACGGGGCAGCGTCAGATACGGAACGTCGGCCCATCCGGACGGCCTAATCGCCTCTGACGCAATCTGGTCCGACGGGATGAATATCGGTAGCTACGCCCCCGGTGGTGGTACCTACATCGTTGCGCCCGTGCAGTTTGACCCCAATATTCACCTGCCTTGTGGGCCGAATATCTTGCCGCTGCGCGCAATTGGTTGGTCTAGCGATATCTCTGCTGCTGAAGAATGGACGAGCAATCAATTGCGGATCACCCTTGTCAAGGGTTGCTGAGCGTGGCCCGCTAGGAGTTCCGAGATGAGCGTTGTGCTGCGCCTCCCGTCGAGGCGCACACCATCCCCGGCCACTGTGGCGAATGTACAGGCATTCGCGACGGACACTCGATGTCCGCCTCGAGAAAGCTGCACGCTCGTCACAGGGTCTGACATCCGCATGTGCGGCTCGGTGCGGACCGCCCGGAAAACGTTGCCAGATTTCCGCACTGGCCGCCATCTGAAGTAACCATCATCATTCCTGTGTGCGGCATGGGCGTTGCTGACGTGGTCAAACGTGCACCGGCGGAACGCGCTTGGGGCGGTCCCCGCGGAGTGTCGGACAGCTGCGGGGCTCCGTGGCGGCTATCGTGGCGAACGTTATGAGCGGCCCGTTGGGGTTGTCGATCGGGACCACCAACTTGGTTGCGGCGCGTGTCGGCAATCAACCTGTCAGCCGGCGTTCGGTGTTGACCTTGTCGACAGACCGGACGCCGCAGGTCGGCGTGCCCGAATCTGGTTCCGGTGTCACGTTGAGCGGGTTCGTCGAGCGGGTCGGTGACCCGGTGCCGTTGGTGGCGCCCGACGGTGCGTCCTATCCCGCAGACACCTTGTTGGTCGAGTCCCTCGATGCGATGGTCGAGCTCGTCGGGGGCCCGTCCGAACAGTTGGCCATCGCGGTGCCTGCCCACTGGGGTGCACCCACCTTGCGAGCCCTGCGCAACGCACTCAGGCACAACCCCAGCCTGTCGCGCGACGGGCGGCCACCCCGACTCATCCCCGATGCCGTCGCCTCGCTGGCTGCGCTGCGCGCCAACCCGGGCCTGCCGTCCAACGGCGTGGTGGCATTGCTGGACTTCGGCGGCGGTGGTACCAGCATCACGCTGGCCGATGCCGCGGCGGCCTTCGAGCCGATCGACGAGACCACCCGCTATCCCGATTTCTCGGGTGACCAGTTCGATCAGGCGCTGCTGACCCACGTGCTCGACGGTGTGGCCCAGGCCGGTGGAATCGATCCGGCCGGTACCGAGGCGGTGGGGTCACTGGGCCGGCTGCGCGAGGAATGTCGTCAGGCCAAGGAACGGTTGTCGGCCGACACCGCGACCGACCTGGTGGTCGAGCTGCCCGGATATTCGGCCACGGTGCGGGTGACCCGCACCGAACTCGAGGGGCTGATGCAGGCACCGCTCGACGGTGTATTGGATGCGCTGGAAAAGATGTTGGAGCGCAACGGGATCGGCTGGCCGGCGGTCTCGGCGGTGGTGACCATCGGCGGCGGGGCCAGTATTCCACTGGTCACCCAACGACTTTCAGAGCATTCACAGGCGCAGGTGGTGACGACTCCGCAGCCGGCGCTGGATGCCGCGATCGGTGCCGCGTTGTCCGCGGCCTACGCGGTGGATGCCGATGCGCAGACTGGTATGGCCCCGACCCTGGGAGTGGCGGCGGTGTCGGCGACGGCCGGAATACCTTCCGCCGCAGAGGGTTCTGCGGGTTCGTCCACCTTCCGCGCATTGGCCTGGTCGGAGGATGAGGCCGGCGACGACGTGGTGCCCTACACCGGACCGGATCTGGTGGATGCCTACGGCAGTGAGACGGCGGCGCGTCCCGCCGTGCAGTACGTACCGCCGACGGGCCCGATCGAGCAGCAGCGTGGCGGGTGGGAGCGCTTGCCGCTGACCGTCTTCGCCGTGGCCGCGGCCCTGGTTCTCGTTGCCATCGGTGGTGTGACGTATGCGTTGACCAGTGCGACGGGCACCGCGCCGAGTTCAGAGGTCAAGCCGCCTGAGCCCAAGCCGTTGCCTGCACAGGAGGTGGCGCCGAGCCCGGTCGCACCCCCGCCCCCGGTCGAACCGCCGCCCGCACCGGAACCGGTCGAACCGCCGCCCCCGCCGGTCACGGTGACCCAAGCTCCACCGCCCCCGGTGACCGAGACGCACGTTGTCACGCAGACGACGACGCCGCCTCCCACCACGACCACCACCACCACCACGACAACAACGACGACAACCACGACGCCGCCGACGACCACGACGACGACACCGCCGACCACGACCACCACGACGACGAACCCGATGACGACGACCTACGTCACCGTGCCGTTCGTCCCGGTGCCCATCCCGATCCAGGTGCCGAACCGCGGCGAGCCGCAGAACCCCTACCCGCAACAGCCGCAGTACCCGTATCAGCAGCAGCCGCAGTACCCGTACCAGCCGTATCCCTGACGAAAAATGCCAGGAGAGGTAGCTTTCGGTCAACGCCGGGAGGACCCATGAAACTCACGCATATCGTCGCCGTCGGTGCCACGACCGCAGTCGCCGCAGTCGTGCTGGCCGGCCCGGCCGCAGCCACCCCGGCCGAGGGTGACGTCGTGCGCACCGATCTCGGCAAAGGCACCACCACCGCGCCGATCTGGATCGTGACGGCGGGACAGCCGACCACCTTGCATGTGCAGGGCCTGTTGCTCAAACCCGGGGCCGGCAGCGGTTGGCACACCCATCCCGGTCCGGAGCAGTCGGTGATCAACGGCGGCGAGGTCATCGTGCGGAGCGCGGGTAATTGTGCGCCGACGGTGTACACCGCGGGCCAGATGGTCGTCATCCCGGGTGGGGTGGCCCATCAGGTGACCAACGAGGGGGTCGTCGACGCCGACGTCGTCGTGACCTACACGCTGCCCGCCGACGCTCCGATGCGAGGCGACGCGCCTGCCGAGTGCCCCTAGCTGGGGAAACAGGCATGTGCGCACAAAACTTTGGGCAGGGGTCGGATATCTCGGTAAGAGTTCGGTTAAGGTTCTGCTGTGCCTGAGATGGATCGTCGTAGCGTGATGTTCATGATGGGTCTGGGGGTGGCAGCGGCAGCGCTGCCTGCCGGGACGGCCAACGCCGACCCGGCCGCACCTGGCCCCGCCGCGCCCGGAGCTCCCACTCCGCCGGCCGCTACCGCGGCGTCACCCACGTTCCTGTTCCAGGATGAGTTCAACGGTCCGGCCGGGTCCCCGCCGGACCCCACGTGGTGGCACCTGGTGCCCGAGCGCGAGACCATCAAGAACCCGGTCGAGTGGGACAAGCCGTTCAACATGGGCCGCTACGTCACCGACACCGACCATGCCTTCCAGGACGGCAAGGGCAACCTGGTGATCCGCGCAACCCGCGGCCCGGGCACCACCGTCCAGGAGAAGTACGCCGGCGCCAAGGTGGTCGGAAACTGGCGCGGTGGCATCGGTACGACGTGGGAGGCCCGGGTCAAGCTCAACTGCCTGACCGACGGCGCCTGGCCCGCGTTCTGGCTCCTCAACGACGATCCCGTCCGCGGTGGCGAGGTTGACCTGGTGGAGTGGTACGGCAACCGGGACTGGCCGTCGGGCACCACGGTGCACGCCCGTCTCGATGGTGAGTCCTTCGCCACCGATCGGCACCCGATCGACGGCGCCTGGCACACCTGGCGGATGTCATGGATGCCGACGGGCATGTACTTCTGGAAGGACTATGCCCCGGGCATGGAACCCTTCTTCACGGTTCCGGCAAACTCGTTGGAGGACTGGCCTTTCAATGATCCGGGCTACACCATGGTGCCGGTGTTCAACATCGCCGTCGGTGGCTCCGGTGGCCGCGATCCGAGCGGTGGCAGCTACCCGGCCGAGATGCTGATCGACTGGATCCGCATCTTCGAGGGCTGAGTTCTCGTCTGGATCGTCCGCCCGCTATACCTCGCTATACCTTGCATTGTCGCGCTGGAGTGGCGCTCGTAGCCGAGCGCCACTCCAGCGTGACATTGGGCAGCCTGGCAGCCTGGGCCGCCTGGCCGTGGGTCAGGGGCAGACCGCAGTCCGTAACTTGCCGGGCGGCGGTGGGGTGAGTGCCGACGCGATCTGCGTGAGCGGGACTGCGGGGACGACGAGCGTGTCCCACGGATGACGGTCGCGGGTGCGGTCGAGGAAGCCGACGGCCCGGTGCAGGTGCCGGGGTTCGTAATTGTGCACGCCGGTGATGGTCAGCCATTGCCGTACAACGGTTTCCGGATCCACCGTCAACGGCGGCCCTGGAGTCACCGATCCGGCCAGCACCAGGGTGCCGCCGATGTCGAGGCGCCCCAACGCATCCGCGACTGCGATGCTCGAACCGGTGTAGTCGATCGCCACGTCGACCGGCCCACCATCGGAGGCCCGGCCACCGAACCGCGACGCCAGCGCCGTGCGGTCGGAGTCGAGGTCGACCACCTGCACGTCGGCACCCGCGTCGGCGCATGCCGCAACCGCGGTCAGCCCCAACATGCCTGCTCCGCCGATGAGTACCCGCCGGCCGGCCAGTTCGCCGGCGGCTTCCAGGGTGGCCATCACCGTCGCCGTCGCGCACGCGGCGGGTGCGGCGACCGCGTCGGGCAGCGAGTCGGGAACCACGGCGATGGTGGTGCCGCGAGGCAGAACCAGGTGTGCGGCATAGGAGCCCGACAGCGGCCAGTCGCTGTCGAACGACTCGTGGCCCACCTTGCGCACCGACAGACACTTGGCGCTGAGACCGGATCGGCAGCGGCTACAGGTTCCGCAGACCACCGTCACCGACCAGATGATGCGTTGGCCCACTAGGACATTCGTACCGGTACCGACACTGACGACCTCGCCGACGGCCTCATGGCCGAGGACCGAGGGGCAGGCGGCGGGACGCCGGCCGGTGACGGTGTGTAGGTCACTGCCGCATACGGTGGCCAACCGCACCCGGACCAGGACCTCACCCGCGCCGAGTTCGGGGATCGGCACCGTCCGCACATCGACACCCGAGCCGGTCCACACCGCGGCCACGGTCACACGAGGCGGGATCGGATCCATCCGGACAACCTTTCGATGGCGTAGACGATGACGAAGATGACGAGGACGATGGCACCGGCGACGTCGAAGTTGAGCGTGCGAATCGACTCGAATAGCAGGAAGCCGACGCCGCCCGCACCGACGATGCCCAGGACTGTCGAGGTACGCACATTCACGTCGAACTGGTACAGGCTGGACCCGACCATCGCCGGCATGGCTTGCGGAATCACCGCGGAGAACAGGGTCTTCCACCACCCGCCGCCCACCGATCGCACGGCATCCAGCGGTCCCGGATCGATCTCCTCGACCGCATCGGCGACCAGTTTGGCCAGGAATCCGATGGAGCCGATGGCCAGCGCGCAGGTACCGGCGATCGGGCCGAGCCCCAATGCCGCGACGAACACCACGGCCAGGATCAGCTCGGGTACCGCCCGGACCAGCAGAATCCAGGCCCGAGCCAACCAGTAGACCGCCGGGTGGGGTGTGACGTTGCGCGCGGCCAGGATTCCGACCGGGATCGACAACACCACGCCGATGGCGGTGGACACCACACCGATCGCGACGGTTTGTCCTGCGGCCGCGAACAACTCACCGCCCAGTGCGGAGAAGTTGGGCGGGATCATCCGGGCGAACACCTCGAGGGCCGGCCCCACCCAGGTGACCAGGGAGAGCGGGCTGATCTTCAACACCACCAGGGCCGTCACACAGACACCGACCAGTGCGCCGCCGAACACGAACCGGGCGGCGCGCTCGAGGGCCGGGTTCGACACAGCAGAATCGAGGAGCATCCGCCGGATCACGATGGACAGCAGTTCCATCGCGGCGATGATCGCGAGGATGACGCAGGCGATGCCGAGGGCCCGTGGATAGATCAACCCCCGCAACGCATCCTGCAACGCGAAGCCGATGCCGCCGGCGCCGACGAAGCCCAGCACCACCGACATTCGAAGGTTGATGTCGATGCGGTAGATGAAGGTGGAGACCCAGGACGGGACGACCTGGGGGACGACGGCGTTGAGCATCTCGCGGTAGTAGCCGACGCCCGTGGAGCGGACCGCCTCGCGCGGGCCCGGGTCGGTCTGCTCGATGGCATCGGCGAATACTTTGCCGAGCATGCCGATCGAGTGCAGGGCCAACGCGAGAATGCCGGGGAGCACACCGATTCCGAGGGCCCGGACGAACAGCACGGCGAACAGCAGGTCCGGCATGGCGCGGCAGAAGGTGATGATCGCCCGGGCCACGGCCTGCACGGCCGGATGCGGGGTGGTGTTGCGGGCGGCCAGGAAGGCCAGCGGCACTGAGGCGACCGCGGCGAGCACTGTTCCCAGCACGGCCATCAACAGGGTCTCGACCGCCAGTCCGCCGATTCGCCCCGGATCGTCCAGTCGTGGCGGGATCATGCGGTGCAGCAACGCGATCACGTCGTCGAGCCCGTTCAGCAGTGTCGCGGGAGCGAAGTCGATCGACCAGGCCGCGACGAGGGTGGCCAGCAGTGCGGCCACCGTGACCAGGTGCAGGAGGCCGGGCAGCGGCCGGCGCGGGGGTGCCGGCGGCGCGGCCGGTGCCGGGCGTTCGGTCAGGTCGGTGCTCACGACGGGCGGACCGCCGAACGGGCGGGGTCGACGCGTTGATAGATCTCCATGACGTCGTCGCGGGTCATGCCGACGGCGGGCCGGTCGAGGATCTTCTGGCCGTGACGCAGCCCGACCAAGCGGTGCGCCCAGCCGAGCGCGAGGTCCACCTGGTGCAGGGTGCACACCACGGTCAGCTTCTCCTCGATGCAGACCCGGAACAGCAGATCCATGACCACACCGGCATTTTCGGGATCGAGTGAGGCGACGGGTTCATCGGCCAGCAGCAGGCCGGGCTTCTGCATCAGGGTGCGGGCGATCGCGACGCGTTGTTGTTGGCCGCCGGAGAGGGTGTCGGCGCGGCGGTCGGCGTAGTCGGCCAGGCCGACCCGATCCAGGTAGGTGAGGGCTTCGGCGCGCATCGCCTTGGGGTAGGTCAGTGCGCCGTACCGCGGCAGCCGCAGTTGGCCGAGGCCGCCGATCAGGACGTTCTCCAGGCAGCTCAACCGCCCGACCAGATTGAAATGCTGGAACACGAACCCCACATTGCGGCGCAGCGCGCGCAATTGTGCGGCCGAAGCCGTATCGACGTGAGTGCCGCCGACCTCGACACTGCCGGAGGTGACCTGATGCAGGCCGTTGAGGCAGCGCAGCAGGGTGGACTTGCCCGAGCCGGAAAGGCCGAGCAGCACCAGCATCTCGCTGCGCCGGACTTCCAGGCTGACCTGGTCCAGGGCCAGGGTGTCGCCGAATCGTTTGGTGACGTCCTGGGCGATGACGACGAGATCGTCGCCCGCGACGGGATGGTGGGGTCCGCCTGTGCTCATGGGTTTCAGCCCTTGCACTTCTCGGAGCCGGTGACGTCGCAGACGTGGCGCACGCCGGAGTAGTCCGAATCCTCGACCGGCACGAACCCCCAGGCGCGTTCGTCGGTGATCCGGCACGCGTCGCCCTGGCAGAGGCCTTCCGCCTCAAGGTTGGGCACGTTGACCTTGTCGGCAAAGAGGGACTCGAGCTTACCGATGGCCTCGCTGCCCAGCGAATCGTTGGCGGCGAACACCGACCCGGCGATCTTCTCGGACTTCCAGACCGTCTTGAGCTCACCGGGTTCGAGGTCGCCCTTGGCGATCATGGTCTGGTCGACCATGGTGTCGAACGCGAAGCCGGCGTCGCAGTCGCCGTTGGCGATCGCCAGGGCCGAGGAATCGTGACCACCGGCGTAGATCGGTGACATCGCCGTGGACAGATCACCCTCGGCTCCGGATTTGATCACCCCGGCCTCGATCAGCCCGGCGGTCGGATAGAGGAATCCCGAGGTCGAGCTGGGGTCTACGAAGCAGACTTTCTTGCCGGCAAAGTCCTTGAGACCGTTGATGTCCGCCTCGTCTGCGCGGGCCAGACCGTAGGACTGATATCCGGGCGCGGCGCCCTGCTCCTGGATCACCGCGCCGACCGGGGTGACTTTGGCTCCGTTGACGCCGGCCACCACGTAGGCGAACGGGCCGAAGAAGGCAAGGTCGACGTTGTCGGCGATGATGCCCTCGACCACGCCGGCGTAGTCGGAGGCCTGCACGAACTTGACCTTGGCGCCGGTCTCCTTTTCCAGCAGCTTGATCAGCGGCTGGTAGCTGGCCTTGAGGTCGGTGGAGTTCTCGGCAGGGATCGCCGCGAGGGTGAGGGTTTCGGGGAAGCCCTGGGCGGTCTTGGCGTCGGAGCCCTCGGAGCTCGAACAGCCGGACAAGGTGAGCGCGGCGCTGGCGGCGACCACGGCAGCGATCCGGACTGCGTTGTTGGGCGTGCGGAACATCATGGCGCGCAGAGCCTTTCGGGGCGAGGGTGTTTGGCTGGCGGGGCGCCTGCGGAGGCGGACGATTGCCATGCCCCACACCCTGTGCGTTGGTCTATACCAACGGGTGCATCCGAGTTGGCGAGGAGGTTAACAACAGGGCAAGCCTTGGTCTATACCAAGACTTGCTACGGTGAGCGGGTGTCCGCGAGCGCAGAACCACGGGTTCTCAAGCATCAGGTCGTTCGTGCGCAACTGGAGCGTCTGCTCGATGACCTGGCGGTCGATGACCCCTTCCCGGCGGAGCGGGAGATTGCGGAACGATTCGACGTCGCCCGTGAGACGGTCCGACAGGCTTTGCGAGAGTTGTTGTTGGCCGGTCGGATCGAACGCCGCGGCCGTACCACCGTGGTCGCGCGGCCCAAGATCTTGCAGCCCCTGTCGATGGGGTCTTACACCGAGGCGGTCAAGGAGCAGGGCCGCAGTGGTGGGCGCATCCTGGTCGGCTGGAGCGATCTGGTTGCCGATGACATTCTGGCCGGTCAACTCGCCATCGAAATCGGTGCTCCCATAATTCAATTGGAACGCGTCCTGACCACCGACGGCATCCGGGTGGGTCTGGAGACCACCAAACTACCCGCGGCGCGATACCCGGGACTGCGGGATGTCTTCGACTATCGTGACTCGCTCTATGCCGAGATCCGCAGCCGTGGAGTCCATTTCGCACGGACCGTCGACACCATCGACACGGCGCTTCCCGACTCGCGCGAATCGGCGTTGCTCACCGTCGACAGTCGGACGCCGATGTTTCTGCTCAACCGGGTGTCCTATGACCAGAACGGGATCCCGATCGAGCAGCGGCGTTCGCTGTACCGGGGCGACCGGATGACTTTCACCGCGGTGATGACGGCGCCGTAGTGGCCGTGCGTTCAGCGGCGGTTGCGGTAGGCGCGGGGTGACATTCCGGCGCGGCGCCGGAAGGCGGTGGAGAAATGGCTCGGCCTCGAGAATCCGACCATCGCACCGATTTCGGCGATGGTGTGCGAGGACTCCTTGAGTAGGGCCTTGGCGTGTTCGTAGCGTAGGTCCAGCAGGTACTGATACGGGGTGGTGTGGAACGCCGCGCGGAACGCGGTGATGAACACGGCCACGGGCATGTTCGCTTGTTGTGCGAGCGTTTCGAGGGTGATCGTCGAGGCGATGCTGTCCTGGAGAAGCTCGATGATTTTTGAGCGGGCGGTCGCATCCAGCGTGTCGGGCCTGCGCAGGTCAGTCTCCTAATCAACGTCGGCGTCAATCTGGGCAGCACATTAGCCAGCAAATGCGGACGAGGGGGACTGTTTCAACCTTTAGGGTTCCCTTATTCTTGTGACCGATTTGTGACCAATGACCTGCGAAAACACGCCGTCGATATGCTTGACACGTTTCTGAGGAAACTCGTAGATCGGAGCAGGGGTTGCTGCGTTGCCGCAGAAGTGCCCGTATGGTGCCCGTGTGGGCCGACCTGTATTAGCCAGTCCCCGCCAGCGCAAACTCCCGGCGGTAGCGGCTGCAATCCTTGCGCCCGTCGCTGCGTTCTTCGTCAGCGGTGGTGACGCCAATCCGTATCCCAATGAGCCCGCCGCCACACCCGTCGCCGCCACCGAAGCGGCACCCTGCTGCATGGAGATCGTGGCCGCACCGGCCGCTTCCGCGTCGGCTCCGTCCGTACAGACCGTCTCGCTGAGCGCCGCGCAGGCGCCGGCCGCCGCCGCCTCGCGTTGGCGCGTCATCAACATTCCCCAGCTGCTGCCCATAGGCATCGCACCGGAGCGGGGTCTGCAGGTCAAGACCATCCTGGCCGCCCGCAGCGTCCATGCTGACTTCCCCGAGATACATAACATCGGCGGCGTTCGTCCCGACGCGCTGCGCTGGCACCCCAACGGCCTGGCCCTTGACGTGATGATCCCCAACCCCACCAGCGCGGCGGGCATCGCGCTCGGTAATCGGATCGTCGCCTATGCGCTGAAGAACGCCGACCGGTTCGCCCTGCAGGACGCCATCTGGCGGGGCACCTATTACACGCCCGGCGGGTCACAATCCGGCGGCTACGGCCATTACGACCACGTCCACCTGACCACCAAAGGTGGCGGCTACCCGACCGGCGGCGAGCTGTACCTCCGCTGAGCCCGATGTGCGCCCAGCGTGTCCCATGATCTGGGCTGCGCACGCGGCTTAGATTCGCACCGTGGCGCGCAGAATGTCTTTCCGCCGGGCACGATCGGTGATGAGCGCCGAGATTGCCGCGATCCGGCGGAGTGATCCCGACCTGGATCCCGGCGATATCGCGGGATTCACTCTCCCCATCCTGGTCCGGGTGCTGGGTGTGTGCGCCATCGGCGCGGTCCCTCTACTCGTGGTGCGCAACAGCCAGGCCGAGAATTCGCAGCTGGTGCCGCTGATCGCCTCGTTGGCCCTGGTCCTCATCTGCGCGGCCGTGGTCACCTGGTTGATCTCGATCGTCCTGTCCGGGCTGGTGGTGATGATCCTGTACCGAACCCGGCCGGCCGCTTCGTCGAAGCTGGTGATGGGTGTGCTGACGGCTTCCTTCATCCGCATCAACGACGCCACGTCGGCGCTGATGCTGTTGGCGCTGTTGACCGGCCTGTTGTCGTTGGCGGCCGGGCTGCCCACCAGAACGGATGACGAGCTGGCCAACTCGGTGATCGATGATCTGCTGGCCGCCCAGATCGGTGTGTTGCTGGTGGCGTTGGGCTGTGCATTCATCGTGGAATCGATCCGCTCGGCCGCCCATATCGTCGACGATCAGTCTCTGCTGCTGGCATGGCCGTGGGCGCTGCTGATCGCCGCACTGTCCTGGGTGCTGGCCACCGCCTTCGGCCCCTTCGAGGCGACCCGAATGCTGACCATTCTGTTGCACGAGTGGTTGCCCGCGTACGTCGACGGTCGGCCGAGCGCACAGGTGATCGCCGAATTCGCCACGCCCGCGGCGCGGTGGTGGGTGGCGTTCGGCCCGTTGCCGGTCGTCGCGGCGATCTGGGCCTACCAGGCTCGTCGGCACGGCGGGCTCGCCGCGATCGGGCATTTCTTCGAGGATGACGGTGCACCGGCGCCGTCCGATGGTCCGCGCGACAGCAACGACCCGGCAGGTTAGCCTTCGCGGGACAGAGGGGGTGCGCGTGGCCGACGTGGCGTCGTCGCTGCACATGGTTTGGCGCAGTCTGGGCATGCTGCGCGCGGTCCGGGGCGTGCTGACCCTGCTGCTGGTGATCGGCGGGATCGCCTCGGCGCTGCCCTATGTCACCGTGGCCGCCTTCGGGCCGATGGTCCAGGTCATCGCCGACGCCGGGAACAGCGGAAGCCTCAGCAATGTATGGGATTTGAGCGGTCCGCTGGTGGCCCGGGAGGACGGACTGCTCAAATCACTGGCCGGTCCGGTGCCGTTCGTCGTGCTGTTGGTGGTCTGGGCGTCCTCGCTGGTGCTGACCCAACTCATGTACTTCGCCAACGCCTGGATCGGCGCGAGGGTCGAGCGGGTGCTGGTGGTCGATATCCGCCAGCGCGTACACGACCACCTGCAGTCGCTGTCCCTGGACTTCTTCTTGGCCTCACGCAGCGGCGAGCTGATGCATCGGGTGATGACGGAATCCACTGGTGTGCAACGGCTTCTGACCGACTGCCTGCTGCCACCGCTGATCGACGCGGTAGTGCTGGTGGTGGTGATCAGCTACCTGCTGGCCATCTCGTGGCAGATGACCGTGGCCGCGCTGGTGCTCACGCCACTGGCGCTGCTCAGCCTGAGATTCGCCGGCCGCCACGTGCAGGCGGTGATGCACCGGGTGATGAATGCTGAGCGGGCGATGGCCGCCGAGGTTGAGCAGACGATCAGCGGGATCGCCGAGATCCAGACGTTCAACGCGCAACCGCTCCGGAGCGAGCGATTTCATGCCGTCTCGGAGGAGGCCGCCAAGGGATCGGCAGCCTCGGTGGTGTGGATGCAGGCCACCGTCAACGGCTCACAGATCTTCGTCGCGCTCAGCACTGTCATCGTCCTACTGGTCGGTGTGGGGCTCAGTGGGCACTTCGGGCTGACATTCGCCGGCCTGCTGGTGTTCGCCGGCGTGGTTCCGGTGATGTTCAGCGCCGCACAACGGGTTCTCGGGGCCTACACCACATACAAGGCCCTGGCGCCGAATGTGACGTCCACCTACGAACTGCTCGACACGAAGCCCTCGGTACGCGAAGCCGAGGATGCCGTGGCGCTGGGCGAGGTACACGGCAACGTGGTTTTCGAGGACGTGACGTTCGGCTACACGCCCGGTCGGAATGTCGTCGAGGGGTTGTCATTCTCGATCGCCGAGGGTGAGACGGTGGGTCTGGTCGGCGGAATCGGGTCGGGAAAGTCGACGATCTTCAATCTGCTCCTACGATTCCGGGATCCGCAGGGTGGGCGGATCCTGTTGGACGGCAACGACATATCCGGTGTCACAATCGACTCGCTGCGGGATCAGGTGTCCAAGCTCGCCCAGTTCCCGTTCTTCACCAAGGACACCATCCGGGAGAACATCCGGTTGGCCCGGCAACAGGCCACCGACGCCGAGATCGAAGAGGCATGCATCGAGGCTCATATCCATGCGGTCATCGAGACCAGGATGCCCGACGGCTACGGCACCGTCGTCGACGTCCAGATCCCCTCAGGAGGGCAGAAACGTCTGATCGCCCTCGCCCGCTGCCTGTTGCGCCGGCCGGAGGTACTCCTGCTCGACGAGCCGACCGAGAACCTCGACGCCGACGAGCGGGCCCGGTTGATCGGGGTGATCCGCGGCTACGCCAGTGAGCGCACCTGCTTGGTGATCAGCCACGACCTGGATTTCGTTGCCGCGGTGGCTGACCGGATCCTGGTGCTGGAGGACGGGCGCATCTCCCAGAGCGGCGACCATCAAGAGTTGATGGCACAGGATGGCCTGTACAAACGGCTGCACGAGGTGCAGAACGAAAGCTAGTCTTCCCCGGATTCCGCCTCGGGTTCGGAATCGGGAACGTCGCGTCGCCTTGAGAACATCAGCACGATGTCACGGATCGGCGCCTCGCGCCGCCCACCCCATTCCGGGCCGACGGCATAGCCGGCATCGGTGGCCACGAACCGGTAGCCCGGGAGATCCCGTTGCGGCGCAAACGGAAATTTCATGTGCCACAAGCGGTCTGCGACAGCTGCGGCGGCTGCTGTGGGCATCGGCTGGTCGATCCCGAGCGGAATGCAGATGTCCTGGGTGTGGATCAGGATATCCAGCAGCGGATCGACCTCCTTGGTCATCGGCGGACGCTTGCGCGAACCCGCCATGGCGCGCAACCGGGCCGTGATGGCCGATGGCTCGGAGGGATCTTCCAGCGCGGCCCGGCGGACCATGGCGTCGAACCGGAAGCCCGATTTGAACGCAGCAGGCAACAACTCGCCGATACTCGCGTGGGACTGCGTGATGTGGATGGCGACCTCACGCACCGTCCAGCCCGCGCACAGTGACGGCGTCGCCCACTGTTGGGGTTCGAGGGTGTCGAGAAGATCGGCGAGCTGTCCGCGCTGGTCATCGACATTGCGCCAGATGGTGTCGGAGTCCACGGCTGTTCCTATCGTCAGGTTTCCCTGACCAAACTAGTCGGGCCGGAGAGTCGCCGTCGTCCCGTCGCTCAGTCCGTCGCGAACGCGGCCTGCGCCTCCCGGTCGAGGTCGGCGTACTTCTCCTCGCTCACGTCGACCGCGACACCCCTGATGGTGCCGCCGGTGAACCGGCCCGGGTTCTGGTACAGCGAGGACACGTTGTCACCGCTGTCGAACCCGACGCACAGTCCGTCACCGGCAAGGGTGAACTTGCCGATCTGGGCCCGCATCGGCCCCTTGGCGGCTTCCTTGCCGTCTACGTAAAGGATTGTGGTTCCCAGGGATTCACCGTGTTCACCCTTCTTCTCCCACACGAATTCCATACCCAACGCATGCTTGCCGGCTGGCAGCGGACCGGAGACGAACACCTGCTCTGGTTTGATGCCCAGGAAGTTGTAGACGTAGTGCAGCATGTTGTCCTTGATGAACAAGGCATGCCCGCCGAAGCGTGAACCGTGCGCGAACAGCACGCCCTGGGCATCCTTGGTCATGTCGACGTCGGCGATGATCTTGTAGGACCGGCCGCGGATGTTGACCGCCACGCCCTCGGGCACCGGCGCGGTGTCCGGGTAGTAGAGGTAGCGGGTGCGGGGCGGTTCGAACTGGGGACGCTCGATGCTGATCAGTTCGATAGGGGTCCGGTCGTCGAGCGGCAGGACATAGTTGTTCCTGGCCTCCTCATCCCACGCCGCAATCAGTTCCTTGAGCTTCTCCGGATTCTTATCGGCCACGTTCTTGGCCTCGGAGCGATCCTCGTCGACGTGGAAGAGCTCCCACTTGTCCTGATCGAAATGACCCTTTCCACTGATGGGCGCGTGCAGTGCCGACGCCTTCCAGCCGTCCTGCCAGATACCTCGGGTGCCCAGCATCGCGTAGTACTGCCGCTTCTTGGTCGTGGCGGCATCGGCACCGTCGAAGCTGTATCGCATCGACACCCCGTTGACCGGGTACTGCTTGATGCCGCGATATTCGTCGGGCATCTTGATTCCCGCGACGTCGAGGATGGTCGGGACGATGTCAGTGGCGTGGTGGTACTGATGGCGCACCTCACCCCTGGCCTTGATGCCTTTGGGCCAGTGGATGATCATCGGATCGCACGTGCCGCCCGAGAATTGCGAGTAGCGCTTGAACATCTGGAACGGCGTGGAGAACGCCACCGCCCAGCCCGTCGGGTAGTGGTTGTAGGTGTCGGGGGTGCCGAGCTTGTCCAGCATCTGCATGTTCTCGGCGAGATCGTCCGGGTAACCGTTGAAGAACTTGTTTTCGTTGACCGAACCGTTCGGTGAGCCCTCACCGGACGCACCGTTGTCGGCGCAGTAGAAGATGACGGTGTTGTCCAATTGCCCGGTCTGCTCCAGATAGTCGACAACCCGCCCGACCTGGGCATCGGTGTACTCCGAGAATCCGGCGAATACCTCGGCCATCCGGCTGAACAACTTCTTCTCGTCGGGGTTGAGTGATTCCCACGGCCGCACCGCGTCGGCCTCCGAAGCCACGTCAGCCGGAAGCGGATTGATCGGGGTCAGCTCCGTGCCCTTGGGCATGATGCCCTTGTCGATCATCCGGCCCAGCACCCATTCCCGGTAGGCCTCGTAGCCGTCGTCGAACTTGCCCTTGTACTTTGCCGAGTACTCCTCGGGGCTGTGGTGCGGAGCGTGGTTCGCGCCGGGGCACAACCACATGTACCAGGGCTTGGACGGGTTGCTGGACCGCTGGTCGCGCAGCATCCGAATCGCCTGATCGGCAAGGTCTTTCGACAGGTGGTAGCCCTGTTCCGGCGGGTACGGCTGGTCGATGAACCGGTTGTCCTCGGACAGGTCGGGATACCACTGGTTGGTTTCACCGCCGAGGAACCCGTAGAACCGGTCGAATCCCTTCTGCACCGGCCACTCCGATTTGCTGCCGCCGCTGGAGACGTCTTCTTCGGGGACGTTGTGGTTCTTGCCCACCCAGAACGTGCTGTAGCCATTGTCCTGCAGCACCTGACCCACCGTCGCGCACTGTGCGGGTAGCCGGGCGGCCGCGCCCGGGAAGCCGTCGGAACCCTCGGTGATGCTCGCGAACCGGTTGACGTGATGATTGCGACCGGTCAGAAGACAGGACCGGGTGGGCGAGCACAGCGCTGTGGTGTGCCACTGCGAATAGGTGAGCCCGTTGTCGGCCAGCTTTTGCAGCGTCGGCATGTTGATCCGGCCGCCATACGGCGACCACGAAGCCATGCCGGTGTCGTCGAACAGCACCACCAGAACGTTGGGCGCACCTTCCGGGGCGTGCTTGAGCTCGAACGGCTTCCAGTCCGGGGTCGAATCACGAACGTCGAGTTCGATCTTGCCGTCGAAACCTTCGTTGATGCCGGTCCCGTAATCGGGAGGGCCGACTTTTCCGCTGGCGCCGGGCTTTCCAGAGTTGTCTTCGCATCCGGCGACGAATGCGCCGGCAGCGGCCACTCCGACTCCGGTAGCGGCGATGCCCCCCAGCATCGAACGTCTCGACAGTTTGCCGCGCTTGTCGCCATCAGACCGGGCCATGTCATCGGTGTTCGATTCCATGTGGCCTGACACTATGCCCGATTGGGCGCCTTGTCCCGATAAATCGCCGCACCAGTCGGTGGAAATTGATACCCATTGGGGGCCAAGGCATTTCCCATAGGCGATGTACCGATTGTGTGCATCGCCCGCAACGGGCGCTATTCCTACAGCGGTATCGGGCGGTTCAGATCGTCGGCGTCATCGTCGGTGAGCAGGTCGTGGAAACTGCGCAATACCGACGCGCACGCCGCCCGCTCGGCCGGATCGAGCCGGTCCAGCACCTTGCTCAGCTCCCGTCGACGCCGGGAGTTCACCTGGCGGACCAGTTTGCGGCCACGCTCGGTCAGCGACAGCGTGACGACACTGCGGTTGCTCGGGTCGGAACCGCGGGCCAGATGTCCGGATGCGTCCAGTCGGTCGGCCAACCGCGTCACTGTCGACCCGACCACCCCCAGCGCCAGGGCACATTCCGTCGATGTCGACTTCCCACGTTCCTGCAGCACGAGCAACAGCCGGAACTGTGGCAGTGAGATCTCCAGTTGTTCCACGCTGCGCAGCGCCACGCCCACCAGATCTCGGGTTGCCACTTCGAACGCCGACAACTCGTCGACCGGAGTGCGGGTCATCTCGTGCTGCTGCGCGCTGCCCATCCAGCGAGTATCCCACGGTCCGGCTCGAGGTCCGGTGCCAATGTGGCGGGTCGGGAGAGTTCACAGAAATGACGCAGTCGCCGCAACTCTCGATCGAGAGTTGCGGTGACCGCGCATGAATCAATCCTCGGATCCCCTGTTGTCCGAAGCCCCGCTCGTGCCGCCGAGGGCCTTCTTGGCACCGGCGGTCACCGTTATCGCTGCCGGTATCCAGCTGTCGCGCACATACTGAGTAGCGTGCGCCTGAGGTCATGGCCGGCGGCGGTGTGGAGGTATGTGCGCAGCGCCCCGCTGACCTATGCCTGGCTGGTGGCACTGCTGTTTACCACGATCATCCAGCGTCAGATGCATGGGCGGGAGCTCCATGATCTGTTGGTCCAGAGCTCGACCAACATCCACCACCTAGGCACGGACCCGCTTTACGTGCTCGGCACCAGCTTGTTCTGGATCGACGGCCGGTACTGGACGCCGTACCTGGTGCTGTTCAGCCTCATCCTCGCGCCCGCCGAACGATGGTTGGGTCAAATTCGTTGGCTGACAGTTGGTTTGACCGCGCATGTGCTGGCCACTTACATCAGCGAAGGCGTGCTGTACCTGGCTATTCTTGAGCACCTCGCACCCGAACGGCTCGTCCATGTCCGCGACGTCGGGGTGAGTTACTTCTTCGCCGGGGTGGGGGCTGTGCTGGCGTACCGCATGGCGCGGCCATGGCGGTGGGTGTACCTCGGCGCGGCGTTCATCTACTTCGGTGCCGCACTGGTCGGCAATATCAACTTCACCGCGATCGGCCACATGTCGGCTCTGCTGATCGGTTTGTGCTGCTATCCGTTGACGCGGAAGCGGGATGGGCCGGTCAGAACTGCCGACCCGAGCGTGCCCGCCGGCTGATTGATCTCACCCGGAGTGGGAGTCGAGGCGCGAACCGCGTACGCATTCTGTAACACGTACGAATAATTGTCGTGGGCCGCGAGCGTGCCATCTGGCAAACACCTGAGCTGCACCTCGGCAACAGGACGGCGATGTAGAGCCTTACGGAGCTGCACGGGGATTATCTGGACTGGGCTGCAGATATTGGCGCGCCACGACCATCGTGAGCGGAGCGCGGAGTTCGATGGCGAAACTGCCTGTCATACCACTGTGGCAACTATTGTGACGGTGTCACCTGCTCGCTCCATTCCCAATTTCTAGAACGTGTTACACATTTTCCGGTTTTCTCAGTCTCCTCACACATATCGTTCGACACCGCCGGTCGGCATGGCCGGCGTCGATTCAGAGGAGAAATCATCTTGCGCACCGCCCTGCAGCCCTACGCGAAGACCGGCGCAGCCCTGGCCACTGCCGGCGCCATCGCGCTCAGCCTCGTAGGCCCGCCCCCCGCGCCGTCTGACATGAGGGTCCCGGCGGTGTACTCATCCACCGCCGGCGTCGAGTTGACTGCCTCCGCTGGATCGTTCGTCAACCCCATCACCCGATGGGCAGATGTGCTCGGAACGACGAACGCCAGCCTGTCGACGCTCGTCGACAAGGCAGCGGCCGACCCGATGCCGGTGCTGCGGCAGATCATCGCCAATCAAACCGCGTACGCGAGCACCATCGGTACCTCATTGACGAGGACCTCCACCGGACTGGTGCAGTGGTTGACGTCGGAGCAAGGGACCGGAATCGGCACCACTCTGCCGGCATCGCTTCCGGTGATCATCGAGCGCCTCTCGCAGGGCGACATTGTCGGAGCCCAGACTGAGTTCGCCAGTGCCCTCAGTGGGCTGGCGACCACCCTCTTCACGATGCTCGACCTTCTTTCACTGCCCTACCAGATTTCGGCAAACGTGACAGCCGCACTCAACACGATCGTCCAGAAATCAATGTTCGATACCGGACTCGTCGGACGGACCGGCTTCGGCCTGTTGGCCACCGTGCAGATGGCGGTCCAGCAGTTGGCCGAGTCGGCGCAAGCAGTCGTTGATGCCGGCGAAGCCGGTGACCCGGTGGCTGCACTCAGCGCGATCGTCAACGCGCCCGCCGATCTCACCGATGTGGTCGTCAATGGAAAGGTCAACCGGTTCGGCAAGAGGATCGGGGGCCTCTTGACGTTCACCCCCGCCACCTCCAGCGGGTGGGGCCTTGGCAGCGCCCTGCTGGTGCACATTCCTCAGGCGATTGCGGACGCGATTACTCCGCCTGCCCCTGCCCCTGCCCCTGCCCCCACCGCTGCCGATGTCGCGTCGTTGCCGTCGGCCGCAGCCAAGACGCTGGCACTGGACGTCAGCTCGCCCAGAGAAAAAGCCGACCTGAAATCAGCGCAGGCTGCGACCGAGATCACCAGCACCGAACCATCATTGGTGCGTGAAAGTCCGGTTGTACGCCGCGGCAAGGTCGAATCCGGCGTTGCGCACACCGAGCGGACGAACCTACACAAGGGGGTCAGCGACGGCATCAAATCCACGGTCAAGAAGCTCAGGGTCGACCTCAGGAAGACTGCCGCGGGCCCAGGCGCAAAGCGCAAGTCCGCTAACGGCTCTCGCGCAAGGACCTCCGGCGATTCAAAGAGCCACAGCGAGGGGTGACGACCTGGCCAGGTGATCGACCCCCGCCGTCGGTGGGGGTCGATCACCCGCGAGCAATTCGGCCCGCGATCGAAGTGTGTAGGGCCTCAGCCGTTTCGACGGTAGTCGGTCGGAGATACACCTACCCGATACCGGAATGCGGTGGCGAAGTGGTTCGGTTTCGAAAAGCCGACCGCAGAACTGATTTCGGTGATGGATCGCGATGTCGTCACGAGCAGCGACTTCGCGCGTTCGATACGCAGGCCCAGCAGATACTGATGCGGAGTGGTATGGAACGCGGCGGCAAATGCTTTGATGAATCTACTGACTGACATCTCGGCAAGTGCGGCCATCGTCTCCACGGTGATCTCCGAATCCAGGCCGTCCTCTAGGTACTCGACAAGGATGGTCCGGGTTGAGGCGTCCAGTGCAGTGCGTCCCGAAGTGCGGCGGGGCCGGGTCACCGCACAGGTGTCGGAGATATGCAGCCGAAGCGACTCGGCCAGAGAGTCCTTGAGCAACCGAGCCGGAGCATCCTCACGGCCGAAGAGCTTGGCTAAACCTTCAGACAGTTGGTAGATCAACGGATCGCGCTTCTTGACGCGTGGCACGTGAGCGTCTTCGCCAACCGTCTGCACGGGAATGGCGATCTCGCAGAATCCCGCGGGCTCGCCACCGTGGACCAGCGACGCACACCTCTCGCCGGCCGGTACGACCCAGATGTCGCCCACCCGCGGCACTGCGTGGCTCGATGGTTCCCACTGGAGAGCCGTTTCCATCTTCTGCAGGCTTCCCTGGCGGTGCACGTAGATCAGGTGGCGCGAGTCGTCGAAGCAGCACCAGTCGGTGGGTTGATCGACTTGCTCGGTGACGAACCGGAGTCGCATGCCACGTGCCGCCATGTCTTGTTGTGATACGACGATCCGCGGAGTCAACGCCCGATTGTCATTCCACACCTTCAGTGACACAGCCCAGGATGCTACCGACCTGGCGTCGCACCGGTGTCGGTCTGCCTCAAGACCTCGGCTGGGACAACAACGCCACCACGGCGTCGGTCAACGTCGCGCGGGCGATGTCGAGATCCGAGGTGAAGCCGATCTGACGTTCGTTGCTCAGGCCCCGGATCGCGGCGGGCAGCAGACACCGCACCCGGTACAGCTGGTCCGGGTCGATGTCCAGCCCGTCCATCAGATAGTCGAATCCCTGCGTCCAGTCGAGTTCGCGCGCAGCGAAAGCCGCTGCTGTCCGCGGATATTCGGCGGCGATATCGGAACGACGCGCGGGCAGCGAGGTGCGCAGTGCCGTGAGCGCCCGGCCTTCGGTGGTGTCCAGGTAGGACCAGACGGAGTCGATGGCCGTGGCCACCCGCTCCCGCAGGGGGCCGCTGCGAGGCGGGGTCTCGGCGTTGGAGGACCAACTGCGGGAATGAATTTCGGTGATCACCGCCATCCACAGGCCGTCCAGGTCGCCGAACTGGTGCTGCACCGTACCCCAGGTGACGCCCGCGTCTTTGGCGATGCGATTGGCCGACACCGGCTCGCCACCGCTGTCGGCCAGGCAGCGGATCGCGACGTCGAGCAGGCGCGCCCGGGTCTCCAGTCCGCGCTTGTTCAGCCGGGTACCCGCGGCCGACTGGGGGACCGCGTCGTTCCACTGCTCCCGAGCGCGGTTGGCCTGCGGGGATTCGCGATTGTTCAGGCGAACCTCCCAGGGTTCGCTGCGACAGCCCGGCGCAGCACCGGCCGGATGTCCCGGTATGCCTGTACGACGGGCGCGATTTCGTGCGGGCTGGCCCCGTGCATGATGACCGAGTGGGTGCCCAGGTCATACTGCCGGGCAACGGTTTTCGCGCAGTCCTGCGGTGACCCCTTGGCTACCGAGTCCAACCATTCGGCGGGAATCAACTCGGCGATGCGCTGCAGCGTTTCGAATGAGGCACTGGCGTCGATCGGCCCCGCAGCGGCCGCGTCGGCGAACAGTTCGGTCTGCTTGATCTGTTCCCACACCGCGGGATCCCAGCCGTTGGCCGAGACGAGCACGTCGGCGTACGCCTGCAGGTAGGTGGCCAGCCGCCCGACCCCGCGACGCATCTGATCCTCCGGCGACAACGCGTCGGGGACCGTTGCCAGGCACGCCCAGATGCGGACGCTGTCAGGATCCCGGCCGGCGCGTTCCGCGCCCCGGCGCACCGCCGCGACCGATGACGTCGTCGCCTCGTCGGAGAAAAAGGTATGGAGCACAACGAAATCGGCGATCTCGCCGGCCAGTTCCATGGTCTTGGGTCCAACCGCCACCAATCCGATGGGAGGTCCGTCGGGCAGTCCGCTGGCATGGCGCAGAAACGGCCACTTCCCGGCCGGACCATCGTGGTCGAGGATCATCTCGCCGGCCCAGAGTCGGCGCAGGATGCCGAAGAAGTCACGCATCCGGGCCTCGGTCACCACCGGCAGACCGATCGCCTGCCAGTACGCCGCCATCCCGCGGCCGAACGCCATGGCGAACCGGCCTTCGGTGAGCGCGTGCATCGTTGACCCGATCGTCGCGGTGACCGTGGGATGCCGCGTGTGGTAGTTCGTCGACGGCGCGATACCCAGGCTGGTGCTGGCGCCCGCGACCGCGCCCGAGAGGACCGCCGGGTCCTTCACCGTGAAGCGTTCACCGATGTGGCAGGAGCCCAGGCCGAGCGCGTCCGCTGTACGGGCTTCGGGCAAGACCACTCGGACATCCGCGGGGTGGCGGGTCACGGCGTAATAGCCGAGTTCGTTGAGCTGGCCTTCGGGCGGGTTCGCGCTCAATGACGTGCCTTTCGTGCGGTGGATGCCTAGCACTGTCATCCACGGCTGCGGCAATTGTCAACGAGGGTTCTCAATGAATGGGAGGATGTGCCGGTTCGACGGCTCGGCGATCGGTCGAGCCTCCGGTGATTCCCGGTCATATCCGATGCTGGCAGCTGAACTCTCCAGCTACCACCGAGTGCCGTCGAGTCCCGGAATCACGCACCGGCCGTCAGCGGCCACCCGGCCAATCACCATGCCGTCATACCCCGTGCACGACGAGTTGAGCGGCTCACAGGTGTTGACGGACGTGATCACCTTGTCGGGGCCGCAGGCTGAGCCGGGTGCCGGCGGGTCGGCATAGGCGAATGGGGTGCTGAAGCCCAGCATCAATGTTGCTGTGCCAGCAACGACGAGTGAGCGGGTCGCGTCAAACATGGTCGACACCTCCGGCCGATTATGGCCCCGACAAGCAACAATGCTACGCCGTTTGGCTATCTGTCGGGTTAGTTCACCGAATGGGCCGGCAACAAGGCTGGCTGACCTGGGAGGAGCCGTTGCGGCACATGACCTTCTACAAGGCGGTGTATCGGCCAACTGTCCTCCGCGCCAACGTGCTACACCAACGGCCAAGCTCTCGCCGGAGCTGAAGTCCCACTCGTTACGGCACACGTACGCCAGTTTGTGTGGCGGCTGGGATTCCACCGTTGGAGATCGCGCGGTTCATGGGCTACACCAAGGTCACCACGACGCTGACGATCTATGCGCACCTCTTCGAAGACGACCACGCCGACGCGATGGACGCGCTAGGTGCGATGTCAAAGCAGTACGCAGGAAACGTGATTCAGCTTCGAGGTTAGGTCTCGGCCTTGCCTTCGGTATCGCCATCGGTTATTGCTGTTCGGAGTCTGCGGTCCTTCAAATACCGTGCTAGCAGATTCTCTTCGGCCTCCGCGCCTTCCTGCGGGCCAAGCGTCTCCATCTTGCCTTGCAAATAGAGCTGGTCCGCCATGCCCTCGATCACCGCATCACGCACGTCGGGCTCGAGATTCGCGAGGAACGGGCGAACAGTACGGACGCGCAGGTCTGTCCGCTTCGCGATGCGCGACTCCTTGTGGTTCTGGCTACCCCGATGGAAGCACAGCGCGGCGACACCGACTGCGGCTGCGGAGACGCCGACCCGGCTCACAGTCAGAGCTGCGAGATTGTCGGTATTGTCCGTCACGGTTAGGAAGTGATAGAGAACGAATCCAAGCGGCACAGCGCCTACCACGAACCCGAGTACGTCCCAGACCCATCCCGCAAAAGCCTTGTTGCGCGCGTTCTTCTGGTAATCGTCGGCGACGGCACGTTGGGCGAGAGCCTCAGCGGTGTTGCGGGTTTGCTTCTCGAGTTCGGCCGTCTCGTTGTGGAGGCGCTTTGTCTCCTCCAGGGCCGCCTTGGTCTCCGCGACCGACTTCGCCGTATCCTCGCGGAGTTCGTTGATTGCCTCTCGGATGCTGTCGGCCGCCTCAGTCCGTGACCATTCGCCGAATTCCGCAAGCCGATCCTTGAGGCTTTCTTCTGTTTTGTCCGTGAGGTTTTCGAGGGTTTTCAGATGCCCGCTGACCGCATTCTCGATCTCAACTACCTGTTCCTTCACTGACGTCAGGTGGGTATCGACATTTGTTTGGAGTTCCTGAATCGCCTCGGAACGTACTTGCTGCACCTGCTCGACTTCGTCGTCGATGCGCGCCCGCAGACCGGTGACCTTCTCGCCGATCTCCTCCACCTGCACGCTGAACCTGGCGAGTGCCTCTTTAGAGGCGTCCTCGTACTGCCCCGCTGCTTGCCCTGCGGCGACCGCGCGTCCGCGCAGCGAGAGCGCGGGCCACCTAGCGAGTTGCTCATGCACAGTGTCGACGTTGTCGGCGGCCGACGTGAGGGATCCCGCGTAGGTCGCGGGATCCTGCACATACTGCGAAAGCATATTCAGGACGTACTGCACCATGGCGTCGTACACCGACTGGAGCATTGTGTTCGTGAACAGGTCTTTATTGTTCTCGGCTTCGCGATAAGCATCGAGAGTCGCAACCAGCCGCTCCAGGCGCCTGTAGGACTCAGCGAGTTGCGGATCGGATGGCAAGTCGATTTTGGACAGATGGTCCTTCAGCGTGACGACCGCGCCCCACACGGGGTGGTCATCGAATCGCCGGTCCCACTGGTCAGCCACGGTGTCGAGTATCCCACGCGTTACTGACACGCTTGTAATTTCCGGCAAACCGACGGGCGGTCGGCGGTACGGCGGCGGTAGAGGAGCGTCATGAAAACAGGCGTTCGACGGCTGACAAGCCTTCTATCAGGGTGTTCGTGGAGCAGATGACGGGAATCGAACCCGCGTGTTCAGCTTGGGGCCGGCCGGTCTGTCAGAGGGTACTGCCGTTCGCTGAAGTGCTGTACTGCAATGGATCACGTGAGTAACTAGTACGGGTGGATGCGGGTAAGTTCCCGCCAGATTGCGGGTGTTTATGCAGGGAAAGTACGGAGTACCCGCAAACACTCGGCCCGCCGCGTTCTGGTCGCGCCCGGTGAACGTCGCGTCCAGGCGAATGTCGGTGTTGGGGCCACCCACCGAGTGGAATAGCGTTGTCCGCATGCCGACCGTCACGCCGCCGCAATGGCCCGGTATTGGCCGAGCTGTGTCGCAGAGCGAACTACCCAAGTATCTATTTCGGGTTGCGTCCCTGCACGCTCGACGGGCACTAGCAAGCGCATCCGATGATCTCTCTATCTTGGATCGTGCTGTGTCAATCGGTACATCGGTCGAGCTGCTTGCTAAAGCCGCAGTCGCAAGCATCAGCCCTGTGCTACTGGCCGAGGACAGGCAGCCGAAGCATCTGTTGCAGTTCGTCGGCGTCGGCGAACTCGTCCCCGCGAAGGTGAAGACGAGATCGGCCACCGAATGCTTGACCCTTCTGAAGCAGTGCGATCCATTCGATTACAACTCCGAACGCGACTCCGTCGTCTTCGACATTCGGAACCTTGCGACACACATAGGCTGCGTCGACCTCACGACATTCGAACCTGCCCTCACCACAATGGTCGCCCTGTCTGAACACGTCATCGCGACAATCAATGAGTCCGATCCGTCGCTGAATCGCACCTCCTACTGGGGCGAGGACTTTCTAACCCAAGTCGACGAACGTCTAAAAGCACAGGCCGAAGCTAAGCGATTGATGCTGGAGCAGCTCAAGGCAGCTGCGCGTCGGGAATTGGACAGACTCCAGGGCCGGGGCTTGGATCACGACGCCCTATCTGAGTGGGCAGAGCGAGCGCCCGCCGGGTACTACGGCGACGATGGCGCATGGACGCGCCAGAAATGCCCCGTCTGCAAATACGAAGGATGGCTCGAGTACTCGGTCCACCGAAGCACGATCGAGGTCGAGTATGACGACAACGGCAGGCCCGGAATTCCGTTCGTTGAAGTGTTCCGCGAACCCCAGGAATTCGAATGCTCCGTCTGCGGTCTCCGGCTGAGCGTTGACCTACTCCCCCTCGAACAGATAGGAGAGACGCAGTGGGACGAGGACGAAGCTACACCGGACGAAATTAGTGCTGCTGAGGATGCAGCCATCGGCCGGTACGACGACTCGGAATAAGAGCCACCGGGGCCGGGCGCCGAATGCACATGCGTGCCAGCGCAGGTCACGACGGCTGGCACGCTCGGGTGGTTCGGCCGGCAGGTCTGCTGCAGCGAGACGCGCGTTAACTGGTCAATCGGTCTTGCCAGTCGAGGCGGACTCGCTTGTCGGGCGCGATCGACCCTGCTTCGGGACATAATGACTCAAGCTCGCTGCCCACCACGAAGTGGCCCTCAAACTTGTCGGTGAGCGTGGACGAATGCTCCGTTAGGAGTGCGCCGAGCACCGCGCTCGTCGGGTCTAACGACTCAGCGCGCAAGAACCGTTCTTGCCGGCCTAGCAGTTCAGCAAGGCTGTCAGGGTCAATATCAATGGCGCGACACCATCCCGCCACCGTGTCAGCAAATCGCCGGCGATCTGACGGCAACCGTTCATCTTCGAATCTCGCGGTAAGCACTTCGAGGATGGCGGAAGCGTAGACGATCCTCGCCGGCGGAATTATTACCTCAGAACGCGCAAATTCGACATTGTCGATATCATCGATCATGTTGTCGACCAATTCCAGCATGCCGCGAAGCTCTGCGACGAGGCGAAAATTGCGCCATGAATATGACTTGCCCTTATAGTCGAAATCGTGAGTAGTCATATCTAGAGCATGTTGGAGGGCTGACGTGAATTGCACTTCGACCACGAAGTCGTTCAATTCTGGATTTCTATCAAGGAAGTCGGCGGGCGGCTGGATGTACAGCTTCGGTTCCCTGTAACGAAAGTCCGTAGCCTCTACTTCTCTCGTCGACTCTCCAACAATTATCAAGCTAGAGGACTTCACCACATCAATGGCCGACCCGACATCCCGCCGATGGAGCAGAACGACCGTCATTCCAACAAGATCTTGCAGCTTAGCGACACCTTCGTATTTTCCCGTCGCGAGCTTCTGCAGGATGCTCGAAGGTTCTTTGACCCGGCCATCAATTCTGATCGGTTTCAGGTGCGAAAGATCGGCGCTCAAACGTTTATCAAAAAAGTCCCGCAGAGAATTAAGCTGCGCAGACCGAAGTCCGTACTGAGTAAGTAATTCAGCCGGGATCATTGCGTCTTACCGGTCAATACATCCTTCAGTATCTCGGCACGCCGCGATCTATTTAAGGCCTTATTTGAGCCCTGCCTTGCCGCCAACAAATACGAACGTGAGCGGTCCGACGATTGGGATACTAGTTCGACGTAGAACTCTGCAAGACGAGCAGCACACACCAACGGGTCGTCTAATTCTGAAGCTGTCCTGAGCTCAATCACTGCAGCCCAAACCGAGTAGAAGTCGGCAATGTTGCTATACCGGGTGGGAGACAATGGATATTCGACGTTGACTGCTTCTAAGAACTGCCGGGCGTGCCGGAACCGGGCTCTTCCGACTTAGCAGGGGCGGAGCCTGGTTCTGGATGGCGCTCGCCGTGATTGGCGGGTGCAGGCCCACCGTACGCGGCGGCGTTGGTTGTCCGGTGTTCTGAATCCGAACGCGATTCGGCCGACGTGTTTGACGATTCTGTTGTAGCCCTCGCTGCGGGCGTTGGACAGCCCGGTGGTGATGGCCAGGATCATCGGTTCCTGCCACGCGGAGATGGTTTCGGCGAGCTTGACGATCTCGGGTACCGAGCACGCCGCGCAGAACGTGTAGAACCGGTACAGCGCGTCGCCGATCTCGTAGCGCAGACCGCCACGGTCGGTGCAGGCCAGCACATCTCGCAGCAGTTCCTTGGCGATCCAGGCCGCCGCGATGTCCCCGTTGGGGTCTGCGCAGGTCAGTTTCTCGAACAGCGTGTGGCGTTGATCGTCGGTCAGCCGTTCGGCGGCGCGCAGCAGCCGGCGGCGGTTGATCCACTCCGGATCGCTCTTGTGCCCGCGGCGTCCGCGGTAGGTCTGGGTGACGCGGCGGCGAACCCGATCGACCATCTCGTTGGCCTTCTTCACGAGATGAAAGCGATCCACGATCAGCTTCGCGTGCGGCAACGCCTCGCGGGCGGCCTTGGCGTAGGCCCCCGACATGTCGATCGCGACGAACTCGATCCCGTCCCTCCACGCCTGCTCGCGCTGGGTCAGCCAGTCGGTCACCGGCCGCGCGGCACGCCCGTTGACCTGGACCAGCAACCCGCCGGCGCCGGTGATGTCGACCAGGCCGCTGTCCCAGCGGTCCACCCACGCCCGGGCCCCGGTCTCCGGGCAGGTCTCCCACTTGGCCTTCCCGCGGCGGGTCTCATCGATGCCCAGCACCCGCACCGGGGGCGGTTCACCGGCCAGGACCGGATCCGCGGTGGCGATCACCGCGTCATGGCAGGTGTTCCAGCTACAGCCATACGCGGCGGCGACGGCCTTGACCGAGCGGTCGTCGTCGAGGACCGCCAGGGCCATCTCCGCCTTGGCTCGCACCGTCACCCGAGCCCGCGGCGGGATCGACGGCGTCGACTCAGTGAATGACCTGCGTTCGCAGGAGGTGTTGGTGCACAACCATTTCCGCTTTCGCCACATGATCAGCGGCCGGTCCGCACCGATCTTGATGTCCCGGGGCCGAGTCGTGACCCAACCCCTCGACCGCGACGATCTGGTTCGGCAGTCCGGGCAGATCCCGACCCACTCGAGCGCTGTGCCCACCTCAACGATGCGGACATCGCCGTCATCGACTTGCACGGACTCCACGGTGATGCCGTCGAGTCCAAGCAGCAGGGAACCACTATTGTCAGACATGCTCGCGCCTTTGCTCTGGATGCGTAGAGAACACCCAGTTGACAAGGGCGCGAGCCCTCAATCAGTCACCGACACGAACCCAATCGGTCACACCAGACCCCCATCAAGTCGGAAGAGCCCGGAACCGCGCATCAGCCCGCCTCTCGTTCGCGATCTCTTCGTCCCAATCAGAATAGATAAGGTCGAGGTAATCTTTGCCATCTTGAATGCCTTGCGCGGCGACCACGTACAACTCTGAAATATATTCCACATCAAGCATGCGCCGTCGTCGTGCGGGCGTCACCAAGCCGATATCCTCCCAGAATGGCTCGTCGGAGAGTCTTTCCATCTTCGATATGAACGCGCCGGCGTACTGCGCGTGGCGCAGCTCCTGCTTGTTGAGGCGTATGACGTTGCGGTTTAGGCGGTCGAACGCTTGATTTAACTCGGCAGCGCTAGCGTTAGTGACCGTCTCAACTGTAAATAGATAGCGAAGGATTTGGGTTTTTACTTCGCGGGGTAGGTCGCTGTAATAAGTATCGTCAAGATCTAGATCAGACAGTGATTCTGGGGTTGTAAACTCGTTTTCGGTGAACATAATCAGCGATGTAAGTCGCTGCTTCCCGTCGAGAATTTTGTAAATAGTGGGATGGTCTGGATCTAGTGTCGTATCGATAAATATCGCTTGAGTTGGATAATTTCGAATAATTGAGTCGATGAAGAATCTGCGAAACTCAAGATTCCAAACGCTCCGCCTCTGATATGGAGGATCCAGGTCGAGCCGCTTCGCGGAGTTGAGATCCAGGAACCAGCTGGCCATCTGCGGACTTGGGTTTCGGTTGAACGCTCTTGCCTCTGACATGCAACTCCTCTGCGAAACGATTGATTGAGTGTCACTCTGTCAGCCACGATCTGAAAGCTGTCCCTGACAGTAGCGAGAAGCTCGATAGTTCACCTGGCCTAGTACGAAGAAGATAGTCGCGGGCCCGCGACGGGTTGACAGTAGGCCGGGACAGAAGCGGCGACGTTGTTCAGCACGGTCACGAATTAGGTGTCGCCGGCGTCGTTCACCTAATCGGCTGTACCCCGGGTCGCCGGTAGCCGGCCCGTTGGTGACACGTATGTGCAGCATGCCTGTAGCCGCGCATCCACAGCTTCGCGAGGACCACTGATCGGTCGGCATACGGGTTCACGTCGTCAACGTCAGCGCGTTAACCCTCGTACAGGGCGCGCGTCGCCTTCGCCTCCTGCCGCATCGTCACCGCCCAAGCATGCGAGCACGCGAGCCCGCAGCGGCGGATCCCACGCCGGCCTCACGACCGGTTGATAGTCGCATTGCTCACCCGGAGCCATCCGGCGCTCAGTACGCTCGACCGCTATGGCAAACCCTCCCGCGCCTGTAGTCGCCAAGGAACTCGTAGACGAGGGGGACGTCCTGAAGGCAATCGTCGAGTTCGACGAGCTGACGCGCGGCCCATTCTTGGCCAAGTACGGTTTCGGCGAGGCCAAGGACTACTTTCTCATCCACAAAGGCAAGCACTACGACTCGAAAGCGATCTTCGCAGCCGCCCACGGATTCCATGAAGGCCTCGAACCGCTCAACGTTGATCAGCTGTCCGGCGGAAAGACCGACGCAGCGAAATGGCTCAAGAAGTTGGGCTTCGCCGTCCCAACCAGCGAACCGGACTGGACACGGGATGAACTCATCCTGGCCTGTGACGCTCTCCGGCAGAACAACTGGAAAGGTCTAGGCACAAGCCAGCAAGAGACAGTTGATCTTTCAGCGCTGCTGCAATGCCTGCCGATTCACCCGCCGAATGCGCGTGGAGTGCGGTTCCGCAATCCCGACGGCGTGTCGATGAAGACCTACAACATTGCTGCGCACCTTCCAGGCAAGGGCAACAAGCTGAGCCACGGCAACAGACTCGACGGTGTTGTGCTCCAAGATTTCCTCGACAACGAAGCCGCGATGATTCAAACGGCGCAACTCATTCGCGACGGGGTGGGTTCTGGCGTATTGACTGCCGACTACGTCGATCTCGTCGACATTGATGAGATGGAGGGCGAAGCACCAGAGGGGCGCCTACTCGAGCGACGCCACATGGTCCGGGAACGCAGCCGAAGCCTCCGGACCAAGAAAATCGCTCAGCATCTTGCACAGCATGGCAATCTCGCTTGTGAGACGTGCGGGTTCGACTTTAGAGCGGCGTATGGCGATAAGGGTGACGGCATCATCGAGTGCCATCACGTCGTCCCGCTCCACGAGAGTGGCCCAAAATCGACTCGGCTCAAAGACCTCGTTCTCATCTGCGCAAACTGTCATCGAATGATCCACCATGCCCGACCGTGGATGAACCCCGACCAATTGCGCGCTCTGATCGCGGCGGCGAAGGCAAACGGTTAAGCCCGGCGACGGAGGCGATTTTTTTTCGGGGCGGTGCAGAGGGGGCAGCGCCTATGCGATGGGAGGCGGCGGGTGGGGTGCCCATGGGCGCATCCCCCTGGTCGGCTGCGAGGTCGATTGGTGGAGAGGTCACGGAGCGTTGCCGGGCCTAGTTCGCGGCGGCGGTGTCGTGGTCGGCTTCGTAGCGCGTCATGCGCGCTACGAATTGACCGAGGGTGGCGAGCGCGAGCGGTAATCCGTTGCGGGCAAGCGTCCATGCGTCGATGTGGGAGACGCCTTTGAGGCGGGCGGCGAGTGCGTCTGTATCGGTGAGGATCAACGGCCTGTGATTGGTGTAGTCGATGCCGGTCGCCTCGGCAAGGGCGGTGAATCCTTGTACCGCAGCGGACCACAAGGTGACCGATTTCTTCGCGTTGCTCCAGTGCTGTACGACGTCGGGCCCGCGCACGATGACACCTTGGACGTCGTCGAGGTTGTCGACGGGTAGCGCGGCGGCGGCTGCTGTGAGCGCGGCGGTGTGCGGTTCGAGTGCCGCGGCCAGCTTCGATTGCGTCGAGGACTGCTTCGTTCAGGTCGCCGGCGCCGCCGAGCATCGTTTCGGCGGTGCCGGCGACCTGTCGGCGTGATCGAGCTGCTCGACGAGCGCGGCGGGTAGTGGGATGCCGAGTGTTTCGGCGGTTTTCCTGACTTGTGATGCGTAGAAGCGGGCAGTGAGCTGCATGGTGTTCGGTCCTTTCAGCGTGTGGGTTCGGTTTGGGCGGTGAAGGTTTGGGCGAACGTTCTGGGCCTGGACTGTGCCGGGAGCGAGAGCCGCGCTGAAACCTCCGTGATCCAGTCGCCGTCGCGTTCGGCGTTGATGGCTCGCAGGAACTGCCGTGTCGGGTCTTCGGGAGCGGCAGCTTCGACATGGCGCTTGCCGAGTTGCTCGAGTTCGTCGTCGGTCAGGCTGGCGATGAGTCGGTCTCGTTCTAGGCGGTTCATTGCGTTCCTTCGGTGTGTTGGCGAAGTGCCGTCTCGTCGACAAACACGCAACCGGCAATCTTGCGGCCCTCAAGTTGCGGGGCGAGTCGACGAGCCTGCCTGACCGAGATGCCCAGGCGGGCAGCTGCTTCGGCGACTGGCACGGTCGGTTGCTCCATGGCGACAGCCTTACTGACGGCGGGCGAACGGACGTCCGAGTCACCGGCTGCGGCCATCGCGGCGCCGAGTTCGCAGGCCAGAGCTTCGTAGGTTTGATACGGGATGCCGGACAGCTTGCGGTGCCCTGGCGATCAGGGCGCAGTCGCGGGCCGCCTTCAGCGCCGGGCCGGACCTGACTACGATCGCGCCGGCGCGGATCAGACCGGACTCGGTGTTCACCGGCCAGACTCCTTTTGGCGATCGCACCGACCGCGACTGGTGAACGCAACCCCGGCGCCTTCGCTGGTGGCCGCGCTGGTCTTCGACGACAGCCGTCGCCTGCGGTCCGGCCCGCGGTCCAGTCGCACGACACTGTGAACACCGATGCACTGAGGACCGCAGGAGTGAGTTCGGCTGCGGCCTGTCGTGCTTGGCAGGCGGTGTCCCAATAGGTGAACTCCGCTGAGACCGGCCCGGACTCGGTTTGGCGGTAGCAGACCAGCGCGGCGCGGGCGCTCACAGATCGTCCTCGGGCTGGTGGATTGGCTCGGAGAAGAATCGTGTCGAGAAGGCCCGCGCGTCATCGGGCTCGACGTCGGACGTCGTCGACGGGCAGTTTCTAGTGCGGCCGGGGTACCGGGCAGTCACGCGCATACGGGCGATGCACGGAATTGGCCGGTGTCGCTGTTTGGGCGCTTGCACCACCTGTGCGGTGGTGCCTGGCAGTTCGGGCACTCGGCATCCATTGCGGCGTCGGCGTAGACGTCCTGGAACACTCGCGACGTCACGCTGGTCTCCGAGTGCGGGCTAGGCAGGGCATGCGCTTCTGCGAGCCGTCGTCCCGCTGACACCACTCATGAGCATCGGCGCGGCAATTTGGGCACTGGTGGTCCATGTCGGCGTCGGCGTACAACTGCTGAGCGAGGTTGTTGTCGAAGCGCGTCGGCTCGCGGCTGGCCCCTAGTGACGTACCCCCGTCACGAAATACCAGCTGCTGTTCGTCAGGGGGTTTTGCGGCGTCAGGTGTTAACCCGTCAAGTAGGTCGTCCGGATTTGACCCGTTCGGTACCCGGATTTGACCCGTTCGATCCGGTTCCATGACCCAGTCGGTCCGAGTCGCAGTCCAGCAAATCGAGTGTGGGGGTGGCG
The DNA here is from genome assembly GCF_017876775.1 of Mycolicibacterium lutetiense. NCBI lineage: Bacteria > Bacillati > Actinomycetota > Actinomycetes > Mycobacteriales > Mycobacteriaceae > Mycobacterium > Mycolicibacterium lutetiense. Next base: position 2,728,337 of record NZ_JAGIOP010000002.1, on the reverse strand, counting down.
ATTGGGTCGTCTTGGGCGACCCGTTCGCCTACCCTCGAATGGGTCACCATGGATGACCCGTTCGTGTTGGGTGATCCGCCCCAATGTCCGTGGAATGTCCGCCCGGACAGGCATTGTGGACAACTCATAAACCCGTGCCGCTGACCTGCCCTGTTGATTGTTGAACCCGCGCTTGACTTTCCGAACGTAGCCCGCACCTTCAAGTTCCTTGATAGCTCGCTTCGCAGTGGAGAGCGATGTGCCGTACTGGACGGCCTGAATGTGTGCCCAGCGAACTGATGCTTGTCGGGTGTTGGTGTTGGCCTTCTCGGCGATCGCGATCAGCGCCTGGAACCCGCGCTCGGACAGGCCGCGTGCTCGGAGGGTTTCCGATGCGGCGATCACTTCGCCGACAAGTTGGCCGCTCACGTCCCCGCGGTGCCGGCGGCGTCGAGCAGACGGCCGGCGCCGACAGTCACGATCAGTGGCACTGTCGTCGACGCCGGTCGGGTGGCCGGGAAGCCGCTGCACCGACAGGACACGCGCAAGGGCGGGGCGCCGCCGCACACTGTGAGCCTGCCGGCGTTCGGCGTCCAGGTGCTTGCCGACCTGTACGCGGTGACTGGGCAGGCTGGGGCGGTGTTCGCCAACCGTGACGGCGGACTGGTGGCATGAACGAATGTCAGGTCGGCGCTGCGGGAAGCTCTTGTCGACCACGAGGATCTCCAGTGGGTGACACCGCATAGCTTCCGGCGGTCTGTGGCCACAGTTGTCCGGGATGGGTTCGGCGTTGAAGCCGCGCAACGGCAGCTGTCACACGCACAGCTGGCGACGACTGAGGGCCACTGTGTGCAGCGGGTGACCGCAGGCCCGGACACCCGCACCGTGCTAGAGCGTTGGGCCAGCGACCAATCCTGAAAATCGAAAGTACGGGGAAAGTGCGGGATTCGGCGGACATATGTTTGCCGGAGGATGCCGACGCGCTCACTGCCAGTATGCGTGGAGCCGATGACGGGAATCGAACCCGCGTATTCAGCTTGGGAAGCTGATGTTCTGCCATTGAACTACATCGGCATGGTGCTGACGAAGGATAGCAACCCGGCCCGTGGTGTGGGTGAGGCGGGCGGACATCGTCTCGGCGAGTCTAAGAAATTGACGCCCGCTGACATGTGGGGTTGGGGCCGGCGACTGGCGAAGGGTGCCGACGGTGTCGAAACGTGGCTGCCCAGTGCTGACCCAGAGCATCCGGGGCTGTGGCGAAACATCTGACTCCAGAACATGATTGCCGTTCACCCGCCACCCTGAGAGTCACCTAAAGCCTTGGGCCGTCACTCTCAGGCGCCCGCTCTACCGTCGGTTGTCGTGGGCTCCATCCGGTGCTGAATGGAGCGAACAGGCCCGCAGGTCGGGCCGAACCAACCGAGGGATTCAACCCAATGGATGTTGTTATCGGTATTGCCATGACCTCGCGCGAGGCCCGGCTTCTCCTGGTGGAGGGCAGCCACGGCGACGGTGCGGTGATCGACCACGATTCGTTCGACGCCGACGCCGACGCCGACGCCGACGCCGACGCCGACGCCGACACCGGCACCGGCGTCGAGCACCCAGGCTTCCGCGAGCACATCGTCAACGCAGTCCGCGACACATACGCCGCCGCCCCCGCCAACGGCCACACCGTCAACCGTGTCTCGCTGACCTGGACCGATGCGGTGGCCGACGAAGCCAAGCGGGTCCTGGACGCCCTCGACGAGCTGGGCACAGCGACGCTGGCGGTGGTCCCCACGACTGACGCTCTCGAAGCTGCCGCCGAGTACACCGCCCAGATCGCTGACTGCGACTCGGTCGCGCTGTGGGTGGTGGAACCCGACGAGACCATGCTGACCGTGATCGGCGCCGAGGGTGAGGACGGCACTCGCCGGTTGCGTAGCCGCCGTCTGGACGGGCCAGGCGAGGCCACCGCAGTGCTGGCGCTGCGGGGCGTCTGCGACAGCTTCCCCGAACCGATCTCCGCAGTCGCCATCGCGGGATCCGCCCCAGATGCGGAAAGCCTTGTCGAGGAGGTGAACTCGGTGATGTCGTGCCCCGTCGCAGTCGGCGATGACGCTGCCCTGCTGCTGGCGCGCGGTGCGCTGCTCGCCAGCAGCGACATTCGGGACGATTCTGCGTCGGCGCCCAAGCGTGACCCGCTGATGCGCACCGTGCACATGATCGTGGCCACGGTGGTGCTGATCGTGGCGGGATCGGTGTTCTTGGCGACCACGGTGCATCGGGCCGACGGTGGTTCCCCGCCGCAGGCGTCGACCCCGGCTGAGCACGCGGCGCCGGTCGAGCCGCCGATCCACGTCGTTGTCCGCATGGTGGTTCCACGGGCTGGGCGGGCGGCGCAGGAAACGTTGACGGTGCCTCACGCCGAGAGCGTCGTGCCGCCGTTGCCGCAGGTGGTCCGTCGGTAACCGATACTCTCGTCGGGTGCTGCTCTCCGATAGGGACATCCGGGCCGAGATCGCCGCGAAACGCCTCGCCATCGAGCCGTTCGACGATGCCCTGGTGCAGCCGTCGAGCGTCGATGTCCGCCTGGACAGCCTGTTCCGGGTGTTCAACAACACCCGCTACACCCACATCGACCCGGCCAAACAACAGGATGAGTTGACCTCCCTGGTCGAACCCGGTGAGGGGGAGCCGTTCGTTCTGCACCCCGGAGAGTTCGTGCTCGGCTCCACGCTCGAGGTGTGCTCGCTGCCCGACGACCTGGCCGGGCGCCTGGAAGGTAAGTCCTCGCTGGGCCGTCTCGGATTGTTGACGCACTCGACGGCGGGGTTCATCGACCCGGGCTTCTCCGGGCACATCACTCTGGAGCTCTCCAACGTCGCCAACCTGCCCATCACGTTGTGGCCCGGTATGAAGATCGGCCAGCTCTGCCTGTTGCGGCTGACCAGCCCGGCCGAGCACCCGTACGGCAGCGACAAGGTCGGCTCGAAATACCAGGGCCAACGTGGCCCGACGCCGTCGCGCTCACATCTGAACTTCATCAAGTCCTAGGCCGCCGAGTGGCCACTTATGACACGTAGAGCAGCGATTCGCGTGTCATGAGTGGCCGCTGGGCGTGCAATCACACGAGTGAACTTTCAGTAACCACACGGCAACACGAAACACGCTGGAAACAGTTTCGCCCCGCGGCTGAAACGCGCGCCGGACATTCTCGTCGGGACCGAAGGAGTCCGACGTGCCCGAAATCGATCCGGCCGCCACGGCCTGGCTGCTGGCCAGCACCGCGCTGGTGCTGCTGATGACCCCCGGCCTCGCCATCTTCTACGGCGGCATGGTCCGCACCACCGGCGTGCTCAACATGATCATGATGAGCTTCATCTCGATCCCGCTGGTCACCGTGGCCTGGCTGCTGGTCGGCTACACCCTGGCGTTCTCGGACGACGCCGGCGGCGGTCTGATCGGCGGCCTGCAGCACTTCGGCATGCTGGGCATCACGCCCAGCACCGTCCACGGCTCGGTACCCGAGCTGTTGTTCGCCACATTCCAGCTGGCCTTCGCCATCCTCACGGCTGCCCTGGTCAGCGGGGCCATCGCCGACCGGGCGAAGTTCGCCGCCTGGATGCTGTTCGTCCCGGTCTGGGCGGTCGCGGTGTACGCCGTCGTCGCGCACTGGGTCTGGGGCCCGGGCGGCTGGCTGGCCGGCCTGGGCGTCCTCGACTACGCGGGCGGCCTCGTCGTCGAGATCGTCTCGGGGGCCTCGGCCCTGGCGCTGGCCCTGGTGCTCGGACCTCGCATCGGCTTCAAACAGGACGCCATGCGTCCGCACAACCTGCCGTTCGTGTTGCTCGGCGTCGGTCTGCTGTGGTTCGGCTGGTTCGGTTTCAACGCCGGCTCGGCACTGGCGGCCAACGGCACCGCCGCGGCGATCTTCCTCAACACCCTGGTGGCCGGCTGCCTGGGCATGCTCGGCTGGTTGACCGTCGAGCAGGTCCGCGATGGCAAGCCGACGACCTTCGGTGCGGCCTCCGGTGTGGTGGCCGGCCTGGTGGCGATCACCCCGTCGTGCGGCACGGTCAACACCCTCGGCGCAGTCGTGGTGGGCCTGGCGGCCGGCGTGGTGTGTTCCTTTGCGATCGGCCTGAAGTTCCGGTTCGGCTATGACGACTCGCTCGACGTGGTGGGCGTCCACTTCGTCGGCGGCGTGGTCGGCGTGCTGCTGATCGGATTCCTGGCCACCGAGGTGATGACCCAAGGCCCGCAGGGCCTCTTCTACGGCGGCGGGCTGACCCAGCTGGGCAAGCAGCTGTTGGGCGCCGTCGTGGTGGCCGTCTACGCCTTCGCCATGTCCTACCTGCTGGCCAAGGCCATCGACCGGTTCATGGGTTTCCGGCTCAGTCCCGAAGACGAGACCACCGGCGTCGATTTCACCCAGCACGCCGAGTCCGCCTACGCCGAAGGTGTGCACGGGCATCTGCCCCAGCGTCGGCCCGGATTGTTCGGGCAGCTGGGCCAGCCCGGGGGTCTGACGCAGCGTCCGGATCCGGCCGAAGAAGACAGTGCGGGATGAACCGGGCGGCGTCGTTTGTCGTAATGCCGAGTAGGGTCTAACTAACCGGCGCCGGCGCGCAGCATGCCGTCGCGGTCCGACCAGAATCTGAGCGCTTCGGCTAATGCGCACGGGTGTAACGATCGACCTGGTTACACCGAAAAAGGTTCTAGTTGTCGGTTCGTGCGGAATGTGTGCGCAATGGCGACAACGGCAGTGTAGCAAACACATTGGAGGGCTTGGTGGACATCGTATTGGGTGTGGCGATGGCACCTACGACGGTCCGCATGGTGCTGGTCGAAGGGGAGAAGGCCGACGGGGTCACTGTCGATCACGACGTCTTCGATGTCACCGCCGGTGATGATTCGGCAACCGCCACTGCGTCCGATCAGGTGGTCGCCGCCATCCTCGGAACCCAGGAGAGCGCCACTGCGGGCGGGCACCATCTGAAGTCGATCGGCGTCACCTGGACCGACCATTCGGATGCCGCCGCGCTGCGCGACACGCTGTCTGCGCACGGCATCGACGACGTCATGTTGGTCTCCGAAGGCCATGCCGCTGCGGCACTGGCCCAGGCGGTCGGCCGCGCGGTCGGTTACAGCACCACCGCACTGCTGTTCATCGACCGCGACACTGCGACGCTGTCCGTGGTGAAGACCGACGACGGCTCGGTGGTCAAGGTGTTGGCCCAGTCGTTGCACAGCGCCGACGCCATGGCCGTGCTCACGGACATGGCCGCCGCGGTCGAAGCGTCCGATTCCGCGCCGGACGGCATGTTCGTCCTGGGCGCCGGGGTGGACGTCGCCTCGGTGAAAGCGCATCTGGAGAACCTGGTGTCGCTGCCGGTCAGTGCCCCCGACGAGCCGGAGATGGCGCTGGCCCGCGGCGCCGCGCTGGCCTCGGCCCATGCGCCCGCGTTCGAGGCGACCACCGTCGGGCTGGCCTATTCGCAGGATCCCGACGGCAGCACCGCGGGTAGCGCCTACGCGCTGGCCGGTCTTTCCACCGAGATGGCCCCGCTGGGCGACGCGCCGGTCGACGTTGTGGAGCTCGTCGGCGACGAGATGCCGATGGGAGGGGAGCGCAAACCGTTCCTGCTCGTCGGTTCGGCGTTGACCTCGGTGTTCGTGGTTGGCGTTGTGGCGCTGGTGATCTCGCTTGCGGTGAATATCCGGCCGACTGTCGATCAACGCCCCGCACCGGCACAGGGCGCCGTGGCGCCCAGCGCCCCGGCCAAGCTCCCCGCCCCGGCGCCGCCGCCAGAAGCGCTGGTACCGCCGCCACCTGCCCCGCCGCCGGAGACCATCAAGGCTCCGATCCCGGTGGTCCAGGAGGCTCCGGCACCCGCGCCGCAGGCGCCGCCGCGCACGGTCTACGTCGAGCAGCCCGCCGCGGTCCCGCCGCCGGCACCCGAGGCTCCGGCGCCGGTTCCCGAAGCACCGGCACCGCTGCCCATCGCGCCGCCGCCGGCGCCGATCTACAACCCGCCGGCGCCGTACATCCCGCCGCTGGTCGTGCTGCCGCCTGCGCCGCGGCTGCCGAACATCTTCCGTCCCCCGTGGGATCCGCCGCAGCGTCAGAGCCCGCAGTGGGATCCGCCGTCACGCCACGAACGCGAGGCGCCGCAGTGGCCGGGCTCAGGCTCGGACGACTGGAATCCCGGTCGTTCCGGTCGCGGATCCGATGACTGGAATCCCGGTCGTTCCGGTCGCGGATCCGACGATTGGAATCCCGGTCGTTCCGGGGGTTCGCGCGGTGGTGGCGACGGGGGATCGCTGTGGCCCTTCCCGTTCGGTGGGCACTGACAACCGTCACCTGACGTTGGCCTGCCGCTCAGTGTCACGTAGCAACTAGCTCATACTCGCCGCCTATCCAGGCAGTATGCGATGCACCGTTTTCGGTACCGGTTATCTGGGCGCGACACATGCCGCGGGGATGGCCGAGCTCGGCCACGAGGTGATCGGGGTCGACATCGACCCGGGCAAGGTGGCCAAACTCGCCGCCGGCGACATCCCGTTCTACGAGCCCGGCCTGCGCAAGGTGTTGAACGACAATCTGTCTGCCGGACGGCTGCGGTTCACCACCGACTACGACGAGGCCGCCGACTTCGCCGACGTGCACTTCCTCGGCGTCGGTACCCCGCAGAAGAAGGGCGACTACGGCGCCGATCTGCGCCACGTGCACGCCGTCATCGACACCCTGGTGCCGCGGCTGCGCCGGTCCGCGGTGATCGTCGGCAAGTCGACCGTTCCGGTCGGCACGGCCGCCGACCTGGCCGAGCGGGCCCGTGGACTCGCCCCTGCTGACGTCGACGTCGAGGTGGCCTGGAACCCGGAGTTCCTGCGCGAAGGCTACGCCGTGCACGACACCCTGCACCCGGATCGCATTGTGCTTGGGGTGCAGCATGATTCGATTCGGGCCGAGGCTGCGGTACGTGAACTCTACGCGCCGTTGATCGAGGACGGGGTGCCGTTCCTGGTCACCGACCTGCAGACCGCCGAGCTGGTCAAGGTGTCGGCCAACGCGTTCCTGGCGACCAAGATCTCGTTCATCAACGCGATCTCGGAGGTGTGTGAGGCCGCCGGTGCCGACGTCACGCTGCTGGCTGACGCGCTGGGCTACGACCCACGCATCGGGCGGCGATTCCTCAACGCGGGCTTGGGTTTCGGCGGCGGATGCCTACCCAAGGACATTCGCGCCTTCATGGCCCGCGCCGGTGAACTGGGCGCCAACCACGCCCTGACCTTCCTGCGTGAGGTCGACAGCATCAACATGCGTCGTCGCACCGCCATGGTGGAACTGACCACCCGGGCCTGCGGTGGATCCCTGCTGGGCGCCAATATCGCCGTACTCGGCGCGGCATTCAAACCCGAGTCCGACGATGTGCGCGACTCGCCGGCCCTCAACGTCGCCGGCATGCTGCAGTTGAACGGGGCCGCGGTGAACGTGTACGACCCCAAGGCGATGGACAACTCCCAGCGGGTGTTCCCGACGCTGAACTACTCCACGTCCGTCGTCGAAGCCTGCGACCGGGCCGATGCGGTGCTGGTGCTCACCGAGTGGGCCGAGTTCGTTGACCTTGACCCGGCTGAGTTGGCCGACACGGTGCGCGTCAAAGTCGTTGTGGACGGACGCAATTGCCTGGATGACCAGCGGTGGCGGGACGCCGGGTGGCGGGTCTACGCGCTGGGACGCCCCGTCGCCACTGTTTGACGCTTGTAGAACAATTTCCGCGGTCGTAGGCTCGGGCCATGCGCGAACGAATCCGGTGGATGGCCTTGCACGGGGTGGTTCGAGGCGTCTCCGCGGTCGGCATACGTCGCGGCGATCCGCAGGCCCGGTTGATCGCGGACCCAGCGGTGCTGGCCGACCCGGCGCCCTTCGCCGACGAGATGCGCCGACGCGGACCACTGGTACGCGGTCGCGCCATCCTGATGACGTTCGACCACAACGTGGCCACCGACCTGCTGCGCTCCGATGACTTCCGGGTGTCGCGGCTCGGCGGCAACCTGCCGCGTCCGTTGCGTTGGGTGGCGGACAAGACCGACACCGGGATGCTGCACCCGCTGCTGCCGCCGTCCCTGTTGGCGGTGGAACCACCCGATCACACCCGCTACCGCAAGCTGGTCTCCTCGGTCTTCACCACCCGCGCGGTGGCCCGGTTGCGGGAACGGGTGAAGGAGACCGCCGACGAACTGCTGGACTCGATGGATGGCGACGCCGGGGTGGTGAACATCGTGGACCGGTACTGCGCACAGCTGCCTGTCGCGGTGATCAGCGACATCCTGGGCGTCCCCGACGCCGACCGCGCCCAGGTGCTGCGCTTCGGCGAACTCGGCGCCCCGAGTCTCGACATCGGGCTGACCTGGCAGCAGTATCAACAGGTGAATTCCGGCATCCACGGATTCGAGGCCTGGCTGACCGATCACCTGCGCCACCTGCGGCGCAACCCCGGTGATGACCTGCTCAGCCAGATCATCGCGGCCTCCGAGGCGGGAGCTGCCGGAGAACCGCTCGACGAGTCGGAACTGCGGGCGCTGGCCGGGCTGGTGCTGGCGGCCGGATTCGAGACCACAGTCAACCTGCTGGGCAACGGCATCCGGATGCTGCTCGCCCATCCCGAACATCTGCAGACCCTCTCGGCCCGCCCCGAGCTGTGGCCGAACACGGTGGAGGAAATCCTGCGACTCGACTCACCGGTCGTGATGAGCGCGCGGGTGGCCCTGCGCGACACCGAAGTGGCCGGCACCGCGGTGCAGGCCGGAGAACTCGTCATCGTGCATCTCGCCGGCGTCAACCGCGACCCCGCGGTATTCACCGACCCGCACCGCTTCGACATCGAACGCGACAACGCCGGCCGGCACCTGTCGTTCTCCGGTGGCCGACACTTCTGCCTCGGTGCGGCCCTGGCCAGGGCCGAAGGACAGGTGGGCCTGCAGACCTTCTTCGACCGGTTCCCCGACGCCCGGGCCGCGGGCGAAGGCAACCGCCGAGACACCCGGATCCTGCGCGGTTGGTCGACTCTGCCGATAACGCTCGGAAAGGCACGCACAGCGGTAGGTTCGTGACGTGGACTTCCGAGCCGCTCTGCTCGACCAGACCCGGAGCTTCGGGGAGCTGATCGCCTCCAGCGATCCCGAGACGCCGGTACCGACCTGCCCGGACTGGACGCTCAAGCAACTGTTCCGCCATGTTGGTCGCGGAAACCGTTGGGCGGCACAGATTATCTCCGAGCGTCGGGTCTCACCCCTCGATCCGCGTGAGGTCCATGAGGGCCGCCCGCCCGAGGATCCCGACGCCGCGATCGAGTGGCTCAACCAGGGCGCGACCCAGGTCCTCAAGGCCGTCGACCAGATCGGCACCGACACCAGGGTATGGACGTTCCTTGGCCCGAAGCCGGGGGGTTGGTGGATCCGCCGCCGCGTCCACGAGGTGGCGGTCCACCACGCTGACGCGGCCTTGGCCGTGGGAGGCGAGTTCGTGCTCCCCGCCGAACTCGCCGCCGATGCCGTCAGCGAATGGCTCGAGATCGCCACCGGCACGGCCAAGAAACGGCACGCAGAACCGCTCGCGTTGGGCGCCAGCATCCACCTGCACGCGGCCGACGACGGTCTGGGGCCGACAGGGGAGTGGACGGTCGCGCACGACGAGGACGGGCTCGGGTGGGCGCACAGCCATGGCAAGGGCACTGTCGCCCTGAAGGGGCCGGCCCAGAAGCTGCTGATGGCGGTCACGCGGCGGGGCACGGCCGCCGACCTCGGGCTGGAAGTGTTCGGCGACACCGCGACCTGGGACGCCTGGCTCGACCGCACACCGTTCTGAGTAGCGTACGTTTCGTTCATGACCACATCCGAGATCGCCACGGTTCTGGCCTGGCATGACGCGCTGAACGAGGACGACGTCGACACCTTGATCGCGCTGTCCAGCGATGACATCGAGGTGGGCGATGCCCACGGTGCCGCCCAGGGGCACGCCGCCCTGCGTGAGTGGGCCGAGTCCGGCGGGGACACCGTGACGCCGGGGCGGATGTTCGTGCACGACGGCGTGGTCGTCGTCGAACAGACCATCATGGCGGCCGACGGGAGTACCCGCACCGGGGCGGCGGCGTTCCGGGTGGTGCACGACCATGTCACGTCGGCGTTCCGCCACGACACCCTGGCCGCCGCGCTGGCTGCCACCGAGCTCACCGAAAAGGACCTCGTCGGCTGAGTCGCAGGCTATTTCGTCCTGGCGGTGGGCGTGGCGAGTACCGCGGCGATCCCCGTCGTCAACGGGACCGATAGCGCCAGGGCGATACCGCCAACCGCGGAACGGGCGATCTCGATCGCCACGCTCTCCCCGGTCAGCACGTCACCCAGCGACCGGTTGGCCACGCTGAACAGCAGCAGCAGCGGCAGGGCGCTGCCCGCATAGGCCAGCACCAGGGTGTAGACCGTGCTGGCGATATGGTCACTGCCCACCCGCATGGCGCCGACGAAGATCGCGCGCCGGCTCCCGCCGTGTTCGGCGAGCTCGAATACCGCCGAGGCCTGGGTGATGGTCACGTCGTTGAGCACACCGAGCGAGCCGATGATGAACCCGGCCAACAGCAGTCCGGTGATCGACACGTTGCCCATGTACGCCGCGACCTCGTTGTTCTGGTCCTCGGACAACCCCGTCAAGTGGGCCAATTCAATTGCCGCCCAAGACAATATCGCTGCCAGTAACAAGGATGTCAGAGTGCCCAGCAGGGCCGCGCTGGTGCGCAGGCTGACGCCGTGGGCCAGATAGATCACCGCGTAGAGAATCGCCGCCGAGGCCACCAGCGACACCGGAACCGCCGGGGCACCATCGCGCAGCGCCGGTAACAGGAAGATCATCAACACCGCGAAGGCCACCACGATGCCGACGATCGCCCGCAGACCGCGCCAGCGCGCCACGGCCACGATCACGACGGTGAACGCCAGCGCGAGCAGCGCCAGTGGCCAGGTGCGCTCGAAGTCGAAGAACGCGTAGCTCGTCGTACCGGCCTGGTCAACCTGGCGGCTCACCCGAATATTGTCTCCGGCCGCAAGATTCGGCTGTCCGGGCCCGGTGGTGAACTCCAGCAGGGTCTTGGCGCCCTTGTTGGGGCCGGAATCGATGGCCACCAGGTTCTGCACGCAGGTGCCGCCGCCCGGCTCGGCCGGCTTCGGTGCGGCCGTCAACACGCCGCCTGCCGACGGGCTGCCGCAGTCCGCCAGAGTGCTGGACGTGACGTGCCCGGCCTCGGTGGTGACGGCCCCGCCCGCGGCGTTCTGGAAGGGCAGCGGAATGTCGACCGTCTGGTGGCTGGGCCACAGCATGGCGGCGCCGATGACCATCGCGACGCCGATGGCGATCAACAGGCCGACGACGATTCGGGCGGCCAGCGGACCCAAGGGAGACGGACCGGTCAGTGAATGAGAGTGGGAATGCGTGTGCGCCACCCGGTCAGGGTAAGTGAATCGAGTGGTGAATTACCTGTGTGCCGGCTTGCTCCGATGCCGACAATGCGCCGGGGGTGGAAAAGTGCCCGGAAGAATTCCTACGGACTCAACGCCGCGTCGGTATTGTCTCGGGCTGTGCCACTGGACGTATGGAACGGTAAGCGAGCGCTGACTCCGCGGATCGTCCTCGCGCAGCAAGACGTGATGGCGCGAGGTTTAAGCCTCCGGTTCGCGACCGAGCACATCGATGAACCTACCGATTGGTGCTGCTTCGACGACTCGCGGCACCTGATCTATGTGCACCGCGAAGGCAGCCCGCACTCGATGGAGACGGCACAGGATTGGGGGTCATCGGTCGGTGTCCCGCCGAGGGTAGGCGATATCTGGGTCGTGCCCGCAGGCGAGGCGTGCATGTCGCAGGTCCAGGGCGGTGAACCGGCGGGATTCTGCGAGATCGCGATTCCCGTGCAAACGGTCGGCGGTGCGGCTCAGGTGCCGCGTATCAAGAAACGCGATCCCCTGATGTACCAACTGACAGAGGGTTTGGCCAGGCTCTTCGGCCGTGACGATTCGCTGGCCCGGTTGCTCAAAGACTCTCTGGCCGAGGCGCTTCGACTGCATATCGTCGATACCTGCGTATCTGTCCGGCCCCCGCGCAAAACGGGTCGCGACGTTCTGGACCCCGCCACCCGGTCCGCCCTTGTCGAGTACCTTGAGGACGGGTTGGACTCGGAGATCACGTTGGACACGTTGGCCGAACTCGCCGAGATGTCAGTCGGCAGATTCATCAAGGCGTTTGCTGCCGAATTCCACACCACTCCGCACCAATACCTGCTGGATCGGCGTATCGATCGAGCCAAGGTGATGTTGACGACGACATCGCAAACCATCACCGAAATCAGCGCCGCGGTCGGCTTTGTGACACCGAACCACTTCTCGACTGCGTTTCGGCGGCGGGTGGGAGTGACTCCCAGTGGCTATCGCCAGAACGGCTGACGCCCCTGTTGCGAGGAACCCGCTGCTACTGGCGGTAGCCGGCCAGGAAGTTGCCCAGCCGCTCGATCGCCTGGGCCAGGTCCCGCGCCCATGGCAGCGTGACGATGCGCAGGTGATCCGGCGTGGGCCAGTTGAATCCGGTGCCCTGGGTCAGCAGGATTTTCTCCTGCAGCAACAGATCGAGCACCAGCTGCTCGTCGTCGTGAATGTCGTGGACCTCGGGATCCAGGCGCGGGAACGCGTACAGCGCACCGGCGGGTTTCACACAGGACACCCCGGGGATCTCATTGAGCTTGGTCCAGGCCGTGTCACGCTGCTCGAGTAGCCGGCCGCCGGGCAGCACCAGGTCGTCGATGCTCTGATGGCCACCCAGGGCCACCTGAATCGCATGCTGGGCAGGAACATTCGGGCACAGTCGCATGTTCGACAGCAGGCTGATGCCCTCGATGAAGCTGGTCGCGTGCTCCTTGGGCCCGGTGATGACCAGCCAGCCGGAGCGGTAACCCGCCACCCGGTAGGCCTTGGACAGCCCATTGAAAGTCAGACACAGAAGGTCAGGCGCGAGGGTCGCCAGCGAGATGTGCTTGGCGTCGTCGTAGAGGATCTTGTCGTAGATCTCGTCGGCCAGCAGCAGGAGCTGGTGCTTGCGGGCCAACTCCACCATCTGTTCCAGGGTTTCGCGGCTGTACACCGCGCCTGTGGGGTTGTTCGGGTTGATCACCACGAGCGCCTTGGTGCGCTCGGTGATCTTGGACTCGATATCGGCGACGTCGGGATTCCAGCCCTGGGTCTCGTCGCACATGTAATGCACCGGGGTGCCGCCGGCCAGCGCGGTCGAGGCCGTCCACAGCGGGTAATCCGGTGCCGGGATGAGTACCTGGTCGCCGTTGTCCAGCAGCGCCTGCAGGGTCATGGTGATGAGCTCGGAGACGCCGTTGCCCAGGTATACGTCTTCGATGTCGAACTTGGGAAAACCCTCGACCAGCTCGTAACGGGTGAACACCGCGCGGCGCGCGCTGGCGATGCCCTTCGAGTCGGAATAGCCCTGCGCGTACGGCAGCGCCTGGATCATGTCGCGCATGATCACGTCGGGTGCCTCGAAGCCGAACGGCGCGGGGTTGCCGATGTTCAGCTTGAGGATGCGGTGCCCTTCAGCTTCCAGCCGTGAGGCGTGCTCGTGCACCGGTCCGCGGATCTCGTACAGGACGTCCTGCAGCTTCGTGGACTGGGTAAACGTACGCGGCTTCGGGTGCTGACCGGTCTGCCACGGCAACTGATGGGTAGTCACGCTCACCATGGTCTCATCACCGTCCACTGATTTTGGAATTTGCCGATCCGCCAGGTGGCCACCGCCACAGTCGAGTAGTCGATCGGCAAGTGCGGTATCGCCGGTGATACCGGGTTTCGAGATCGGATATGCCTGGGGGCACGGCGCGGCTGACTTCCCTGAATACGCCGAACGGCCACCTCCTTGCGGAGATGGCCGTTCGGTGCGATAGGGACGTGCTCAGCGCTTGCCGGGACGCTTGACGCCGGCCTTCATGCCGAGGCCCACGACCGGCGGTTCCGGCGTGGCGGGCTCGGCAGGAGCCGCAGCCGGTGCTTCGGCTGCCGGTTCCGGCGTCGGCTCGGCGGCCGGAGCCGCCGGGGCTGCGGGTGCCGCCGGGGCGGCCTTCTTGGCCCCCGGACGACGTGCGCCCGCGGCGATACCCAGGCCCACCGCCGGAGTTTCCGGCTTGGCCGGCTCGGCCGCAGCCGGTGCTTCAGCCGCCGGAGCAGCAGCGGGAGCCGCCGATGCCGCCGGAGCGGCAGCCTTCTTGGCGCCGGGACGCTTCGCGCCCGTTGCCATGCCCAGACCCTTCACCGGCGCCGCAGGAGCTGCCGGAGCCTCTGCCGCCGGGGCAGCCGACGCGGCCGGAGCCGCAGTCTTCTTGGCGCCCGGACGCTTGGCGCCGCCGGCCATGCCCAGACCCTTGACCGGGGCAGCGGGAGCTGCAGGGGCTTCGGCCGCAGGTGCCGCCGACGCGGCCGGAGCCGCAGTCTTCTTGGCGCCCGGACGCTTTGCGGCGCCGCCCATGCCCAAACCGGTGACCGGCTTGGTGGCGGTGGCAGTCGTCGCCGCAGGTGCTTCGGCAGCCGCCGCGGGGGCGGCCTCCTCCACCACAGGTGCCGCAGCTTCGGCCTTCGCCTCGGCTTCGGCGCGGACGGCGGCACGAGCCTCGGATGCCTTTGCCGCGGTGCCCTTTTCGGGCAGTTTGACGCCACTCTTGTCCAACGAGTTCAGCAGCAGCTGAGCCACGTCGAGCACTTCGGCCTTCTCGACGTTGCGGGCAGCGGCCACGTCGTCGACACCGTCGGTGATCATCACGCGGCAGAACGGGCAGCCGGTCGCGATGGTCGAGGCGGTGTCCATGGCCTCTTCGGTGCGCTCCACGTTGACGCGCTTGCCGATGTGCTCTTCCATCCACATCCGCGCACCACCGGCACCACAGCACAGGCCGCGGTCGGCGTGGCGGGGCATTTCCTTCAGCGTCACGCCGGAGGCCTCGACCAGCTCACGCGGAGCCTCGTAGACCTTGTTGTGACGGCCCAGGAAGCATGGGTCGTGGTAGGTGACCTCGGGGCCGCCGGTGGACTTGACCGGCACCAGCTTCTTGTCCCGGACCAGCCGGTTGAGCAGCTGCGTGTGGTGCACGACGGTGTAGTTGGCACCCAGCTGCGGGTACTCGCGACCGATCGTGTTGAAGCAGTGCGGGCAGGTCACGATGATCTTGCGGTCGACCGTCTCGACACCCTCGAACAGCTCGTTGATGGTCTCGACGTTCTGCGCGGCCAGCTGCTGGAACAGGAATTCGTTGCCGGAGCGACGAGCCGAGTCACCGGTACAGGTTTCACCGGTGCCCAGCACCAGGAACTTCACCCCGGAGGCGGCCAGCAGTTCGGCGACGGCCTTGGTGGTCTTCTTGGCCCGGTCCTCGTAGGCGCCGGCGCAGCCGACCCAGAACAGGTACTCAAACCCGTCGAAGCTCTCGACATCCTGGCCGTAGACCGGGACGTCGAAATCGACCTCGTCGATCCAGTTGGTGCGGTCCTTGGCGTTCTGGCCCCAGGGGTTGCCCTTGAGCTCCAGGTTCTTGAACAGCACGCCGAGCTCGCCGGGGAACTCCGACTCGACCATGACCTGGTAGCGGCGCATGTCGACGATGTGGTCGATGTGCTCGATGTCCACCGGGCACTGCTCGACGCACGCACCACAGTTGGTGCAGGACCACAGCACGTCGGGGTCGATGACGCCCCCCTGCTCAGCGGTGCCGACCAGCGGGCGCAGTGCCTGCTCGGGGCCGGAACCCATGACGCGTTCGAAGCCGTCTTCGGGCACACCGTGGCGGTGTTCGCTGTGATCCAGCGTGGCGAAGTCCACCGAGCCCTCTTCGGGCATCGGCTTGCCTTCGATGATGTAGGGAGCCTTGGCGAACAGGTGGTCGCGCAGGTTCATCATCACCAGCTTGGGGGACAGCGGCTTGCCGGTATTCCAGGCCGGACACTGCGACTGGCAACGACCGCACTCGGTGCAGGTCGCCATGTCGAGGTTGGCCTTCCACGTGAAGTCCTCGATGCGGCCCTTGCCGAACACCGCGTCCTCGGAGGGATCCTCGAAGTCGATCAGCTCGCCCTTGTATTCCATGGGCAGCAGCGGGCCGAGGCCGTCAGGCAGGCGCTTGAAGGTGACGTTGATCGGAGCCAGGCCGATGTGCAGGTGCTTGGAGTGCAGCACGATCAGCAGGAAGGCCAGCATGACGCCGATGTGGCCCATGAGCGCAATGGTCTCGATCCACACGTTGGCGGTGTGGCCCAGCGGAGCCAGCAGCGCGGCCATGCCGTCGGAGAAGAATGCGCCGGACTGGTACGGGAAGTTCTCGCCCAACACGTTGACCGCCGCGCCGCGGAAGATCGCGTAGGTCAGGATGACCAGGAAGATCATGAACAGGATGGTCCAGGCGCCGCCGTTGTGCGAGCCGTAGAACCGGGATTCGCGGCCGAGCTGCTCAGGGTTCTTGCGGATGCGGATGATCGCGAAGACGATGATGCCGGCCAGCACGGCGACGGCGAAGAAGTCCTGCAGGAAGCCCAGCACGGCCCAGCGGCCGACGAACGGGATGTGGAACTCGGGGTTGAACAGCACCCCGTAGGCCTCGAGGTACACCGTGGCGAGGACGAAGAAGCCCCACATGGTGAAGAAGTGCGCGATGCCGGGGATCGACCATTTCAGGAGCTTCGACTGCGCGAAGACTTCCTTGTTCTGGTTCAGGAAGCGCTGGACGAGATGGTCTTTGCGGCCACGTTCGTCACCGACCTTCTGCCCCGAGCTGATCAGCTTGGTCAGCCACTGCACGCGCTTGGCGGCGAACACCAGCACGACGAGTGTGGCGAGCAGACCAAGAATCAGCCGCGACACAACAAGTGTGTGTTCGAGACTCTCCACAGAAACGCCTCCATTTCGCGAGTTACTCGCGGGTAACTTGGGCATGGTTACCCGTCGGTAACTTAGCTTCCTTCAGCTCATAGTGACATTTAGGTGTTTCCTACCGCTACCGAGGCTTACCTAAGTTGGGGCGTGTAGTGGTATAGCTCTCAGCTCTGCGGCGCCAGCATCGCCCGCAACATCGACAGCATTTCGGTGCGGGACTCGGCGCCCAGACGCCGGCGAATCCGGGCCACATGGTGCTCGACGGTCTTCGCCGAGATGAACAACTGACTGCCGATATCGCGATACGGCATCCCGAGCAACAGCAGTTCGGCCACCTCCCGCTCGCGGTCGGACAGCTTGGTCGAGGACGGAGCGGTCGCCTGGGAGGCGGTCCCGCTCGGAGGCTCCGACACCGACACGATCTCCTCGACCGCGCTGGTCTGCTTGAGGTCGCGGGCCAACTGCAACATTGCCTGGGACACCCGGGCATCCGGGGTCTGCAGTGCGGCCTGGCTGGCCAGCCGGGTGCCGTCCCACGTCAGGCCGAACTGAGCCAGGGCCCGGGCCGCAGTCGTGACCTCATCGGTGTCGACGTGATTGGCCAGCACCCGCAGCCAGGTGCGCCCGGCATTGGCCAGCGCCCGGGCGAAGGCGCTGTGACCGGCCGCGGCGGTGAGTGCCTGCCCGTGCGGGGCGACGGCTCCGGGCGAGTTGGCCAGGATCCCGGCGTGCACACCGGCCCAGTGCAGCGGCACCGACCACAACACCGGATCGCCCAGCGCGGCAAGCAGGCCCCACGCCTCGGACAGCGTGTGTTCCAGGCGGTCTACCTGACGCATCCTGGCGCCGGCCACCCACAACTCACCCAGCGGCAGCAGTGAGAACAGGTCGATCGAATACTCGGCGAGCACCTCGACCGCGGCATACCAATGCTTCTGGACGGCACCGCTGTCCCCGCTGCGTCGGGCGATCGCGGTACGCAGCGCCGCGGCCCACAACGCGTCTCTCCGGTGCAGATCCTCACCCGCTTCGGCGGCGGCCGCATCCGCGCCGGCCGCGCCGAGCTGGCCGTCCTGCATCTTCACCCAGCCCAACAGCAGGCGGTGGCGTGCCGCACTGAACGCCTCCTCGCCCGCGCTGCCGGCCCGCACCGCGCGGCTGATCACACTGCGTGCCCGCACCGAGTCGCCGCCGTGCAGGGCGGCCAGGGTCACCAGCGCCGCCGGGGTGTCGGGGGCGACGCCACCGGCCTGATTTTCGGACGTGACCGCCTGCCCCAACCGGGCCACCGTCACCGCGAACGACTGATCCAGCGACAGCACCAATCCTTCGGCCAGGCTGCGCGCCGCGCGCGCCGTCGAGGTAGGTGGTCCGGCCACCTCGGAGCGCGACGCCACCCGCGCCGCATCGGCATCACCGGCGGCGAGGAAGGAGGTCACAGCGGCCGAGCCGATCAAGGTGTCGGGATACGGACCGAGCCAACGGAACAGGTCGGCGGCCTGGGCCGCGCCGCCGTCGTGCATGGCGACGCTGGCCGCGACCCGCACCGCGGTGGCCCGTTCGGACGGGTCCTCGGAGCCGAGCAGTTCATCGGCCATGCGGGCCGCGGTGGTGCAATCTCCGGCCAGCGCCAGTGCATCGGCCAGTCGGGTGCTCACCGCGGTGGCCCCGGCGGTGACCGCGGCGCGGTAGAGCCGGGCCGCCCGCGCCGGCCGGGCGCGATTGTGGGCGGCGTGTTCGGCCAGTGCCTCGGCCAACCGGTCATCGCGCAATCCGTGCTCGGCCAGGCGCACCGCGAGGTCGGCGGACAACGTTGACAGCTCGAGTTGCGAAGCGAGCAGGGAGGTTTCGATCTCGTGATGGCGGGCGGCACCGGCGATCTGGGCGAGCGATTCATGCACCAGCCGCAGGAACCGCCGGTCGTGGGACGGCTCCACCAGCCCGCCGGCGCGGGCCCGATCCACCAGGGCCGACGCCTCGGCGCCGGTCAGTCGCAGTGCCGCCGCGACGTCGTCGGGGCCGAGATCGTGGCTCAGCGAAAGGATCAGCAGTGCATCGCGGGTGGCGTCGTCAACCCGGCGCAACCGCTGCAACAGTGCGAACCGCGCCGCGTCGGTCGGCGCCTCGACCGCGTCTGCGGCGGCCCGCAACAGAAACGGCAGGCCCGCGGTTGCGGCCAGCACCGATCTCACGGTTTCGACGGTCGCCGGAGATCCCAGCGCCGTGGTCAGTACCCGGCCCACCTCCGTGGCGGGCAACGGCCCGAGTCGCAGCACCGGGTTCTCCCGCTCCAGCGCGGTGGCCAGGGCCTGCAACGAAGGGCGGTGGGTCAACGGCTCACAGGCCACCACCACAGTCGCCGACAGATCCGCGACTTTCTCTGCAAGGCAATCGATTTCGGTGTCAGTCAGCTGGTCTGCGTCATCGACGACGAACGCCGCCTCGGCCCCGTCGCCCGGTCGAGGTGCACGGGTCAGCACCGTACGGCCGGCGTCACGCAGGGTGCTGCGGACCTGGGCGAGCACCGTGCTCTTCCCGGTTCCGATGCCGCCGGACAGCAGCAGCTTCACCGGGTCGGCCGGATTGGCCAGCACCGCATCGATCTCCGGCGCAGTCATCAGCGTCTGCCTAGGCTTCGCCGTCTGGGGCCTCAGCGGCCGCGGTGGTCGTGGCCGGCGGCGGGGTGGTGGTCGGCGGGTTTGACGTCGTCGGCGGCTGCGTGGTGGTCGTCGGCGGTTGCGTCGTCGTGCGAGTGGTGGTCGTGGTGGTCGGCTGCGTGGTGGTTGTCGTGGTGGTGGTCGTCGTCGTGGTCGGACTCGTCGTCGTGGTGGTTTCCGGCGCGGACGTCGTCGTCTCCGGAGGCGGCGGCGGGGGTGCGATGACCGTGGTGGTCTCGATCCCGTTCGGTCCCTGGGTCACGGTGGTGATCGGTTCTGGTGGTGGACCTTCCGGGGAGGGGCCCATCGAATATGTGGTGCTGGTTTCGGTGACCGGCCCGGAATCTCCCTCCGAGCTGGTTAAGGTGACGGCGAGACCGCCGGCGGCCAGCAGCGCCGCCGCGGCGGCCGCTCCGAACAGAATCGGCGGGCGTTTGTACCAGGGCAGTGGCGCCGGCCCGGCGTCGTACATCTCTTCTTCATGACTGAACGCCACTTGTGGCCGCGCCGCGGTCGCGCCCGGCGCGGTTTCGTACTCGCCGCCCGCATAGGGCACCGGTTCATTTCCGGGTGCGTCGTCCTGGGACCAGGCCAGGGCGCCCGCATCCGCGCCGTTGGCCGACGGCTGCGCCATCGTGGCTCCGGCCGCCCAGGCAGCCGGACCGAGGCTGGTCGGCGCCATGCCGGTCGGAGCATCGGCGGCCGCCACCTCGGGGGCCATACCGGTCGGTGCGGCGGCGTCGATGACGCGCTCGGCGACGAGAGCGGCCCCCACCGCCACATCGAGTTGGGGTCGCGGCGTTGTCACCACCGGCGCGCGCAACCGTTCGGACAGTCGCTGTGTCACCAGGGGGATCGCCGCTCCGCCGCCGACGGTGGCGACCGCGGTCACGCTCGACAAGGCAATGTTGTTGCGCTGCAACGTGTCTTCGACGACATCCAGCAGGCCGGCCAGAGGCGCGGACATGAGCTGCTCTAGTTCCGGCCGGGTGATCCTGACGTCGGCGTTGAACCCGGGCAGATCGGTGGGAATCGCCGTCGCGGTGTCGGCGGACAACCGCTCCTTGGCCTGCCGGCATTCGGCCCGCAGTTTCGCCAGCGACCCGACCGCCGCGGTGCCCGCCGGGTCGGCATCGCCGGCCGTCGCGATCCCGCTGAGCACATGGTTGAGCAACGCCTGATCGACCTGGTCGCCGGAGAACTCGGGATAACGAACAGTCGGCCCGATGGTGGCGAAGCTGGCACCGGCGTCGGCCAGTGTCACGCTCGTCCCACTGCCACCGAAATCGCACAACACCACAACGCCGTCGGCGGGTAACCCCGGATCGGCCTGCAGCGCCGCCAGCGCGGTCAACGAGTCGGGCACCAGGCCCGGTGGAACTCCGTCGGGCGACAGCGCGGGCTTGTTGCGCAGGGCGCCGCGTAATGCGCCGACGGTGCTCGCGCCCCAGTGCGCCGGCACGGCGATCACCACGGGTGCACCGCCGCCGACGGCGCGGGCCATCACGTCCAGCGCCTCGGCCAGCACCAGTTCACCGCGGTGCTGGGACCCATCGGCGGCGACAAGAGGTACCGGGTCGCCCACTCGCTCTACGAAGCCGGCCAACGGCAATCCACTGCCGGTGTACTCGCCTACGTCCGGTGCGCGATCGTTGTGCAGCGTGAAGATCGATCGGCGGATCACCGGTTGGCGGCCTTCGCGGGCTGCCACCAGATTGGTCATCCCGATCGACAAGCCCAGTGCGTCGGTCATCAGGCGTCACTCCTGTTGTCTCGGCCGACCCTCACCCTAACTGCTGAGGCAGCCAAGGCCCGGCATTGTTCCCCTAGTGGCGTCAATCCCCTAATGTTCACCCCCCTAATGGCAGGCGGGCAAGGGTGGGTTCGGCACCGATCCCAGCCCTCTCACAGCTGGCTAACATTCGAAGCGAACTGTTGAGGAGGTGGAGCATGGCGAATACATTGCTGGACTTCGTGATGTCGCTGGTACGCGACCCCGAAGCTGCTGCCCACTATGCCGCCGACCCGGCGCAGGCCATCGCAGACGCGCATTTGACCGATGTGACCAGCGCGGATGTCAACAATCTGATTCCGGTCGTATCCGAGTCGTTGTCGACGGCCGCCACCGGCGGCGCGTTCGGTGACCTCGGTACCGCCGACCCGGGCGGCAACGTCTGGGCCAGTGGCGCGGCGACGGCGGCATTCGACGCCTTCGGCGATCACGTGCCGGTCGACGCCCCCAACCATGCCTGGGATGAGGCGGCGAGCCAGGTGATCGATCAGGCGGACTCCCTGGACCAGCTGGTGTCCTCCGTACCGGCCATCGACGATGGCGGCCTCGTGAATCAGCCGCTCGACGAGGTATCGATGCAGCTCACCGAGCCTGTTCTCGACGATGCGTCCATCATCGACCCGGCGCCGGCCCCCGATTGGGCCCACCCGGTCGTCGACGACCAGCACCACACTGACAGTGGCGCGGGATTCGACATCTTCGACTGATTCATCCGGCATTCCAATAAGCGCATGACCCATGTGGTCATGCGCTTATTGCGTTTCACCTGCGGAAACACCAACGAAATTGGGGCTGCCCAGCCCTGCCCCTATGGATCCCCTAACCCCCTACTGGGGTGACCCCCCGCACCCCGGGTGGGGGCGATACGGGGAGGGGAATCGACCCCGTTTCCGGCGCAGCCACGCACCCATAAATTTGTCTTCAGATCGCCGGACAGCCCGGCGGGGGACTTCGGAAGAACTTCCCGACAACAACCGAAAGGGTTGGAGCAATGGCAATCTCTCTGATCGACTTCATCCTCGACCTGTTCCGCAGCCCGGCCTCCGCGGCATCCTTCATCACCGACCCGGACGGCAGCCTGCGTGACGCCGGCCTGCCGAACGTCACCGCGGCTCAGCTGCACGCCGTCGCGGCCACCGCCGCCCCGGCCGGTCTCATGCTCGGTGGCGGCAACCCGGTGCTCGGCCTGCAGCGCGCGGTCGCCGACCACCACAGCCTGCCCGGCCAGTTCGCGAACCAGGTCGCCTCGCCGTTCTCCCCGCAGACGCAGTTCGCGCCGGAGGTGGCCAGCCGCAACAACACCGAGTTCGCCAGCAACAACGACACCGACCTGGCCAGCCACAACAATGTGCCGGTCATGAGCCCCAACCAGGACGCCGGCGCCAACGCCCAGCAGGGTGCGTTCAACCTGGGCTTCGGTGACATCACCCTCGGCGACAAGAGCACCAACACTGCCACCAACGGCGGCGTGGTGGTCGACGGCGAGAACAAGGGCGACATCGTCAGCGGTGACGGCGCGGTGCTCGGCGACGGCAACACCATGAACAACGGCGACATCCTGGCCGGCTCCGGCTCCAACGTCGCGGTCGGCAAGGACAACGACATCGAAGACAACTCGCAGACCTCCGGTGGCGATCTGATCTCCGGCAACGACGGCCCGGTTATCAGCGATGTCGACATGAGCGGTGGCCACGGTGGTGGCGCGTCCGGTGGTGACAGCCTGATCGGAATCGGCAGCGGTGGTGCGTCCGGTGGCGACGGCGGCAACGCCGGCTCGATCATCCTCACCGATGCCTCGACCACCGCGGTCGGCGGCAACCAGACCGCCATCGACGGTGACTACGGCAGCCGCAACACCCAGGACAACTCGGTGAGCACCGCGGTCCAGACCGAGACCACGCACAGCGTGGAGGACAACTCGTCGAGCTACACCTCGAACATCGGCTCGGGCAACGACACCGCGTTCGCGTCGAACAACGACACCGCGTCGCACAACGACACGTCCTTCGGGTCGCACAACGACACCAGCTCGGCGCTGGGCTCGGGCAACAGCTACGAGTCGCAGTCGCACACCGATGTCGCATCGCACAATCCGATCGAGACCGGGCTCGACGTCTTCTGATCCGATCCGCACAGGGGCGGGGGTCATCCGTTACGCGGGTGGCCCCCGTCCCGTTCGCGCGCCTACCGTTGAGCCCGGCATGCAGGAGGGACTTCCATGACGCAACCCAACGACACCAAACCCGGCGGGCCGGCCAGACCGGTCAAGGTGATCGTCGAACTCATCGACCACACCAGCACGATCGCCGCCACGTATGACCGCGGCGATCTCGTGGAGCGTCTGCAGGTGGCGAAGGCGCGCATCAGTGACCCGCAGATCCGTGTGGTCATCGCCGGCCAGCTCAAACAGGGCAAGAGTCAACTGCTGAACTCGCTGCTCAACATTCCGGTGGCCCGCGTCGGGGATGACGAGTCCACCGTGCTGGCCACCGTCGTCGCCTACGGTGAGCAGCCGTCGGCGCGCCTGGTGGTGGCCCGGCCCGACGGGGCCGAACCCGAACTGATCGACATCCCGCCGTCGGAGGTGACCAACGACCTGCGTCGCGCCCCGCAGGCCGGGGGCCGGGAAGTGTTGCGGGTCGAGGTGACCGCCCCGAGCCCACTGCTCAAGGGCGGGTTGGCATTCGTCGACACCCCCGGCGTCGGCGGGCTGGGGCAGCCGCACCTTTCGGCAACCCTGGGCCTGCTGCCCGACGCCGACGCCCTGCTGATGGTCAGCGACACCAGTCAGGAATTCACCGAACCGGAAATGACCTTCATCCGCCAGGCGATCGAAATCTGCCCGGTGGCAACGATTGTCGCGACCAAGACCGACCTGTATCCGCACTGGCGCGAGATCGTCGGGGCCAACACCGCTCACCTGCAACGGGCCGGTATTTCGACCCCCATCACTCCCGTCTCCAGTGTGCTGCGCAGCCATGCGATCCAGCTCAACGACAAGGAACTCAATGAGGAGTCGAACTTCCCGGCCATCGTGAAGTTCCTGTCCGATCGGGTGCTGACGCGCGAGAGTGACCGGATCCGCGATCAAGTGGTAGCTGAAATCCATTCGGCGGCAGAACATCTGCTGCTGACGGTGAACTCCGAGCTGTCCGCCTTCACCGATCCGGGTGAACGTGAGCGGCTCACCGCCGAGCTGGAACGCCGCAAACAGGAAGCCCAGGACGCCCTGCAGCACACCGCGCTGTGGCAGCAGGTCCTCAACGACGGAATCTCCGATCTGACTGCCGACGTCGACCACGATCTGCGCAACCGGTTCCGCAACATCACCGCGCACGCCGAGAAGGAGATCGACACCGGCGACCCCACCCTGCACTGGGCCGAGATCGGCTCGGAACTGGAGGAGGCGGTGGCCACCGCCGTCGGCGACAACTTCGTCTGGGCCTACCAACGCGCCGAGGCGCTGGCGGCCGAGGTGGCCCGCACCTTCACCGAAGCGGGCCTGGAGGCGGTGCAACTACCGCAGATCGATGCCCGCGACATGGGCGCCGGATTCGGCGAGATGAAATCGCTGGCCCGGCTGGAGGCCAAGCCCATCAAGGCCGGGCACAAGGTCATCACCGGCATGCGGGGTTCCTACGGCGGCGTGCTGATGTTCGGCATGCTCACCTCCTTCGCCGGGCTCGGCATGTTCAACCCGCTGTCGCTGGGCGCCGGTCTGGTGCTGGGCCGCAAGGCCTACAAAGAGGACATGGAGAACCGCATGCTCCGGGTGCGCGGTGAAGCCAAAACCAACATGCGCAAGTTCATCGACGACGTCGCCTTCGTCGTCGGCAAGGAATCGCGGGACCGGCTCAAGGGCATCCAACGGCAACTGCGCGACCACTACCGAGGCATCGCCAACCAGACCACCCGCTCACTCAACGAGTCGCTGCAGGCCACCCTCGCCGCGGCGAAAGTCGAGGAGACCGAACGCAACACCCGGGTCAGGGAACTGGAGCGCCGGCAGAACATCCTGACCCAGGTCGTCGACCACGCCCAGCGTCTGGCCGTCGAGGGCAACTAGGCTCCAACAGTTAGTTTCGATTTGACTGGCGGCGAAAGGTTGGACTCCGCAGCGTGAGCACGGCGGATCAGGTGCGTTCGATTCTGGGCGGCACCATCAAGGCGTACCGGGGTGACCCGGCCTACCGAAATCGGCCCGACGTGCACAACGAGCTGGACCGGATCGGACGTCGGCTCAACCAGCCGATCCGTATCGCGTTGGCCGGCACGCTCAAGGCAGGCAAGTCGACGCTCGTCAATGCCCTGGTCGGGGAGGACATCGCGCCCACCGACGCCACCGAGGCCACCCGGATCGTCACCTGGTTCCGGCACGGGCCAACCCCCAAGGTGACCGCCAACCACCGCGGCGGACGGCGTGCCAACGTGCCGATCGCGCGGGATCCGCATGACCGCGGTCTCACATTCAGCTTCGCCGGGCTGAACCCCGAGGACGTGGTGGACCTCGACGTCGAGTGGCCGGCCGCCGAGCTCGTCGACACCACGATCATCGACACCCCGGGAACCTCGTCATTGTCGCGGGACGTCTCGCAGCGAACCCACCGATTGTTGGTGCCCGAGGACGGGGTCCCCCGCGTCGACGCGGTGGTGTTCCTGCTGCGCACCCTCAACGCCGCCGACATCGCCCTGCTCAAGCAGATCGGCGAGCTCGTCGGCGGATCGTCGGGCGCGCTCGGCGTCATCGGCGTGGCCTCGCGGGCCGATGAGATCGGCGCCGGGCGCATCGACGCGATGATGTCGGCCAAGGATGTCGCCAAGCGGTTCACCGAAGAGATGGACAAGACCGGGATCTGCCAGGCCGTCGTCCCGGTGTCCGGACTGCTCGCCCTCACCGCCCGCACCCTGCGCCAGAGCGAGTTCGTCGCGCTGCAGAAGCTCGCCGGCATCGAACCGGCTCAACTGACGAAAGCCATGCTTTCGGTGGACCGGTTTGTCCGCGAGGACAACTCACTGCCGGTGGACGCGGCCACCCGCGCGGCGCTGCTCGACCGGTTCGGCATGTTCGGCATCCGGATCTCGATCGCAGTGATGCATGCCGGGGTGTCCGACTCCGTCGCCCTGGCCGACGAACTGCTGGAACGCAGCGGCCTGATCGCTTTGCGCGATGTGATCGACCAGCAGTTCGCGCAACGGTCGGAGCTGCTCAAGGCGCACACCGCGCTGCTGTCGTTGCGGCAGTTCGTGCAGGTGAATCCCATTTATGCGACGCCGTACATCCTCGCCGACATCGACCCCCTGCTGGCCGACACGCATGCTTTCGAGGAGCTGCGGCTACTCAGCCTGCTGCGCTCGCGCCCCACCACGCTGAACGAGGATGAGATGGCCTCGCTGCGCCGCCTCATCGGCGGGTCTGGCACCGACGCGGCCAGTCGGCTCGGGCTGCAACCCGACGCGCCGTTCGACGGGCCCCGGTCGGCCTTCGCAGCGGCGCAGCGCTGGCGGCGGCGGGCTGACCATCCGCTCAACGACCCATTTACGACGCGGGTCTGCCGGGCCGCGGTGCGCAGTGCCGAAGCGCTGGTCGCCGAGTATTCGTCGCGCCACTAACGAATTGGGCCCCTCCGCCGACATAGGGGTATGCGTGATTGCCTGGGGTTGTCCGTGGGGGCGACCAATCTGGTGGCGATTGCCGACCACACGCCGTTGTTGCGGCGGGCCGTGCTCACGGACGGGTTGGTGTTCACCGATTTCGTGGGACGAGTGGGTGACCCGGTGCCCCTGGTCGCAGCCAACGGGTCGACTCATCGCGCGGAGCAGTTGTTGGCCGGTGCCGTCGAGGCGCTGACGCGTCAGGCCAGCCCGGCGCATCGTCCCGATGTCTCGGTGTTGGCGGTGCCCGCGCACTGGAACTCTGCGGCATTCGAATCCGTGCGCGGTGCAATGCCTGGTGTCCGAGTCGTTCCCGATTCGGTCGCGGCGTTGACGGCCATCCAGTCGTATCCGGGTCTGCCCGCGCGCGGCGTCGTCGCCTTGTGCGACTTCGGCGGCTCCGGCACCAGCCTCACCCTGGCCGACGCTTCTGCGGGCTTCGCCACCATCGGGGAGACGGTGCGGTACCAGGACTTCTCCGGCGATCTGATCGACCAGGAACTGCTGCGCGGCGTCCTGAATGCTCTGGATGCCGAACCGGCCGGCACAGCAGCGGTGGCCGCCCTGACCCGGCTGCGGGATCAGTGCCGGACCGCCAAGGAACAGTTGAGCGATCAGAGTGCGACCAGCCTTACCGGGGTCGGCAGCGCGATCAGGCTCACCCGTGCCGAACTGGACGCAGTGGTGGACCCGCCGCTCGGTGGCGTGATCGAAGCCCTGCTGGACCTGCTACGGCGCAACGGTATTCACCCCGCACAGCTGGCTGCGTTGGTCACCGTCGGCGGTGGCGCGCGGATACCCCTTGTCACTCAACGGCTTTCATCGGCATTCCGCCTTCCGGTCACCACCGTGCCGCAAGCTCAGGTGATCGCCGCCGTCGGCGCTGGGCTGCTGGCCCGACGCGGAGTCGACGAGACCGCGACGCAGATGGCGGTTGCTGCTCCGGTATCGGCTCCCGTTTCGGTTCCCGTGCTCGGGACCGCCACGGTCGCGGCGTCTGCGCTGGCCTGGTCGGCCGAAGACTCGGTGGCTGAGGTCGCCGAGTTCATTCCCGAATCGGTGACCGACGACTCGGCCCGGCCCGAATTCGTGTTCTCCGAGCCGCCGTTGCCGCCCGCTGCCGCGCGTATTGCCTGGTACCGGCGCGGGGGAGTGGTGGTCTATGCAGCGGTGTTCCTGGCTGTTGTCGGCACGGTCGGCATGGTGTTGTCGGCGCGGGCCGATCGGCTCGACGCCGGAGTTGACGGACTCTCGGCGCCGCAAACCGTTCCGGCCGAGTCGCCGTTGGTCCAGGCCGTTCCCGCACCGCCCACCCGGACCGTGGTGGTGCGGGATCCGTCCTGGCCAGGTCCCGCGGCGGCTGCCCCCGCGCAGGCTGCTGCGCCTCGGCCGGCGGCCGCGCCGTGGCTCGTGCAGAGCCGGCAGAGCGCACCGATTGCACCGGCCCCGCGTCGGGCGGCACCTGCACCGGCGCCGGCGCCGCAAGCGCCCGGACCTCGGCCGGCCGCTCCTGTGCCTGCGCCCGTGCCTGTCGGGCTCCCGCCGATTCCTTTGCCGCCACTGGTGTTTCCGCCTGTGACGCTTCCACAGTTGCCGATCCCGACGTTCAAGCCGCCGGTGCCTACGCCGTCGCCTACGCCCACGCCTACGCCCACGCCTACGCCGAGCCCGTCACCTGAGCCAAGCCCTTCGCCGACGCCCGAGCCTTCGCCGACGCCGAGCCCGTCACCGACTGCGACACCTACGCCGGAGCCCACGCAAACGCCCGAGCCGACTCAGACCCCCACGCCCACATCGGTGGCGCCGTCACCCTGAGGCGGCGTGGACTTGAACCTAGGATCGCTGCTCAATACTGACTGGAATCCTCGGTGTTGATGACTATGCGGCGCAGTCGAGTCGAGTGAACTCACACTCCGGCCCACACGGATGCCCGGTTACCGCGATGCCGTGCCGCTGCAGCACCTGAGCGATCTTGCTCGCGGTCTGACACGGCCGGTCGAAGACTTGCCCGTAGGAGAGCCTGACCGTCGAATGGCCGTCGACAGCGGCGTCGAGATCGCGTTCGAAATCCGCATCTCGCCTGGTCGCCGAATCGTGGTGAACCCGGCCGTCGAGCTCGACGATGAGCTGTTCGCCGTATTCGGCATCGCGATAGCAGACGCCGATCGATGACGTGGCCCGCTTCTGTCGCGTGGCCCGAGGTAAGCCGTGCGCCCGCTCCACGCGAGCGAGATAGCCGTGCTCAAGCACTGAGCAGGTGCCGTCGGCGATATCGACCAGCACCGCGCGTAACCACCGACGACGGCGGACCCGTGCCCGTGAATCGAGCACGCGCAGCAGCCGTTGCGCGGTGGTTCGCCGAGATTGGCAGGCATTGGCCATGGCCGCGATGGCATCGAGTTCGGATGCGGCGCGGCATGCAACGTCGAGCGCGGCTTCGTCGTAACGCATCCGGGGTGGGCTGACGTTCCACAGCACCCGCTCCTCAAGATTCACCAGGTGGTGAATGCGGACTCCGGACGGTTCAGCCAATATCGCCCGCTGTTGGGTGACCGCGACGTGGATGGGCGACGCTTCAGCTCCCAGCGCCGATTCGAAACACAGTGCCGCCGGAGCCGCGTAGAGCACCGCCGCCCAAGCGCGTTGCGACCACGTCAGCGGGCCGGTGTGGTCGACGTACACGCCCGCGTGAACCGGCGCCCACTCGTTGCGTCTGAGCAGTCGCCGGATCTCGTGCTCCCGCAGCCCCGTATCCAAGGCCTGCCGACGCGAGATCACCCCATCCTGTTGGCGGAGCACATCGTCAACGTCCACCGACTCGATACTCGTGGACGTGACAACGGCCACCAGACGCATTTCGAGGACCTGTGGATAACCGCCTGCGTCGAGCCGGCGTCAGGGGGTGGCTGGGGCCGGACTGGTCGTGGTCACCGGCGCAGTCGTCGTTGTCGTCGGCGGCGCGGTGGTCGTGGTCGTGGTCTCGGTGGTGGTTGTGGGCGCCTCGGTGGTCGTGGTGGTGGTCGTGGCGGGGGTTTCCTCAACCGTGGTGGTCGGTGCGACCGTCTCGGTGACGGTCTGCGTCGGCGCCGGAACCACCGGGGCCGAGGTCACCACCGATGTCGTCGTTGTCGGAGTCGTCGACGTGGTGGTGGTTGTGGTCGTCGAAGCGGAGTCCGACGAGAACAGCTGCACCAACGCATAAATGACCAGCGCCGCGATGACTGCACCGACAGCGCCCAGGCCGAGCAATGCGGCGGGCTTGCGGTACCAGGGGATGGGCTCGGGAGTGGGCGGCGCGGGCGCGTCGGAGTACTCGCCATAGCTGGGCGCGTACTGCGTCGGCTCGTCGTCGTCGTAATAGTTCGACACGCGCCGATGGTAGGCGTGCTCAGCCGCCGGGCGGCGGATACGGCGTGCGTGTCACGGTGGTGGGGTACTCGCCGTAGTCGATGCCGCCAGGCTGGGTGTACCACGGCGTTGTTGTCGTGGTCGTCGTTGATGTCGTGGTGGTAGTCGTCGTAGTAGTGGTTGTCGTCGTCGAAGTCTCGGAGGTCGTTGTCGGCGAGGTTTCCGTGGTCGTCGTCGTGGTGTCCGACGGCACGACGAATTCGGAGGTCACCGGCAGGCGGGACGTGGTGGTCCGGGTCGTCGTGGACTTCGACGTCTTTGACGACGTCGACGCATAGCTGGGCGGGACGAAATCGATGGGGGCGTCTTCGGGCCCTCCGGAGCCGGTCAGAGCGATCGCGGCCCACAGCACCAGGCCGATCACGGCGAGTGCGGCCGCGCTGGCCCCCGCGACATTCGACGTCGAGTGATGCCAGGGCACCTCGGCGGGCTGCCCCTGATCGTCGTCGTCCACGGTCACGGGGCCGATCCTATGCCGGGCCTTGCAGGGGGCTTCGGTCAGCTCAGCTGACGGATCACCTCACTGGCGAAGAGCTCGAGATGATCCAGGTCGGACTGGTCGAGCATTTGCAGGTAAACCCGCTGCACACCGGCGTCCAGGAACGGGCCCAGCTTGTCGACGATTTCGGCGGGTGTGCCGACCAGCGGTGAATTGCTGCGCAGCTCGTCCACCTCACGGTTGATCGTCGCGGCCCGGGTGGCGATCTGTGCCTCGTCGCGGCCCGCGCACAGCACGAAGGCAGCAGAGTAGGTCACTGACTCGGCCGGGCGACCGGCGTCGGCCACGGCCGCGGCCACTCGCGCGAACTGGGTCTTGAGCGTGTCCAGCGGCACGAACGGCACGTTGAATTCCGAGGCGAACTCGGCGGCCAGTGCCGGCGTGCGCTTGGCGCCGAGGCCGCCGATGACGATCGGCACGGGCGCCTGCGTGGGCTTGGGCAGCGCCGGGGAATCGACGACGGTGTAGTGCTTCCCTGCGAAATCGAAGGTTTCGCCGACGGGCGTATCCCACATTCCGGTCAGGATGCGTAGCTGCTCTTCGAGCCGGTCGAATCGCTCGCCCAACGGCGGGAATGGGATGGCGTACGCCTGGTGCTCGGCTTCGAACCAGCCTGCGCCAAAGCCCAATTCGACGCGGCCACTGCTCATCTCGTCGACCTGTGCCACCGAGATGGCCAGCGGTCCGGGGTGGCGGAAGGTGGCCGAGGTGACCATGGTGCCCAGCCGGATCGTCGAGGTTTCGCGTGCGATGCCGGCCAGCGTCACCCAGGAGTCGGTCGGCCCGGGCAGGCCGTCACCGCTCATCGCCAGGTAGTGGTCGGACCTGAAGAATGCGGAGTAGCCGAGGGCTTCGGCGGCGCGGGCCACCGCGAGCTGATCGGAGTAGGTAGCGCCTTGCTGGGGTTCGACGAACACTCGGAAATCCACGATGCCAGCTTATCGGCGATCTCAAGTGGCCGGCGGTTGGCTGAGCTCGTCGAACCGTGTGAGTGCGGCATCAAGGTCGGCCTCGTCGAACAGTTCGCAGCGGCTGATCAGGTCGCCGTCGAACTCAAAAATCGCACTCTCCCGCCATTCAGCGTCGAAGCCCTGTTGAGAGGCGCCACTGGCCGTAAGGGTGACGACGGCGCCGCGGTTACTCAGGCGATGCACGACCTCGATGTACGTGCTGATGTGCGGTACGTCCTCGAACAAGGCGTGGATGTAGGTGCTCATGTCACCTGCGGCGAATGCTGCCCCGTGGCGGTGGTCGACATTGACCCAGTCCGGCATCAACGCGGGCATTTCGTGTCTGTTGATCGCGGACAATGCCCTCACGAGTGCCGCCCAGGTCTGCGCGTGGGCAGCGGCTTCGCCGGCGAGATATCGGGCGTCCAGTTCGGCGAACGCCGCGTCGAGGTCGTCGGGGTCAAATACGATGCGCGCCACGATTCGGTTGTGCGCGTCAACATCGAGGATGACGAGTCCGTCGGTGTGGAATGCGTCGGGACGCTCGTTGCGACCTGATAAGCGGGTATGGCTGAGGGCCAGGCGCTCTCCGCGAGTCGCAACGATTGTCGACGTGATTGTCGGGTTGCCGACTTCGGCGATGGTTCGCATGTTCGCAATTTCGGCATCTACGCCGTGACGGGTCCCGGAGTTCACGACCGCCCGACGATCGTCCGCGTAGAGATCGTCGGCCAGTATCTCGGCCATGGCGGTCCAGTCGTGGGCCACAAAGTGCACCTCGAGGCGTTCGAGTGCTTGCGTTGCAGCGTTTCCCAGCCGCGACGCCGGTCGACTGAGCTCATCGAAGCGGGCGAGCGCGGCGTCCAGGTCGGCTTCGTCGAAGAGCTCGAACCGCTTGCCTAGGCCACCTTCGAGGGTCAGGAGGTGGAGGTCTCGCCACTCGGCGTGGAATCCTTCCTGCGACGTCCCATGCGAGGTCGTTGTGACGACTGCTCCGAGGTTGCTCAGTCGATGAACCGCCTCGACGTACGCTCTGATATCCGGCGTCGTCTCCCATGCCGCTTGGGCGTAGCGGATCACATCAAACGGCGCCGAGGCTATGCCGCGGCGGTGATCGATGCTCGCCCAGTTCGGCACGGTGGGGAGCAACTCACGCCGGTTGAATGCCGCATAGGTCTGCATGACAAGTGACCAGACTTGCGCATTCTCTGCTGCCTCACCGGCGAGGTACCGAGCGTCGATTTCGGCGATAGCGGAGTCGAAGTTGTCGAGGTCGAACAGGACGTTCGCCGAGAACGTGTTGTCGGTGTCGATCTCCACGAGGCTCAGCATCTCGAGGTTGAACGCCTCGAGCTGCTGACCGCCGCCGGATACGTGGGCACGAGTGAGCGCGAGGCGCTCCCCGCGAGTCGCGATGACTACCAACTCGATGTTCTTGACACCGACGTCGACGACGGCCCGCAAATTCGCTATCTCGGCATCTCGGCCATGTCGCACACCAGCGCCCACCACCCGACGACGGTCGTCACTGCAAATGTCCTCGGCAACCATTTCCGGCTCTTCCGACTTGATGGGGGTCTGGTGTGACCGATTGGGTTCGTGTCGGTGACTGATTGAGGGCTCGCGCCCTTGTCAACTGGGTGTTCTCTACGCATCCAGAGCAAAGGCGCGAGCATGTCTGACAATAGTGGTTCCCTGCTGCTTGGACTCGACGGCATCACCGTGGAGTCCGTGCAAGTCGATGACGGCGATGTCCGCATCGTTGAGGTGGGCACAGCGCTCGAGTGGGTCGGGATCTGCCCGGACTGCCGAACCAGATCGTCGCGGTCGAGGGGTTGGGTCACGACTCGGCCCCGGGACATCAAGATCGGTGCGGACCGGCCGCTGATCATGTGGCGAAAGCGGAAATGGTTGTGCACCAACACCTCCTGCGAACGCAGGTCATTCACTGAGTCGACGCCGTCGATCCCGCCGCGGGCTCGGGTGACGGTGCGAGCCAAGGCGGAGATGGCCCTGGCGGTCCTCGACGACGACCGCTCGGTCAAGGCCGTCGCCGCCGCGTATGGCTGTAGCTGGAACACCTGCCATGACGCGGTGATCGCCACCGCGGATCCGGTCCTGGCCGGTGAACCGCCCCCGGTGCGGGTGCTGGGCATCGATGAGACCCGCCGCGGGAAGGCCAAGTGGGAGACCTGCCCGGAGACCGGGGCCCGGGCGTGGGTGGACCGCTGGGACAGCGGCCTGGTCGACATCACCGGCGCCGGCGGGTTGCTGGTCCAGGTCAACGGGCGTGCCGCGCGGCCGGTGACCGACTGGCTGACCCAGCGCGAGCAGGCGTGGAGGGACGGGATCGAGTTCGTCGCGATCGACATGTCGGGGGCCTACGCCAAGGCCGCCCGCGAGGCGTTGCCGCACGCGAAGCTGATCGTGGATCGCTTTCATCTCGTGAAGAAGGCCAACGAGATGGTCGATCGGGTTCGCCGCCGCGTCACCCAGACCTACCGCGGACGCCGCGGGCACAAGAGCGATCCGGAGTGGATCAACCGCCGCCGGCTGCTGCGCGCCGCCGAACGGCTGACCGACGATCAACGCCACACGCTGTTCGAGAAACTGACCTGCGCAGACCCCAACGGGGACATCGCGGCGGCCTGGATCGCCAAGGAACTGCTGCGAGATGTGCTGGCCTGCACCGACCGTGGCGGTCTGCGCTACGAGATCGGCGACGCGCTGTACCGGTTCTACACGTTCTGCGCGGCGTGCTCGGTACCCGAGATCGTCAAGCTCGCCGAAACCATCTCCGCGTG
This sequence comes from Mycolicibacterium lutetiense, assembly GCF_017876775.1. Lineage (NCBI taxonomy): Bacteria > Bacillati > Actinomycetota > Actinomycetes > Mycobacteriales > Mycobacteriaceae > Mycobacterium > Mycolicibacterium lutetiense. The sequence continues at coordinate 2,693,651 of NZ_JAGIOP010000002.1, read as the reverse complement.
GCAGGAACCGATGATCCTGGCCATCACCACCGGGCTGTCCAACGCCCGCAGCGAGGGCTACAACAGAATCGTCAAACACGTCGGCCGAATCGCGTTCGGATTCAGAACACCGGACAACCAACGCCGCCGCGTACGGTGGGCCTGCACCCGCCAATCACGGCGAGCGCCATCCAGAACCAGGCTCCGCCCCTGCTAAGTCGGAAGAGCCCCATTTCCACCATGGCGTCCCAGTCGCGAGCCGCGAGGTACGCGTTGAAGCGTTCGAACATTCGGCTGGCCGCGTTTTCCGGCTGCAGCACCGGTCGGCTGAGCTCATCGAAGCGGGCGAGGGCGGCTTCGAGGTCCGACTCGTCGAAGACTTCGCAGCGGTCGATACGGCCGCCGTCGACCGTCGACAAGACAACTTCCCGCCACTCGGCCTCGAACCCCTGATGCGACGTCCCACTCGCCAGATGTGTGACAACGGCTCCCAAGTTGCTCAGCTGATGTACGGCCTCGATGTAGACCGTGACATCGGGCGCCAGGTCCCAAGTGGCACGCATGTAGGCGGGCATTTCACCCTGTGCAAATGCTATTGCTCGCCGGTGATCGATATTGACCCATTCCGGCGACAACCTGGGAATTTCGCGACTGTTGACTGCGGCGTAGCTGCCCGTGATGGTGGACCACGTGTCCGCGTAGATTGCTGCTTTCCCGGCCAGGTAGCGAGATTCGAGTTCAGCGAAGGCGGCGTTGACGTCGTCAAGGTCGAACACGACGATGGCCAAAATCCGCTCATCCGTGTCGATCTCGACCGTCTGATATGCATCGATGTTGAACCGATCCTGTTCGCCCTCTGGCACGCTCACCCGAACACGCATGAGGGCGAGGCACTTCCCGCGGATCGCGACGGTTGTCATCTTGTCGGTTCCCATCCCGACGTCGGCCACTGCGCGCCCATTGGCGATTGCGGCCTCGCGGCCGTGCCGGGCGCCGACCCCCACAAATGGACGACGATCGTCGATCACGGCATCGTCGGCGAGTAATTCCGCCACTGTCCCCCAGTCGCCTGCGGTGTAGGCCAGGTGAATTCGTTCGAACATCTGGGATGCTGTGTTGGACAGGCCCGGCGTCGGTCGGCTGAGTTGATCGAACCTCGCCAGTGCAGCGTCGAGGCCTGTCTCGTCGTATAGCTCGCAGCGGTCGATCAGATCGCCTTCGAACGTGAAAAGGCAGATGTCCCGCCACTCGGCATCGAGCCCCTCCCGCGAGGTCGCTAATGCCGTGTGGACTACGAGTACACCGACATCACTGAGTCGATGCACTTCCTCCACATAGATGGTGGCTTGCGCCGTGATATCCCATGCGGCGCGAAGGGCAGCGCCGAGGTCGCCTGTCTCGGTTGCAACTACTCGCCGGTGATCGATGTCGATCCAATCCGGCGTTGTCGCCGGGAGTTCGTACCGATTGAGTGTGGCGTAGGTGTCAGTGACGGCCGACCACGTCTGCGAGTGCGCGGCCGCTTCGCCAGCGAGGTACCGGGATTCAAGTTCGCCGAAGGCGGCGTCGAGGTCGTCCGAGTCGAACAGGACGGCTCCGCTGAATCGGTTGTCGGTGCCTAGCTCAACGATGCACAGCATTTCCTGGTAGAACGCCTCGGTCTTTTGACCGCCGCCCGCAACGCGGACATGGGTAAGTGCGAGGCGCTCTCCGCGGGTCGCGATAGTCACTGACTCGTGTTTCCTGACTCCGACGTCGAGGATGGACCGCAGGTTTGCGATCCAGGCGTTGCGACCGCGTTGGATGCCGCCGCTTACCACCCGACGACGGTCGTCAGTGCAGGTATCATCGGCGGCCATTTCCACCATGGCGTCCCAGTCGTGAGCCGTGAGGTATGCGCTGAAACGTTGGTACATGTGGCTCGCGGTGTTCTCCAATCGGGGCGTTGGCCGACTGAGTTCGTCGAATCTTGCTAGCGCGGTGCCGAGGTCGTCCTCGTCGAATACCTCTATTCGGTTGAGCAGATCGCCTTCAACTCCCACGATCGCGACCTCCCGCCACTCGGCATCGAAGCCCTCTCCCGAAGTCGCGCATGCCACTTGCGTGACGAGTGCTCCGATGTCGCTCAGCCGATGAACCGCCTCGATCCAGATAATGTTGCGCAGCTCCGTGGCCCAGCTGGCCCGGATAAATGCAGTCAGATCGGCGGGACCCCGTGATGTGCTCCGCCTGTGGTCGATGTCCACCCAGTCGGAGGTCGTTGCGGCGAGTTCGCGCCTGTTGAGCGTTGTGTAGGCGTGTGTGATGACCGACCATGTCTGCGCGTATTCGGCAGCGTCACCGGCGAGGTAGCGGGCGTCGAGTTCCTTGAAGGCGGCGTCGAGGTCGTCGGGGTCGAAGGTGACTGTCGCGGTGACCTGACCATCGCTGTCGATCTCGATGACGTGCAGGAGATCGGCGCCGAACCCGTCGGTGCGCGCGAAATGAGCACGAGTAAGGACGACGCGATCGCCACGGGTTGCGATCGCCTTTAACGTTTGCGTTGCGCCGAGATCAGCTGCTACCCGGAAGTTCTCGATGAAGCGATCCCGGCCGATCTGCAGGGCCGCATTGACGACCTGACGACGGTCGTCGAAGCTGATTTCGTCAATCACCATCTGCGCCATGGCGTCCCAGTCGTGGGCGGCGAATCGCTCTTGAAAGCGATCTGTCACCTGGCTTGCCGCGTTTTCCAGCTGGGGCACCGGTCGGCTGAGTTCGTCAAATCGGACGAGTGCGGCATCGAGGTCGGCCTCGTTGAAAATTTCGCATCGGTCGCCCATGTCGCCGTGGACTGTCAGGAGCTGGATCATCCGCCACTGCGCGTCGAAGCCTTCGTCTGAGGTCCCGCGCGCTCCTTGTGTGATGACGACTCCGCGGTCATTCAACCGATGTACAACTTCGATGTACATGTAGAGGTCGGGTATGAGATCCCATGTGGTGCGGAACAATGCGGTCATTTCGGCCGCATTGATCGTGGTACGCAGCCGATGGTCGAGGATGCGATAGTCGGGCGTCGTCGCGGGGAGTTGGTCGAGTTCGCGCCGGTTGAGCGCGGCGAAGGCACCCGCGACGACTGACCAGGTGTGCGAATGGGCCGCCGCCTCGCCGGTGAGGTAGCGCGCGTCGAGCTCGGCGAAGGCGGCGTCGAAGTCATCGGGATCGAATACGACGCGCACCAGAACCTGGTTGTTGGCGTTCACCTCGATGATGTCGAGGAGATCGCTGCGGAAGGATTCGGCTTGCTGTCCTGCCGCCGAAGCTCGGCTACGACTCAACGCGAGGTGTCTGCCACGGGTTGCGATCACTTCTGACTGGAGTTCGGTAACCCCGACGTCAGCGATAGCCGAGATCTCGGCAATCACGGCGTCCCGCCCATGTCGGTGGCCGGCGTTCACCACCCGACGACGATCCTCGGTCGAAACGTCCTCGGCCAAGATCTTTCGAATGGCATCCCAGTCGCGAACGGCAAAGTTCGCCATGACGTCCCGGTACACGCGACTGGCGGCGTTTTCCAGCCTCGGCGCTCGCGGACGCTCTTCCTCGAACCGGGCGTACGTGGCGTCGAGCTCGGCGATCGCCGCGTCGATGTCTTCGACGTCGAAGGACACTTGCAGGCTGATGCGGCCTGCGGTGTCCAGCCCGATCAGATGCAGTAGCTCGTCGCGTGGTGCGCCAGGATTCTCGTCTGCAGTACCCAGCGTCGAGCGGACCAGAGCCAGGCGTTCGCCGTGCGCGGCGACAAGCTCCCGATGGATCTGTACGACGCCGATCTCAGGGAAACGCTTTGCCCTGCCCGCCCACTCGCTGGGCGAAATTTCGGTACGCGAGAAGCCGACGATCTTCCGGCGGCTCTCAAGCGAGATTCGAGGAGCGAACACCTGATCCAACTCGTCCCAGCCTTCGCGGCTGGCGCTGTCGTCCAACCGGCGGATCGCCCGCACACAGGCAGTGTCCGACCCGATGTCCTCCTCCGACGAGTCAGCGTGGATATCGAACTGCGACTGAAGGCGTTGGGACCATTGGCGCTTCGGGTGGTCTGGTGGTGATTGCGGCGCTTCGAGTTGAGCGTGCAGGGCGTCGAGCTCGGCCAGCGCGGCGTCGATATCGTCGAGATCGAACCAGATCTGAAGTGCGAAACGATCTTGCTCATCGATGCCGTACAGCTGGAGAAATTCGTCCTGCGGAGCGCCGAGGCTTTCATCGACAGTGCTGATGCTTACCCGTGCGAGTGCGAGGCGCTCGCCGCGAACGGCAAGAACAACTTCGCTCGCCCGCATGATCCCGCTCTCGAGGTCGCACCTCGTCTGGTGCACCACTTCGTCTTGTCGGAAGTCGGTCCGCCCGAAGCCGACAAGCTTGCGCCGACTCTCAACGGTGCCGTCGGGCGCAAACAGCCGCTCAAACTCATCCCACGCTTCGGCGTCGACGGCTGCCGCGACACGTTCGCTCGCCTGGATAGCCGCGGTGCGAATCTCGACCGGCGCTTGGGGCTGCGCGGGTGCAGCGGGCGGTGCCGTGGCAGTCCGCTTCCCAAGCAGCGCGCTCGCCCTTTCCACCAGCGCCGCAGCGCCTTTCTGGTCGTAAAGACCGGCCGCATGCTCGGCCGCGGCCCGTGCCCCCGCGGTGTCGCCGGCGGCGTCCAACACCGTCGCCAATGCCAGACACGCATCGCCGTGGTCGACCAACGCATCGGTGCGTCCAGCAATGGCGACAGCTTCCTCGGCCACCTGCCGGGCCTCGCGATGCCTGCCGTCGCGCGAGAGCAGCTGTGCCCGAACTGTGCGCCACGTGATCGATGCCTTCAAGGCGTGGCCGGCGAGACGCTCACTCTCTGCGCACAATTCTTCAGCCTCGGTATCGCGGCCGAGTAGCAGACAAGTACGTGCCAACAGTGCGGCGGTTTCCGCCGTGTCAGCCTCAAGTCCCATGCGGCGAAAGCCGGTGTAGGCCAGACGAAGATGTCGCTCGGCTGCGGCGGGGTCATCGATGACCAACTCGACGATGCCGGCGAAGTGTTCCACTTCGACGAGCGCATGGCGCAAGCCCAGCTCGGTGACGGTGCGCCGCGCCGAATCGATCATCCGCCGGGCCGCGGCAGCCCGGCCGCGGAACGCCTCCAGGACCGCCTGGCATCGGGTCGACGTCGCTTCGACTGCGGGCGAATCGGTCGTGATCCGCAGGAGACGTACCACGTCAAGGCATCGTCCGCCCGCGCGAGGAACCGGGTTGGGTCCCCACAACGCGGCCAGTGGCGCACCCGCGAGGACCTCGTTCACCCGGCGGTGTTCATGCGCTCGACGGGCGGCGGTGAGGGCGTTGTCCAACGCGACTTCGCAGTCACCGATGCGCCCAAGGCGTGCCAGGCATCCGGCCCGTATTGTGTGCGCTTTGGCTTCCCCTGCAGCGTCACTCAATTCGGACAAGGTCGCGGCAGCCGCGCCCACCGCGGCCTCGATCTGGTCCAGGCTCTCCGGGTCGACGAGCATCGAGAGCTCACCGTCGAAGCACGTCGCCCATGCCGTGAGCCGGTCTGAATCCCTTGCCCCCGACTTCAATTGCGAAACAGCGCCCGCTGCGGAGGACACATCGCCCGCGGCCAGCAGAGCCTCGCAGCGTGCCACCAGTAACTCGACGCGCTGGCCGTCGCGGTCGGAAACCTCGTCGTCGAGTTCGTCCAGCGCGTGGAGGGCGTGGTCGTACAGGTCGGCGGCACCCTCGTAGGCCAGTCGTGTCATTGCCTGGTCGGCCGCGCGCCGGCAGTATTCGACAGCTTTGAGAGCGTTTCCCGCCCATGCGCATTCGAAGTAGTGGTGTGCCAAGTCGGCCAGGAGTTCGTCGTCGGCACCGGGCTCGTTCTCCAGCGCCGAGGCGATGCGCTGGTGCAGCCGCATGCGCCGCACGGAGGCGAGTTCGGCGAGCAATGACTGGCGGACGATGGCGTGGTTGAACCGGTACCGACCGCCGGGCTCCTCGATGACGATTCCGGCCTGGCATGCCTCGTCGAAGGCATCGACGAGTTCTTGGCCGACCACCAGCTCGACCAAATCGATGGCGAACTGGCTGCCGACGACAGCGGCAGCAGCGAGTGCCTTGTTGGTCTCGGTCGGGAGCCGGGAAAGTCGGCGGCTCACGGCTTCTCGGACCCCCTGCGGCAGGGTGCTGGGGTCCCAGTGGCCGCCGCTTTCGTCCACATGACGCAATGCCTCGATGAGGAAGAACGGGTTGCCGCCGGTGACCGACGCCAATGCACGGGCCAACTCGTCGTCGTACCCGGCTTCCGTGACGTAGGTGGTTACGTCGTCTTCATCGAGGCCGGTCAGCACGACGCGGCTGCCGCTGCCGTCGCGGTGGAGATCGGCGAGCATGGCCGCCAGCGGGTGCGAGCGGTCGAGGTCGGTACTGCGGTAAGTGCCGACGATCTGCACGCGGGCATGCTCACCGAACCGCAGGAGATGACGTAGCAGCAGCAGTGTGGGTTTGGCCGCCCAGTGCAGGTCGTCGAGTACGAGGACGATGGGCACGTCCGCCGAGGCAACGCCCAGCAGTGCCACGACGGCGTCGAACAGTGCGTAGCGTTCGGTGTCCGGGTCGGCGTGCGGTGGTGCGGCGAGATCGGGGAGGACGTCGGTCAACCCGGGAACCAGCGGCAGCAGTGCTTCGACGCCGCGCATTCCGCGCAATCGGTGCGTGCCGACGCAGGGCACGAGCGTGCGTAGTGCTTCGGCGAATGGCTGGTAGGGCGCACCGAGATCCTCATCGGAGCGGCCGTACAACACCACCGCGCCCTGTTCATAAGCCTGCCTTGACCATTCACCGGCCAGACGCGTCTTGCCGACCCCCGGTTCGCCGGAGATCAGGGCCACGCGGGCACCAGCGGTGAGCGCGGCCTGCCACGATGCAGCGAGCTGCCCCAGTTCGTGGCTACGTCCGACGAACGGGCCTGGGCCGACGAGCACCGTGGGAAGGTCGGGCCGCTCAACCGGTGCATCGCTTGGGACCGCCGCGCTTTCCTCGGTCCCGAGGCGCAGCTCGAATACGTGCTCGGGTCGGGCCAGATTGCGCAACTCGCGCATGCCCAGATCGTCAAGCACGACGTCGTCGCGCAGCGAGTCGACCACGAGTTCGGCGGTCGCGCCCGAGCACAGAATCTGACCCCCTGCGGCGAGCGAACGCAGCCGGGCCGCCCGGTTGACGGCGCGTCCGAAGTAGTCGCCGTCGCGTTGCTCTGCCTCGCCGGTGTGCAGGGAAATGCGAATTCGGATGGGCGCCTTCAGTACCCACGGCTCGTGGAGAATCGCATCCTGCAGCTCGAGGGCGGCCGCAGCCGCCGCAGACGGGCGGTCGAAGACCGAGAATGTCGCATCACCCTCACCGCGCGTCTTGATCAGCCGGCCGCCGCGGGAGGTGACGACCTGTTCGACGAGCTCGTCGTGGCGGGCCAGCGCGACCGCCATGGCATCGGCGTCTTCCTCCCAGGCAGCGGTCGATCCCTCGATATCGGTCAGTAGGAAGGTCACCGCCCGCATCACGGAGGGAACATGTTGTACCGCAGGGACTTCTAGCGAAGGGTCTTGTGCGACGATCGAGGCTTCGAGGCGCCGGAGATCCGGTCCGGGGTCGACACCGAGCTCTCCGGACAGGACCGCTTGTGCTCGTTTGAAGGCACCCAGGGCCTCGCCCTGCCGGCCGGCGCGGTAGAGCGCGAGCATCAGTTGACCCCAACGTCGTTCGCGCAACGGTGCATCGCCGACGGCGGCTTCGAGCTCACCGATGAGCTCTGCGGCCCGACCGGACGCGAGCAGCGCATCGGCCCGGTCCTCCACCAGCGCGGCGTGACCCTCGATCCAGCGGGTCTTCTCCGAGGCCCCCCGCTGACTGTCGGGAAGCTCGGGGATACCCCGCCAGAGCGCCAACGCCTCGTCGAATCGTGCCACGGCCCGGCTGGTATCGCCGGCGCCGAAGGCGTCCCGTCCTGACCTGGCCGCCGCCCGGTATCGCGAGGCGTCGACCTCGGTGGTGCTCAGCCGCCAACCGGTCCCTTCGGTCAGCACGAAGCCGTCGCCGAGGGTGTGACGCAACGACGAGATGTGGGTCTGCAGGGCCTTGGCGGCGGTGCGTGGTGGAGCGTCGCCCCAGAGCAGTTCCATGAACACGTCGGCGGGGACCACCGAACCACCGTGGAGACCGAGCATCGTGAGAATGGCGCGCGGCTTCGCGCCCGGCACTGCGACGGGCGCGCCGTCTTGTCGGACCTGGAGAGGCCCCAAAACGCCCAGTTCCACCGATAAAAGCGTACTCACGCGGTAATCGTCGTGGCGACGATTCAACGCACGGTCAAGAACGAGTAAAGGGGTGGATGACCTGGGGTTCTACAGCCCGCGCCGGGCGGCACGCAGCGCCGCAACGGCGCCGTCGTCACCGGAGAACGTCACGCGGGCCGGTTCGCGGCCGGCCGCGAACAGCAACAACTCGCCCGGATCCCCGGTCACCGTCACCTCGGGACCGGAGCCGACGGTGGCGAGCGCCTTGCCCTCGGGCGTCGTCAGGGTCACCCGGGCGGGCTGGCCCTTCATCGCCATGCGCGCCATGCCGGGCACCAGCCGGGTCAGAAAACCTACCGTGCTGGCATCGAGATTCCTGGGCTCCCAATCAGGTTGGGCGCGGCGGACGTCCTCGGTGTGGATGAACATCTCGCCGACGTTGACCAGCGGGTCCAGAAGCTTGAACGGCGAATACAACGGCGGTCCCGCGGTGATCTGGTCGACCAGGTCGGACCAGTCGGTGTCCTCGCTGACTTTCCGCTGCACGCGCTCGGTATAGCCGGCAAGCTGCGGCACCAGGATGCCGGGAGCGGCGTCGAGGCGGCGTTCGCGCACCAAAATGTGGGCGGCCAGGTCACGGGTGGTCCAGCCCTCACACAGGGTGGGCGCATCGGGGCCTGCGGCGCGCATGGACTCGACCAGTGCGGCACGTTCGCGCCGAGCGACAGTCATAGACCGACTCTAGAAGCTCTAGAAGGTTTTCACTCCCTGGACAGCGATGGTCATCCCGTGCCCGGTGCTGTCGTTGCTGATCCGGGTGCCATCCTCACCGGCATCGATGGTCCAGCCCACGGCGCGGTACTTGCGATAGTCGAGGGTGACCACCGGAATGTCGCCGAGGTTGCCCACGACCCACTTGAGCTGGCCGTCTGGGGTGAGTTTGACGCCGTTCGCGTGCTCACCGTCGATCACCGGTGAGTCGGTGAAGTCGGATTCGCAGCCGACGTCCTGCTTGGAAAGTTGGCAGCGTGTCAGGCCGGACTTGGTCTCGATGAAGACGTACCCGTTCTGTGGCTGCAGCGTTTCGGCCCCGGACGGCGGAGCGGACGCCGAGGTGCTCGACGGAGCGGTGGTGCTCGGCGACGGCGCCGGACTGGACCGGGTGGGCCGTGCGGTCGGGAAACTCGGCTCGGTCGGTGATTGCGGGCTGGTGGCGGGAGTGCCTTCGATGCTCGATTGGCAGCCGGACAGCAGGGCGCCGGCAGCCATCACGGCGCTCACGAATTGCCACGCCTTCACCGCGACAAGGCTACGCATTGCGTGTGGTCACGGCCGGCTATGACGCGCCGAACAACCCCGTGTAGCCGTCGGCGAGCGCCCGCAACTGACCGGCGCCGTCACCGTGGAAGGACGCGCCGTGCATCAAGGCCAAGGTGGTGGGGTTCAGCTCGGCCAGTTGGGTCAGGGCGGGAATCAGGTTGGTGGTGAGGCCGGTGGCGTGGAACACCGCCTCGGCATCCAATGCCGGCGCCACACAATCAGATTCGGTGAGCGCCTGGCATTGCCCGGTGTGGGTGAACAGATCGCCGGCCAACAGCGTCGACGTGGCCTCGTCGAACCACAGCCCGGCTTCCCAATTGTGCGGAACATGCGGGGTGGCGATGAACCGCAGGCGGTGCCCACCGACGTCGTGCACATCATCCAAAGGTGCTGCGACCGGAGCGCGATCGCACATGTCGGTCAGCGACAACATGATGGCCAGCGGGCCGTGGATCACCTCGGCGTCCGGCGCGGCCGCCAGGAACTGATTGACCGCACCGCACTCGTCGGCCTCGAGGTGGCCGAATGAGATCCAGCGCAGCCGGGTCAGCGGCAGGATCCGCTCGATGGCCGCCGAGACCTGCGGAAACAGGAACCGCTGGCCGGTGTGGAACAGGAACGGCTCGTCACCGGTCAGCAGGAACTGGTTGAAGGTGAAACCGTGCTCGGTGATCCCCGGTATCCAGGTGGAGAGCCGGTAGATGTCCGGGGCGATCTCATCGACGCGGGTGTCCAGGTCGGAGGCCATATGACCATGGTCCGCCCGACGATTCCCGATGGCGGGGTTTTGCCGTCTTGGGAATTTCCCAGCTGCGTCACCTACCGTCGTCGCGTGCTCGGCAAAGCCCTCGATGCGTTTCTGGACTCTCCGTTGTCCGGGATCGTGCCGTGGGCGCTGATGGCGATTCTGGCCGGTCCGGGCCGCTACGAGATCGCGGTATGGGGCGCGCTCGGTTTCTCGCTGCTGGTGCTGGCACTGGACCGTCGTCGCAACATCCCGGTCCACGTGCTGGAGATGCTCGGAGTGGTCTTCTTCGTGGTGCTGGCCGCCGTCGGCCTGGTGGCCTCCAGAGGAGAGAAAACGTGGCTGGAGATGTGGGCGGGGGAGATCACGAATGCCTCGTTGGCGATTTTCGCCCTGGTCAGCCTGATGATCGGCCGGCCGTACACCACGGCGTACGCGCGTGACGTCACCCCGCCGGACCATTGGGATACGCCGCTGTTCAAGCGCACCAACATGGTGGTGACCGGGGTGTGGGCGGCGGCCTTCGGCTTCTCGGCGTCGGTCGGCTTCCTCGGGGATGTGCTGTACGGCAGTACCGACAATTTCTGGACCGGTTGGATTCTGCAGCTGGCCGCGCTGTTCTTCGCGGTGGCCGTCACCGAGTTCTATCCCGAGTACGCCCGGGCCAAGGACGCGGCGCATGAGCTGCACCCGGTGCCGTCCTGGTCGCGGGTATTGGAGTGGCTGCCACCGTTTGTGCTGGCCACCGGTGTCGCAGGTTGGCTGCTGGCCGCCGTCAGCAGCGGGGTGGCTGCTGAGCTGGTGGTGGTCGGCGCGTTCGGCACGGCACTGCTGCGACGGCGTGAGCTGCGGGCTGGGACGACGTAGCTGTCAGGACTTGCTCGGCTGCGGCAGGAACTGGTTGTCGAGGAACTTTGCGTAGTCGGGCAGTTGCGTGCTCGGGTCGATCGACTTCTGAGTTTTGGCCCACGTCCCGAGTTCGGCCAGCTTGCCGGCCAGGTCCGGATTCAGCTGGATGGTGAAGTCGAACTCGGTGAGCACGGTGCGCAGAAGTTCGGGGTCCAGCTGGGTGGCCTTGGCGACGGCGTCGGTGGCGGCGTTGTCGTGTTCGGACAGGGCAGCACCGGCGTCACCGAGGGCGCTGAGGAATGCGGAGATCGCCTTGCCCTTGGTTGTGACGGCGGCTTCGGTGGCGACGAACAGGCTGTGCTGGTTGTAGGTTCCACCGCTCAGGGCCACCGCGTCGTCGCCGAGGGCCTTGATGGTCTGCGCCTGGTAAGGCTGGAAGATCGACACCGCGTCGACGTTGCGTTGCGTGGCGGCGGTGACGATGGCCGACGGGGAGACCTGCACCAGCTCGGCCTTCGTGTTGTTCTGTGCCAGAGCATTCGACACGTAGTAGGCGGCGCTGGTGCCCAGCGGAGTGCCGATCGACTTGCCGGCCAGATCGGCGATGGTGTTGATGCCGGCGCTGCGCCGGGCGACGATATGTGAGCCCTCCCAGCGAGATCCGTCGGCGATCACCCGCAGCGTGGGGGTACGGGTCAGCGCGGCCGAGGTCGGCACATCGGCAGCGGTGGTGATGTCGACCTGCCCGGCCGCGGCGGCCTGCAGCGCCTCGACACCGGATTGAAAGTTCACCACCTTGACGTTGACGCTGTGCTTGCCGAACAGACCGGTGTCGGCGGCGACGGGGACCTGCGCCCAGGACGGGTCGACGACGAACCCGACGGTGAGCTGATCGGCGTTCGCGGTGCCCGCATCGCTGCAGGCGGTGCCTGCCACGGAGAGCGCGGCGGCGGCAACTGCTGCGGCGACGATGCGCCGAAGAGGGGTCTTCACGGATGGGTTCCTTTGTGGGGGTAGGGGGTCAGTGCACGACGTGGTCGATGCCGAGCTGGTGGTGCAGGGTTTTGCGAATCTCGCTGTAGCCCGGCTGATCTGCCAGCGCATCGGCCGGACGCGGGCGGCTCAGCGGATTGGTGATCTGATCGACGATCTGTCCGTCGCGCAACACGCTGACGGTGTCACCGAGCCGGATCGCCTCGTCGATGTCGTGTGTGACGAACACGATCGTGCGGTTCAGCCGCGTCCACAAATCGATCAGCAGATCCTGCATGCGCAGACGGGTCAGCGCGTCGAGCGCCGCGAACGGTTCGTCCATCAACATGACCGTCGGCTCCCCGGCCAGCACCCGGGCGATGCTGACCCGCTGCCGCATACCGCCCGACAACTCACCGGGACGCTGTGCCGCCACCTCGTCACGCAGGCCCACCAAGTCGAGCAGTTCGTGAATCTTGCCCCGGCGCTCACGTTTTGACAGTCGTCGGGCCGCGAGGGCGAAGTCGATGTTGTCGGCGACCGTCATCCATGGGAACAGCACGTCGCGCTGGAAGGCGACGCCCCGGCGGGGATGCGGTGAGGTGACTGTCTCGCCGCTATCGGTCACCGAGCCCGCGGTGGCCGTGATGAGACCGGCAAGACAGTGCAGCAGAGTCGATTTACCGCTGCCGGAGGCACCGACGAGGACGGAGAAGGATCCGTCGGGAATGGTCAGGGAGATGCCCTTCAGCGTCGGCTCCTGCTTGCCGGGGAACCTCACCACGAGGTCGTGGGTCTCGATGGCCATCTCAGCGCTCCTCATGGGCCCAGCGGGTAAATGGGGACGTGACCGAGGCGACGAGCAGGTCGCACAGGGCCCCGACGATGCCCAGGATGATCAGGCAGAAGATCAGGCGATCGGCCTGGGAGAACAGCTGTGCCTGAGAGATCCGATACCCGATACCCGATGTGGTGCCGGTCATCTCGGCCACCACGATGAGCACAAACGCCATCGCGGCACCCACCCGCAGGCCGGACGCGATGTCGGGGGCCGCCTCGGGCAGCACCACTCGCGACAGGGTCTGCCAACGGCCGGCCCCCAGGCAGCGGGCAGCTTTCAGATAGTCGACCGGGGTGCTTGCCAACCCGGAGTGGCTGTTGATCCACACCGGGACGAAGACGCCGAGTGCGATGACCAGGAGCTTGCTGGTCTCGCCCAGCCCGAACCACAGGATCGCCAACGGGACGAGGCCGATCGTCGGGATCGGCGAGAACACCCGCAGTGCCGGTTGCAGCAGGTTGCGGCCCGCGGTAGTGGTGGCGGTGAACACCGCGATGGCAATCCCGGCGGCCGCGCCGATCGCGAAACCGACTGCCGCTCTTTGTAAACTGGCGACGATGTCGTCGAACAGCAGGCCGTCGGTCCACAGGGTGCGGCCGGCGGTGAGGATCTCGGGCACGCTCGGGAACAGCTGTCGCGGGAACCGTCCGGTTGCCACGATCAGCGACCACAGGGCCGCGGCGATCCCCAGCCCGGCGAGCGTCCAACCGAGGACGCTCAGCCGGGCGAATGCCGACCGCAGCAGAGCTGGGGCCGGGCGCTGTGGCGGGCTCGCCGTCGTGCCGCGAACCGCCAAACCGGCTGTCACGGTAGGTGTCCCGGCTCAAGTCCCACGGCGTGCAGTGGGTGGCGCAACGTGCCCTCGGGTACCCAGTCGAACGGCACGGCCTGCGACCGGTACACCAGCGCGGTCCGGGTGAGCCGGTCGACCCCGGGCACCCTGGTTTGCTTGACCTCGGGTTCACCGGCCACGCCGTACCCCTGATACGGGCTGTGATACTCCCACACCACGTCGCCGTCGGGGGTGACCTGGAACAACCGCCCCTGCATCCCCTCGGTGATCAGGGTGTTGCCGTTGGGTAGACGCTGCGCATTGCTGACGAACGAACTGAAGAAGGTCCACGACGGCAGGCCGGAGTCCTCGGCGGTGTACTGCCACACGATTTCCTTGGTAGCAGGGTCGATTTCGAGCACCCGGGAGCCGGCGTAGATGCCCAGCGGCGCCGCTGGATACCCGGCCCCGCCCTGGTTGTCGAACGCCAGGATGTTGCCTGCGCCCGGGAGGCCCGTGGCGATCATGTGCGGGTTGTGCTGACCGGAGGTCTGATCGACCGGTCGCGGCACTTTGTGCACGTTGATGCGCTGGTGCTGGGCGCCGAACTCGGCGTCGTAGTAGGGCCCCAACTTCCAGGCGATCGTTCCGGAGGCCTTGTCGATCAACGCGATGATGTTGGCCTTGCGGAAGCTGATCAGGATGTTGTCGGGGTGGAAGATAGAGCCCGGATCGTCGACGTGCCACCGGTTGGGTCCGAGAGTTTTGGCGCTGTTCATCTCCAGATAGCCCCAGGGATCGTCGGGGTCGCGAGCAACGGCCTGCCGCAGGGCATCCCACCCGGCATCGGAGAATCCGAACTCGTCGAGATGGTCACCGGCCAGCCACTGCCAGACGACCTCGCCTTCTGGCGTCACCTCGTAGAGCCCCTGGTCTCCGACGGTGTAGTCGCCGAGACTTGGCACCACACGGGGAACGGTGGTCAGGATCAGTCGGTTTCCGCTCGGCAGCAGCTCCCAGTCGTGGTTCTGCCGGGCCGCGCCGTCCGGTGCCTGCGTGCCCCACTCCCAGACCACCTCGCCGGCCCAGTCGAGTTGGCCGACGGTACCGTTGGCGTAGATGCCGCCGCGGGCATCGTCGCTGTCGGACAGTTGCACACCGACATCGCCGATACGCCCATCGTTGAGCGCCGGGTCCAGGATGCGCGGTGGCACACCGGCATACGGCCACTCGTGCTTCACGGTGCCATTGAGGTCGATCAGTCGGGTGACCCCGTCGGCGCCGGTGAACAGGACGTAGCTGTCGTAGGCGAGTTCGGGGTCGAGGTAGCTGACTCCGGTGAGTCGTACGTATGCCATGTCAGTTACTCCACCAGCGCCCGGTTACCACCATGGGTCCTCCTCGTTACGGTTCTAATCGATTAGCGTAGGCATGCGAATCGTGGACGGAACCGTCACAATCGATGTGATTCAAACTCTTTCGAGTGGTCACCGACGAGCGGAGGGTCCAGCTGTTGTGAGTGGTAAACGTCCGACCCTGGCTGACGTGGCCCACCGCGCCGGCACCTCGACGGCGGTGGTGAGCTACGTTCTCAACAACGGGCCACGCCCGGTATCAGAATTGTTGCGGGTCAAGGTCATCCGTGCGATCGACGAGTTGAACTACCGGCCGGATGGTCGCGCCAGAGCGTTGCGTCGGCCGCGGCGCTGGCAGCAGATCGGACTGCTGGTTCCCGATCTCACGCTGCCCCTGTTCGGTGAGTTCGTGGGGCGGATCGAAGTGGAAGCGCGGGCGCGTCACCACCTGACCCTGATCGGCAACACCGGCTACGACCCCGAGCGGGAGCTCGAGTTCGTCACCGCATTCGCCGAGGTCGGTGTCGACGGGCTGCTGGTGGTCGGCGCGGTGAACGCCCCGCACACGGCGAATCTCTGTCGGCGAGAACGCATTCCCGTGGTGTGGATGCACAACATCCGCGGCGCGATCGAGACGGACATCATCGGGGTGGATCACGTCCATGCCGGCGAACTCATCGCGCGACACCTGCTCGACATCCACGACTGTCGCGACGTCGCTTTCGTCGGCGGTGTCACTGCGGGCGATGTTCGGCACGGCGACCGGGAAACCGTGCAGCAGCGATTCGAGGGCGTCGCCTCCGTCGTCGGCCACAGCCTCCCGCACATCCGCACCGACCTCACCCCGGCGGGCGCCTACGGTGCGGTCGCGGAGTATCTGCACGGCAGCGCTCCGCCGCAGGCGTTCGTGGTCGGGACCTACGGGCAGACAGCGGCCACAATTCGGGCGATCGCCGATGCGGGCCTGCGGATCCCCGGCGACATCCGGGTTGTCGGGTTCGACGGTGCCGCGGCCGACTACGGACGGCTGCGACTCACCACCGTGCAGCAACCTGTCGATGTGCTGGCCCGTGAGGCCCTCGGCCGGCTACTGGGCGATTCACCGCGCGCCGACGATGGTTTCGTGCCGACGCTGAGGGTGGGGGAGACCTGCGGCTGTGCCGCCTCCCCGACCGGCTGAGATCTGCCGGCTAGTGGTGCAGCACCGTTCGCACCAGCTCCGGCAGTGCCGAGGACGCGGCGGGTTCGTTGCCGAAGTGCTCGATGACCTGCACCTGGATCTCGCCGACGAGGCCGCCGAGAATGGCACCGACCGCGATCATGGTCGGCTCGTCATCCTTGAACACCGGGCGCAGGATCGACTCGTACTCCTCGTTGGTGAGCTGACCCATCTTGTCGATGATGGTCTGCTCCAGGTCGAGGGCGCCCATGGCGTAGTCCTGTGCGTCGACCAACGTGGTGGGCAGCCGCTCGAGCACTATCTGCACCAGGTTGTCCTTGAATGCGTTGTAGCGCTGGGTGCCGACGGCGAACTTGACCAGGGGTGTCGCGATGCCGGTCTGGGCGTCGATGGCCGCTTCGACCTCCTTGCCGATGAGCGAGAACAATTTGTCGGCACCCGGTCCGCGCAGCACACCGTCGAACAGGATCTCGGGGGAAAACAGGTCCTCGGACAGGATCCGCGCGTAGTCCTTGGTGATGGTGTCGCGCTGGGCGTGCAGCAATCCCTGGAACGGGATGAAACCGAAGAACTTGATCGGCTGCACGGGCCGGAACAACATGTTGAGCGCGATGTAGTCACTGATGAGGCCGACGCCGAAGCCGAAAGCCGGCATGATCCACGGATTCTGGAACAACGCCCAGGCGACCACCTGGACCAGGCCGATCGCCAGCCCGAAATAGATTCCGCTGCGACGGACGAATGCCATCGCATTGTCGCCGAGCCCGCGCATCAGCTTGTTGAGCTTGTCCTTGTTGCGGACCAGCGTCGTGACCGCCAGGTACTGGATGTCGACGAACCGGTTGAGGTCCGACCGCATCTCGTTGAGCATCTTCTCGACGATCTTCGGCGTCTGGTCGTGGACGCGCGACATGATCGCGTTGCGGGCGGCATCGGGCAGCGAATCCCACAGTCCGGGCCGGATCTGCTCGGCGATGTCGCGGGAGACCTCATCGACCGCCTGGGTGAGCGGCTCCCGCAGCGCGTCGACGGCTTCTCTGGCGTCGACCTTCTCCAGCAGCTCTTCGGGTTTCAGCAGGTTCTGGGTGAGCAGCTCGATGGTCTTGGACCCCACCTTGCCGGCGCGGCGGGGCACGATGCCCTGCCAACCGAACGGGCCGATGCCCTTGAACTCCATCGGCCGGTACAGCATCTCGAGCGCGACGATCTTGGTGCTCCAGCCCACAAAAGCCGCGACGAACGGCATGGACAGGTAGATCAGCCAGTTGACGCCGAAATCGGCCTTGATCTCCTGCCACGTCTGGACCGCGAGAATCGTCTCGCTGGTGCTCATGCCCTCACGAACCGTCTCGCAGCACCGCGGACTCCCACAGCCCCCGCCCCAGGCTCGACAGCGACAGGGTCAGCTTCTCCACCCGGGCGACCAACGGCCCGCGGGATCCGGTCTTGATCGCCTGCAACACCATCGGCTCGGCCAGGAGCACTTCATACTCGGACTTCTGGGAAGGGTCCTCGGGGCCGGTCTCGACCAGGCCCAGCGACAGCAGATGTCCGACGTACTGCGGGACCATGCCGGGCAACGCCACATTGGCCGTGCGGCCGATCAGGCAGGCATGCTCCAGAACCGCTTGACCGGGGGTGCGTGATCGGGTCCAGGAGTGGACGTTGACCAGCGGCGAAGCATCCCCTTCGGAGAGCGCACCGATGATCCGTGCTTCGTCGGCGACCAACTGGTCGAGCAGGCGGTGGTACAACTCCACCTGGCTGCCCGCGGTGCTCTGATCCAGGGCCCGGTCGAGCAGGCGGTCCATCTTGGTGTTGAGAGACTCGGCTGTGGGCTCCTCCGGCGTGGCGATTGTCGCCTGCCGGGGCGCCGCCGCGTCGATGGCCTCCAGCCGGTTCTTCACCAGTTGGGCCAGCTGCTCTTCGCCCCAGGCGGCCAGCTTCATGCTGGTCTTCGCGGCGTCGAGCGCGCGATCGGCGATACCGAACGGGTCGTACCGCTTCGACACGAGCGGCCGTGGGTTGCGCGGGGTGCGGATGGCAATGGCGATGTCGCCGATCGGAGTGGCGAATCTGAATCCCCGGCGCTGGTACCCGTGCTTGGTGGGCTTCTCCTCGGGCACGTTCGCGCCGGTCCTGGTTATCTCGTCTGTCATCGCCGATCGATCCCCCTCAATTGGCTGATTGCGCCCTAGGGCGACATATCACGCCGCGGTCGAGCGGACCGGCGGCATCTGATTATGGGGCACGGTACCCGGTACGCGCGGTACCGAGTGGGGGCGACGGCGCCTGCTCAAAAAAAATTGCCGGCGCCGGGAACAAAACCGCTGAACCCCCCGTTAACCACACCGACAGCAAGTTGAGTGACTGAGACTCAAGTCTGGGTTGACAATCTATGCTCGCCCGGAGCAAGCTTGAGCGCAGTCCGCTCAGACCCCTATATCTCTACAGGAGGCAACACCATGGCTCGTGCGGTCGGCATCGACCTCGGGACCACCAACTCATGCGTGGCGGTCCTGGAAGGCGGCGACCCCGTCGTCGTCGCAAACTCTGAGGGCTCCCGGACCACCCCGTCCGTCGTCGCATTCGCGCGCAACGGCGAGGTGCTGGTCGGTCAGCCCGCCAAGAACCAGGCGGTAACCAACGTCGACCGGACCATCCGTTCGGTCAAGCGTCACATGGGTACCGATTGGACCGTCGAGATCGACGGCAAGAACTACACGGCGCAGGAGATCAGCGCGCGCACGCTGCAGAAGTTGAAGCGCGACGCGGAGGCCTACCTCGGTGAGGACATCACCGACGCGGTCATCACCGTGCCCGCCTACTTCAACGACGCCCAGCGTCAGGCTACGAAGGAAGCCGGGCAGATCGCCGGCATGAACGTGCTGCGCATCGTCAACGAGCCCACCGCGGCCGCCCTGGCCTACGGCCTGGACAAGGGCAGCAAGGAACAGACCATCCTGGTCTTCGACCTCGGTGGCGGCACGTTCGACGTCTCGCTGCTGGAGATCGGCGACGGTGTCGTCGAGGTGCGTGCCACCTCCGGTGACAACCACCTCGGTGGCGACGACTGGGACGACCGGATCGTCGAGTGGCTGGTCGATAAGTTCAAGGCCACCAGTGGCATTGACCTGACCAAGGACAAGATGGCGATGCAGCGGCTGCGTGAAGCGGCCGAGAAGGCCAAGATCGAACTCAGCTCCTCGCAGAGCACCTCGATCAACCTGCCCTACATCACCGTCGACGCCGACAAGAACCCGCTGTTCCTCGACGAGCAGCTGACCCGCGCCGAGTTCCAGAAGATCACTCAGGATCTGCTGGACCGCACCCGTGCACCGTTCCAGTCGGTGATCAAGGATGCCGGCATCTCGGTCGGCGAAATCGATCACGTGGTGCTGGTGGGTGGTTCCACCCGTATGCCCGCCGTGACCGAGCTGGTCAAGGAAATGACCGGCGGCAAGGAGCCCAACAAGGGCGTCAACCCGGACGAGGTTGTCGCAGTGGGCGCCGCGCTGCAGGCCGGTGTGCTCAAGGGCGAGGTGAAAGACGTTCTGCTGCTTGACGTCACCCCGCTGTCCCTCGGTATCGAAACCAAGGGCGGCGTGATGACCAAGCTGATCGAGCGCAACACCACCATCCCGACCAAGCGGTCGGAGACCTTCACCACCGCCGACGACAACCAGCCGTCGGTGCAGATCCAGGTCTTCCAGGGTGAGCGCGAATTCGCAGCGGAAAACAAGCTGCTCGGATCCTTCGAGCTGACCGGCATCCCGCCGGCCCCCCGCGGCGTGCCGCAGATCGAGGTCACCTTCGACATCGACGCCAACGGCATCGTGCACGTCACCGCCAAGGACAAGGGCACCGGCAAGGAAAACACGATCAAGATCCAGGAAGGCTCCGGCCTGTCCAAGGAAGAGATCGACCGGATGATCAAGGATGCCGAGGTGCACGCCGACGAGGACAAGAAGCGTCGCGAAGAGGCTGACATCCGCAACCAGGCCGAGTCGCTGGTCTACCAGACGGAGAAGTTCGTCAAGGAGCAGCGTGAGGCCGAAGGCGGATCGAAGGTTCCCGAGGACACCTTGACCAAGGTCGACGGTGCGATCGCCGAAGCCAAGTCGGCGCTGGAAGGCAACGACATCTCCGCGATCAAGGACGCCATGGAGAAGCTCGGCGTCGAGTCGCAGGGGTTGGGCCAGGCGATCTACGAGGCCACCCAGGCCGAGCAGGCTGCCGGTGGCGCCGATTCGGGTGCCGCTGCGGATGACAACGTGGTGGACGCCGAGGTTGTCGACGATGATCAGGAGACCAAGTGACCGAGAACGATTCGCACGAGCCGGTGACCGTCACCGACAAACGGCGCATCGATCCCGACACCGGTGAGGTTCGTGAGCAGGCGCCGGCCCCTGGTGGGCCGGCGCCCGCCGCCCCCGAGACGGGGGAGTCGGGGAGCGATAGCGACGAGGTCGCCGAGCTCAAGGCCACGCTGCAACGCGTGAAGGCCGAATACGACAACTACCGCAAGCGGTCCCTGCGCGATCAGCAGGTCACCGCCGACCGGGCCAAGTCCGCCGTCATCACCCAGTTACTGGGTGTCCTCGACGATCTGGACCGGGCCCGCAGCCACGGTGACCTGGAATCCGGTCCGCTCAAGTCGGTTGCCGACAAGCTTGTCGGTGCGCTTGAGGGACAGGGTCTTTCCGGGTTCGGCGCGGAGGGTGACGAGTTCGATCCGTCACTGCACGAAGCCGTGCAGCACGAGGGCGAGGGCACTCACCCTGTGGTCGGGACCGTGATGCGCCGGGGTTACCGGATCGGTGACCAGGTGGTCAGGCACGCCATGGTCGGCGTGGTCGACACCGTGCCGCCGACGGAAGCGGAAAATGCTGACGCCGCAGGCGATCAGGCCGCAGAATCAGACAATTAGTCCAACCAACTAGAGAGAAGAGGTAAGGAGGTGGCGCATGGCCCAACGTGAGTGGGTCGAGAAGGACTTCTACAAGGAGCTCGGCGTCTCCTCTGACGCCAGCGCCGACGAGATCAAGAAGGCCTACCGGAAACTCGCCTCCGAACTGCATCCCGACCGCAATCCCGATGCGGGAGCGGCCGAGCGGTTCAAGGCGGTTTCCGAAGCCAACAGTGTCTTGTCGGACCCCGCGAAGCGCAAGGAGTACGACGAGACCCGTCGGCTGTTCTCCGGGGGTGGGCGTCGGTTCAACCCGGGCGGGAACTTCAACGGTGGATTCAGTTCCGACGGAGCCGAATTCAACCTGGGGGACCTGTTCGACGCCGCCGGCCAGAGCGGCGGCGCCAATATCGGTGACCTCTTCGGAGGGCTGTTCGGGCGCGGAGGTACGCAACCACGCCCGAGCCGGCCCCGCCGGGGCAACGATCTGGAAACCGAAACCGAGCTGTCCTTCTTGGAAGCCACCAAGGGCGTGGCCATGCCGCTGCGGCTGACCAGCCCGGCGCCGTGCACCAACTGCCACGGCAGCGGTGCGCGACCGGGAACCAGCCCCAAGGTATGTCCGAACTGCAACGGCTCCGGTGTGGTCAACCGCAACCAGGGGGCGTTCGGGTTCTCCGAACCCTGCACCGAATGCCGGGGCAGCGGTTCGATCATCGAGCACCCGTGTGCTGAATGTCAGGGCACCGGCGTCACCACCCGGACCCGCACGATCAATGTGCGGATCCCTCCGGGTGTGGAGGACGGTCAGCGAATTCGGCTGGCCGGACAGGGCGAGGCCGGGCTACGGGGTGCGCCCTCGGGCGACCTCTATGTCACCGTGCACGTGCGTCCCGACAAGGTGTTCGGGCGTGACGGCGACGACCTGACCGTCAGCGTTCCGGTCAGCTTCCACGAGTTGGCCCTTGGGGCAACGCTTTCCGTGCCCACCCTGGACGGCAAGGTCGGTGTGCGGGTGCCCAAGGGCACCTCCGACGGCCGGATCCTGCGGGTACGCGGGCGCGGGGTACCCAAGCGCTCCGGCGGCCACGGTGACCTGCTGGTCACGGTGAAGGTCGCGGTGCCGCCGAACCTCGAAGGGGAAGCGGCAGAGGCGCTGGAGGCGTATGCGAAAGCTGAACGGGCCAGTGGTTTCGATCCGCGGGCAGGTTGGGCGGGCAACATATGAGCCAGCGCAAAGAGGAAGCCCGTACGTTCTTGATCTCGGTGGCCGCCGAGCTGGCCGGTATGCACGCGCAGACCCTGCGCACATACGACCGGCTCGGCCTGGTCAGCCCGCAACGCAGTTCCGGCGGCGGGCGCCGCTACTCCGAGCGTGACGTCGACCTGCTCCGTGAGGTGCAGCGGCTGTCGCAGGACGAGGGCGTCAACCTGGCAGGTATCAAGCGCGTCATCGAACTCACCAATCAGGTTGATGCATTGCGCGCCCGGGTATCCGACCTGACCCAGCAGGTTGAACAACTGAGTGCCAACCAGCGTCATGAGGTGACGGTGTCGTCCAAGGCTGTGGTGCTGTGGCAGCCCGGAGCCGCTCGGCGGCGACATAGGCCGTAGTAGGGGTGCCCGCTAACCCGTTCTGATCGAAAAGGTGGCCGTCTCCGGACTTCCGGGGGCGGCCATTTTGTACTTGCCGCGGCGTAGTGCGTCGGTCGGTGCGGCCATCGGCTCGATCCCCACCACGCTGTCGCCGAGTGGAGCGAAGAGTTGGGCAGCGCCGTAGCCCCGGTCGAAGGTGACCTCCACCCGCGCTGCCCCGCCGGTCAGCGCGAACACCGCACCCTCGTCGACGTCGTCGAATCCGTCGTCCAACTCGGTGCTGCCCAGGCGCCTCGCCCCCGCCGTCCACGGTTGGGTTTCGCCGGTGGGCAAGCCCCGATCATCGACGCGCAAATGTCGCATGGCCGGGGTCTGTAACTGCCAATCCTCGCGCGGCACAGCGGGAATCGTCACGTAGGGGTGATAGCCGTAGCACAGCGGAACGGGTTGCCGGGCGGTTGGTGTCACGGTGGTCGCCACCGTGAGGGTCCGGTCGGCGAGCGTCACCGCCATCCTGACGCGGTGGGGAAACGGGAACGTCGCCAGCAGTCGTGGGTCGGTACCCCAGTCCAGCTCCGCTGTCAGCACGTTCTCCGATTTCTCGATCACCTGCCAGTCCGGGTTGGCTGCGATCACACCGTGGATCGGTGCCCCGTGTGCGTCGCCGCGCACGCCGTTCACCCCGGGGGTCACGTCCACCACCGCGTCATCGACCCGGTATTCGTTGGCACTCAATCGGTTTGCCCACGGATAGAGGATCGGGATGCCCATCGTCTTGCCGTCGGCGATATAGGCCTGCAGCCCGCGTCGCTGGCCCAGGTACTCGTCCGCTCCGTCGGCCAACGACGTACAGATCATCCCCGCGGCCGGAACATAGGTGGCCGTCAGCGACGACGACGGGTCAGACAGGGTGACTGGTTGAACCTCGGACATGCCGCCAGTTTGGCATCCTCAGCGCGTGAGCGGGTCGTGCTGGATGCGGTCGGCCGGCGCCCCTCGCGCGACCAGGGCCGCTTTGGTGGCGGTGACCATGTCCGGTCCACCGCACACCAGGATCTGCCGATCGCCCCAATTGCCGAATTTCGTCACGACCTCGGCCAGGGTGCCGGTCTGGCGCACGTGGAGCCCACGCGGCGGCCGGACGTCGGGATACTGGCCGGCCCACGGGGGATCGGTGCTGTACTCCGACACCGGGGTCACCGACAGCCACGGGTTTGTCGAGGCGATGTGCCACAGCGTTTTCAGGTCGTACAGTTCGCACGGATAGCGGCCGCCGAAGAACAGGTGCACGCGGGGATTCTCGCCGTGCAACGTCATGTCCATGATGATGTTGCGCAGCGGGGCCAGGCCCGTGCTGCCTGCCACCATCAGCACATCTTCGCCGTCGCGATCGACATGTAACCCGCCGTGCGGGCTGGACAGCCGCCAGCGGTCCCCGATCTTGGTTTCGGCGACGATGGCGGTGCTCACCATGCCGCCGGGCACCGACCGGACGTGGAACTCGATGGCCCCCGAGCGATCGGAGGGGATGGCCGGGCTCAGGTAGCGCCACCGGCGCGGCCACTGCGGAACCTGGACGGTGACGTACTGGCCGGGGTGATAGAACAGCGGCTCGTCGAGTTGCAGCCGGATCACCGAGACGTCGCGGGTGACCCGGTGATGCTCGATGACGGTGCCGTCGCGGTAGGCCGGGGATTCCTCGGCGTCGGCCGCGCCGCGCATCACCCCGATGATCAGGGCCACGGCATCGCGGGTCGCCTCGGCCAGGGAGTCGTGCCAGTCGGCTTCGAGATGGTCGTGCAGCGCGTTGTACAGCGCTTCCTGCATGGAGTCGTAATGCCCTTGCGTCACACCGTATTTGCGGTGGTCTCTGCCGAGTTGGGCCAGAAACGCCACCGGCTCTTCGGCGCGTTGGGCGATCAACTCCCCGAACAGCCACGTCAGGGCACGCGCGAACACATCGCGCTGGTGGTCCATGTCGGGGGGGAACAGATCGCGGGCCGAGAGGTCGGTGGCGAACCACCGGGTGTAGAAATCGCGGATCAGGGGCGCTGAGCCCTGCTCGGGGTCGACGGCGTTCTGCAGTGTCTGCAGCGCGTCACGGTCATCGAGGCCCACGGTGCTGCATCATAGGCGCGGTACGCCCGGGCCGCCGCAAAGCGGCGTTGATCACCAACATCAGTCCGACGATTGCCCAGCAACTGAGCACGATGATTGCTGTGTCGGCTCCGGCCCCGTCGAAGTAGGCGGTGGACCGCAGCAGGGTGGCAGTGGCGCCCTGCGGCAGCAGCTGGCCGAGCTGGCCCCAGCCGGACGGCAGCATCTCCGGTGCCGAGGTCAGCCCGGACAGCGGGTTGCCGAGCAGGAGGGCCAGCGCCGCGCCTACGCCCAGTCCGACCTTGCCGAACAGCGACCCCAGGCCGAGCATGAGCAATCCGGCGGCGGCGATCCCCAAGGTCAGTCCTGCGGCCACGCCCCAGAAGTTCGAGTCGATCGAACCCAACACATATTTCAATAGGCCTGCCACCGTGATGCCGGCGAGTGCGGAGAACACGATGGTGGCGGTCAGGCGGGTCCACACCTCGCGGCGCAGCATCAGGGTGAGGGCCACGGCAGGCAAAATCCCGGCCAGGGTGATCGGCAGGGCAGAGGCCGCCAGCCCGGTCCCGCGCGGATCCTGGTTGGTGGGCGGGGCAAGGTCCTCGGTGTGCAGGGCGACGCCTGAGTGTGCCGCGATGCCGCTACCGATCTGGGTGAGCAGTTGGGCGACGGCCGGGCTGCCTCCGGTGGCGGTCAGCAGGGCCGGCCCTTCAGGTCCGAAGACGATGCCGCCGTAGAGGTTTCGGTTGAGGATCGCCTCACGCAGGGCGGCCTCGCCGGGGTAGTAGGTGAGCTTGAACGCGCCGGGGGCCTGCTGTTCGAGGCGCTCGGCGATCTGGCTGGTGGCGGCCTGGGGTCCGGCCGCACCGATCGGGACGTTGTGGGGCTTGGATCGTGACGCCGGCAGGGCGAAGGCGATGGCCACGATCGCGATCACGACGGTCAGGGCGGCGACGATGCCCATGGCGCGCAGGGCGGCGGGTGGCGCGTGTTCGGGTGCTGCGTGATGGACGGCCGTGGGTGTCTGTGTCGAGAGCATCGTTTCCTCTTTTCATCCGGTGTTGAATTACCCGGTGGATGTGAGGGTAGGCCCGTTGCTACTCAAATTTCAATAGGTGTTGAAATGATAATGTCGACGTATGGCTTCACCTGGGAAAACTGCTACACGCCGCGGGCGGCGCCAGGGTGACCCGGTGTCTCGCGACGCCGTGCTGGCGGCTGCCAAGCTCCGCTTCGCCGCCGAGGGCTACGAGAAGACGACACTGCGCGGGATTGCATCCGACGCGAACGTCGACGCGTCGATGGTGCTTTACCTGTTCGGCTCGAAGGCCGACCTGTTCCGGGAATCGCTCCGGCTGATCCTCGATCCCGCCGTGCTGGTGGGTGCCTTGGAAGGGTCGGAGGGGGAGGTCGGCGAGCGCATGGTGCGCGTCTATCTGAAGATGTGGGAGGCGCCTGACACCGCAGCCAGCATGCGGGTCATGCTGCAGTCCGCGACGTCGAATTCCGATGCGCACGTGGCATTTCGAACGTTCATGCAGGATTACGTGCTCGCCGCGGTGTCAGGCGTACTGGGTGGCGGTGAGCAGGCTCGGCTGCGGGCCATGCTCGCCGCGTCGAGCCTCGTCGGTACCGCGATGCTGCGCTACGTGATGGAGGTCCCGCCGTTGGCGACACTCGACGGTGACGACATCGTGCGACTGCTCGCGCCGACCGTGACCCGCTACCTCACCGCCGATGCGGGTGAGCTGGGGTTGCCGGAGCTGTAGGTGGTCGGTTCCTACTGGCCGAACGTCGCGCTTGCTGCCACCTTGGTGTATTGCCCGATCACCTTCCCTACCTCGACAGCATTTGCTGCTGACTTGGCGGACATCGCCGACATCTGTCCGGCAGCGAGAGGCACAGAGCCGGCGACCGCGCCTATCTCGATCGCCATTGCGACAGCAGGACCTTGCGGACCGGAGACCTTCGCAATCATTGCGGGCAGGATCGCATAGCCCAGCACAGTCGCGCAGGTACCAAGAAACGAGCGCGTCTGATCGATTTGATTCGCCTGCTTGCGCACGATTGCTTCCAAGGCCTTGTCCGCTTCTGCGATCTCGCGCGCACGTTCCTGCTGCTTCGCATCTTGCCCTGTGTAGGCCTGCGAGGCGCCTCCTTGCCATCCAGCGGTCGGCTTCGCTGATTCCAGGGTGTCATGGACTTGGCCCAACTGCTCTGCGCCCTGCCCGAACCTGTCGCCAGTATCCGGATTGCCGATTCCGCAAGTGAGAGTCATACCTTGGATGCCCAACAGGCCGACATTGATGATGGGGGTTGCGACAGATTTCCCGATGAGCATCTGCACGAGCCCGATTGCGTCGGAACCCAGCCCGAGCTTGTCCCCGGCATCGTTATGAGACTTCGTGGACCACAGAGTGTTGGCATCCCCGAGATCGCTCAACTCGTCGCTCTTGCTGAGAGTCTTGCTAACCTTCTCCGCGGCATCCCAAAAGCTCATTCTTGTCTGGCCCTTCCTTCGTTGAGGTGAGCCTAACAGCGTCTCAACATGTTGCTATGCACCAATTTTGGGTGTTCCGAACGCGCCTTTGGCGTTCTCTGGGGCAACACTGGATGCACTGACGGCTGGTGTCCAGGCCGACGGGACACTCATCGGGCCCACCGCGAGAACGGCGCTAGCGAATCGAGATGGTCATACAGAAAATGTGCAAAAGTGGTGGCCAGCAGCAGCGTAGGTATTGGTGGTGACGTGGGATGCGCACAGTCGAGCCGGTAATCGAAGGTCGCGTACATGAACATGGCTTCGAGCTTGGATTGGTTCCGTTGACTATGTACCCGCCCGATCTCTGCACTGGTGCCGTAGATCGGTTCGTCGAGTTCCAACTTGGTGAACTTGGGGATATAGGAACGTATTTTGGTGGCGCCTAGCGATTGGTCCTGATATTCGAGCTCGAACGAAATTTTGGGGGTTCGGAAGTATTGCCAATACGAGCTGGTCTGCCGAAGACAACCGAGTTCACGGCCGTCGGGGTCGTGAACGTGCAGACGATGTTTGCCACGACCCGCGAATCCAACGGATCGGATGAACCGCAGCAGTTGGGTTCCATCGGGCCGAACGACCTCGAATACGAGTTCGCTGATTGCCTCAGCCCCCAGGGGGGGTGCTTTCAGTAGTTGGACCAACGCGAGTAGTTGCCCACGCGGGTTCGTAATCGAGCAACGGATATCGGAGCCCGCTTCACCGCGGATTGGTTGGAGGAACAGAGTGGGTTCCCCGAACGGGTACCCGCCTGAAGTCAGCGGCGGGGCAGGGACCTTGGCCGCGGTCGGCGGTTGCATCGGCGGACCAGATGCCGCGTGGGCTGTCCACTGCCTGCCGTCGAAGTACCGGATCTGATGAGTGTTCCAAGGGTCGGTAAACCATCCCGCCTGCGGCGGTGGTGGCACGCTTTCGTTGATGGTCGCCCCTCGGTCAGTCTTCGCGCTCGGTGTGCCGTGCGATGAGCGCAACGTCGGCCTCGTGGGCCTGTTCCGGTGTGGCGAACGGCATGTTGGTCTCCACGAAATCCCGCGCGTCGCGCAGATCCATGCCCTGCTCGACGAGCATGTTCACCACGCCGACATGCACGGCAGCCGTAGCTTTCGTGGCCGCCACGCCTGCCACGAACCGGATCTCTTCAGCCAGTTGGGATTCGGTCAAGGTGGTTACCTTTGGATCCAGATCGACCTGGGCGACCGACCCGCCGAGGTAGGCCGTCACCGAGACGGTGCCCGGCGGGTTGATCGCCTGGACCACGGGGCCCTTTGCCTCGTCCGCGGTAGCCGCGTCGGTCTCGACCGCGCCGAAAACGTCGTCCTCATCGTCTTCGACGTCAGCGCCGGTGAAGTCGTCTACACCTCCGAGGCTGGTTCCCTGGTCGATTTCGCCTACGGAGTATTCCGGCAGTGCGTCAATTCCCGACCCGCCATCGTCGGGTTGGGGTGGTGTGTCGAAGTCGAGCGCATCCAAACCCGTGTCGTCGGAGTGGAAGAACTCATCGTCCGGATCGTGTGTGGTCACGTATCTGAAGTCCCGATTCTGATCGACGGCCGGCGCGAGCCGAGACAATTGCCTTTGATTCGAACGTTACCGCTGACGAAGTTGCCAGCTGGTAGTGGTCTCAGCGTGGATGCATCTCTTTACCGAGTTTGCCCGCCTCTTGCGTGTCGGACTGGTCGTAACGTGACGCTGCCAGCCCCAGTCGGCTCGACAGGCTGTTCGAAACGGAGTTCAAACCAGCGCAGGCAGCAGCCCGTGCTGCTTCTGCCGCTGCGACGGCCGCGTTGGCCGCTGAGCAGACGACGCCGTGATTGACCATCATTGACGTGCTGACGCCGTGCGACGCAGCGGCGGCCGCGAGGATTTGTTGTGCGGCGGTGTTCTGTCGCTCTGCAAGTTCGAGCACGTGTGAGGTAATCACGCGCAGTTCGCCGGACATGCTTTTCTCCTTGTGCGTGTTCGCAGTTGGTGGCGACCTCGGTCCCAGTGCCACATCTGCAGGCATTCACTCCCGTCTTGGAGGAGACCCTAACAGCGCGCTGAGGCGCCTCGTCGCACCAATCTCGGTGCCCGGCTTCGCAAGCGCGGTTGGAATGCGCGTTCCCATCAATTGTTCCGGGACGGCCAGCGCGTTCCGCCAAACGGACCGCCTATCTGGATCCGGTCATACATGTAGTGCGCGAAGGCCGTAGTCAGCATCAGC
The DNA here is from genome assembly GCF_017876775.1 of Mycolicibacterium lutetiense. Classification (NCBI taxonomy): domain Bacteria; kingdom Bacillati; phylum Actinomycetota; class Actinomycetes; order Mycobacteriales; family Mycobacteriaceae; genus Mycobacterium; species Mycolicibacterium lutetiense. The sequence goes on along the minus strand of NZ_JAGIOP010000002.1, from coordinate 2,663,988 downwards.
GCGGGGAGCGGGTGTGATGTTCGCGCGCAGCAGTCCAGTGTGTAGTCGTAATGCGGATTGCGTGATCCCGTGTTGGGGTGCCAGCGGCGATCCACGTGGCCGAGCACTGCGCCGGCTGCATCGTAAATCGGTTCGTGGACCTTCTTGTCCATTTGCATGATGGTGGTGCCGATATTGGACCGTCCGAGACGTTGTCCGTCAAACTCCAGCTCCATCGTCAAGGTGTAGATGCGCCAGCGCGAGCCACCTCGACGGAGACGCCCCAAGTCCTGTCCAGTGGCGTCATGCACCTGGATGGATAGTCCGGTGTACGCCCCGGAGCTGGTGAAGTACAGCAACGGCGCCCCGTCGGGACGAGTCATCACTAACGTCATCCCCTCGGTTCCCCGAGTGATCCAGCCAATCTTCGTCGTCGGTTGAATCAATCCGATGTGCTGGCCGCGGGCGTTCTCGACGCCGCACATGATGCTGGCGTCCGATGGCGTCGCGATGGCCCGCAGGATCAGGACCTGTTCCCCAAACGGATAACCGGTATCCCAGGCGTAGTCGGAAGGTGCCTCAGACGTCGGAGCGGTGTGACTGGTCCATTGTTGGCCGTCAAAGTAGCGCAGCTGCTGAGCATTCCAGGGGTCGGCGAACCAGCCGGGCGGCCCGGGTGTCCCAGGCGTTGGAGCGTTGTTGTCGATGATTCGGCCCCTTCGTGTCTGCCAAGATCGGCCGCACCAGTTTCGTCGATGCTATCCGTGGTGTGGATTCTGAATCGCCCCGGGTTTGATGCACACGTGGTTATGGGTGTGCAGCCTCTGGTTGGGCTGTGTTTGTAGCGTAGTAGATGGCCTCGTATTCGGTCGGTGGGATGCGGCCCAGGCGGTGCATGAGCCGATCGGTGTTGTACCAGTGCACCCAGTCGGCGGTGAGCATCTCGACGTCGGCCAGCCGTTGCAGCGGGCCCCGTCGGAATGGCGAGTCGTCGCGGATGGCTTCGGTTTTGTACAGCCCTATGGTCGTTTCGGCCAGGGCGTTGTCGAAGGCGTCCCCGACCGTTCCGATTGACGGGATCAGCCCCGACAGGGACAGGGTTTCTCCGAACCGCACCGAGGTGTACTGGGCGGGTTCAATCGGTCGTTGCAACACCGGGTTGTTGGAGTGAGTGTAGCTGTTGGGCAAAGACTTCGGCGGGAGTCTTCCAGCCGAGGACCTTTCGGGGTCGGTTGTTGAGCGTCAGTGCGACCGCTTCGAGGTCTTGAGCCGACCATCGAGATAAGTCGGTGCCTTTCGGAAAGTACTGACGCAGAACGCCATTGGTGTTCTCGTTGGTAGGCCGCTGCCATGGCGAGTGCGGGTCGGCGAAAAACACCTTCGTTCCGGTGTCGAAGGTGAACTGGGCGTGCGCGGCCAACTCTTTGCCGCGGTCCCATGTCAACGTCTGACGCAGCTGCTTGGGTAGCTGTGCCAGTGAGGCGATCAGGGCAGCGTTCATCGCCTCGGCGCCGTAGCCGCTGAGCGCCGGCCCGTTCTTCACCGGCGGCGCCAGACCCCACCCCTCGAGGCGGGGAAGGTGAACCAGCATCACCGAGCGGCTCTTGCGTTCCACCACGGTGGCAATCGCCGACCGGCCCGCACCGATGATCAAATCACCCTCCCAATGCCCAGGAACTGCGCGATCGGCGGCTTCGGCAGGGCGTTTGCTGATCACGACGTCCGCGGTGACATGTCCCTGCGGTTTGTTCTGTGTCCTGGCCCGCGGGACCCGCAGCGCACGACCGGTCCGCAGGCACGCGACCAATTCCCGTTTGAGCGCCCCACGCCCCTCGATGAACAAGGACTGATAGATCGCCTCATGGCTGATGCGCATGGACTCATCATCGGGGAAATCCAGCGGTAAGCGGTGGGCAATCTGTTCCGGGCTCCATGCTGTCGACCACCGTCGGTCTTGTCGGTGCGGCTTGTTGCGGCCGTTCCAGGCCTTGGTCTGCGGACCTGCGACGGCGGTGCCGTCGGGTCCGCGGACACTGCCATCGAGCCGCTGCTGCACGTACTCACGCAGCTGCGGGTTGACTGCCAGTTTCGCGGGTTTCGGGCGCTTTGCTGCTTGCTGGGCCTTCCACTGCGCCACCCCTGCGCGGTACACCTGCGTGCCGCTGCGGGTGGCTGCGTTGCGCCGCAGTTCCCGCGAAACTGTCGAGGGGTCACGCTTGATCTCGCGGGCGATCTCACGCACCCCGGCGCCCTGGGCGCGTAGCAGTGCGATCTCCTCCCGCTCGGCGAACGACAGATACCGGCCCGTGGGCTCATCCAGACTGATCGGCGTCATGCCGCCAGCGTGGTGGAACCACCTGGTCGCCACCGGTGTCGACACGCCGACCTCTGCGGCTGCGTCGTCGGTGGAGACACCCTGGGCGATCAGCCGCCAAAACTGACGCTGCACCGACCGCGACGGGTCCGGGCGCCCTGGTGAGCGCATCGCAGGCCGCAACGCACGGTCAGCCGCCCACTGCCGTCGCCTACCAACCGATTCCGCGTCCTTACGCTTGGCCACACCACACCTCCGTGATCAAGGTGTTGCGACGACCAGTTGAATCCGCCCTGCGACCCCGCATCACTATGATGAATAGTGTTGCCCAGCAACGGATTGCCCTGACTCATTCTGAGTAGCGCGGCGTGCCGGATGGCTTGGCGTACGAACCGATCCTCCTTGCTGGCCGAGCACGTCCAGCCCACGATCCGCCCCGCGTAGGCATCGATGGCGAACGCGGTGTAGACGAACACCCCAGAGGCGAGTCGCACGTAGGTGAAATCGGCGACGAGCAGCATGTTGGGGGCGGGCACCCGGAACCGGCGTTTGACCAGATCCGCAGCGCGGGCTGCGGCCGGGTCAGCGATCGTGGTGCGGACCTTTTTGCGCCGGGTCACCCCCTGCCATCCGTTGGCCCGCATGAGGCGTTCCACGGTGCAGCGGGCCACCGTGATGCCCTGGCGTTGCAGGTGAGCCCACATCTTGACCGCGCCGTACAACGACTCCGGCTTGCGGCGGCCCGCCTCGTCGGGCTCGTAGTAGCCGGCCATCACCTCGGTGATGACGGTGTCCCACAAGGCCCGCGCTGACGGGGGCCGCGACAGCCAGGCGTAGAAGGTTCTCGGAGCGATCTTGCAGCCGTGCTCAGTGAGCACGCGGCAGATCGGAGCGACCCCGAACCGAGCACGATGCTCGGCGATGAACGCACAGATCAACGGCGTCGCGGGTCGCTCTCCCGCGCGAAGAAACTTGTTGCCGCCTTGAGGATTTCGATCGTTTCCTCAAGCTCACGATTCTTACGCTTGAGTTCCCGGTTCTCGCGCGAGATGTCGGTGGATACCCCGTCGCGGACCCCGGTATCGACCTCAGTTTGGTTGATCCACCGCCGCAGCGTTTCGTAGGACACTCCCAACCGCTTGGCGACCGCGGTGATGCAGGCGGTGCGGGTGTCGTACTCCTCGAGATGGTCAGTGACCAACCGGACCGCTCGGGCCTTGAACTCCTCGTCGTATCTCTTCGGCATGATGCGAACTACCTTCCCTCGAAAGAAGGTGTGCATCAAACCCGGGGTGATTCATTCACTTGCCCCAGACGGAGAAGCCCCGTCGCTCAACTGCCCTCAAACTGATTCTGGCCCAAGGACTCCACAAAGCTGGGTCCGCGGCGGTCGAGTTCACGCCGGTACTCGTCGGCCCAGGTGCCGAATGGCTTGTGCGCCAGATACTCGTTGCGGAACCGGTCATCCTCGGAAACCTCGGAAACGCAGAATGACGGAATGGCCAGATCGACGACTGGCCCACCGCGCTCGACTTCGGAGAGCAGCAGGGGTGCGTTTCGGCCGAGGAATTGGTCGATGATCCAGCCGTCCTCGCCGAGCCACATCGAATAGCGAACTTTGGCGATCACATGTTCGGACCGGCGCACGATCTGGGCCGCGACCAGTGGATCGAGTTCGCGTTCGGCCTCATAGCGGGTGCCCCCGACGGCGGGACCTTTGGCGGTCATGGTTCCCAGCGATCCCTCGCCCAAACTCTCTACGAGCTCGGCGGGGGTGGCATCCAATGCGGCGGGAGCGGCACCCTGGACGCGGACGCGAACCGCATATCCGTCGGACGCGAAAAGGTAGGCCTGGACGATCAGCGCTGGTGTGGGATCCGATGCTGCCACTGCGGGCAATTCGCGGACAAAGAACTTCCGCTCGAATTCGAAATCACCGAAACCGTATTCGGACATGCGCACACCGTAGCCCGACCTGCACCGAATGCGGCGCCTATAACGCGTGAATTCCCTTATAGAGCACGAGGAGGCCGATCACGACGAGAATCGCGGCGATCAACACGGCGTGCTGGCGTTCCATCCAGTCTTTGAGTCGGGCCAGCGCTGGGTCCAGCCGCTCACCCGATACTGCATACGCGAGGATCGGCAGAGCCACGGTCGATCCGGCCGCCAGCACGTAGTAGAGCCCTGCCGCCCATACCCCGGGCTGGCCGAGGCCGGCGCTACCGATGGCTAATCCTGCTGCTGCGCAGATGAACAGCACCTTCGGGTTCACCACGGTGAGGGCCAGGCCCGCAGCTCCCGCCTTGGCGGGCGTGAGCTTGCTGAGGCCGGTCATCCAGCCGGGCATGTGCTCCGATTTTTCCCGGGTGAGAAAGCGGTACGCGCCGAACACGATGAGGGCAGCGCCCACCACGATGCGTAACCACGAGGCCCACGTCGGGGTGGCGTTGAGCCCGCCGAGCATGCTGGAGACGCCGACGAAGATCGTGGTCAGTGCGGCCAGGCCGACGAGCCATCCGGTGAGGAAGGTCAGGCCGGTCGGTCGGGGGTGACGTGTGTGGAGCACCAGCACCGCCGGGATGATGGACAGCGGCGACAGGGCCACCACCATGGCCAGTGGGATCAGTTCGGCGAGCACCGAACCCCAGCTTTCCGTCATAGCCGCCCTCTCGATCGAAAATTTTTAAAGTTGAGCGGAACAGACTCAACCTTGACTACGTTGAAGAACACGACAAGCATTTTCTCTACACGAAAAAGGGAGGTGTCGTGGACTCGTTCAACCCAACGACCAAGACTCAGGCGGCGCTGACCTCAGCGTTGCAGGCGGCCAGCTCCGCAGGCAACCCCGAGATCCGGCCCGCACACCTGTTGATGGCACTGCTCACCCAGAACGAGGGCATCGCCGCACCGCTGCTGGAGGCCGTCGGCGTCGACCCCGCGATCATTCGCGCCGACGCGCAACGGCTGGTTGACCAGCTGCCCAGCGTCAGCGGCGCCAGCAGCCAACCCCAACTGAGCCGGGAATCGCTCGCTGCGATCACCACGGCCCAGCATCTGGCCACCGAGATGGACGACGAGTACGTCTCCACCGAACACCTGATGGTCGGTCTGGCCACCGGCGATTCCGAGGCCGCCAAGCTGTTGACCGGGCACGGCGCCTCGCCGGAGGCGCTGCGTGAGGCATTCACCAAGGTGCGCGGTAGCGCCCGCGTGACCAGTGCAGACCCCGAAGGCACCTATCAGGCGCTGGAGAAGTACTCCACCGACCTGACCGCAGCCGCCCGCGAAGGCAAGCTCGACCCGGTGATCGGGCGCGACAATGAGATTCGTCGCGTCGTGCAGGTGCTGAGCCGTCGCACCAAGAACAACCCAGTGCTCATCGGTGAGCCGGGCGTCGGCAAGACCGCGATCGTCGAGGGCCTGGCCCAGCGCATCGTGGCCGGCGACGTACCGGAAAGCCTGCGGGACAAGACCGTCGTCTCCTTGGACCTCGGGTCCATGGTGGCCGGTGCCAAGTACCGCGGTGAGTTCGAGGAACGCCTCAAGGCTGTGCTCGACGACATCAAAGAGTCGGCCGGACAGGTCATCACGTTCATCGATGAGTTGCACACCATCGTCGGAGCCGGTGCCACCGGTGAATCCGCGATGGACGCCGGCAACATGATCAAGCCCATGCTGGCTCGCGGCGAGCTGCGACTGGTCGGCGCGACCACGCTCGACGAGTACCGCAAGTACATCGAGAAGGACGCCGCCCTGGAGCGTCGCTTCCAGCAGGTGCTGGTCGGCGAGCCGTCCGTGGAGGACACCGTCGGCATCCTGCGCGGTCTCAAGGACCGTTACGAGGTGCACCACGGTGTGCGCATCACCGACTCCGCGCTGGTCGCGGCGGCCACGCTGAGTGACCGCTACATCACCTCTCGGTTCCTGCCGGACAAGGCCATCGACCTGGTCGACGAGGCCGGATCCCGGCTGCGCATGGAGATCGACTCCCGGCCTGTCGAGATCGACGAGGTCGAGCGGCTCGTCCGTCGCCTCGAGATCGAGGAGATGGCGTTGGAGAAGGAGGAGGACGACGCCTCCAAGGAACGCCTGGAGAAGTTGCGCGGCGAGCTGGCTGACTACAAAGAGAAGCTGGCGGAGCTGACGACCAGATGGCAGAACGAGAAGGGCGCCATCGACATCGTCCGTGAGCTCAAGGAGCAGCTGGACGGCCTGCGCGGTGAGGCTGACCGGGCCGAGCGCGACGGCGACCTGGCCAAGGCCTCCGAGCTCCGGTACGGGCGTATCCCTGAGGTCGAGAAGAAACTCGACGCCGCACTGCCGGTGGCCGAGGCTCGCGAGAACGTCATGCTCAAGGAAGAGGTTGGTCCCGACGACATCGCCGAGGTGGTCGAGGCGTGGACCGGTATTCCGGCAGGCCGGATGCTCGAAGGCGAGAGCGCCAAGCTGCTCCGCATGGAGGAGGAGCTGGGCAAGCGCGTCATCGGCCAGAAGGCCGCGGTGACCGCGGTGTCGGATGCGGTGCGCCGCACCCGTGCCGGGGTGGCCGATCCCAACCGGCCGACGGGTTCGTTCATGTTCCTGGGCCCGACCGGTGTCGGTAAGACGGAGCTGGCAAAGGCGTTGGCGGAGTTCCTCTTCGACGACGAGCGCGCCATGGTCCGCATCGACATGAGTGAGTACGGCGAGAAGCACTCGGTGGCTCGGCTGGTCGGTGCGCCTCCCGGCTACATCGGCTACGACCAGGGTGGTCAGCTGACCGAAGCGGTGCGACGGCGTCCGTACACGGTGGTCCTGTTCGACGAGATCGAGAAGGCCCACCCGGACGTGTTCGACGTGCTGCTGCAGGTGCTCGACGAGGGCCGGTTGACCGACGGTCAGGGCCGCACGGTCGACTTCCGCAACACGATCCTGATCCTGACCTCCAACCTGGGTGCCGGTGGCACCGAGGAGCAGGTGATGGCCGCGGTGCGGGCCGCGTTCAAGCCGGAGTTCATCAACCGGCTCGACGACGTGATCATGTTCGACGCACTCGATCCGGAACAGCTCGTGTCGATCGTCGACATCCAGCTGCAACAGCTGCAGAAGCGGCTGGCGCAGCGCCGGCTCACCCTCGAGGTGTCGCTGGATGCCAAGGCGTGGCTGGCCGAGCGCGGTTTCGACCCGCTCTACGGTGCCCGCCCGCTGCGCCGCCTGGTGCAGCAGGCCATCGGCGACCAGTTGGCCAAGATGCTGTTGGCCGGTGAGGTGCACGACGGAGACGTGGTGCAGGTCAACGTCACCCCCGACGGCGAAGGCCTGGTGCTGAGCTGACCCGGTAGCAATAGCCCCGCCACACAACAGGTGTGGCGGGGCTATTGCTGTGCTGAAGCGTTAGATGTTGAAGCGCCCCGCGAAGCCGCGCAGCGGCACGTCGGCACTCGTCAACAGCCCAGGCGGGGCGGCGACCACCGACGCGATGGCGTTGAGTGCCGGCAATCCCGTCACGGTCATGCCGATCGAGGCGAACGAGGTCGGATCAGACAGGTCCACACCGGGTTTCGGGAAGATCATGTGCTTGTTGTAGACACACGGATCGCCCTTGATCTGAGTGATGTAGCAGCCCTTGATGTCCCAGCTGGGATCGGTGTGCGGGGTCATCTGCCACTCCAGGTGGGTTTCGACGCGCGGTACGCCGTCGACCATGCCCTGATATTTGATGTAGTTGCCGCCGAGTGATCCCTTGGGCAGCGTGTACCAGCCGAGGTCGACATCCTTGGTGCAGGCGCCGAGCTCAGCGCTGAACGTGACTTCGTCGAGTTCCAGCCCGAAGCAGTCGGCCATCATCAGCACGCTGTCGGCGAAAACCCGGGTGTACTTCTCCAGCTTGCCCGGGATCGACGGGTCGTCGACGGGCAGGCCGTAGCCGACCTCGATCCAGGTGTCCTTGCTGTGATGACATGACACGTCGACGGATTCGATGGTGGTGACGTTCTCGATCTCGGCGACGTCGGCCGAGCACACCACACCCAGGATCTGATTCACGCCGGGGTTCATGCCGGTGCCGTAGAACGTAGAACCACCCTTTTCGCACGCCTCGGCAAGCAGCTGCGACACCAGCTTGCCGGACGGGTGCGGATGGTTGGTGTCGCGGTGCCAGCCGGTGATCCAGTCGGCGGTGGTGACGATATTGATCCCGGCCTCAAGGACTTTCACGTAGAGGTCCTCGTCGGGGAAGACGCCGTGGAAGGTGAGTACATCGGGACGCGCGGCGATGATCTCGTCGATCGAGCCGGTGGCAGTCACCCCGATCGGATCGATGCCGGCGATCTCGCCGGCATCGCGGCCCACTTTTTCCGGTGTGTAGCAATGTAACCCGACCAATTCAAGGTCGGGGCGTTGCCCGATGCGTTTGATCATCTCGGTGCCGACGTTGCCGGTGGCAACCTGGAATACCCGAATCTTTTCGCTCATATGGTGTCTGCCTTTCTCCCTGATGTTGGATTGGCGGCTCCGCCACCAGAAGCCAGGTCTGCCGCACTACCGCCCAGACCGTCGGGATAGAACTGCATGGCCCACTTGCGGATTGCGGTGAAGCCCTCGTATTCGGAGGTGGCCAGCGCCGGTGGATCGGAATAGCGCTGGTGTGACCAGATATGGATGTCCTGGGTGAACTGGCGGATCACTTCGTCGCCGAACTCGGCAGCACGCTCAGCGGCCCGCGGAGTGTCCTTCCCGGGGGTCCGGCCGATGTAGACCATGAACCGAACGTCGGAAGTGGATTCATCGACGGGCGTGACCGCCGAGATGGTGCGGTTGTCGATCATGCCCCAGCTCTTGGTCACCGCGATGCCCAAGCCGCCGTTGATGGCCTCGACGCCGCTGCGCACATCGTCGATGGACTGCTGGTCGTCGCCCTCGAAGGTGATGGTGAAGTCGACGTAGGAGATCGGTGCGGCGAAGTCGTGACGGGTGAAGACCGGCACGATCGGGGTCTGGTGCACGTATTTGAAGTGCGCGAAGTCGACGCCGTTCTCCAGCACGTACTGCGGATGCAGTTCCAGCGATTCGCGGAACAACCGCTGCTGTGGGTAGTAGTCGGCCGCGCTGCTGCCGTCGGCGAAGGATGCGAACACGTCCGGTGCGTCGAAAAACGGTTCACGCCCTTCGGCGTCGTGCCAGATGTAGATGGCCTCGTTGCGCTCGACGGCGGGGTAGGTGCGCATCCGGCGGCCGCGGTTGGGCCGGTCCTGATACGGGATGCAGACGTTGCGGCCCTCGGGATTCCACTGCCAACCGTGGAACGGGCACTGGATGGCCTCGCCGACGACGTGGCCACCGAATCCGAGGTGGGCGCCGAGGTGTTCGCAGTAGGCGTTCATCACGGTCACCTGCCCGGATTCCGAGCGCCAGGCGACCATCTCCTCGCCGAAGTACTTCATGGCGTGTACGGAGCCCGCGGGAACCTGGTCTGTCCAGGCGACCTGGAACCATCCGGTCGGTTTCATCGACAGCGGTGGTTTTGCCATGTCGCGAATCGTAGGAGCTCGCGTGAAACTTTGGAAGAGGGTTCTGTGAAAACGGGGGTAATCTGCTGGAGATGAGCGAGACCGAGGCGGGCGCGCGGCGGACCAACCGACGCGGCCTCGCCACCCGGGAAAACATGCTGGAAGCCGCGCGCAGGGCGCTGGCCACCGGCGACCCGGGAGCGGTGTCGGCCAACCGGATCGCCAAGGAGATCGGTGCCACCTGGGGCGCAGTGAAATACCAGTTCGGAGATATCGACGGATTCTGGGCGGCAGTCCTGCAGCGCACCGCCGAACGCCGCGCAGGCATGCTGGGCCGCCGTGACGACGGTGCACCACTACGTCAGCGCGTCGCCGGCATCATCGACCTGCTCTACGACGGGCTGACGGCCAGCGATTCCCGGGCGATCGAGAACTTACGCGCCGCGCTGCCCCGGGACCGCGCGGAGCTGGAACGCCTCTACCCGAAGACCGCGGCCGAACTCTGGTCGTGGGGGCAGGGTTGGCTGCAGACCTGTCAGCAGGCCTTCGCCGATCTCGACGTGGACCCCGAGCGGGTCCGCGAGGTCGCCTCGTTCATCCCCGGCGCGATGCGTGGCATCACCTCCGAGCGTCAACTCGGCACCTATACCGACCTCGATGTGGCCCGGCGCGGCCTCACGAACGCGATCGTCACCTACCTCGAAGAGCCCCGGGGACAGCGTCCTGATCACCAGTAACCGGGTTGTGACCTCATAAGGTGGGGGCAATTCCACCGTCAACAAGTAGGCTAGGCCCGATGGTCCCGCTCTGGTTCACGCTGTCCGCACTCTGTTTCGTGGGTGCGGCGGTACTGCTGTACGTCGACATCGACCGTCGACGTGGGTTGGGACGGCGCCGCAAGTCGTGGGCGAAGTCGCATGGCTTCGATTACGAGCACGAGTCGCACGAGATCCTCAAGCGCTGGAAGCGCGGGGTGATGTCGACCGTCGGTGACGTCACGGCCAAGAACGTCGTCCTCGGCCAGATTCGTGGCGAGGCGGTGTTCATCTTTGACATCGACGAGGTGGCGACGGTGATTGCGCTGCACCGAAAGGTGGGCACGAATGTCGTCGTCGATCTGCGTCTCAAGGGCATCAAGGAGCCCCGGGAGAGCGACATCTGGCTGCTCGGCGCGATCGGTCCGCGGATGGTGTACTCCACCAACCTCGATGCCGCTCGCCGCGCGTGCGACCGCCGGATGGTCACGTTCGCCCACACCGCTCCCGATTGCGCCGAGGTCATGTGGAACGAGCAGAACTGGACGCTCGTCAGCATGCCGGTCACCAGCACCCGCGCCCAGTGGGATGAGGGACTGCGCACCGTCCGTCAGTTCAACGACCTGCTGCGGGTACTGCCCCCGGTGGCGCAGAACGGCGTGGCACCGCAGTCCGGTCAGGGCAGCCAGGCCGCGCTGGCCCGCCGCGCAAGCTCACCCAGCCGCCCGTTGACGCCGACCCCCGCCGGACGTCGCGAGCTCCCGCCGGGCCGGGCCGATGCGGCACCCGGACGTGGTGACGTGAGCCGTTACACCCAGCCGCGCCAGGAACCGGGCCGCCCGGATGCGATCCGTCGCACCCCGCCGCCGGCCCGCAACGGGCGTCACGCACCGCACTACCAGCGCTAGGTCGTGTCTCGTCCCCTCGCTCTGATCACCGGACCGACCTCGGGGCTCGGTGCCGGGTTCGCCCGCCGCTACGCGCGTGACGGTTATGACCTGGTCCTCGTCGCGCGCGACGGCGCACGGTTGAAACAACTTGCCGCCGAACTGCACGACGAAGCCGGCGCCGACGTCGAAGTGCTGCCCGCGGACCTCGCGTCCGCCTCGGACCGGGCCAAGGTCGCCGACCGACTGCGCGCCGGAGTGCAGGTGTTGGTGAACAACGCCGGATTCGGCACCTCGGGCGAATTCTGGACCGCCGACCTCGCACAGTTACAGGCCCAACTCGACGTCAACGTCACCGCGGTGATGGAACTGACGCATGCCGCGCTGCCGTCGATGATCGAGGCAGGCAACGGCACCGTCATCAACGTGGCCAGTATCGCCGGGCTGGTCCCCGGACGCGGATCGACCTATTCGGCTTCCAAGGCCTGGGTCGTCTCGTTCACCGAGGGGCTGGCCAACGGGCTGGGCGGCACCGGGGTCGGGGTGCACGCGCTGTGCCCGGGCTTCGTCCACACCGAGTTCCATGCCCGCGCGGGCATCGACATGGCAGGCACACCGTCGTTCCTGTGGCTGCAGGTCGAGGATGTGGTGTGCGAATGCCTGGCCGACGTGGCCGCGGGCAAGGTGGTTATCGTGCCCGGATTGCAGTACAAGGTGCTCACCACCGGGGGCCGGATGGTTCCACGAAACCTGGTGCGCGCCATAACAAAAGCAGTGGGAAAAGGTCGTGGGAGAACTTAGGGCAGAACTGACGTGGCAGTGCGGGCGCTGATCGCGGCGGTGATGGCGGTACTTCTCGTCGTCACCACGGGCTGCACGTCCGATGAGCCGAAACGTACCTACGAGGCCTCGACAGGCGCGCTCGGCGAGTCGATCGACATCCTCGGTTGGCGCCTCAAGGTGTCCGATCTGCGGTTCGACTCCGACCATGTGCTGGTCGACGTCGAGGGCTCGGCCTCGGGCGATGCCCGTGCCAAACCCGAGGACATCCGGTTCGGTCTGTACGGTGCGCTGGCGCATCCGATCGAGGCCGACGCGCTCCACGGCTGCGATGACATCACCAACCTGGGGATCCGGCCGCTGGCGGCGCCGTCACCTGACAAGCTCAGCGGCACAGTGTGTCTGGGACCGTTCCGGGATCAGAGCCAGGTGCGCGGAGTGTATATGTACTCGCCACGCGAGCGCATTGCCGGAACCACGGTCGCCTACCCCGCGGCCTTCCCGGTAGGGGTGCTGCCCACCAACATCAACGACACCGGGGTCACCGTGAAGTCCACCAGCGTCGACGCCTTCAGCGCCGACGGCGGACAACTTTCCCCGGCCTCGTTGGGGGACCCCACTGCCTTCAGCGGCAAGGGCTACATGCTGCTGGGACTCGAAATCAACGGTGCAGCAAAGCGTTACGGAGAAGATGCGGCGGCCCGCGGTGGTCCGCTGATGGTGGTCACCGGCCCCACGCTGCCCCCGCCGGGGCTCAGCCATCTCTGCTCGGTGTACGGCTCGTCGGTGCTGATCCTGCCGGAGGCCTCACGTGACGCCGTCAACATGCGGGCCTCGCTGTGTACGCAGGGGGAGATGAACGCGGCGCTGCTGTACGCGTCGGTGTCGGTGATCGGCACACACGCCGCCCTGTGGACCACCCGTGGCTGACGCCGCAGGCCCGACCGAGTGGGGAGAGTCCCCGGGGGTGGGTCCGTGGGAGGGGCCGCTCCCGGACCATCCGCGCTACGATCCCGCGCTCCTGCAGGACGGCGATACCCGCAATGTCGTTGACGCCTACCGGTATTGGACCCGGGAGGCCATCATCGCCGACATCGACCGGCGGCGGCATCGGCTGCACATCGCGATCGAGAACTTCGGCAGCGACGCCAATATCGGTACGGTGGTGCGCACCGCCAACGCCTTCGCCGTAGATGCCGTGCACATCGTGGGGAAGCGCCGCTGGAACCGGCGGGGCGCCATGGTGACCGACCGCTATCAGCGGTTGTGCCACCACGACACGACCGCCGACCTGCTGTCCTTCGCAGCCGATGCCGGGCTGACCGTCGTCGCGGTGGACAACGTGCCCGGCGCGGTACGTCTGGAACAGACCGAACTGCCCCGCGACTGCCTGCTGATCTTCGGCCAGGAAGGACCGGGTATCACCCCGGAGGCGCAGAGTGGGGCGGCCGTCACCGTCTCCATCGCGCAGTTCGGGTCGACCCGCAGCATCAACGCCGGAGTCGCCGCCGGGATCGCCATGCACGCCTGGATCGCTCGACATGCCGACATTTCGGCAGCTTGGTAAGGCAGGATCGTGAACATGGATCAGCTATGGGCCAACCGTGCGGCCAGCGCCGAAGCGGCGATCACCAAGCGACACCTGACGAAGCTCTGGCGTCTGCCGGGCACTCAGCTCGGTGTGACGGCCTGGCCGGCGTCCAAGAAACACAGCCAGTTCGGCACCTGGCACTACTGGTGGCAGGCGCATCTGCTGGACACCCTGGTCGACGCACAGGTGCGTGATCCGCAGCCCGAGCGGAGAACCCGTATCCAACGGCAGATCCGCGGGCATCACCTCCGCAACAACCTGTCCTGGACCAACAACTACTACGACGACATGGCCTGGCTGGCGCTGGCGCTGGAGCGGGCCGGCCGCTTGGTCGGGGTGGAGAAGGCGGGTGCGCTCAAGAAGCTGTGCAACCAGTTCGTCGACGCCTGGGTGCCCGAGGACGGCGGCGGCATCCCCTGGCGCAAACAGGACCAGTTCTTCAATGCCCCGGCCAACGGTCCGGCCGGGATCTTCTTGGCCCGCTACGACGACCGGTTACGCCGGGCCCAGCAGATGGCCGACTGGATCGACGACACCCTGATCGACCCGGAAACCCACCTGGTGTTCGACGGCATCAAAGCTGGGTCGATGGTGCGGGCGCAGTACACCTATTGCCAGGGCGTGGTGCTCGGACTGGAGGTCGAACTCGCGGTACGTACCGAGGACGCCCGGCACGCCGAACGGGTACGTCGCCTGGTGGCCGCGGTGGACCGGGAAATGACTACGGACGGCGTCATCAAAGGCGCCGGCGGCGGTGACGGCGGGCTGTTCAACGGCATCACCGCGCGGTACCTGGCGCTGGTGGCGAACACCTTGCCGGGGGATACGGTCGACGATCGTGCCGCGCGCGCTACGGCGCGCTCGATCGTGCTCGCCTCCGCGCAGGCCGCCTGGGACAACCGCCAGACCGTCGATGGGCTGCCGCTGTTCGGCGCGTTCTGGGACCAGGCCGCCGAGGTGCCCGGGGCCGAAGGCCAACAGGCCCAGTTCGTCGAAGGTGCGGTGAACGCGTCGGCGATCCCCGAGCGTGACCTGTCGGTTCAGGTTTCGGGTTGGATGTTGATGGAAGCCGCGCACACGCTGGCCGCGGACGACGAGGAGTAGGACTTGACCCAGGCACTGCGAGCCAACATCGATTTTCCCAGCCGGATCGGGGTGTGGTGGGCCAGCGAGACCTGGTCGATGCCGGATGCGCAGGACGTCGCGCGCGAGATCGAGGCCCTCGGCTTCGGCTCGTTGTTCCTGCCCGAGGTCACCGGCAAGGAGTGTCTGACGCAGTCGGCTGCGTTCCTGGCCGCGACGCAGCGTCTGGTCGTGGGCACCGGGATCGCCAATATTCACGTGCGGGTGCCGTCGGCCGCGGAGTCGGGGGCACGCACCCTGACCGCGCTGTACCCGGGCCGGTTCGTGCTGGGTCTGGGTGTCAGTCATGGACCGCTGGTCGAACATGGTCTGGGCGGCGTCTACCAGAAACCCCTGGCCACGATGCGCGACTATCTGGACCGGATGGCTGCGGTGCCCGAGCAGATCGAGCCCGGCGTCGGCCGCCCGCCCCGGTTGCTGGCGGCCCTGGGCCCGAAGATGATCGAGCTGTCCGGTACGCACGCCGACGGTGCCCACCCCTACCTGGTGACTCCCGAGCAGACCCGGGTCACCCGCGACATCCTCGGCCCGGACAAGTGGATCGTCTCCGAACAGG
This sequence comes from Mycolicibacterium lutetiense, assembly GCF_017876775.1. Taxonomy (NCBI): domain Bacteria; kingdom Bacillati; phylum Actinomycetota; class Actinomycetes; order Mycobacteriales; family Mycobacteriaceae; genus Mycobacterium; species Mycolicibacterium lutetiense. The sequence goes on along the minus strand of NZ_JAGIOP010000002.1, from coordinate 2,648,493 downwards.
CAGTGGCCGTCGGATCCACCGACGAGGATCAGCTCCGCCGGGCGCACGGGCACCTGGACGTCTACAGCGGCCTGCCGAACTACCGGAACTCGTGGCTGCGTCAAGGGTTTGACGAGTCCGATCTGGTGCGCGGTGGATCCGACCGGCTGGCGCGCGCTGTGGTGGGGATGGGATCGGTCGATAGCGCGGCCAAGGCGGTGACCGCCCATCTGGACGCCGGCGCGGACCACGTCGTGCTGCAGGTGCTCGGCGACAATCCGATGGCCGACCCGCGTCCGGCGCTCCGTGAACTGGCCGTCGCCCTGGGACTGAGCTAGCGGCTCAGCTCCACAGGGTCACATGGACTTTGGGCCGGAATCTGGTAACGCCCACCCCGGTGCCGCGGATCATGGCCTGGGTGCAGCGCGGCGTGGTGATGAACCGCACCAGCTCGGACACCGCAGGCTGGCGGGCTGCCGGGGGAAGTGTCGAGGCGACCCATTCACCGGCCATCTGCAGGCCCACGCCCTTGATCTGTGCGAGCCTGCCGCTGGACAGGTCTGCGGCCACGGCGAACCCGATCGTCGGCATCACGCCCCCGACCCGGAGCACCTCTTCCAGGGCGGCGGCATCACTCTGGAAGATCCGCTGCCGGTCTTCGGGGATCGACAGCTGCCGCAGCATCGTGGCGATTTCACCGTCGACGCTGCCGCCGGACGGGCCGAGCAGCCACTGCTGATCGCGCAGTGACACCGGGGTGGGGGTGCGGGTGAGCAGCGGGTTGTCCGGGGTGGTGACCGTGATGAACTGGTACTTCAGGAATGGGCGCACCGCCAGCTCCAGACCGTTGCCGTCGGGGGGCGGACCGAGCGCGATGTCGACGGCGCGCGAGGCGATCAGGTGCCCGAACTGGTTGGCCGGCTGCACACTGAGCTCGACCGAAAGGTCGTCGGCGCGTGAGGAGAACAGCTCGATGAGTCCCGGCGCGGCATGTTCGGCGAACGCCGTGGACGCCGCGATACGCAGCAGGCGCCGGCCGTGCGCGGCCTCGGTCACCTCGATCGCCGTCTGCTGTTGCAGGCCCAGGATCTCGACCGCCCGGCTGGCCAGACGAAGGCCACCGGGGGTGAAGGCCAGCCCGCTGCCGGTCCGGGTGAACAGTGGATCGTCGAGTTCCTTGCGCAGTTGGGCGACGTGCATGGACACCCCGGCGTCGGTGACACCCAGCTCTTCGGCGGCGGCCCGCACCGAGCCCAATCGCACGACTGCCGAAAATGCACGTAGTTGTGCTGGTGTCACCACTGAAGCCTAGATTGATGTCGTGAGGGATGTGCTGAGCACGTTGTTAGCAGTGTGGCGTGCCGGCGGCACGGCAGGCGTCGGGACGGTGGTGCGCACGTTTCGATCGGCCCCGCGGCCGGCGGGTGCGGCGATGGTGGTCACCCCCGACGGCACCGTCGCCGGGTCGGTGTCGGGTGGCTGCGTCGAGGGCGCGGTGTACGAGCTGGCAACCGAGGTGATGGCCAGCGGCATCCCGGTGCTGCAGCGCTACGGCGTCAGCGACGACGATGCCTTCGAGGTCGGTCTCACTTGCGGCGGAATCCTCGACGTGTTCGTGGAACCGGTGTCGGCGAACAACTTTGCCGAGTTGAATGCTGTCGCCGCTGACATCGAAGCGCATCGCCCGGTCGCGGTGGCAACGGTGATCGCGCATCCCGACACGTCCTGGGTCGGTAGGCGTCTGGTCGTGCACCCCGACGACCCACACGGATCGGTGGTGGGCTCACTGGGTTCGCCGCGCGCCGATGCCGCCGTCGCCGACGACGCCCGCGGACTGCTGGCCGCGGGTCGTACCGAGGTGCTGACCTACGGTCCGGACGGTCAGCGCCGCGGTGAGGGCATGGAGGTTTTCGTCGCCAGCCACGCACCGAGACCCCGGATGTTGGTGTTCGGCGCGATCGACTTCGCCGCGGCCGTCGCACGGCAGGGTGCGCTGCTGGGCTACCGGGTCACGGTGTGCGACGCCCGTCCGGTCTTCGCCACCTCGGCTCGGTTCCCGACGGCCGACGACGTGGTGGTGGACTGGCCGCACCGTTACCTGGCTGCGGAGGCCGAGGCGGGGCAGATCGATCCCCGCACGGTGATCTGCGTGCTCACCCATGACCCCAAGTTCGACGTGCCACTCCTGGAGGTGGCGCTGCGCCTGCCCGACGTCGCCTACATCGGTGCGATGGGTTCACGGCGAACCCACGTCGACCGGTTGGCCCGGTTGCGCGAGGCGGGGATGACCGACGCCGAACTGGCCCGGTTGTCCAGCCCGATCGGACTGGATCTGGGCGGACGGACTCCCGAGGAGACGGCGGTGTCCATCGCGGCCGAGATCATCGCCCAGCGCTGGGGAGGCGGCGGGCGTCCCCTTGCCGAAATCGAAGGCCGCATCCACCACGAGTTAAGCGATCGCTTAACCACCTATTGACGCCGACGTAGGACCTGGTGTGGGCTAGATCACATGCAAGTTCCCGGCCCCTTCGAGTACGAACGCGCCACCAGTGTCGACCACGCGGTAGGACTACTGGACCGGTTGGGTGAGGACGCCAGGATCGTCGCCGGCGGGCACAGCCTGCTGCCGATGATGAAGCTGCGGATCGCCAACCCCGAATACCTGGTCGACATAAACGACCTGGCCGCCGAACTCGGCTATATCGTCACCGACCCCACCCTGGTCCGCATCGGGGCGATGGCCCGGCACCGCCAGGTGCTGGAGTCCGATCCGCTGGCGGCGGTATGCCCGATCTTCCGTGACGCCGAACGCGTGATCGCCGACCCGGTGGTGCGCAACCGCGGCACGCTGGGCGGCTCGCTGTGTCAGGCCGACCCGGCCGAGGACCTCACCACCGCGTGCACCGCACTGGGGGCGACCTGTCTGGCCCGCGGGCCGGCCGGCGAACGGGAGATCGGCATCGACGATTTCCTGGTGGGGCCGTACGAGACCGCGCTGGCCCACAACGAGATGCTGATCGAGGTGCGGATCCCGGTGCGGCACCGGACCTCCAGTGCCTATGCGAAAGTCGAACGCCGCGTGGGGGACTGGGCCGTGACGGCGGCCGGCGTGCAAGTGACCCTGGACGACGGCGCGATCTCGGCCGCGCGGATCGGGCTGACCGCGGTGAATGCCGATGCCGCGGCCCTGCGTGCAGTGTCCGACTCGCTGGTGGGCAGGCCGGCGTCGGAGGAGACCTTCTCGGCAGCGGGAGCGGCCGCCGCGCAGGCCTGTGCACCGATCAGCGATATGCGCGGCACCGCCGACTACAAACGTCACCTGGCATCGGAGCTCACCATCCGCACCTTGCGCACCGCGGTCGAGCGGGTGCGAGCCATTCCTGCGCCGGAAGGGAACTAGGGCATGCAGATCAACATGACGGTCAACGGCGAGGCGGTCAGCGCCGAGATCGAGCCCAGGATCCTGCTGGTGCACTTCCTGCGCGATCAACTCGGACTGACCGGAACCCATTGGGGCTGTGACACATCCAATTGCGGCACCTGCGTGGTAGACGTCGACGGCGAACCGGTGAAGTCCTGCACGATGCTCGCCGCCATGGCCGCCGGGCATGCCGTGCGCACCGTGGAGGGGATGGAGGTCGACGGCCGGTTGGATCCCGTGCAGGAGGGCTTCATGCAGTGTCACGGCCTCCAGTGCGGGTTCTGCACGCCGGGCATGATGATCACCGCCAGGGCGCTGCTCGATCGCAACCCGGACCCCACCGAAGATGAGATCCGCGAGGCGATTTCGGGTCAGATCTGCCGGTGTACCGGCTACACCACCATCGTGCGCTCGGTGCAGTGGGCGGCGCGGCAGGGCCGCGAGTCGGCTGCGAATGAGGAGGTCACAGCATGACGACGCTGGAGAATCCCGTCAGCCGACCCGAGGACACCGCAGTCAATGACGAGAAGCCCTGCGGTCATGGCCGGATGCTGCGCAAGGAGGACCCGCGGTTCATCCGGGGCCGTGGCACCTATGTCGACGATGTCACGCTGCCGGGCATGCTGCACCTGGCGATCCTGCGCTCACCGTACGCGCACGCCAGGATCGTCAGCATCGATGTGACTGCCGCGCAGGCACATCCGAAGGTCAAGGCCGTGGTCACCGGCGCCGACCTGGCGGAAAAGGGTCTGGCGTGGATGCCGACGCTGTCCAACGACGTGCAAGCCGTCCTGGCTACCGACAAGGTCAGATTCCAGGGCCAGGAGGTGGCTTTCGTCGTCGCCGAGGACCGCTACTCGGCGCGGGACGCCCTGGAACTCATCGACGTCGACTACGACCCGCTGGATCCGGTGATCGACGCCCGTCACGCGCTCGACCCCGACGCCCCGGTGATCCGTGACGACCTCGACGGCAAGACCGACAACCACTGTTTCGACTGGGAAACCGGGGATGCCGCAGCCACCGAGGCCGTCTTCGCCGCAGCCGACGTGGTGGTCAAACAGGAGATGGTCTACCCGCGGGTGCATCCGGCGCCGATGGAAACCTGCGGTGCGGTAGCCGATCTGGATCCGGTCACCGGCAAGCTGACGCTCTGGACCACCTCGCAGGCACCGCACGCGCACCGCACCCTGTATGCGTTGGTGGCCGGCCTGCCCGAGCACAAGATCCGGGTCATCTCCCCGGACATCGGCGGCGGGTTCGGCAACAAGGTGCCGATCTATCCCGGCTACGTGTGCGCGATCGTCGGGTCGTTGGTGTTGGGCAAGCCGGTCAAATGGATGGAGGACCGCAGCGAGAACCTGACCTCCACCAGCTTCGCCCGCGACTACATCATGGTGGGTGAGATCGCGTCCACCGCTGACGGCAAGATCCTGGCCGTCCGCACCAACGTTCTGGCCGACCACGGTGCGTTCAACGGCCAGGCGGCGCCGGTGAAGTACCCGGCCGGGTTCTTCGGGGTGTTCACCGGCAGCTACGACCTGCAGGCCGCCTACGCGCACCAGACCGCGGTGTACACCAACAAGGCGCCGGGCGGGGTGGCCTACGCCTGCTCGTTCCGGATCACCGAGGCGGTGTATCTCGTCGAGCGCCTGGTGGACTGTCTGGCCTTCGAGCTCAAGATGGACCCCGCCGAGTTGCGGCTGCGGAATCTATTGAAACCCGAGCAGTTCCCGTACACCACCAAGACCGGCTGGGTGTACGACTCGGGCGACTACGAGACGACGATGCGCCTGGCGATGGAGATGATCGACTACGACGGCCTGCGCGCCGAGCAGCGGGAGAAGCGCGAACGCGGCGAACTCATGGGCATCGGTATGTCGTTCTTCACCGAGGCGGTCGGCGCCGGCCCACGCAAGGACATGGACATTCTCGGTCTCGGTATGGCCGATGGTTGTGAGCTACGAATACATCCGACCGGAAAAGCCGTGGTGCGTCTGAGTGTTCAGAGCCAGGGACAGGGCCATGAGACGACGTTCGCCCAGATCGTGGCCGAGGAGCTGGGCATCCCGCCCGAAGACATCGACGTGGTGCACGGCGATACCGACCAAACCCCGTTCGGTCTAGGCACTTACGGCAGCCGGTCCACCCCGGTGTCGGGTGCGGCGGCGGCACTGGTCGCCCGCAAGGTCCGGGACAAGGCCAAGATCATCGCGTCGGGAATGCTCGAGGCCTCCGTTGCCGATCTTGAGTGGGACAAGGGCAACTTCCACGTCAAGGGCGATCCGACGGCGTCGGTCACCATCGCCGACATCGCGATGCGCGCCCACGGGGCAGGAGATCTCCCGGAGGGGATCGAGGGCGGACTGGACGCCCAGATCTGCTACAACCCAGAGAATCTCACCTACCCGTACGGCGCCTACTTCTGCGTCGTGGACGTCGATCCCGGTACCGCCGTGGTCAAGGTCCGCAGGTTCCTGGCGGTGGATGACTGTGGGACCCGGATCAACCCGATGATCATCGAGGGACAGGTGCACGGCGGTGTGGTCGACGGCATCGGCATGGCCCTGATGGAGATGATCGCGTTCGACGAGGACGGGAACTGCCTGGGCGGGTCGCTGATGGACTACCTGATCCCCACGGCGATGGAGGTGCCACATCTGGAGACCGGGCACACCGTCACCCCGTCACCGCACCATCCGATCGGGGCCAAGGGCATTGGCGAGTCCGCCACGGTGGGTTCACCGCCCGCGGTGGTCAACGCGGTGGTGGATGCCCTGGCGCCGTTCGGTGTTCGACATGCCGATATGCCGCTGAACCCTTCGCGGGTATGGGAGGCCATGCAGGGCCGGGCCAGGCCGCCGATCTAGAAGGAGCTGCGATGACTCTCAGTGAACGTGCGGCGCAATTGCGTCGGGCCCGGACACCGTTCGTACACGCGACGGTGGTACGCGCACAGCAGCCCACGTCATCCCATCCCGGTGATGAGGCAATTCTGTTGGCCGATGGGACCATTGAGGGATTCGTCGGAGGGCATTGCGCGCAGAACTCGGTGCGCAAGGCCGCGCTCGGCGCGCTCCAGTTGGGCCAGAGCGTGCTGCTGCGCGTGTTGCCCGACGGCGATGTGCACTTTCCGGAGGCCCCGGGCGCCTGTGTGGTGGTCAATCCCTGCCTGTCCGGCGGCGCGCTGGAGATCTTCCTGGCGCCCGAGGTGCCCGCCCCGCTGGTGCAGATCTTCGGCGGCACACCGATCGCCGACGCCATGAACGATCTGTGCGGGGTCCTCGGCTATGACGTGCGGCGGTTGGACGGCCCGGACAGCTCGGGGGATGCCACCGCGGTGGTGATCGCCAGCCTGGGCGGCGCCGAAGCCGACGTCATCCGGGCTGCGCTGGACGCCGGGGTCGGCTACATCGGGCTGGTCGCCAGCCGGGTGCGCGGGGCGTCCATCCTGGACGGGCTGGGGTTGTCGGAAACCGAGCGGGCCAGGGTGCACAGCCCGGTCGGCCTGGCGATCGGTGCGAAAACCCCTGCCGAGATAGCGGTTTCGATCGTTGCCGAGCTGATCGAGGGGATCAGGGTCGGCGGGTTGAGTGGACACTGACCCGATCTTCAGCGGTGTCGAGGATGTGGTGCGGCGGTTCGACACCAACGACTACCTGCTCGACGCAGGCACCGCGACCGCCGTCTATCTCGCGGTCACGATGGGTCGCCCGCTGCTCCTGGAGGGCGAGCCGGGGGTCGGCAAGACCACCGCGGCCAAAACCCTGGCGGCCGTGCTGGATACCCAACTGGTCCGGGTGCAGTGCTATGAGGGGCTGACCGCAAGCGAGGCGCTCTACGACTGGAACTACCCGCGCCAGCTGCTGTCCATCCGACTGTCCGAGGCGCACGGTGCCGAACAGATCGACGAGGCGCACCTCTACACCGAGGACTACCTCGTCGACCGTCCGATCCTGCGATGCGTGCGGCACCGCGGGCCCCGGCCACCGGTGCTGCTGGTCGACGAGATCGACCGCGCCGACGATGAATTCGAGGCGCTGTTATTGGAATTCCTCGGCGAGGCCGCGGTCACCGTGCCCGAGTTGGGCACCTTCGTCGCCGAGCAGCCGCCCATTGTAGTGCTGACGTCCAACCGCAGCCGGGACCTGCACGACGCATTGCGCCGACGCTGCCTCTACCACTGGATCGAGTACCCGCAGCCCGCCCACGCCGTCGCGATCGTCCGGCGCACCGTGCCGGGAGCCACCGATGCGCTCATCGAACGGGCCTCCCAATTCGTCGGTGCGGCCAGGCATCTCGATCTCGACAAGCCTCCCGGGATCGCCGAGATCATCGACTGGGTCGCTGCCCTGGTGACATTGGGCGTCGGCGACCTGGTGGACCCCGCCGCTCTGACGACCATCGGGGCACTGGCCAAGACCCCCGACGACACCGGAGTGCTCGGTGACGCACTGCTGGAACTGAGAGGAAGCGTCCTATGAAGATCGCCAACGAGTTCACCGTCAGCGTTCCCGTCGAGAAGGCGTGGGACCTGCTCACCGACCTGGAGCAGGTGGTCCCGCTGATGCCGGGCGCACAGCTGACCGGTCACGAGGGTGAGGACACCTTGGGCAAGGTGAAGATCAAGGTCGGTCCGGTCACCAGTGAGTTCAGCGGCAAGGTCCATTTCGTCGAGCGGAACCGCGACGAACACCGCGCCGTCATCGATGCCAAGGGCAAGGAGGCCCGCGGCACCGGTAACGCCGCGGCCACCGTGACCGCCCGGTTGCACGACGCCGGGCAGGCCACCCGCGTCACGGTCGACACCGACCTCAAGGTCGTGGGCAAGCTCGCGCAGTTCGGCAGCGGAATGTTGCAGGACGTGTCGGAGAAGCTGCTGGGTCAGTTCGTGGAATCGCTGGAGGCCAAGCTCGCCGCCGACGCCCCTGCCGAAACTCCGGCACCCACCGCTGCGCCGACCCCGGCACCCGACCCCGAGCCGATCGACCTGATCGGCCTGGCCGGCGGCAGTGCCCTCAAAAGGTACGGACCGCGAGTCTTCGGGGCCTTCCTCATGGCCGCCATCGTGTTCACGATCGGCCGCCTGCGGATGGCCAGGCACGCTCCACGCGCTCGCTGATGACGGCATCCCTGCTCCGCGGGGTCGATCTGGCCGCGTTCGCCGTCGCGCTGGTCCACCGGCTCCGCACGGGCGGCGTGACGGTCTCGGCGGTCGGATCCGGGCGTCTGGTCGAGGCGATGCACGTCCTCGTCCCCGTCGTACGGTCCCAGCTGTATTGGGCTGCCCGGCTGTCACTGGTGAGTCGCGCCGAAGATCTGCCCGCGTTCGATGCCGTGTTCGACGCGGTCTTCGCCGACGCCGTCGTCGGGCTCGATCCGCCCAGCCTCAAGCGGAACACCACATCGCCGGTGGCACCGGCACCCAGCATGGCCCCGGCCGGCTCCGGACAGGACGGCGAGGGTCTGCCGTGGACCACCAGGCCGACGTCCGTCGCCGCGGCGATCGCGGAACCCGACGACTTCCGTTCACTCTCTGCCCTGCCTGACCTGATGCCCAGTTGGATGGCGGTCCGGGCCGACGAACCGTTCGAGCGGTTCGACAGCGACGAGCTGAGGCGGATCGGAGCCTGGTTGGAAAGCGCGGAGGCCCGCTGGCCGCAGCGGCGCACCTTGCGCCGGCGCCGTCACCCGGCCGGCCGTCGCGTCGATCTGCGGGAAACCATCAGGGCCTCGCGGACGACCGGGTGGGAACCGTTGCGGGTGGCCCGGACTCGCGCTCGCCTCCGTCGCAGGCGGGTGGTGCTGGTGTGTGACGTCAGCGGGTCGATGCAGCCGTATGCGGCGGTGTATCTGCATCTGATGCGGGCGGCGGCGATGCACCGACGGAGCCGCCCCGAGGTGTTCGCGTTCGCCACCACGCTCACCCGGCTCACCGCGGTGTTGTCCCACCGGTCCGCCGAGGTCTCGTTGGCCCGGGCCAACGAGAAGGTGATCGACCGTTACGGCGGCACCCGGCTCGCCCGGTCCATCGGTGCGTTGCTGGGCGGTTCGCACGGTCACGCGCTGCGAGGGGCGGTGGTGGTGATCGCCTCCGACGGCTGGGATTCGGACCCGCCCGAACTCCTGCAGCGCGAGATGGTTCGGTTGCGCCGGCGGGCACACCTGGTGGTGTGGCTCAACCCGCGCGCGGCCGCCCCGGGGTATGTGCCCCTGGCCGGGTCGATGGCCGCCGCGTTGCCGCTGTGCGATCACTTTCTGCCGGCCCACACGCTCACCGGCCTGCGCGAACTGTTCGACGTGCTTGCCGGCAGTTAGACCTGCTCGGCGGCGGCCTTCTTGGCGGCGCGGCGGCGCTTGAACCACTCGATGAACATCGGTGCCACCGAGGCCACCACGATCAGGACGAAGATCGGCTCGAGCAGCTTCTGGATGATCTCGAACTGACCCAACCAGTAGCCGAGCAGCACGAGGCCGACGCCCCACACCACGGCGCCGATGACGTTGAACGTCGTGAACACCGAATAGCGCATCTTCGCGGCGCCGGCGACGATCGGTGCCAGCGTGCGCACGATCGGCACGAACCTGGCGATGACGATGGCGAACGGGCCGCGCTGCTCGAAGAACGTGTGGGCCTCGTCGAGGTACTTCTGCTTCAACACCCGGGCGTCGGGTTTGAACATCTCGACGCCGAGGAACCGGCCGATGAGGTAGCCGACCTGACCGCCGAGGATCGCCGCGATGGGGATGAAGAGCAGCAACTGCCAGAGTTCGAAGTTGGCGCCCACTGCCGTCCCCTGGGCGGCGGTGCCCGCGGCCAGCATGCCCGCGACGAACAGCAGCGAGTCGCCGGGCAGAACGGGGAACAGCACGCCGGACTCGACGAACACGACGACCAGGATGCCCACCAGGGCCCAGGTGCCGAAGGATCCGATGAGGTGTAGCGGATCCATGAAATCCGGCATGAGTGCCAGATTGGTCGTAGCCTCAGGGAGGGCGATGTCGATCACGATCCCAAGGGTACCTGGGCCGTGCGACCGGCCTTCACCTGCGATAACCCCGTGTCAGACGGAAGGACAAACCATGCCGATCGCCACTCCTGAGGTCTACGCCGAGATGCTCGGCCGGGCCAAGGAGCATTCGTTCGCGTTCCCGGCCATCAACTGCACGTCGTCGGAAACCGTCAACGCGGCCATCAAGGGTTTCGCCGACGCGGGCAGCGACGGCATCATCCAGTTCTCGACCGGTGGGGCCGAGTTCGCTTCGGGGCTCGGGGTCAAGGACATGGTGACCGGTGCCGTCGCACTGGCCGAGTTCGCCCACGTGATCGCCGACCGCTACCCGATCACGGTCGCCCTGCACACCGACCACTGTCCGAAGGACAAGCTGGACACCTATGTGCGCCCGCTGCTGGCCATCTCGGCCGAGCGGGTCGCCGCCGGCCGCAATCCGTTGTTCCAGTCCCACATGTGGGACGGTTCGGCCGTCCCGATCGACGAGAACCTGACCATCGCCCAGGAACTGTTGAAGCTTGCCGCTGCGGCCAAGATCATTCTCGAGGTCGAGATCGGTGTGGTCGGCGGCGAAGAGGACGGGGTCGAGGCCGAGATCAACGACAAGCTCTACACCTCCTCGGAGGACTTCGAGAAGACGATCGACGCGCTGGGTGCCGGTGAACAGGGGGCGTACCTGCTGGCGGCCACGTTCGGAAACGTGCACGGCGTCTACAAGCCCGGCAATGTGGTGCTCAAGCCCGAGGTGCTGGCCGAGGGTCAGCGGGTGGCGGCCGCAAAGCTCGGATTATCCGACGACGCAAAGCCTTTCGATTTCGTCTTCCACGGCGGATCGGGTTCGCTGAAGTCCGAGATCGAGGACTCCCTCAGGTACGGCGTGGTGAAGATGAACGTCGACACCGACACGCAGTACGCCTTCACCCGCCCGCTGGCCGCTCACATGTTCACCAACTACGACGGTGTTTTGAAGGTGGACGGGGAAGTTGGGGATAAGAAGGTTTACGACCCGCGCAGCTACCTGAAGAAGGCCGAGGCGTCGATGGCTGAACGCGTCATCGAGGCCTGCAACGATCTGCACAGCGCCGGGCGCAGCGTCACCGGCGGCTAACCGGACAACCGGCCGTAGCCGAGGATCCCGGCGACTTCGGCGTCATCGAGGGTGTGCACCCGGATGCCGCCCTCCTCATTGCCGCCGATTGTGGTTATCGCGTTGTCATCCACGGTCACAACGAAATTGGTGTGCAACCCGAGCGGGCTGCCTTCGGCGTACATCACCACGTCGCCGGTGCGGGGCCGGTATCCCGTCGGATCGGTGAACCGGCCGGCGGCCTGGTAGTACTCCTGCAGCGTGTACACGCCCGGGATCCGCCAGCTCCCCGAGTTCGGGTTGGACAGCGGCCGGCCCGCCTCGTTGAGCACCCAGCTGACGAAGTCGGCGCACCACGGCTCCTCGACGCCTTCGGAGAAATGGCTGCCGCCGGGCTGGGCGCTGTACTGCGACTGCAGCACATCGACGATCCGCGCCTGGGCCGGATCGAGTGCGGTGCGGTCGATCTGGGGGAAGGCGGCAGGTTTGCCGGGCAGGATGTCGATTGCGCCGGGATGCCGGATCAGGAGTGCGGCCGCGCCGACGGCGATGACTGCCCCGAGCGTGCACAGGGCCAACCACAGCTTGGGTCCACGCCGCCTCACCCGGTCAGATTAGCCGGTAGGCGCCTGGCAGATCTTCCACTGACTGTCGCGGAACTGAAGGTCGAAGCTACGGGTGGACCGGGTTTGCGGGGCGAACGCCATGAAGCTGGTGACGTTTGCCTCGGCGTGATCGCCGGTGACGACCACCTGGTCGATGCTGGCCACCACGGGGTACTGCTTGGCGCTCTCCACCCGGGCGTGGGTTTCGTCCCAGGCCTTCTGGTCGTACTTGACGTAGTTGTCGCGGGTGGTGCCGCAGGTCATCGATCGCAGGGCGGCCAGGTCGCCACGCTGGATGGCTGCGTCGAAGCCCTGGATCGTCGTGCGGACGTCGTCTTCCCGGGAGGCCGACGAGGTCGATTCGCGGGTCAGTAGGACGGTGCCGAGCACTGCGATCGCCACCAGGGCCGCGATCACCAGTACGACCGCCACCACCCAGCCCCAGCTGCGGCGGGCGGCCGGCGTGGGTGCCTGAGCCGATTCCTCGCGCGGCGCGATGACCTGTGGGGCAGCGCCTTTCGGCACTTCCTCGGTGACGGTGTCGCCCTCGGTGGGCGGTGCGAACACCTCGGTCTCCGGGTCGGGCGGGGTGTCGATCTTCTGGGTGGACCCGTCGAACCCGGACGGTGCGGTGAAGCGTCGTTCTTCGCTGAGTGCCACCGCCTCGGTGACCTCATCGGCTGAGCCGATGATCTCGGTGGCGGGCTCGGACAAGGCGGACAGCTCGGCCTTCGAAGGCAGCTCGACTTTCTCGGTCGGTGCGTCGCTGTGGTCGGTGCGGTTCTCGTCAGGTCCCATTGGGTTCGACATACCTGCTGCGGTCCTCCTGTACGTCGCTACCGGTCTGTACGTCGGTACCGGTGGAGCTTATCGGTCGGTGCACAATAGGCCCATGACACGGATGGGTGATTTGTTGGGACCGGAGCCGGTCCTCCTTCCCGGAGACCCTGAGGCCGAGGACGAATTGGCTGCGGGTGAGAAGCCGGCCGTGGTGGCTGCGGCCCACCCGTCGGCGTCGATCGCGTGGGCCGTGCTGGCCGAGAAGGCGCTCGCCGACGACAAGGCCGTCACCGCATATGCGTATGCCCGCACCGGTTATCACCGCGGGCTGGATCAGTTGCGGCGTAACGGCTGGAAGGGTTTCGGCCCGGTGCCGTTCGCCCATGAGCCGAACCAGGGATTCCTGCGGTGTGTGGCCGCGCTGGCCCGTGCCGCCGACGACATCGGTGAGACCGATGAGTTCCAGCGGTGCGTCGACCTGCTCGACGACTGCGATCCGTCGGCCCGGGCCGAACTCGGCCTGGCCTAGTCCTTCGCGTCGCAGGAGCAGTCTTCGGCTGAATCGGGCGGCTCCACCTGCACGGTGGCGTGGGCCAGGCCCCGGGCGTTGAGTACCGCGCGCGCGTCGTCGAGCACGCGGGCGGTGTCGGAACTGCTGGTCAGGTGCGCGGTGACCATGTCCTTCCCGGGGACCAGCGTCCACACGTGCAGATCGTGCACACCCGTCACGCCGTCGACCGCCCCGAGCGCGGTACGCAGCTCCTCGACGTCGATGTGCTGCGGGGAGGATTCGCTCAGGATCCGCAGTGCTGCCCGCGCCAGGGCGATGGCCCGCGGGAGGACCCACAGGGCTACCAGGACCGCGACCACCACGTCGGCGTAGGGCCAGCTGGTGGTGACGGTGACGATGCCGGCGACCAGCACGCCGATGCTGCCGACGGTGTCGGCCATGACCTCCATGTAGGCACCCTTGACGGCCAGGCTGTCCTTGGAGTGCGACCGCAGCATCAAGACGACGACGCCGTTGGCGGCCAGGCCGGCCAGGGCCACCACGATCATCGGCACGCCGGGCACGTCGGGTGCATTGCCGAGTCGTTCGATGGCTTCGTACAGGATGAAGCCCGCCACGCCCAGCAGCAGGGCCGCGTTGGCGACCGCGGTGAAGACCTCGGCCCGGTGCCAGCCGTAGGTGCGGGCCGGGGAGGTGCTGCCGCGCTTGGCCAGCAGTACCGCGGTCAGGCCCATGAACATGGCGACCAGGTCGGTGAGCATGTGGCCGGCGTCGGCAAGCAGTGCGATCGAGTTGATCGCCAGCGCGGTGACCAGCTCAAGGACGAAGAACGCGGACAGGATCGCCGCGGCGATGAGCATCCTGCTGACGCGTGTGTCGCTGCTGTGACTGTGATTGTGGCCTGCACCCATGCCCGCAATGTATGCGAAAGTGTGCATATGTGGCAAGTGGGCCGCTCCTCTGGCCCGCCTTTGTCACGCCTTTGTCACGCCAGAGTGGCTGTCGCCGTCGAGCGTCACTCCAGCGTGACGACGGGTGTGCGGGTGGGTGGGTGTGGTCAACGACGCCGACGCGTCAGAGCCAGGCTGACCAGAACCGGGTCAACTGGCTGCCGATCAACACCAGCTGGCTCGGCACGCCGGAGAGGTCGACGAACCAGAAGACCACCGAGAAGAACCACCGGTTGAGCGTGGGCGTGATCAAGAGGATCAACAGGATGAAGAAACCCCACTGCTTGGCCGGCTCCACCGCCCGCTGGGTGGCGGGGCTCAGATGCGGTTCCAGTGCGCCGTACCCGTCCAGCCCGGGAATCGGCAGCAGGTTCAGCACTACGGCGGTGACCTGAAGGAACCCCAGGAAGGCCAGCCCGGACCAGAACACGCCGTGGGCCGGGTCGAAAAAGACCCGGGTGATGCCCAGCAGCAGCACCCCCAGCACCAGGTTGGCCGCCGGGCCGGCCAGGCTGACCAGTGTCTTCTGACGCGCCGTCATCCACGAGGTGCGGACATAGACGGCCCCGCCGGGCAGGCCGATGCCGCCGAGCGCGATGAACAGCACCGGCAAACCGAGTGACAGTAGGGGATGGGAGTACTTGAGCGGGTTCAGCGTCAGATAGCCGCGCGCCGCGACATCATGGTCACCGAAACGCCACGCGGTGTAGGCGTGGCCGAACTCGTGCAGGCACAGCGACACCAACCAGCCGGCGATCACCAGGATGAACACAGCGACGTAGGACATCGGCTTCACGTTGTCGGCGGCGAGCCACGCCAGCACCCCGCCGGCCACGGTGACCGCGACGACGGCCAGAAAGACCGGGCTGGGCCGTACCGACTGATGCAGCGGGCGGATGTTCACGGTTCGACGCTACCGGCCGCGGCCCAGTTCAGCCGACCCTCAGCCAGCCTTCGGTGTGCCGGTAGTACGTCGAGCGCCGCACCGTCCGAGATGCGGGCACACCGTCGCGGATCACCTGGGCGCCCGGGGTGCCCAGCTGCGCGGCGCGGCCGACGACCCAGTGCCGTGCCCGGCCGCGAGCCGAGAGCACGCTCGCGCGCAGCCCGGGCATGTCCGGCGTGGGTTCGACGCGGACACCGGGCGCCTCGCCATCGAACAGCACGCAGTCGTCGACGATGGCTTCGCCCTGCAGCGGTGCACCGTCGGCTCCATGCCATTGCGCCGCGCCGACCAGGACGGTTCCCGTTTCGTCGCGGATCAGCGGGACACGCCGGGCCGGGGCACTCAAGGCGCGGCGGGCCGACCAGCTGCCGGCCGCGGGGGCGACCTCGACATCGAGCCGATCGGCGCGCAGCAATGCGGTGAGTACGGCGGAAAGTTCGGCGTCGCCGCCGGTCACGACCACTCTGCGGTGCGCCCCGAGCCCATCCACATCGACCCTCGGCAGGTCGCGGAGCGGGCGCGCGACACGCGCTGTGCCGATCACCGCAACCCCGCCTGAGGTGGTCAAGACTGCTCCTTGTGGTCGGGCAAATGTGTTCCTGGCGTGAGCTGGGATAAGGTGGCCTACCGGCTGCATCACATTAATGCGGAAGATTAGGCGGGAGACTACGCCATGCCGGCAATCGTCCTCATCGGCGCCCAATGGGGCGACGAGGGCAAAGGTAAAGCCACCGACCTGCTCGGTGGTCGCGTGCAGTGGGTCGTTCGGTACCAGGGGGGTAATAACGCCGGGCATACCGTCGTTCTGCCGACCGGGGAGAACTTCGCACTGCATCTGATCCCCTCGGGCATCTTGACGCCAGGGGTCACCAACGTCATCGGTAACGGCGTGGTGGTCGACCCTGGTGTGCTGCTCACCGAGCTCCAGGGCCTCGACGATCGCGGCGTCGACACCTCGGGCCTGTTGATCTCGGCTGACGCGCATCTGCTGATGCCGTATCACGTCGCCATCGACAAGGTGGTCGAGCGCTACGCGGGGAGCAAGAAGATCGGCACCACCGGTCGCGGCATCGGACCCTGTTACCAGGACAAGATCGCCCGCATCGGTATCCGGGTCGCCGACGTGCTCGACGAGCAGCTGCTGGCCGAAAAGATCGAGGCGGCACTGGAATTCAAGAACCAGGTGCTGGTCAAGATCTACAACCGCAAGGCGCTCGAGCAGGCAGAGGTCCTGGAGAACCTGCTCACCCAGGCCGAGGGTTTCAAACACCGCATCGCCGACGCCCGGCTGCTGCTCAACCAGGCGCTGGAAAATGGCGAGACCGTGCTGTTGGAGGGCTCGCAGGGCACCCTGCTCGACGTCGACCACGGCACCTACCCGTTCGTCACCTCGTCGAACCCGACCGCCGGCGGCGCCTCGGTCGGTTCCGGGATCGGGCCGACTCAGATCACCACGGTGCTGGGAATCCTCAAGGCGTACACCACCCGCGTCGGGTCGGGTCCGTTCCCGACCGAGCTGTTCGACGAGCACGGTGCGTACCTGGCCAAGACCGGCGGCGAGGTCGGGGTGACCACCGGCCGAGCCCGGCGCTGCGGCTGGTTCGATGCCGTGATCGCGCGGTACGCCACCCGGGTCAACGGCATCACCGACTACTTCCTGACCAAGCTCGACGTGCTGTCCAGCCTGGAGACCGTGCCGGTGTGTGTCGGTTACAAGGTCGACGGCAAGCGCACCAACGAGATGCCCATGACGCAGTCCGAAATTCACCGCGCCGAGCCGATCTATGAGGAGCTGCCCGGTTGGTGGGAGGACATCTCCACCGCCCGCGAGTTCTCCGATCTGCCGGCGAAGGCCCAGGACTACGTGCTGCGCCTGGAAGAGCTTGCCGGCGCACATGTTTCGTGCATCGGCGTCGGTCCGGGTCGTGATCAGACGATCGTGCGGCGTGACATTCTGGCGCCCAAGTGACCGACGAGCGTCCATCGGTTTTCGAACAGCACGGCGGATTCCCGGTTTTCGAACCGGCTGATCCCGGACCGGGTTTCGCGCGCTTTCTGACCGCGATGCGCCGGGCACAGGACCTGGCCGTGTCGGCCAACCCGGACAGCGACACCTGGAACGACGCGGCTGATCGGGTTGAAGAGCTCGTCAAGCTGCTCGGTCCGTACGAGGCCGACGAGGGTGTCGGGCCGGCCAACCGGGTCCCGTCCCTGCCTGGTGTGGGCAGTCTGCTGATGCCGCCGTTCACGATGTCGAAGTTCGAGCCCGAGGGCGTCGAATTGAAGGTCGAGTTCAGCCGATTCCACGTCGGCGGCAACTACGCGGTGCACGGCGGTGTGCTGCCGCTGCTGTTCGACTCGGTGTTCGGCATGGTGATCCACGCGGCGGGCCGGCCGATCAGCCGGACGGCTTTCCTGCATGTGGACTACCGCAAGGTGACGCCGATCGACACGGTGCTGACCGCCCGCGGTTGGGTGCGTGAGTCGGAGGGGCGCAAGGCATTTGTGAACGCCGAACTTCGTGACCCCGACGAGAATCTGCTCGCCGAGGCCAACGGCCTGATGCTCAGATTGCTGCCGGGCCAGCCCTGATCCGTGTCACGATGACGCGGTGGATCAACGACCGTTGCATCGTTTGTCGACGCCGCGCGCCGCGGCGATCGCGGGAGTGTTGTTCGCGCTGCTGTTCGGGGCCTCGCTGATCCTGATCCGCACCGCGCTGCCCGAAGGTGCCGAGCCGGGTTCGCAGTGGATCGACGGGGCGAGTACCCGACTGCGGGTCGCGTCTGTCCTGATGCCGTTCGCGGGTATCGCGTTCCTGTGGTTCATCGGCGTGGTGCGCGACGGCTTCGGGCGTTACGAGGACAGGTTTTTCGCGTCGGTGTTCCTCGGTAGCGGGATCCTGTTCCTGGCCATGATGTTCGTGTCCTCGGCGGTCGGTGCCGCCTTGATTGCCAGCAAGGCCGGGATGGTCGACCCCGCCGTGCATTCCGAGGTTGCCGCGTTCGGCCAGATGTTGTTGATGGCGCTCAGCAAGACCTACGGGGTCCGCATGGCCGCGGTGTTCATGATCTCGCTGGCCACGATCTGGTTGAAGACGGGGCTGATGCCGCGCCCGCTGGTTTTAACCACGTACGTTGTCGCGGCGGCTCTGTTGGTCGCAGGCGATGTGAGCATGTGGATCGTGCTGGCATTCCCGATCTGGGTCCTGGTGGTCAGCCTCCTGATCCTGATCCGGGCCGGAGTGATCGAGATGCCGGGCGAGCACGAGCGGCACCATCCGGGATAGCGGAGGTGGGCTGACTCGAGGTGACCTCCGCCGCCGATGGTGCCCGCGATCCATCTGATCGAACCGGCACCCGTGTCGGCCCAGCATGGCATACTCGAACGTATGTTCGAGTCGTCTGATTCCGATGTGGCGCTGATCGACGCGGTCAGTGCTGGGGCGCGGGCGGAGTCGGTGGCGATCGCGGGGCGGCTTTCGGCGATCGGGGCGTTGGATTCTCTGCGGGAACGCGAGTTGGCCGAGTCGATCTTTTGGACCACCGATCCGTTCGAGGCGGTGGCCGCCGAGATTTCGGCGGCGATGCGGATCAGTCGGGGTCGGGCCGGCACCCAGATCCATCGCGCCCGGGTGTTGCGGGACAAACTGCCGATGGTGGCGGCCCGGTTCGCGGTCGGGGATATCGACTATCGGGTGGTGTGTGTGATCATCGCCCGCACCGGCATCGTGGACGCCGGGGTGTGGGCCGGACTGGATGCGGAACTGGCCGGGCGGGCGTATCGGTGGATGCGGCTGTCTGAACGGCAGTTGCGGGATCGGGTGGATCAGTGGATCGCCAAACTGGATCCCAACGGGGTGCGGGTTCCCCCGGATGTGAACGATGAGCGGTTCGTTCAGGTCGAACCGAGCAGCCCGGGCATGACTTCGCTGTGGGCCAACGTGCATGCCGAAGACGGGGCCGCGCTCAATCAACGCCTGGACGCCGTGGCCAACACAGTGTGTGAACACGATCCCCGCACCCATGAGCAGCGTCGTGCCGATGCGGTGGGACCGTTGGCCCGGCTGGAATCACAGCTGCCGTGTCGGTGCGGTCGCGACGATTGCCCGGCCACCCAGAAACGGGCCGCGGCCAACGCTGCAATGGTCCATGTGCTGGCCGAGCAGGCCACCCTCGACGGCACCTCCGATGCGCCGGGGTATCTACCCGGGTACGGAATCCTGCCCGCCGAATCGGTGCGCGACCTGGCCTCCAACGCCACACTCAAGCCGGTGGCGATGCCCGCCCAACCCGCCGAACCCGATACCGCTGAGCCGGGGTACCGCCCGTCGGTGGCGCTCTCAGAGTTCATCCGATGGCGGGACCTGACCTGCCGGTTCCCGGGCTGTGACGCCCCGGTCGAACGCTGCGACATCGACCACACAGCACCCTGGCCGGCAGGCCCGACACATCCGTCGAACACCAAACTATTCTGCCGGGCACACCATTTGGTCAAAACGTTCTGCCCCGGCTGGACCGACCGTCAATTCCCCGACGGCACAGTCGAATTCAGATCACCGACCGGGCACACCTACACCACCGAACCCCACGGCGCGGGGATGTTCCCGACCCTGGCCCAACCCGCCGGGGAACTGAACCTGCCCGAACCCCAAGCCCCGCACCCCAACCGGGGCGCAATGATGCCCAAACGCACACGAACCCGCGAACAAGACCATCAAGAACGCATCGCCGAAGAACGACGCCTACGCGCCGAACTCAACAACGACCTCGCATACGAACGCGACTACCAAGCCTGGCTCGCCGAACAATACGGACCACCCCCACCCTTCTAGATGGTGAGCTTCAATGCTGATGCGGGGCACAGCTTGACGGCCTCGCGGGCATGCGCGATCTCATCGTCCGGCACCTCGTCGACGAGGACTTCCACGACTCCGTCGTCGTCCTGATCGAAGAGGACGTCGGAGACCATCACGCAGTTGCCCGATGCGATGCAGGCGTCCTGATCAGCTTCTACTTTCATGGCGCTCACCACGTTACCGCCAACGATTTCAGCCCGTAGATGAAGTGGAAAGACCGGTAGGCGACGTCCTCGAACGGTTCGGCCAGCGCGAGGTCCGGGAACCGTTGCAGGAGGGCCGGGAAGGCGATCCGCATCTCCATCCGGGCCAGCGGGGCGCCGAGGCAGTGGTGCACACCGTGGCCGAAGGCCAGGTGGCCGGGCGCGCCGCGGGTGATGTCGAGCGTGTCGGGGGTGTCGATGAAGTCGGGGTCCCGATTGCCCGCAGGTAGTGAGGCAAAGACCAACTCGCCCGCGGGAATCCGTACGCCGGCAACGTCGACCTCGGTGGTGGTGAAGCGGGGGATGGCGTTCTGCACGATGGACAACCAGCGCAGCAGTTCCTCGAGGGCGGGGCCGACGGCATCCGGATCGTCGCGGACTGCGGCCAACTGGTCGGGGTGGCGCAACAATGCCAGGATGCCGAGGCCCAGCATGTTCGACGTGGTTTCATGCCCGGCGAGCAGCAGAAGTCCGGCGATACCGACGAGTTCGTCGTCGGACAGTTCGCCGCCGTGGTCTCGCACGAGCATGCCGAGGATGTCCTCGCCCGGATCCTGGCGGGCCCGCTTGACCAGGCCGCGCATGTAGTCACGGCTCTGCTGTTGCAGCGCAAGACGTTCCGCGATGGGCAGCGACAGGTCGAGCTGGTGGGCCGAGCGTTGCTGGAAGTCGTCGCGATCCTCGTAGGGCACGCCGAGCAGTTCGCAGATCACCAGGGAGGGGATGGGAAGCGCAAAGTTGGCCACCAGATCCGAGGGCGGGCCGGCCGCTGCCATCGCATCGAGCCGGGAGTCGACGATCTCGGCGATCCGCGGTTCCAGACGTTTCATCCGGCGGATGGTGAACTCTGCGGTGAGCATGCGGCGCAGCCGCTGGTGTTCGGGCGGGTCGAGCCCCAGCAGGTTCCCGGCCCGGGCGCTCGCGAGCTCCTCCTCGGACATCTCGGGCGCTCCGGGCAGGGTGAAACCGGGTGGTCTGCTGTTGGAGAACCGTTCGTGATCACCGAGTACCGCCTTGACGTCCTCGTGGCGGGTGATCAGGTAAACGGGATTGCCGAGCGCACTGATGACCTTGCGTACCCCGTCGGTCTCACGGATCTCGCGCAGGTCGGGCGTCGGGTCGAAGGCATTGCGCCGCATGTGCAATGGCGGCAGCGTTGTCGGCCCAGTCATGCCACGACGCTACCCGCGTGCCAGGAAATCCCTGATCAACGTGTTGACGAGGCGGGGATTCTCCAGCGCGGCCAGGTGCGCGACGCCGTCGAGCACCGTCACGTCGGCCCCCGGAATGGCGTCGGCCATCGCGATGGTCTCCCGCAACGGGAAGGTCGCATCTTCGGCTCCGGCGACCACGAGCACCGCCGCCTTCACACGGGAGAGCAACGCCCGCTGGTCCGGACGGCGCGGCACCACGCTCTTCACTGCCCATGCGGCGGAATCAACGTCGACGCGGTGTGCCGCATCCCGCACGAAGGCGACCACCTCGGGACGCGTGCGAAACGTGGTCGGGCCCAGGAACGCCGAGAGCACCGATCGGGTGAGTGGGCCGCGGATCCCGCCGAGCAGTCTGGCCATCTGCAACAGCAAGCCGTATTCGAGCTTCTGCCGCGGACCGGCCGCCGACGCCGTGCAGTTCATCAACACGGCACGGCCGATACGATCCGGATGTAACGCCGCGAACGTCCCACCGATCATTCCGCCCCACGAGTTGCCGACGAAGTGCGTGCGCTCGACGCCGACGCCGTCGAGGATGTCGGCGACGGTATCGGCGCAGTCGGTGAAACTGAATGGGGCGGTCAGCTTTTCGCTACCGCCGTGGCCGGGTGGGTCGACGAGGATGACCCGGTGATCGGGATCGAACTCCTGCGCCTGCCCGGCCCACATGTCGCCGGTCATCAGCAGGCTCGGCCAGAACAAGATGGCATCGCCGTCGCCGCGGACCTGGACGCGGAGACGGCCGAGTTTCGTCGGTAGTCGCAGCTCCTGCACACCTGCCAAGTTAGCGCGAAGCGTGCAATCCGGGCCACCAGATGCGGGGCCCGATCAACGTGAACAGGGCCGGGATGATCACGGTGCGGACCACGAAGGTGTCCAGCAGGATGCCGAGCCCGACGATGATGCCCAGTTGGGTCAACACGATCAGCGGCAATACGCCCAACACGCAGAACACCGCTGCCAGCACCACACCGGCACTGGTGATCACCGCTCCGGTGGCCGACACGGCCCGCACGATGCCCAGGCGGGTTCCGTACTCGGGTGTCTCCTCGCGGGCCCGGGTCACCAGGAAGATCGTGTAGTCCACGCCGAGGGCCACCAGGAACAGGAACGCGAACAGCGGGGTGCTGTTGTCCAGGGCCGGAAAGCCGAACACGTGGACACTGGCCCAGCCGCCCAGCCCGAGCGCGGCCAACGCGCTGAGCACGGTGACTCCGACCAGGACCAGCGGTGCGAAGGCCGATCTCAACAGCAGGTAGAGCACTGCCAGCACCACCGCCAGGATCGCCGGGATCACCACGAGCCGGTCACGCTGGGCTGCCGCGGCGGTATCCCTGGCCTGGGCATCGGACCCGCCCACGAGCGCGGCGGGATCGGCGGTGTGCACCGAATTGCGTAGGGCGTCAATGGTTTCGAAGGCCTCGTCGGAGGCGGGTTCGGCCTTGAGTATCACCGACCATTGGCTCAGTCCGGTCGGAGACTGGCCGACGGGCGTGGCGGAGACGACGCCGGGGGTGTCGGTGATGGCGCGTCGCACGGCGTCGGCCTCGGCGGTGGAGGCGATGACGCGGGTGGGGTCGGTCAGGCCGCTCGGGAAGTGCGCGGCCAGGGTCTGGTAGCCGGTCACCGATTCGGCCTGCACCCGGAACTGCTCGGTCTGGGTCAGCCCGATCGGCGTGGCCAGCAGGGCGGTGCTCAGCAGGGCCAGGCCGGCCAGCGAGGCTACTGCGACACGGGTGGGTTTGCGGGCCACCGAGTCGGCAATCCGGTGCCAGACACCGCTTTCGGTCAGCGGCGTTGCGCCGACCTGGGGAATGAACGGCCAGAACAGTCGCTTGCCGCACAACGCGAGCAGCGGCGGCAACACGATCAGCACGAAGATCGCGGCAACGACCAGACCCGATGCGGCCTGCACGCCGAGGCTCCGGTTGCTGGGTGCGGAGGCGAACAGCAGGGTCAGCAGGGCCAGCACCACGGTGGCGTTGCTGGCCACGATCGCTGGGGCGGCGGCGCGCACTGCTGTCACCAGGGCTTCGCGATGCTGCTCGTAACGCCCCAGTTCCTCGCGATACCGCGAAATCAACAGCAGCGCATAGTTGGTGCCTGCGCCGAACACCAGCACGCTGGTGATGCCCGAGGTGGAACCGTCCGGGCTCAGCCCGAGTCCGGAGGCCACTGCGGTGCCGACGACGGCGCCGACGCGGTCGGCGAAGGCGATGACCAGCAGAGGCACCAGCCACAGCACCGGCGAGCGGTAGGTGATGATGAGCAGCAGAGCCACCACCGCCGCCGTCACCGCGAGCAGCGTGATGTTCGCTCCGGCAAACGAATTGGCGATGTCGGCACCGAACGCGGGGCCGCCGGTGACCTGTGCCCGCAGGTCGCCCGGCAGGCCGTTGGTGGCGGTGGTGCGCAGATCCTTGACGGCGTCGTTCAGCGCGAAGCCGGACAGGTCGGCCTTCAGCGGCACGGTGGCTACGGCGGCCTTACTGTCGTCGGCGACCACCACAGGCGGGCCGGACGCATCGGTCATTCGGTTCCGGGCGTCGGCGGTGGCGTCGATGTCGTCCATGGTGAGTTCACCGCCGTCGGTGCGGGTCACCACCAGGATCGCCGGAATTTGGTCTCCGCCGGGAAAATCGGCCCGCAGTGCGTCGGCCCGCGCCGACTCGGCATCGGATGGAACGGCGACCGGTGACTGCGACGCGGCGTCGCTGCCGCTGAGCAGGCCCAGCAGCGCGCCGGAGACGATCACGACCAATACCGCGAGCCATGCCAGACGCTTAATCACGATTCAGTGTCGCCTCTTCCAAGTCGAGCCCATGCAGCACAGTACGCAGAACCTCGTCGTCGATATGTCCCGCATCACGCTCGGCGATGAACGTGTCCCGTTCGGCGGCAAGCATTTCCAGGCGTAGCCGGCGGAACGCCGAGGTCGGGCTCTCACCGATGTCGGCGTCGTCGCGGCCCAAACGCTCCCAGGCGGCGTTGCGGCGGCGGGTGTTCCACGCCCGCAGTACGTCGCCGGCGCGTTCGGGCACATCGGTGGCTGACTGTTCGGACATCAGGGTGTCGAGCCGCTCGGCGGCGGCCCGGGCCGCTTTGTCCTGCGCCGCAGCCGTGGCGACGGCGTCACTGTGGGCCTCGTCGCCCTGCGCCCCGAGCACCCGGATGAACCAGGGCAGCGTCAAACCGTGCAGCAACAGCGTGCCGACCACGACCACAAAGGTGAGGAACACCAACTGCGGGCGGCCGGGGAAGGGATCGCCGGCCAGGGTGGTGGCGGGTACGGCGAACGCGGCGGCCAACGACACGACCCCACGCATACCCGCCCACGCGACGATGAACACCTGCGCCCGGGACGGTTCGGGTTCGTGGTCGCGGATCCGCTTGGACAGCAATCGGGGCAGATACATCGAGACATAGACCCACACCATCCGCACCCCGATCACGGTGGTGAGCACGGCCGCCGAAGAGATCGCCAGGGTGGCGGCCGAGATTCCGGCCAGCTCGCCGATCACCTTGGGCAGTTGCAGCCCGATCAGCAGGAAGGCGAACGATTCCAGGATCAGCTGCACGGCCTTCCACACCGCATTGTCCTGCAGTCGCGTGGCGTAGCCGGCCTGCGTGGCGCGCTGGCCCAGCAGCAGCGCCGCCACCACCACGGCGATCACGCCCGAGCCGTGGACCTCCTCGGCCAGCAGGTAGATGAAGAACGGCGCGACCAGGCCGATCGCACTTTCGATCAGCGGGTCGTCGAGCCGGGTGCGGATGAAGTGCACCACCAGGCCGACCACCCAGCCCACCACCACACCACCGACCGCGGCCAGGGCGAACGTGCCCAGCCCGCTGCCCCAGCTGGCGGCGGTGCCGATGGCAGCCCCCAGTGCCACCTTGTAGGCGGTCAGCGCGGTGGCGTCGTTCAGCAGGCTCTCCCCACCCAGCAGCGTCATGGTGCGTCGGGGCAGTCCGAGCCTGCGGCCGACGGCGGTGGCCGACACGGCGTCGGGTGGGGCCACGATCGCGCCCAGGGTCAGGGCCGCGGCAACGGTGAGTTCGGGCACGGTGTGGAACGCGACGATGCCGACGGCGAACGTGGTGGCCAGCGGCAACCCGACCGCCAGCAACCCGATCGGGCGGATGTTGCGGCGAAGGGCCACGTAGCTGCTCTCCAGGCCCGCCGACCACAACAGCGGCGGCAGGATCACGAAGAGCACCAGCTCGGGATCCAGATGGACATCGTCGAAGCCGGGCAGCGCGCTGGCGGCCAGACCGGCCACCACCAGCGCCAACGGCGCCGAGACGTCGAACCGGCGGGCCACGGCGGCCAGCAGAATTGCGGCGACCAGGGCCGCCAGGAGTGAGGGACCCACGTTGTCGTTCCTCCTTCGTGTGCCGTGCCTATCCTTGATCAACATGTTGAGGAGATCACGTCGGCGTGAGCAGAATCCGGCGCCTCGCACCTGTGAGCATCTGAACACCGAGGTCGCCGAGCCGATTCCGGTGACCCCCGGACGATGCCAGGAATGTGAGGAAGACGGCGAGAGCAACTGGGCGCATCTACGGATGTGCCTGACGTGTGGTCACGTCGGTTGCTGTGACTCGAGCCCGCATCAGCATGCCACCAGGCACTTTCAGCAAAGCGGTCATCCGGTGATGCGTTCGGCCGAACCTGGTGAGAGTTGGCGTTGGTGCTATATCGACCATCGGGTCGGGTGACGATCTGGCAGGCTGGTGTGTGCGATGAGTGAATCGATTGAGGACGCGCAGACCGATGAACAGGGCACCGACAGGCCCACCGACCCCGCGGCGACGGTGTTGCTGCTGGGTTCGGGTGAGCTGAGCCGGGAGCTTGCGTTGGCATTCCAGCGGCTGGGCGGTGTCGTGGTGGCCGCGGACCGGTACTACGCACCCGCGCACGGCGTCGCGGACCGCTCGGCGGTGATCAAGATGAACGACGCCGAGGAACTCGCCGCGCTGATCGAGCGGGAGAAGCCGCGTTACGTGGTGGCCGAGTCCGGCGTCATCGCCGCCGACGCCCTGGTGGCGGTGGCCGAGCGGGGCGGCATCGAGGTTCTGCCGACGCCGCGCGCCATCCGGCTCAGTCAGGACCGCGAAGGCCTGCGCCGGCTCGCGTCGGACGAGTTGGGCCTGCCCACGGTGCCGTTCTGGTTCGCCGGGTCGGTCGAGGAGCTGACCGCGGTGGCCGAGCATGCCGGCTTCCCGTTGGTGGTCAAGCCGGTGATGGGTGCGCAGCGCGACGGTGAGTCGGTGCTGCTGCGATCCGACGACGTCGAACCGGCCTGGCAGCGGGCGACCACCGCCGGCCACATCGCCCAGAACCGGGTGCTGGCCGAGTCGGTGGTCGAGGTCGAATACGAGATCACGATGTTGACGGTGCGGACGGCTGGGCCGTCGGGTCCGGGCGTGCAGTTCTGCGAGCCGATCGGGCACCGCCAGGTCGGTACGGACGTGCTGGAGGCGTGGCAGCCTCAGCCACTGTCGCCCGCTGCGCTGGACGCCGCGAAGTCGATCTCGGCGCGGATCGTCAACGCATTGGGCGGACGCGGGGTATTCGGGGTCGAGCTGCTGGTCCAGGGCGACGACGTGTATTTCTCCGACGTCCGGATCCGGCCGCACGACAGCGGGCTGGTGACGCTGCGGTCGCAGCGGTTGTCGGAGTTCGAGCTGCACGCCAGGGCGATTCTGGGCCTGGCGGTGGACACCATCATGATCTCCCCGGCGGCCGCCGAGGTCAGCTACGGCGGGGCCGATGCCGGCGAGCCGTCGGCCGACATCAGCGCGGTGTTGTCCGAAGCGTTGGCCACGTCGGAAAGCGATGTGCGGTTGTTCGGTCGTCCGGGTGAATCGGAGGCCCCGCGGCGCCTGGGGGTCGCCCTCGCGACCGCGCCCGACGTGATCATCGCCCGTGACCGTGCCCGCCGGGTCGGCTCTGCGCTGCGCAAGCTGTGGTAGGCCGGGATGACTGACGAAACCGGCGAGGCTGACGACGCAGCGGATCGGCCCACGATGGCGCCCTTCCTGGGCGCGCTGGCCGTCATTGTCGTCGTGGTGATCATTGTCATTCTGCTCAACGTCTTCGGCAACGACGGGCGGAGCGAGGAGCAGAAGGTCAGCCTTGCGGCGGTCGGCCAGAACGACGCGCTGCAGCGGGAAAACTTCGGCGAATTCTCCGATTTCACTTGCACCGCGCAACGCGGAACCGAGGCAGATTTTATTGCCCGGCAGCGTGATTCGGTGGGCAAGCAGGGCGCCAGGTACGTCGATGACGTCACCGCTGTGCAGGTCGAGGGTGATCAGGCCACCGCGACGGTGGTGTACCACTTCGACAACGCACCGGACACCAAGGTGAACACCGAGACGGCCTTTGTGCTCGAGGACGGCCAATGGCGCGTCTGTTCGGGTATGGGAGACTCACGCCCGTGAGCTATGCAGGGGACATCACGCCTGAGGAGACCTGGAAGCTTCTGAGCGAGAATCCCGAGGCCGTGCTGGTGGACTGTCGTACCGAAGCCGAATGGCGCTTCGTCGGCGCGCCGGATCTGACCAGCCTCGGGCGTGACGTGATCTACGTGGAGTGGAACCGGACCGACGGCAGTCATAACGATGCGTTCGTCGACGATCTTCAGACATCCGGTGTGACGCCGGGTGAGCGTCCGGTGGTCTTCCTGTGTCGCTCCGGCAACCGTTCGATCGGCGCTGCCGAGGCCGCCACTGCGGTCGGCATCACGCCGTCCTACAACATCCTCGACGGATTCGAGGGCAACCTCGACGAGAACCGTCACCGGGGCGCGACCGGCTGGAAGGCCGTCGGTTTGCCTTGGAAACAAAGTTGAGCCGCAGAGTCGAGAAGAACATGACCGACATCCCATCTGTCCGGATCCCGGCTGCCCTGCCCGAGGGCGTCAGCCAGGCCACCATCGGTGTGCGCGGCGGCATCCTGCGCTCGGAGTTCGAGGAAACCGCCGAGGCGATGTACCTGACCTCGGGGTACGTCTACGAGTCGGCGTCGGCCGCGGAGAAGGCGTTCACCGGCGAGATCGACCGCTTCGTCTACTCCCGCTACGGCAACCCGACCATCTCGATGTTCGAGGAGCGGCTGCGCCTCATCGAGGGTGCGCCGGCCTGTTTCGCCACCGCCACCGGCATGGCGGCGGTGTTCACCTCGCTGGCTGCGCTGCTGGGGGCCGGTGACCGCCTGGTGGCCGCCCGCAGCCTGTTCGGCTCGTGTTTCGTGGTGTGTAGCGAGATCCTGCCGCGCTGGGGTGTGGAGACGGTGTTCGTCGACGGCGACGACCTGGCGCAGTGGGAAGAGGCACTGTCCGTGCCGACGACGGCGGTGTTCTTCGAGACGCCGTCCAACCCGATGCAGTCCCTGGTGGATATCGCCGCGGTGTCCGAGCTGGCCCACGCCGCCGGTGCAAAGGTAGTGCTGGACAACGTCTTTGCCACGCCGCTGCTGCAGCAGGGTATGCCGCTGGGTGCGGATGTGGTGGTGTATTCGGGCACCAAGCACATCGACGGGCAGGGTCGCGTGCTCGGCGGGGCGATCCTGGGCGACAAGGAGTACATCGACGGCCCGGTGCAGAAGCTCATGCGCCACACCGGCCCGGCGATCAGCGCGTTCAATGCCTGGACGCTGCTGAAAGGCCTTGAGACGCTTAATGTCCGGGTGGACTATGCGAATCGCTCGGCGCAGAAGATCGCCGAGTTCCTGGAAGGCCACTCTTCGGTGAGCTGGGTGAAATACCCGTTCCTGAAGTCGCATCCGCAGTACGAGTTGGCCCAGCGCCAGATGAGTGGCGGCGGCACGGTCATCACCTTCGAGCTGGACGCCGCCGATGGAAAGGCGCGCGCGTTCGAGGTGCTCGACAAGCTGCGCCTCATCGACATCTCCAACAACCTGGGCGATGCGAAGACGCTGATCACCCATCCGGCCACCACGACGCATCGGGCCATGGGTCCGGAGGGACGCGCCGCGATCGGACTGGGTGACGGCGTCGTGCGCATCTCGATCGGCCTCGAGGGAACCGAGGATCTGATCACCGACCTGGACCAGGCGCTGAGTTAGTCGGGGGTGGGGCGTGTCCAAGGAGAGTGCCGCCAAGAAGGCCCGCCGCCGCAAGCGGCAGGCCACCCGTGACACGCATCGGATATCTCAGGAAGCAGTCGATCAGCTGGCCGACATCCCGGATGCGGTCGTCGCCGATCTGGCCGAGTTCGACGAGCGAATCACCGCGCGCGGCTGGACGTTTGACGAAGACGAATCCAATGACGACTACGCGGTGTGGTTCTACGAGCCGTCCGGCGCTCCGGTGTCGGACGGAGTCCCGGTGACCTCACTGTGGCTGGATGCGGCCGAGGACGGCGAGATCGTGCGGGTGGTGTTCGTCGGCAGCGTCGAGCGCTACGAGTTCACTCATGAGGAATTGCTCGGCGGTGCCCTCGACGTGATCGAGGGCTACCGCCACGGCGCCGAGCTGCCGACGTTCGCAGTCGACTAGCTCTCGATGACACCCTGGGCCGACTGGGCCCGGTCCTCGTAGCTCTTGCGCTTGGCCGCGTCGAACTGCAGGAACACGCTGTCCAGGCCCAGCTTCCTGTTCATCCAGCGACGGCCCTTGGGCGGCAGCATCTGGGCGGCTTGGGCGGTGAAGCGCAGCGGCGGCGGCACCGACACGTGCGTCTTGGGCTTGTTGAGTGTCTTGACGATGGCGGCGGCGATGTCCTCGGGCTCGACGGGCTTGAGCGCCCCGCTGGACTTGGTGCCCGAGATCAGGTCGGTGTTGGTGAACGGCGGCATGACCACCGACACGTCGACCCCGTGCGGGGCCATCTCATCGGCGAGCGCGGTGGTCAGTCCGACGACGGCGTATTTGGCGCCGACGTAGACCACCTGGCCGGGCAGCGGGATCAGGCCGGACAGTGACGCGATGTTGATGACGTGGCCGCTGCGGCGCTTCACCATCTCCGGCAGTGCCAACTGGCAGCCGGTGAGTACGCCGTAGACGTTGACCTCCAGGGAGGACCGGATCGACTGTTCGGACTGTTCCAGGAATGCGCCGATCGGCATGACGCCGGCGTTGTTGATCAGCACGTCGATGTGCCCGCCGCCGTCGGTGCGGGCCTTGTCCAGGAACGTCGCGAACGATTCGCGGTCGGTGACGTCGAGCGGGTAGCCCGACACCGGGCCGAGCTTGGTCAGCTCGACGACGGCCGACTCCTGGAGCGCGATGTCACGGTCGCCGATGACGACGCGGGCGCCCTTGGCCAGCAGGGCCTTGGCGGTGGCGTAACCGATGCCGCGCGCGGCGCCGGTGATCGCGATGGTCTTGCCCCTGATGTTGTCCATGGCGGCGAACTTTACACGTGTCAAGTTTGGCGCGGAAGGGGGTGACGCGTTGGTCAGTCCGCCGGTCCTCGCTGGTGCCGAGGGTGCGCTCGGTACTCCATGGATTGCTTACGCCGCACTGGTTTACGCTTACCGATCCAATACGCGGCGAGGTAAATGATTGCAAATGTGCCAGCTGTAATGATTGTTACGATTGCGAACTGTATTTTTTGACCACGGGCGATTCCATAACCCCAACTGGCGTCACCGAGTCCAAGGACGACCGCGAAGAAAATCATCAACACCACCACTGCTGCGCTCGCCGCCCAGTCTTTGCCTCCACTTTCGATGAAGATCCGGACGTTGATTGCGGCGATGAGCATGAGCGCTGTGAGTGCCCACCACATCTTTCGCGCTGTTAGAAGGCCGCTGTAAGAGTCGGGTGTCGGATCGGTCCCGCCGTGATCATTTGTGTCTAAGGCAGTTTCGGTGGGTTTGTCTTCTGGATCGGGCTGGCTGTCGACCGCATTGAGTGCGTAGATCTTGCCGCGGATCTTGATATAGGGGGTGTAGCCGTACGCAGCTGCCGCCATCGCGGCAAAGAGAAACAAGGCAACCCCGACTCCTTTTTTCCAGTCAGGGTAGGGAGCGAGGAGCGCGGCGATAGCTCCTAAGCAGGTGCTACCCCAGTAAATACGGCGCTGAGAACTGCGACTGTGGTCGAAGAACTGTTGGATCAGCGCTACCGCTACGGCGGTGATAAGGATTGCAATACATACATTTGACACGCGATTATTTACCCATCATCCAGTCCACAGCTTTTTCTCCTCCGATACCGCCCGCAAGCGCGCCAAGGAACCCAACGACGAGTGTGCCCTCGGGTCCGACGAGTGTTCCCCAAGCCGCGCCGGCTGCCCACCCGCCGAGCATCGTTCCGGCGGTTCGCCCGCCGAATTCTGCGGCTTCTGTGCCTAGAGGTGCGCCCTGCAGAATATCGATTGCAGTGATTACAGCGTCTGCGCCAGTGCCGACCGCGCCCAATTTCGAGCCGAAGCCTTTCAGTGCTTCAACATCGGCGTGTGACCACACGGGGGCTTTGCCCCAGTGTTCGCCGCTCGGCATAGCGTTACCGTGGGCTTTGGCGCCCTCGCCCAAATTGCTGGCCTGGGTCGCAAGGCCTCCGGTGGCTTCTTTGATGACTTGATCGGGAGACTTCCCGTTCTTGACCTCTTCAACCGCAGCCTTGGCCCCGTCCTGCGATACCCCGAAATGTTCCAGGTCGTTCGTGAATTGAGTCAGCAAACGCGCGCGGCCCTCGACTTCCAATCGGTCCATTAGCCGGGTTGCGTCGTCCGGTGTCATGCTCCCTGGATGCGCGGCCACTTGGCCATTCTCGAAGGCGCGTTGCATTTCGAGCCTGGCGTGCGCGCGGGTGCGGGCGTCACCGCCGACAACGGTGTCCTTCGCCAGGGGGCCGGTGAACTGCGACATGCGGTGGTCATCGAGTCGTTCAGCTGCCAAGCGGCGTGCCTTTTCGCCACCATGGATAGCAGCGTGGCTGGTGGGGTTGGAGATGGTTTCATAGTCGCGCAGACGGGCCACCGCCTCGGCCTCCTCTCGGCTCATATGGCCCGGCTGGCCCTCGAAGCTGGTCGAAGAAGAGGTCCTGCCCTCGGCTTTGGCTTTGTCGACGAGGGCCTGGTCCTTTGCGCGCTGCCCGGACTGGTCATACTGCTGGGCGGTTGCGGCAGGGTCATCGGGCCTTCCGGCGGCATTGGGAGCACCATCATTTACGTCGGGCGGCGTTGTTCCTGTGGCCGTGGCGATCTCTCGCGCCAAGTCGGCGTCCACCAAATCGGCATCTGCCAGGACGGCCGCGATATCTGACTCTAAGCCCGCAACCTTCGACGCGACTTTCTCGGCGGCTTCCTCGGTCAGATGGCTGGTGTCCGGAGGGATTACCTGGTTCGTGGACTCGTTGATCTCGACCGCAGGCTGTTCGGCGGCATAGTCGAGGATGGCCTTGACCTTCTTCGAAATGTCCTCGGCGTCCTGTGTGGCGTCCTCCATGCCCCCCGCTGCACTGCGCAGATTCTCCGCTGTGGCTTCGTGGTTTTGGGCGGTTGCTCCCATCGCGGACTTGGCCGCGTCACCTCCCTCGCCTTCCCACCTTGAGGCAGTGGTCAGTGAGCGGTAGAACTCAGCCGCCTTCGAGTGGTTACCGACGGCCTCGCGTGTAGCTTTCGCTAGGTCACCGATTTCGCTATGCCAGTCCTTCAGTTCGTTTAGCGGCAATGACATGCTCACAGCTCACAGATCAATGCCGGCGTCGCTGATTCCCTCGGCCTTGTCTGTGTCGGTCCCTACATATCGAGTCGCTGCCTCGCGGTGCCCTTCGGCGTGCCTCGTGAAGTGGCGGCCAAAACGGATACCGTCGGCCTCCCACTCCGCAAGCATCGCCGGCAACGCACTGCCGGCAAGGCCAGACCCCAAACGTGCCTGACTAGCCTGCCAATGCGTCGCCTGGTGACCGTCGAGGAATTCAGCCGAGTGTCCATCTATGTGGTCCGCCGTCAGATGCAACTCGGTGGGATCGACTTTCAACGGCTCGTTTGGCTTAGGCATTGTGCCCCCCTCTGGCAATATCCTCGCAGCAAATCTTACCGGCTGGTGATCGACCGTATGGGCGCCAATTGAAGCTCATACTTCTGGGGCTGATAAGGCTGACCCACCTCCGTATTGACTGAGTGTGGTGACGGACAGGTGCTGTTGTCAGGGTCGCCGCCCGTCCGACAACCTTGATGCAGCAGCGGCAAACGTGCTCAAGGCAGGCAGGTAGCCTGGGCGGGCGTGATGGCAAATGGCACCGATCAGCAGGCAATTAGCGAAACCGCAGAGGATTTCTTCGAACGGATCACCTCGGCGATCGACAGCGCAGGGTTGACCCTCCTGCTGAGTATCGGCCACCAAACCGGACTGTTCGACACCATGGCGCAGCTATCGCCGGCAACGAGCGCCGAGATCGCCGCCGCGGCCGGCCTCGACGAACGCTACGTCCGAGAGTGGCTGGGCGGGATGGCCGCCGGCCGGGTGGTCGACTACGACGCCGAGTCCTCGACATACCGGTTGCCCGCCCACCGCGCCGCTGCGCTGACGCGCGACTCCGGCCTGGGCAATCTGGCCCGCCTGGCCCAGTACGTCCCGCTGATGTGCGAGGTCGAGCAGAAGATCCTCGGCTGCTTCCGCGAGGGCGGCGGTCTGCACTACGACGACTATCCGCGTTTCCACACCGTGATGGCAGAGCGCAGCGGTGAGGTGTTCGACGCGGCCCTGATCAGTGCCGTGCTGCCGTTGGTCGACGGCCTTCCGCAACGGCTCGAGAGCGGAATCGACGTCGCTGATTTCGGTTGCGGCAGCGGATACGCGATCGGCGTGATGGCCCGGGCCTATCCGGCCAGCCGATTCACCGGTATCGACTTCTCACCGGAAGCGATCGCCACCGGGGCCGCCGAGGCGGAGCAGCGCGGATTGACCAATGTCTCGTTCCTGCCTGCGGACCTGGCCGATCTGGACCAGACCGCGACGTACGACGTCATCACCGCATTCGACGCGATTCACGATCAGGCGCGGCCGGCCCGCGTTCTGGAGAACATCTATCGCGCGCTGCGGCCGGGTGGCGTGCTGGTGATGGCCGACATCAAGGCTTCGAGTCGGCTGGAGGACAACATCGGCACCCCGATGGGTACCTATCGCTACGCCGTGTCCCTGACGCACTGCATGTCGGTCTCGCTCGGCCTGGGCGGCGCCGGGCTGGGCACGATGTGGGGCAGGCAGCTGGCGGTGTCGATGCTCGCCGACGCCGGGTTCACCGACGTGGACGTCACCGAAGTCGAGCAGGACCCGTCGAACTACTACTACCTGGCCCGGAAGTGATTGCCCGTTGCCGGGCAATTCATCTGCCGCCGTACGACGACCCTCCCGGGTAAGACGGCTCCGCCGGGTAGGACCCCCACGACGCTGGTGAAGGCCATGACGGGTCGGCCGGGTAGGTGGAATCGGCCGGGTAGGACGAAACCGGTGACGTCGCAGTGGCGGTGCCGATACCGGCAAAAGGTATGAGAATGGTGGCGCCGAACATCGGTCCGGCGATGAGCAGTTTTTTTGTGACGCCAGAAATTGATTTAATCCCCATTTTGAACCCCTCCCCGGGTCGCCATGTGTGGCACATCAAAAACAAATTGAGAATGCACCTAGCGCCTGGTCAACGCAAGATTTACGGCAGCGTTGAAAATGCTTTTATTGCCGAGGAAAATTCATTTCGCATTTCTCCTTCCGGCTAAATGGGCGCGTTGAATTAGCCGTGGGTATGCAATCGGTGGTTAAGTCAGCCCCCGTGAGTGGTGTGCGGTTCGTCGCGGTCGGCCTGGATGATCCCTTGGCCGAACCGTTGCTGGCGGAGTTGTCGGTGGAGTACTCGGAGCGCTACGGCGGCACACCCGAACTGATGCTGGGCTGGCTGCGTGGAAAGTCCGCCGACGAGTTCGCGCCACCCGGCGGCGGGCTGTACGTCGGGGTGCTCGACGGCGTGCCGGTGACCGGTGGCGCATTCACCCGATTCGACACCGAGACCGCCGAACTCAAACGCATCTGGACCGACAGTCGTTACCGGCAGCGGGGATACGCCAGGGTGCTCCTGGCCCACCTCGAAGGCGAGATCGCCGCACGCGGGTACCGGAGGGTCTATCTGACGACGGGTCACCTGCAGCCGGAGGCCGAGGCGCTCTACGACTCCGCGGGCTACACCCGGCTGATCGCCCCGATGCCGGCCGAGGCGGAAGGGGCGGTGTTCCCGATTGCGTTCGAGAAGCAGTTGAGCTGACCACGCCGGTTAGGCTGGCCACCGGAGTTGTCGTCACCGCTGGGGGTGCATTTGCCGAGTGTGCAGGTGTTCGTGGGGTCGTTGCTGCTGGTTGCAGCGGTGATGGTGTTCGCATCCGGGGTGGCGGTCCGGGTGTTCATCGGCCGCCGGGCCGAATCGGCGGAATCGCGGCGACGGATGCACGCATTCCGCCGGACCAAGTTTGCCCGGGTGCTGTTCGGATCGGTGTACGACGACGAGGTGTTCGACCCCGACGAACTCGATCAGATGGTCCTGATGCCGACGATCGTGCTGGCCTGCGGACTGTGCCTGACCGGGTTCTTCCTACTCGGGTACCGCATCCTGCAGCACTAGGCGCGGCGGCCGGCGGCCTGCCGGGCGGCCTCTGCGATCGGGCCGCGCCACAACGGGCCGTGGCCGGGCAGCATGATGTCGGTACCCAGCACCCCGAGCGTCTCGAGGCTGCGCAGACAGCCGTCCTCGTCGTGGTTGAACAGGGCAGGCAGCAGCGTCGGGCCGGTGTGCCGCAACAGCGGGTGCCCCGTCACCAGGGCGTCGCCGCTGACCAGAGCGCCGCCGACGATGAACGAACAGTGTCCGCCGGTGTGACCCGGCGTGGGCACGGCTACCGGCGCCCCGGGTAGCCCGGCGGCGATCTCGGCGGTCAGCCCCTGCGCAGTGGGAATACCGGCGTGATTCATCCCGCCCTTGGCGGTGATGGTGGCCGCCCACTTCAGCCAGCGGGGCTGCCAGATGTTGCGCACCACATCGGCGGGTGCAGCCTGCTCGAGATATTCACGCTTGGCGTGACCGAGTTCGGTCTCGTGGCAGAACACCGGTATCCCATGGGTTTTCGCGAGCCAGATCGCGGTGCCGAAGTGGTCGACGTGAGCGTGGGTGAGCAGTACGGCGGCGATGTCGTCGATGGAGTAGCCGAGTTGGTTCACCGAGCCGATGACGTCCTGGCGCTGGCCCGGGAACCCGGCGTCGATCAGCATGACCCGGTCCCCGTCGGTCACCAGCGTCCAGTTGACCAGGTCAGTCTGGGCGAAGTGCACATGCTCGGTGATCGCGGTGAGGACTGCTGCCATGCCGCGAGTTTAGGGACTGGAATGAAGCCTCCGCCGTCTTGAAGGAGGCGGTTTCCCTACTGGCGCCGTTGTTAGGCGGCGGTTTTCGGGTTTTGACGTTTCACGGCCTGCCTGGTGGCGTTGGGCTCCACGTCCTGCAAGGCCACTTCCTGGCCCCGGTGTTTGATTACGATCGCGGCGTTGGTGTCAGCGTTGCCGGTCCACCCGCATGCTGGGTTTGCGCATCGGAACAACGCTTGGTTTTCGCGTTGCCCCTCTGCGGTGGACCCGCATCGGTGGCACGTCTGCGACGTGCCGTGTGGCCGGACCCGGATGACCCGTGCCCCTGCTTGATCGGCCTTGTATGTGAGCAGTGTCAGGATCTGGGTCCATCCTTGATTGAGGATGGACCGGTTCAACCCGGACTTTTGTTTGACGTTCACCCCCGGTGCCTCGACGGTGCCTTTAGCGCTGCGGGTCATGTCCTTCACCCGCAGGTCCTCCAGAACCAGCGTAGCCATCCCGGTTGCGACCAGTGCAGCGGTGGATTGGTGTGCGAAGTCGTACCGGCGTCGGGCCTGGCGGGCTTTCAGGCCCGCGATCTGGGCGTAGGTCCGCAACAGTCTGCGGCTTGCTGTGCGGCCGCGGAGTGTCCCTGCCCGCTGCCGCGCGGCTCGACGTTCAAGACGGTACAGACGTTTCTTCTCACCCGAAGCGAGGGTGGAGGCTTGGTCGATGAACGACCCGTCCGACAGTGCCAGAGTGTGGATCACGCCGCGGTCGATACCGACACTGCCCCGTTGCGCTCGGCGCTGGCGGGGTTTCACAACCTGGTTTTCACCGCGCACCACCAGCATCCAGCCAAATGCCTCCCGCACCACCCGCGCACCGGTGACCCGTTCAGGCATGCTGCGGTGCAACCGGACCTTGACCATCCCGACTTTCGGAATGGCCACGGTGGCCCACTTGCGATTGAGGCGGGTGAGGTTGAGATCGCGAGCTTGGGGCACGTCAACCGCGCGACGTGCACGACGCGTTTTCCAGTTCGGCCGGCTATGGGTGCCGTTCCAACAATTCAACCAAGCTTGCTTGTAAGCCTTGAGTACCTGCTGCGCAGCCTGGGCGGGCAGGATCGCCAGCCAGTCGATGTCTTTGCGGGCCTGGCGGATAGCAGCATCTGACTCGGGCCACGACGGCCACCGTCTCGACGCCTCATAGAACGTGTGGTGGGCGTGGATCAAATTCCACAACGCCCGAGCAGCGTCGGCCTGTCGAGCCAACACCTCCGACTGTGCTGCAGACGGCGCCAGCGGATACTTCACACACCGCTTGACCACCATCAACTCGCTCACAGCGGCAGTATCGTCCACACCCCTGACATGATCATTGGTTGATGCACCACGCTGGCAACCAAACAGGGATGTACGCACTGGTAAGGCATGCCGTCTGCAATCTGCTCGTGCATTT
This sequence comes from Mycolicibacterium lutetiense, assembly GCF_017876775.1. Lineage (NCBI taxonomy): Bacteria > Bacillati > Actinomycetota > Actinomycetes > Mycobacteriales > Mycobacteriaceae > Mycobacterium > Mycolicibacterium lutetiense. The sequence continues at coordinate 2,610,158 of NZ_JAGIOP010000002.1, read as the reverse complement.
GGCCTTCGTCACCATGTGGGCAAGGTCGGTTGGTAGAGCTGCGCAAAGTTAGTTGGTAGAAACGAACCCGTGGCGCACCCGTGGCGCGCCCAGGGAGTAGAAACGAACCGTGGCTGAACTCAAACTTGGTTATAAGGCGTCGGCGGAGCAGTTCGCGCCCCGGGAACTCGTCGAGCTGGCCGTGCTGGCCGAAGCGGCGGGGATGGACAGCGCGACGGTCAGCGACCATTTCCAGCCCTGGCGCCACGAGGGCGGGCATGCGCCGTTCTCGCTGGCCTGGATGACGGCGGTGGGCGAGCGCACCGAGCGACTGATCCTGGGCACCTCCGTGCTGACGCCGACGTTCCGGTACAACCCGGCGGTGATCGCGCAGGCCTTCGCGACCATGGGCTGCCTTTACCCGGGCCGCATCTTCCTCGGGGTGGGCACCGGTGAGGCGCTCAACGAGATCGCCACCGGATACATGGGGGAGTGGCCGGAGTTCAAGGAGCGCTTCGCCCGCCTGCGCGAGTCGGTCAAGCTCATGCGTGAGCTGTGGGTCGGCGACCGCGTCGATTTCGAGGGCGAGTACTACACGCTGCGGGGCGCCTCGATCTACGACGTGCCCGAGGGCGGTATCCCGGTGTACATCGCCGCGGGCGGCCCGGTGGTGGCCAAATACGCGGGTCGCGCAGGTGACGGGTTCATCTGCACCTCCGGCAAGGGTGAGGAGCTGTACAAGGACAAGCTCATCCCCGCGGTCAAGCAGGGCGCCGAGGCCGCCGGCCGCAATGTCGAGGACATCGACCGGATGATCGAGATCAAGATCTCCTACGATCCCGACCCGAAGCTGGCGTTGGAGAACACCCGGTTCTGGGCGCCGCTGTCGCTGACGCCCGAGCAGAAGCACTCGATCGAGGATCCGATCGAGATGGAGAAGGCGGCCGACGCGCTCCCCATCGAGCAGGTCGCCAAGCGCTGGATCGTCGCCTCGGATCCCGATGAGGCGGTCGAGAAGGTCGGCCAGTACGTCAACTGGGGCCTCAACCATCTGGTGTTCCACGCCCCCGGGCACGATCAGCGTCGGTTCCTCGACCTGTTCAAGAAAGACCTGGAGCCCCGGCTGCGCGCACTCGGGAGCGGGGCATGAGGCAAAATCTGAGGCGATGAATGATGACAGTCTGGCTTCGATCGCGACTGCCGTATACGTAGCCTCACCCGAAGGCGACACCGGCAAGTCGACGATTGCGCTGGGCATCCTGCATCGACTTGCCGCGACGGTGCCGAGGGTCGGGGTGTTCCGCCCGATCACCCGCCTCGGCGAGAATCGGGATTACATCCTCGAACTGTTGCTGTCCGGTGCCACGGCCGGGCTGAGTTACGACGAGTGCGTCGGGGTCAGCTACCAGCAGGTGCACGAGGATCCCGACATCGCGATCGCCGACATCGTCGATCGGTTCCACCGCGTGGCCGAGCGGTGCGATGCCGTGCTGATCGTCGGCAGCGACTACACCGACGTCGCCACCCCCAGCGAGCTGAGCATGAACGCGCGCATCGCGGTCAACCTCGGTGCTCCCGTCGTGCTCGCGGTCAAGGCCGCCGACCGTACGCCCGAGGAGGTCGCCCAGGTGGTCGAGGTGTGCCTGGCCGAGCTGAGCCATCAGCACGCCCACGCCGCGGCCGTGGTTGCCAACCGGTGTGACCCGGCGCAGTTGGACGCGGTGGCCGGGGCCCTCAAACCCCTCGGCCCGCCCGCCTATGTGCTGCCCGAGGAACCGTTGCTGGTGGCGCCGTCGGTCAGCGAATTGCAGGTGGCGGTCGACGGCACCATGATCGCCGGGGATCCCGAGCTGCTGTCCAGGGAGGCGATGGGCGTGATGGTGGCGGGGATGACCGCCGAGCATTGTCTGGAGCGGCTGACCGAAGGCGTCGCCGTGGTCACCCCGGGCGACCGGTCCGACGTCGTGCTGGCACTGGCCAGTGCCCATGTCGCCGAAGGCTTTCCGTCACTGTCCTGCATCATCCTCAACGGCGGGCTCGAGCTGCACCCGGCCATCGCCGCGCTGGTCGAAGGTCTGGGGCTGCGGCTGCCCGTCATCGCCACCAAGTACGGAACCTTCGAGACCGCGAGCCGGCTTGCCGGTACGCGCGGCCGGGTCACCGCGACCTCGCAACGCAAGATCGACACGGCGTTGGCGCTGATGGAGCGCCACGTCGACGTCAACGACCTGTTGGCGCAACTGAGCATCCCGATTCCCGCGGTGACCACGCCGCAGATGTTCACCTACCAGCTCCTTGACCGAGCCCGCTCACACCGCAGGCGCATCGTGCTGCCCGAGGGCACCGACGACCGCATCCTCAAGGCTGCGGGCCGGCTGTTGCAACATGAGGTGGCCGAGCTGACCATCCTGGGTGAAGAGAGTCAGATCCGTTCGCGTGCAGCCGAACTCGGGGTGAACATCGATGCCGCCGTGGTGCTCGATCCGCTCACCAGCACATTGTGTGACCAGTTTGCCGAGCAGTACGCCGAAATACGCCGCAAGAAGGGCGTGACCGTCGAGCAGGCCCGCGAGATCATCCACGACGTCTCGTATTTCGGCACGATGCTGGTGCACAACGGGATGGTGGACGGCATGGTGTCGGGTGCCGCGCACACCACCGCCCACACGGTGCGGCCGGCCTTCGAGATCATCCGCACCGCGCCCGGGATTTCCACGGTGTCGAGCATCTTCCTGATGTGCCTGGCCGACAAGGTGCTGGCCTACGGTGACTGCGCGATCGTGCCCGATCCGACATCGGAACAACTTGCCGACATCGCGATCTCCTCGGCGCACACCGCAGCACAGTTCGGCATCGACCCGCGGGTGGCGATGCTGTCCTATTCGACGGGAACCTCGGGCACCGGTGCCGACGTCGACAAGGTCCGGGCCGCAACCGAATTGGTGCGCAAACGGGAACCAGATCTGTTGGTGGAGGGGCCGATCCAGTACGACGCCGCGGTGGAGCCGTCGGTGGCGGCGACCAAGATGCCTGATTCGGCCGTGGCCGGCCGGGCTACCGTGCTGATCTTCCCGGATCTCAACACCGGCAACAACACGTACAAGGCGGTTCAGCGCAGCGCCGGCGCCGTCGCGATCGGCCCGGTGCTGCAAGGGCTCAACAAACCCGTCAACGATCTGTCCCGGGGAGCCCTGGTGGAGGACATCGTCAACACCGTGGCGATCACGGCGATCCAGGCGCAGGGGCATTGATGACGGTTCTGGTGATCAACTCGGGCTCCTCGTCGCTGAAGTATGCCGTGGTGAACCCGGCTACCGGGCAGTCCCTGGCCGACGGGATCGTCGAGGAGATCGGTTCCGGTCCGGTACCCGATCACGAGGCTGCGCTGCGCATCGTGCATGAGGTGCTCGCTTCCCAGGGCATGCACCTCGACACGCTCGGACTGACCGCGGTCGGACACCGGGTGGTGCACGGCGGCACCATCTTCTACCGGCCCACCGTGATCGACGATGCGCTGGTGGCCAAGCTCGAAGAGTTGTCACCGCTTGCGCCACTGCACAACCCGCCGGCGATCCTCGGTATCGAAGTGGCCCGCAAGCTGTTGCCGGACCTGCCGCACATCGCGGTGTTCGACACCGCGTTCTTCCATCGACTGCCCGAGGCTGCCGCAACGTACGCGATCGACCGCGAGATCGCGCAGCGTTGGCAGGTCCGTCGCTACGGCTTCCACGGCACGTCGCATGAGTACGTCAGCCGGCAAGCCGCTGCCTTCCTGGACCAGCCCTATGACTCGCTGAATCAGATTGTGCTGCACCTGGGGAGCGGGGCGTCGGTGTCGGCCATCGCCGGTGGCTGTCCGGTCGATACCTCGATGGGTATGACGCCGATGGAGGGCCTGGTGATGGGCACCCGCAGCGGTGATGTCGACCCTGGCCTCATCATGTACCTGTGGCGTACTGCGGGTATGAGCGTCGAAGCGATCGAGACAATGCTCAATCGGCATTCCGGGATGCTCGGTCTGGCCGGCCAGAACGACTTCCGCAAGGTGCACGAGCTCATCGAATGCGGTGACGAGAACGCGCAATCGGCCTACGACGTCTACATCCACCGGCTCCGCAAGTACATCGGCGGCTACCTGGCGGTGCTCGGGCGCACCGACGTCCTCAGCTTCACCGCGGGTGTGGGGGAGAACAACGCCGCTGTGCGCCGCGATGCGCTGGCCGGGTTGATCGGTCTGGGCATCGAGATCGACGAGGAACTCAACGCGGTGCGGTCGGGCCAGGCGCGGCGGATCTCGACGCCGGACTCACGGGTCACCGTGTTGGTGGTCCCGACCAACGAGGAGCTGGCGATCGCGCGGGCCGTCGCGGCCGTGACCTGAGGCCCGACTCAGAACGTCGACATCGGCCGCACACTGTTGGCCAGGTCGATCAGGGCGTAGCGGTGCGACTGGGTGGGGGCGATGCGGGCCAGCGCCCGCAGCGACGCCTCGACGCCGAGCTTGAGACCGTGCTCGGTGAACGGGAATCCGAGAATGTGATTGCTGCTCGCCGTGTTGTCGGCCAGCCAGTCCATCGCGGTGCCCAATACGAGTGCCCGGATCTGCAGCACCCGCGGTTCCGAATCGGGCAGCGCCTCCACCCGCCGCGCCGCATCGCGGATGTTCTGCTCGGTGATCTCACCGGTCGATCGCCCGGACAGCAGCGTGACCGCACTCGTCAGCCGGGCCGTGGTGAAATGTCGTGAGGTGGGGGGAACTTCGTCCAGAGTCTGGACTGCCTTGTCCCGCGACCCGGCGACCGACTCGGCGCGGGCGAACCCGAAGCCGGCCGAGATCACGCCGTTGTCGGTGCTCCACACGGTGTTGTAGAACTTCAGCTCGTCGGCGGATCCGGCCAGCTCGGCCGTCGCGGCCAACGCCAGCTTGGGGGCCAGCTCCCCGGGTAGCGTGTCCAAGACCTCGGTGAAATGCTTTGTGGCCGAGTCATAATCGGCTGACAGCATCTCGGCCACACCGCGGAACCAGACCAGTCGCCAGCGCCACCCGGCCCAGACGGCCAGGTCGTCGAGCTTCCGGGTGGCCTTGGCGACATCGCCCAGATCGAGCAGGGCACGTGCCTCCATCAACGGCAGTTCCACCGATTCGGAGATGTCCACACCTTCGGCGTCGATCGTGCCGTGGCGTGCCGCGCGCAGCTGGTCCAGGGTGTGTACGGGCTGACTGAGCACACTGGCCGCCAGGATCGGGGCCCCGACGTCGGTCCGGTCCACCAGCGGCACCGGCAGGGCCCGCACGATCTCCTGCGCGGTGAGCTTCTCCGAATGGACCTGCCCGTCAACGTAAACGTCGGTGTGCGCCACCAACAGGTCGACCCCGAACGTCGACCGGGACGGGCTGAACATCGTCGAGAGACCGGGGCGGGGGATCCCGGTGTCGGCCGCCACCACTTCGCGCAGCACCCCGAGCAGCTGCGACGACATCTCCTCGGCGCTGTGGAAACGCCGCCGCGGATCGGGATCGATGGCGCGGCGCAGGAAGCGGCCGAACGAATCGTAGGTCTCGAGCACCGGATCTTCGGATGGCAGCCCGTCGACGTAGCGGCCCCGGCGGGTCCGCAGATTCAGGGTGAGCGCGGCCAGCGTGCGTCCCACGGTGTAGATGTCGGTGGCGACCGTCGGCCCGGTGCGCACGATCTCGGGCGCCTGGAATCCCGGTGTGCCGTAGAGATATCCGTAGGAATTGAGTTTTGACACCGCGCCGAGGTCGATCAGCTTGAGCTGCTCCTCGGTGATCATGATGTTCTCGGGTTTCAGGTCGTTGTAGGCCAGCCCGATCGAATGCAGGTAGCCCAGCGCGGGCAGGATCTCCAGCATGTAGCCGATCGCCTCGGCCACCGGGAGCCGAGTTCCCCTGGCCTGCTTGAGCGACGTTCCGCCGACGTACTCCATCACGATGTACCCGACCGGGTTGCCGTGCTTGTCATCGTGTTCGACGAAGTTGTAGATCTTCACGATTCCCGGGTGCGTCACCTCGGCCAGGAACTGGCGTTCGGCCATGGCGATCACCTGGGCCTCGGCGTCACCGGAATGCACCAGGCCCTTGAGCACCACCGGGCGTTCGTTCACGTTGTGGTCGAAGGCCAGATACACCCAGCCCAACCCGCCGTGGGCGATACAGCCCTTGATCTCGTACTGGTCGGCGACGATCTCGCCCGGGGACAGCTGCGGCAGGAACGAATATGCGCTGCCGCAGTGCGGGCACCAACCCTCCGACAGGGCATGCGCATCCGATGAGGCCCGACCGACCGGCTTGCCGCAGTTCCAGCAGAACCGCTTCTGCTCGGCCACCACCGGATTGGTCATCAGCGCTGTCAACGGATCGCGCTCGGGCACCCGCACGATCTCCACGAGCCCACCGCCGAGCCTTCGGATCGGCGAGAGGATCCGGGTGGCGATCGTGGCGAGGTTCTGCGGTTCGGTGTCGTCGATGCCGAAGGGCGCATCGTCGGCATCGTCGAACTCCGGGCGGAACACCGCCTGGGTGGCCATGGGCCGCAGGGTCGAGTCCATGTCGAGGTCTTCGGGGCTCGCCGGCTGCGTCCCGGGACCGCCCTCGGCATCGGGGTCGCTGGCCGCCGGGAGTCCGGTGTCGTCGGGCTTCTTCATCAGTCGACATACCTCGCGACCGGGGGTGAGGGCGCGGGCCCCAGCACCGTCAACCACTTGCGGTACAACGTGTTCCAGGTGCCGTCGCGCCGGATACGTTCCAATGTGCCGTTGACGACCCGCACCAGGTCGGTGTTGTCCAGGTTCAGCCCGATTCCGTAGGGCTCCTCGTTGAGGCTGGGACCGACGATGTGCAGATAGGGATCCTGGGACACCAGCCCGGCCAGGATCGAATCGTCGGTGCTGACCGCGTCGGCCTGCCGCTGCTGCAGCGCCACCAGACAGTCCGCCCAGGTCACCACCGAGACGATGATCGGCGACGGGCTGATCTGCTGGATTCGTTTGAGCGAGGTGGTGCCGTCCACCACGCACACCCGCTTGCCCGAGAGATCGGAGGCCTGCGAGATGTTGGAGTCACGGGCGGCCAGGATGCGTTGGTGGGCCATCAGATACACCGTGGAGAAGTTCACCTGCTTGCGGCGCTCACAGGTGATCGTCATGGTCTTGACCACGATGTCGACCTGATTGTTCTGCAACGCGGTGATCCGGTCGGCCGAGGACAGGATGCGGTACTCCACCTGGGACGGGGTACCGAAGATGTCGCGGGCCACCTCACCGGCGATGTCGACGTCGAACCCGTTGATCTGACCGGTGATCGGATCCCGGAACGAGAACAGGTTGCTGCCGATGTCCAGCCCCACGACCAACCGTCCGCGGTCGCGGATCTTGGCCATTGCCGCCTCGGCGTCGGCCTTGTTGCTGAACGGCCTCAAGCTTGCGGTGCGGTCGCACTGTTCGGTCTCGGCCGTCGGCACCCGCACCGGCTGGGGCGCCATCTCCTGCATGCCTGCCGGGCTGGGCGGCGACAGTGTCATCGCCGGCGTAGTCAATGCCGGTGCACTCTGACCGCACCCGGCCACCGCCACGGCCGCGGTGAGGGCCGCCAACATCTTTCGCAGATTTCTCAGCTGCGGCTGTCTCTTCTTCGCGCGAGCGCTCATCAGCGGTACTCGCTGAGTCGAGGCCACAATCCCAGCGCCACGGCCAGTGCTGCCGCCAGGCTGAGCAGGGCGGCACCCACGGTCGCACCGGACAGCACCCGGCGGGCATTGGCGATATCGCTGCGCAACTGGCTGCGGCTGTGCTCGATGGCTTTGGACAACGCGTCGTCGAGCTTGTCGAAGGCCGACGTGGAATCGTCCTCGCCGGTGCCCAGCGCCACCTGCGTCGCGGCCTGGTAGTTGCCTACCGCGATATACGCGTTGATCCGGTCGTCGGCTGCACGCCATTTGGTGAGCAGATCCTCGGCACCCGTCAGGTCGCTCTTGTCGATACCGGTGTCGCGGGCCAGATATTGGGTGAGCTGCTGTTGCATGGCCTCGATGCGCTGGTAGTAGGACTGCTTACGCAGGTTCTCGTCGCCACGCCGGATCAGGGCCAGGGTCTCGTCGGCCCGGGCCTGCTGGGCGGTGATGGCCAGGTTGGTCACGGTCTTCAGGGATTCGGCCGCGGTGTCCTTGGCGCTGCGACTGTCCGACGTCGAGATCACCAGTGCCGTCGTCACCCAGATCAGCATGATCAGCACGGCCATCCCGCCGGCCACGAAACCGATGTTGACTCGGCGTCGGGTGCGTCGCGCCAGCCAGCGGTTGGCGAACGCGCCGAACATCAGCGTGGCCAGCACCACCAGCATCACCGCGGCCGGGATCCGGGTGGAGGCCGTCGTCTCGGCATCCACCCGTGCCGAGGTCTCCTCGTAGAGGCGTTGCGCGTCGGGCAGGATCTGCGACTGCATCATCGCCGAAGCTTCCGACAGGTACGACGAGCCCACCGGGTTGCCGGCCCGGTTGTTGGTCCGCGCAGTCTCCACCAGGCCGGTGTACACCGCCAGGCGCGCGTTGATCCGGCCGAGTAGCTGGACCAGCCCTTCGTCGGTCAGCCCGCTCGACGCCCTGGTCACCGCCACCGAGGCATCGGTGATGGCCTGCTCGTAGCGCTGTCGTACGTCACGGGGCTCGGCTCCGGCGATGAAGGCCGTGGCCGCGGCGGCGTCGGCGACCGACAGCGTGGTGTAGAGCTGGCCCGCCGCGAATGCCAAGGGTTCGGTGTGATCGAGCACCGTGGTCAGCGCCTGCTGGCGGTCGTTGATCGTGGTGGACGTGGCGAACGCGCTGGCGATGACCAGCCCGGCCAGCACCACACCGATGGTCAGGATGCGTCCCGGGGTGGTCCACAGAAACCACCACCGCGGATGGGCAGGAGTGGTCGGCGACCGGGACGCGAGCGGTTCGGTCGACGGATGTGCCAACTCCACAGTCACCTGCGCACGGACCTCATTTAGTTTCGGTGCTTACGGCTTCCTCCACACTATAAAAAAATTCTGAGAGCGCCCGCATAGGCTCGCGGAGAAATTGGGGGAAGGCGAATCTGGCTGCGTTCCTTATCCTGTACGGGTGCATGGCGACGGCGACGGCTGGGTGTTCTCCGACAACGGTGCCCGGTACTGGGGGCGCCATGGTGCGGCCGGCCTGCTGTTGCGGGCCCCGTGGCCCGGCGGATCGGCCGCCGTACTGCTGCAACATCGGGCGCCGTGGAGCCATCAGGGCGGAACCTGGGCGTTGCCCGGCGGTGCGCGCGACAGTCACGAGACCGCCGAGCAGGCCGCGGTCCGGGAAGCGCACGAGGAAGCCGGGGTGACGGCCGAGCAGCTCACCGTGCGGACCACGGTGGTGACCGCCGAGGTCGCCGGAATCGGCGGCACACATTGGAGCTACACCACGGTGATCGCCGATGTGCCCGCACCGCTGGAGACGATCCCCAACCGGGAGAGCTCGGAGTTGCGCTGGGTGGCCGAGGACGAGGTCGCCGAGCTGCCGCTGCATCCCGGGTTCGCCGCGAGCTGGCCGCAGCTGCGGGAAGTGACCGCGACGCTGCCGCTGGAGCTCAACCCGCCGCGCTGATCGCAGTCTTGAGCTCGGCAGCGGCGGCCCGGGGATCCTCGGCTGCGGTGATCGCGCGGACCACCACGATGCGCCGGGCACCGGCAGCCAGCACCTCGGGCAGCCGCTGCGCATCGATCCCGCCGATGGCGAACCACGGTTTGGCCGGGTTCAGCGCCGCCGTCGAACGCACCAGATCCAGTCCCGGCGCGTTGCGGCCCGGCTTGGTCGGGGTGGGCCAGCACGGGCCGACACAGAAATAGTCCACGGGTTCAGCGATGGCGGCGGCTACCTGCGCGGCGTCATGGCTGGAGCGCCCGATCACCGGACGGTCCCCGATGATGCCGCGGGCGATGTCCAGCGGCAGATCGTCCTGGCCCAGGTGCAGGATGTCAGCCCCGGCCGCCAGTGCGATATCGGCGCGGTCGTTGACCGCGAGCAACGCGCCGTGGCGGCGGGCCGCGTCGCCCAGGATCTCCAGTGCCTCCAGTTCCTGACGCGCCTCCAGCGGGCCGAACTGCTTCTCCCCGGCCGAACCCTTGTCCCGGAGCTGGATCAGATCCACCCCGCCGGCCAGCGCCGCGTCGGCGAATTCAGCCAGGTCACCACGCTCCCGTCGGGCGTCGGTGCACAGGTACAGGGTGGCGCGCTGCAAACGGTCGGCCGGTGATTCCACACCGCGACGGTAGCCGGTACCGCCCGAGTACCCTGGACGGGCAATACGGGGGCCCCTGGAACGTGGGGCTGAGAGTGGGCATCCGGACCGGCCCTGACCGTCACACCTGATCCGGGTAATGCCGGCGAAGGGAGCGGATATGGCGCGAACACTCGCCGTCATCGGCGGCGGTGTCATCGGGCTGTCTGTGGCACGCCGGGCCGCACTCGACGGCTGGACCGTGCGGCTGCACACCACCACCGAGCGCGGCGCCTCGTGGGTGGCCGGCGGCATGCTGGCCCCGCACAGCGAAGGCTGGCCGGGCGAAGAGCAGATCCTGCAGATCGGTCTCGAATCGCTGAAGCTGTGGCACTCGGGATTCCTCGACGGGCTGGCGCCCGAGGTGGTCACCGCCCGGGAGTCGCTGGTGGTCGCCGTGGACCGGGCCGATGTAGCCGATCTGCGTACCGTCGCTGAATGGCTGTCCGCCCAGGGACAGCCCGTCGAGCTGACCACGGCCGCCCGTGACGTGGAACCCCTGCTGGCCCAGGGCATCCGGCACGGATTTCGGGCCACCACCGAACTCGCCGTGGACAACCGCGCGGTGGTCGACGGGCTAGCCGCACACTGCGAGCGGCTGGCCGTGCGATGGGCCGGGCCCGTCGACGATCTGGCCGAACTTGATCGAGACGGCGCCCCCGACCAGCGGGTGATCGCCAACGGGATCGACTCCCCGAAGCTCCTGCCCGGCCTGCCGGTGCGCCCGGTCAAGGGTGAGGTGCTGCGGCTGCGGTGGCGTAAGGGCTGTATGCCGGTGCCGCAGCGGGTGATCCGGGCCCGGGTGCACGGCCGGCCGGTGTACCTGGTGCCGCGGGCCGACGGTGTGGTGGTCGGTGCCACCCAGTACGAGCACGGGCGCGACACCGCGCCGGTGGTCAGCGGGGTGCGCGATCTGCTCGAAGACGCCTGCGCGGTGATGCCCGCACTGGGCGAGTACGAGCTGGCCGAGACGGCGGCCGGGCTGCGGCCCATGACGCCCGACGGGCTGCCGATCGTCGAGCGTGTCGACGAGCGCACGCTGGTGGCCGTCGGGCACGGCCGGAACGGATTTCTGTTGGCGCCGTGGACCGCTGAGCGGGTCGCGGCTGAGCTCGAGATGAGTGTGGGAGCGAAATGATCACCATCACGGTCAACAACGAGGCCATGGAGGTGGACGACCAGACCACCGTCGAGGGACTGCTGGAAACCCGTGGCTTCCCGGACAAGGGCATCGCCGTCGCGCTGGACTGGACGGTGCTGCCCCGGTCGGAATGGGACCGGACGCTGGCCGACGGCGCCCGGGTGGAGGTTGTGACGGCGGTGCAGGGTGGGTGACTCGAATCTCGTAATCGGCGGCCGGGAGTTCGGGTCCCGGCTGATCATGGGGACCGGCGGCGCACCGAATCTGGCGGTGCTGGAAGAGGCTCTGGTCGCCTCCGGGACCGAGTTGACGACCGTCGCGATGCGGCGGGTCGACGCGTCGGGTGGAACCGGGGTGCTCGATCTGCTCAACCGCCTGAACATCGCGGCGCTGCCCAACACCGCGGGCTGCCGCGGTGCGGCCGAGGCCGTGCTGACCGCGCAGCTGGCCCGTGAGGCGCTGGGCACCGACCTGATCAAACTCGAAGTCATCGCCGACGAACGCACGCTGCTGCCCGACGCCATCGAATTGGTCAAGGCCGCAGAACAATTGGTCGACGACGGGTTCATCGTGCTGCCCTACACCAACGACGACCCGGTGCTGGCCCGCCGGCTGGAGGACACCGGGTGTGCCGCGGTCATGCCGCTGGGCTCGCCGATCGGCACCGGCCTGGGCATCTCCAACCCGCACAACATCGAGATGATCGTCGAGCAGGCCGGGGTGCCGGTGGTGCTGGACGCCGGGATCGGTACCGCGTCGGATGCCGCGCTGGCGATGGAACTGGGGTGTGACGCGGTGCTGTTGGCCACGGCGGTCACCCGGGCTTCCGATCCGCCCACCATGGCCGCGGCGATGTCCGCAGCCGTCACCGCCGGGTATCTGGCACGGCAGGCCGGCCGGATCCCGAAGCGGTTCTGGGCGCAGGCGTCGAGCCCCGCGCTGTGATGTCGCGCCGAGTCTGCGGTGAGATCGTGAAAATGAACAAAATCGCGTTCTGGGCGCAGTCTCGACGCGGGGGAACTGTGTTGTGAAACGCTATGTGGCCCTGGGCAGTTCGATGGCTGCCGGGCCGGGGATCAAGCCGTCGGCCGAAGGTGCGCCATGGCAGGCGGGCCGCTCGGCGCGCAATTACCCGCATCTGGTGGCGGCCCGGCTCGGGCTCGATCTGGTGGACGTGACCTACTCCGGCGCCACCACCGCGCACATCCTGAGTGAACATCAGAACGGTGCGCCGCCGCAGATCGAGGCACTCGACGGGTCCGAAGCCCTCGTCACGGTCACGATCGGCGGCAACGACGCCGGCTATGTGCCCCAGTTGATGGCGGCTGCGCTGCCGCGTTTCATCCGGTCCCTGCCGTTGGTGGGGTCGTCGCTCCGCGGCCTGCTCGATCCCGATGCGCGTGCGGCGGCGTTGACGCAGGTGGCCGACTCGCTGGTGACGGTGGGACGTGAGATCCGGCAACGCGCTCCGCAGGCCCGGGTGTTGTTCGTGGACTACCTGACCCTGCTGCCGCCGGAAGGTGTCGCGGCGTCGCCACTGTCGCAGGCCGATGCCGCGCTCGGGCGACATATCGCGGCGACCCTGGAACGACTCACCGGAGAGGCCGCGGCGCAAACCCAGTGCGGTTGGGTTCGCGCTGCACAGGCCAGCTTGGCGCACCATGCCTGGTCGGCACAGCCGTGGACCACGCGGCCCGGTTTGCCCTGGCCGCGGCGGCCCGCGCCACTGCACCCGAACGCCGCCGGCATGCGAGCGGTCGCCGATATGGTGGCGGAGTGGGAGCCATGATCGAACTGACCGGGCTGACAAAGCTCTACGGCACCCACCGCGCTGTCGACGATCTGACGTGCACCGTCGAACCGGGCGTGGTCACCGGCTTCCTCGGGCCCAACGGCGCAGGCAAGACCACCACGTTGCGGCTGATCCTCGGACTGGACCATCCCACTTCAGGGACTGCGACCATCGACGGCAAGCACTATCGGGAACTCCGCGATCCGCTGCGTAGCGTCGGCGCCCTACTCGACGCGCGGCAGGCCCATCCGAACCGGACCGCCCGCAACCATCTGCGCTGGATCGCCGCGGCGAACCGGATTCCGTCGACCCGGGTGGACGAGGTCCTCGAAACGGTCGGGTTGACGTCGGCAGCGGACCGCAATGCCGGGACGTTGTCGCTGGGCATGAGCCAGCGGATGGGGATCGCCGCCGCACTACTGGGCGATCCGCCGGTGCTGCTGTTCGACGAACCGGTCAACGGACTGGACCCCGAGGGCATCCACTGGGTGCGCACCCTGATGCGCGGCCTGGCCGCCGAGGGGCGCACGGTGTTCGTGTCCAGCCACCTCCTGGCCGAGATGTCCAACACCGCAGATCGGTTGGTGGTGATCGGTCAGGGCAGGTTGATCGCCTCGACCACCGTGAGCGAGTTCGTCAGCGGCACACCCGCCGACACCGTGCGGGTGCGCAGCCCCCAGTTGGAAACGCTGCGCGAGGTTCTCACCGGCGCCGGGTTCGAGGTGGAGGCCGCCGCCGACGGCGACGCGCTGGCGGTGCACGGCGCGGCCATCGAGGTGATCGGCGACCTGGCCGCACGCAACGCGATCGCCCTGCACGAGCTGAGCCAGCGGCAGGCCTCGCTGGAGGAGGCGTATCTGAAACTCACCGATGATGTCGTCGACTACCGGGCGGCACCGAAGTGAGCGCGCTGGCCGCGCTCGACGCCGAGCGCATCAAGCTGTCCACCACCCGCTCCCCGCTGTGGTCGACGGTCGGCGTCGCGGTGCTCAGCCTGGGATTGGCCGCCTTGCAGGGCATGACGACGGACCACTACTCCGCGCTGCCCCCGTCCAAGGCCGCCTTGGGTGTCGCGGTGTTCGGGGTTCCGGTCCTGATGGTGTTGTCCTCGATGACGATGACCGGCGAGTACCGCAGCGGGCTGATCCGCACCACGTTGCTGGCCACACCGAACCGTCTGCAGGTACTGACCGCCAAGGCGGTGGTGTGCGCCGCGTTCTCGTCGGTGTGCGCGGTGATGATGGTGCTGGCTTCGGTGCTGGTGGCCCGGATGGTCGCCGATCCGGTGGCCGGGACGCAGCTGTCGCTGGCCAATCCGGCGACGTGGCGGGTGGCCGGCGGGTTCGCGTTGTACGCCGCGCTGGCCGCGGTGCTCGGGGTGGCGGTCGGGGCGCTGGTGCGATTCGCGGCCGGTGCGGTGGCGGTCCTGCTGCTGTGGCCGCTGGTGGCCGAACCCCTGCTCGGCAACATGCCCAACTCCGGCCCCAAGGTCGGACCGTGGCTGCCGTTCTCCAACATGTTCACGTTCCTGCACGTGGAGTGGTTGTTCCCGGCGTATGTCACGTCCTGGGGTGAACTGGGCTCGCTGTTCTACTTCATGGCGTGGGTTGCGGCGGCGTTCGTCGCCGCGGCGGTGGTACTGACCAGGCGTGACGCCTGACCCGGATCACTCCGGGTCAGACGCCACGCTGCCGAGGGCCAGCACCACCTTCGACCCGTACGGCACCCGCTGGATCAGCTGCAGCTGAGCCAGGGCCGGGTGGGCGTCCAGCAGCTTGCCGGCGTTGGCCAGCGCGCGCAGTGCCGCGGTCTCGGCGCGGGCCGCTTCCAGCTTCGCCGCACCGGTGACCTTGGCGGTCACCAGCTGCATCGCCGCGGCCCGGATCTCGGCGGGGATGATCACGTCCTTGACGAACGCCTCGATCACCTGGACCCCGGTGCGGGCGCCGGCCGTCCGTGCCGCCGTAGCGATCGCCCCGGCGTCGATGCGGTTTCCACGCTGCATCACCTCATCGGCGGTGACCGCGGCGGCGAGGTCACGCAGGGCGATCTGCGCGGCCAGGTACACCGCGGCCATCGGATCGGCCGCCGCCTCCACGTAGGCCACGGCGTCACTGACCTTGAACTGCAGTGCGACGGTGATCCGCAGCGTCACCGCATCCGAGGTCAGCACCTCCTGCGGAGCCAGCGTGAGCACCTGCTCGCGCATCTCGACACGCACCACCGAGGCCGCCACATCAATGCGGTGGCGACCAGGGGGCAGGACACGACCCAGCGTGCCGTCGCGGTATTCCAGTGCGCACTGGCCTGCGGAAACGGTGATTCGGTTGAACGTGAAGATGCCCATGTCGTGTCCTCCTTCCGGTGTAAGTGTCTGTGCGGCAAAGGGATACCGCCGCCGGACGTGATCGGTGACGGGGCGTCGCACCCCGTACCGGCGGATGCGGGCCACAAAGTCGCTGATCGCGTGGACCCGGCGGCGGTATCGGGATGTGGAGGAGGATTCGAACCTCAGGCCCTTTACCTGTGCCACGGCGCCGCCGGCAACATGCAGAAGCGTTGCGGTACCCCGCTCGGCCTGCTTCCCTGTCGGCGCCGGGAAACACGTTCCCATCACGGCACATCGCCAGGCAACTGATTTATCGGTCTGCCAGATCGAGGCAGCAGCTACCGTGGGTGCAATGCGACGTACTTCGACGGGTGCGGTTCTCGGCGCGCTGGCGCTGATCCTGGGACTGGCCGGCTGTGATGCGAAAACCGAACTGAATACCGACGGGCAGCAGTCCCGGGAGTCCTCATCGGCGGCGGTGCAGTTCGCCGACGGGTTGCGCGAGCGGGTGTCGATCGACGCGATGATGGCCCATCTGGGCAAGCTGCAGGAGATTGCCGACGCGCACGACGGCAACCGCGCGCTGGGCACCGCGGGATACGACGCGAGCGTGGACTACGTCGCCGGCGCGCTGCGCGACAAGGGATTTGACGTAGAAACCCCCGAGTTCGAGGTGAAGCTCCCGTTCGCCGAAGACCCCCAGGTGACCGTCGGTGGCCAGCCCGTCACGGCCAAGCCGCTGGAGTTCACCATCGGCACCGACCAGGCGGGGGTGTCCGCGCCGCTGGTGCCGGCCAAGGTGGAGGACACCCCGGGGTGCCAGGCCGCTGACTACGACGGGCTGCCGGTCGCGGGTGCCGTGGTGCTGGTCGACCGTGGTTCCTGCGCCTTCGCCGACAAGCAGGCCGCGGCCGCCGAGCGCGGTGCGGTCGCGATGATCGTCGTCAACACCGACAACGACGAGAAGATGGGCGGCACGCTGGGCCGCAACACCGCGGTCAAGATCCCGGTGATCAGCGTGACCAAGGACGAGGGCACCCGGCTGCGCAACGCACCCGGTACCACCACGATCAAGCTCGTCGCCGGGGTACGCGTCGAGCGCACCCGCAATGTCATCGCCCAGACCAAGACCGGATCCACCTCGGATGTCGTGATGGTCGGGGCGCACCTCGACAGCGTCCCCGAAGGCCCCGGCATCAACGACAACGGTTCCGGGGTCGCCGCGGTTCTGGAAACTGCCCTGCAGCTGGGTGATTCACCGCAGGTGGCCAACGCGGTGCGGTTCGGCTTCTGGGGGGCCGAGGAAAAGGGTCTGCTCGGCTCGAACAACTACGTCGAATCCCTGGACACCGAAGCGCTCAAAGACATCGCGATGTACCTGAACTTCGACATGCTCGGCTCGCCCAACGCGGGTTACTTCACCTATGACGGCGACCAGTCCGCACCGCTGGACGAGCAGGGGCGCCCGCGGGTCCCCGAGGGCTCGGCGGGAATCGAGCGCACGTTGGCGAACTACCTTCAAGAGGCGGGAAAGACGCCGCGCGACACAAGTTTTGACGGCCGGTCCGACTACGACGGGTTCACCATGGCCGGGGTTCCCGCCGGTGGGTTGTTCTCGGGCGCCGAGGACAAGATGAGCGCGGAGGAGGCCAAGTTGTGGGCCGGCGAGGTGGACCAACCGTTCGATCCGAACTATCACAAGAGCACCGATACGCTTGACCACGTGAACCGGGATGCAATGCAGATTCATGGTGAGGGAGTCGCCTACGTTGTCGGGCTGTATGCCCAAGACCAGCGGGGCCGCAACGGTTTACCGATCCGCTCGGACCGCACCCGGCACCAGATCAACGCGCAGTGAGAGTGCGTCGACTCGCTATCATTTTGTTCGTTGCCGCACTGGCGGCCTGCTCGGCGGAGTCCACGCCGAAGGCGGTCCAGCCCGAGGAACTGGCGGGCCGGATCACCGTCGACGCCATGTTCACCCACCTGCGCAAGCTCCAGGAGATCGCCGACAGCCATGACGGCAAGCGCTCGGCCGGCAGTTCCGGATACGACGCCAGCGTCGACTATGTCGCACAACTACTGCGGGACAAGGGTTTCGACGTACAGACGCCGGAGTTCGAGCGGATGGGCGCGATGCGCGGAGGCAACCCGGCGCTGAACGTTTCCGGGCGCAGTTACCCCGTGGATCAGGCTTCGATGCTGGTGATGACGGCGCCGGGCGGGCTCAACGCGCCCACGTTGCGTCCGGTCAAACCCTCCGGATGCGCGGCCACCGACTACGGCTCGGTCAACATCTCCGGCGCCATCGCGGTCGTCGACGACATCGGGTGTTCCGTTGTGGCAAAACAGAACACCGCGTTGGCCAAGGGCGCGGTGGGGCTGCTGGTGGTCAACCGTGGGCGTCAGCCCGCTCCGGGTGGGCTGTTCAGCACCGGCTACTACCGTGAGCTCACCGTCCCGGTCGGGGTCATCGATGAGAATGCAGATGCGGCACTGTTAGGCACCAGCGCCCCGGTCCGGTTGACCCTCGACGGCAAAGCCGAGATGGTCACCTCCCGCAACGTGACTGCGCAGACGAAGACGGGTTCGGCGTCGGATGTGGTGCTCGTCGGCGCGCACCTGGACAGTGTGGGGGGCGGGCCCGGCATCAACGACAACGGGTCGGGGGTGGCTGCCGTACTGGAAACCGCGCTGCAGATGGGCAGTTCACCGAAGGCGACCAATGCGGTGCGGTTCGCGTTCTGGGGTGCCGAGGAGATGGGGCTGGACGGGTCGACACAGTACGTGCGCGGCCTGCCGCTGGATCAACTCGACGATCTCGCGCTGTACCTGAACTTCGACATGGTCGGCTCACCCAACGCCGGGTTCTTCACCCTTGACGGCGACCAGTCCGGCCAGGCCACCGATCCCAAGCCGATACCCGAGGGCTCGGCCGGCGTCGAACGGACCATGGCCGGATACCTGAACCTCGCCGGGGTGCGACCCGCGGACATGCCGATCGGCATCAACTCCGACTACCACCCGCTTCTGCAGGCCGGGGTACCGATCGGGGGCGTGACCACGGGATCGTCACAGCGCAAGACCGAAGTTCAGGCCCGATTATGGGGCGGACGGGCCGGGGCGGCGTTCGATCCGAACTATCACACCCGCCGCGACACCATCGACAACGTCGATGCGCGTGCGCTGGGAATCATGGGATCGGCCATCGCCTTCACCGTCGGCACGTACGCCCGGTCGATCGAGGGCCCCAACGGTGTGCCGGCGCGGGACAAGCGGCACCGCGGCTGAACCGTCGAGGGTAGGTCCCCGTTGTAGGGGTATGGGAATTAACGTCGCGAGAATGCCCAGCCACAGCACCATTGCCGGCGTCCATGCGGTACTGCCCCCTCATCGGTACACCCAGGATGAGGTCACGAGCGCCTTGTTGGACCTGCCCGGATACGCCGAGTCCGAAGACGTGCTGCGGGCTCTGCACAAGAGCGCGAGAGTGAACAGCAGGTATCTGGTCCTGCCGCTCGAGGAGTACGCCGAGCTCGATGATTTCGGCAAGAGCAACAGCCTGTTCATCGAACACGCAACCGAACTGGGCTGCGCCGCACTGTCCGGGGCACTCGATGATGCGGGTCTGCGTCCGCAGGATGTCGATCTGATCGTCACCACGACGGTCACCGGCGCCGCGGTCCCGTCGCTGGACGCCCGGATCGCCGGGCGGCTCGGCCTGCGGCCCGACGTCCGCCGCATCCCGATCTTCGGGCTGGGTTGCGTGGCCGGTGCGGCCGGCATCGCCCGGCTCAACGATTATCTGCGGGGTGCGCCCGACCAGGTCGCGGTCCTGGTGTCGGTCGAATTGTGTTCGCTGACCCGCAAACATAATCCGACGATGCCGACGCTGGTGGCCGGCGCGCTGTTCGGTGACGGTGCCGCCGCGGTGGTCGCGGTCGGCGAACAACGGGCCCGCAAGCTCAACCCGGTCGGACCCGACGTGCTGGACTCGCGCAGTCATCTGTACCCGGATTCGTTGCACGCCATGGGTTGGGACATCGGCTCCGGTGGCTTCGAGATCGTGCTGAGTGCCGAAATCCCGGGCTTCGTGGGGCGCTATCTGGGCGACGACGTCACCGGGTTCCTCGGCGGTCACGGTCTTTCCGTCGAGGACGTCTCCGCGTGGGTGAGCCATCCGGGTGGGCCGAAGGTGATCGAGGCGATCATCGAAACCCTCGGATTGCCTGAGGATGCCCTGGATCTGACCTGGCAATCACTCGCCGACGTCGGCAACCTGTCGTCGTCCTCGGTGCTGCACGTGCTGCGGGACACCATCCGCAAACGGCCGGAGTCGGATACGCCCGGGGTGATGATGGCCATGGGCCCGGGTTTCTGTTCCGAACTCGTCCTGCTGCGCTGGCGCTGATGACGGCCAAGAGATTCACCGCGCTGATCGTCCTCGTCGCCGCCGAGCGGGTCCTCGAGCTGGTGGTGTCCAAACGCAATCTGAAGTGGAGCATCGCCCAGGGCGGCAGGGAATTTGGGGCCGACCACTATCCGGTGATGGTGGCGCTGCACAGCGCGCTGCTGGTGGGCGCGGTGGTGGAGGCCCGTAGGCGCAGGCCGTCGTCGGTCCTCGGCCGGGTGATGGTCGCGGTGGTGCTCGCCGCCCAGGCGTTGCGCTGGCGGTGCATCACCACGCTGGGCAGGCAGTGGAATACCCGGGTCGTGGTGGTGCCCGGCGCCGCGCGGGTCGCCGACGGCCCGTACCGGGTGATTCCGCACCCGAACTACGTGGCAGTGGTCACCGAGGGGGCCGCGTTGCCGCTGGCCGGTGGCGCCTGGATCACCGCTCTGGTTTTCACCGTGGCCAACGCCGCGCTCTTGCGGACCCGGATCCGCATCGAAAACGAAGCGTTGCAAGGTTTGTCGTGATCGATCTGCTCGTCGCAGGTGGCGGCCCGGCCGGGCTGGCCACCGCGGTGCACGCCGCACGCGCCGGGATGGAGGTCGTGGTGGTGGAGCGGCGCACCGGCCCGGTCGACAAGGCCTGCGGTGAGGGGTTGATGCCGCACTCGGTCCGGCAGCTGCAGCGCCTGGGCGCCGAGGTCGACGGACGGGCATTTTGGGGTATTCGTTACCTGGACGGTCGGCGCACCGCCGAGGCCAGGTTTCGCGACGGGTCCGGATACGGGGTGCGTCGCACGGTGCTGCACGCCGCGTTGGCGGAGGCAGCGTCGGCGGCCGGGGTTCGGGTGGTGCACGGTGAGGTGGGTCCGGTGATCCAGGACTCGACATCGGTGAGCGCCGCGGGTTTTCGGGCCCGCTATCTGGCCGCCGCCGATGGCCTGCATTCGCCGATCCGCCGCGACCTCGGGCTCAGCGGCGGTGAGGGCAGGCGACGCCGCTGGGGCATCCGGCGTCACGTCCAGATCGCGCCCTGGTCGGATTGCGTCGAGGTCTACTGGGGGCCCGACACCGAGGCGTACGTGACGCCGGTCGGTGAGAACTGTGTGGGGATAGCGATCCTGACCTCGGAGCGCGGCGGGTTCGACCAGCACCTGGCGGCATTTCCGATGCTGGTCGAGCGGATCAACGGCCTTGAGCACGACCAGGACCGGGCCGCCGGGCCGCTGCGGCAGAAGGTCCGCCACCGCAGTGCGGGGCGGGTGCTGTTGGTCGGTGACGCGGCAGGCTACGTCGATGCCCTGACCGGGGAGGGGTTGGGCCTGGCTTTCGGGGCGGCCGAACTCCTGGTCGGGTGCGTAGGGGCGGACCGGCCAGATGACTACGACCGGCAGTGGCGCGCGTTGACCCGTCGCTACCGGTTGCTGACCGCGGCCCTGTTGCACGGCAGTGGTTTCGGTCCGGTGCGGGCCTGTATCACCCCGGCGTCGGCGGCGTTGCCGTCGGTGTTCGCTCGGGCGGTGAATGCACTGGGGGAGTAGGCCGCGCCAGGTTGCCCAGGTACTCCAGCAACCGCATGCCGTGGAACACCAGCAGCGCGGCGATGGAGCCCAGCGCGATCCCGGTAAACGTCAGAGAACCCAGTTGCCAGGTGAAGTCGGCGATCCCGATGATCAGCGGGATCGCCGCGGTCATCTGGTTGACGGGCTTGGAGAAATCCACGTGATTGGTCAGCCAGATCCGCACGCCCAGGATGCCGACCAGGCCGTAGAGCACAATGGTGGCGCCGCCCAGCACCCCCGGGGGGATGGCCGAGATCGCCGCTCCGACCTTGGGGCACAACGACAATGCGATCGCCACTGTCGCGGCCACCCAATAGGCGGCCGTCGAGTAGACCCGGGTCGCCGCCATCACCCCGATGTTCTCGGCGTAGGTGGTGGTGGCCGAACCGCCGCCGGCGCCGGCCAGCACGGTGGCGACGCCGTCGGCGGCCAGCGCCCGGCCGATCATCGGATCGAGGTCGGTGCCGGTCATCTGTCCCACCGACTTGACGTGCCCGATGTTCTCGGCGACCAGGGCGATCACCGCGGGCAGGAACAGCGGTAGCACCGCCAGGCTGAACGTCGGGGTGTGGAATTCGGGCAGTCCCAGCCACGGCGCCGACGCGATCGCCGCGGTGTCCACGTCGCCGAGGATCAGCGCCAGCAGATACCCGATCACGACCGCGCCGAAGATCGCCAGCCGGCCGACCAGCCCTTTGAAGAAGGCCAGCGTCGCGACCAGCAACACCAACGTCACCAATCCGACCAGCGGGCCCTTCTCGAAATTGGCCTTGGCCGCCGGGGCCAGGTTGAAGCCGATCAGCGCGACGATCGCGCCCGTCACCACCGGCGGCAGGGTCAGATCGATCCACCGGGTGCCGATCAGGTGCACCACCGCGCCGATGAGGATCAGCAGCATCCCGACTGCGATCAACCCGCCCAGCGCGCTTCCGGTTCCGTGGGAGACCACCGCCGCGGTCACCGGCGCGATCACCGCGAAACTCGACCCCAGATAGCTCGGCAACCGATTGCCGGTGATCAGCAGGAATCCGATGGTGCCGACGCCGGAGAACAGCAGGGTGGTGGCCGGCGGAAAGCCGGTGAGCACCGGGACCAGGAACGTGGCGCCGAACATGGCCACCACGTGCTGGGCCCCGATACCGATGGTGCTGGCCCAATCTAGCCGTTCCCCGGGGTTGACCACGAAATCGTCGTCGGTGCGGGTCTCGACGTATTTCCAACGCAGCGGAATCACGAATGTTGACTGAACACCATCAACGGCCGCCGCGCATGCGGACTGCGTAGACCGCGGCACCCACCGCCACCACGGCGAGCCCGGCGAGCACCGAGGACAGGGGTAACGAGAAGGCCAGCATCAGACAGCCGGCCAGGCCGAGCGCGGGGATGAGGTGGTGTCCCAGAGTCCACGCGGACGCATTGGCGATCGCGTAGTACAACAACACGGTGAACGACGAAAATCCTATCGCCCCACGCAGATCCACGGTTGCGGCCAGGACCGCGACGACGATGCCGATCAACATCTCGGCCCGGTGGGGCACGGCGAACCGCGGATGCACCGCGGCCAGTACGGGCGGCAGGTGACGGTCGCGGGCCATCGCCAGCGTCGTGCGCGACACCCCGAGGATCAGGGCCAGCAGTGAGCCGAGCGCTGCGGCGGCCGCGCCGGCTCGCACCACCGGTTGCCACTCCTGCGCACCGGCCGCGGCGACAGCGTCGGCCAGCGGTGCGGGCGCGGAGGCCAGACCGGAACTGCCGAGGACCGAGAGCACTGCCACCGCCACCGCGGCATAGACCACCAGCGCGATGCCCAGTGCGATCGGAATCGCCCGCGGAATGGTGCGGGCCGGGTCGCGGACTTCCTCGCCCAGCGTGGCGATCCGGGCGTACCCGGCGAACGCGAAGAACAACAGGCCCGCGGCCTGCAGCACGCCCCCGACGCCGACGTCGTCACCGATCTCCAGCCGGGCGAGGTCCGTGGCTCCGGAACCGGCGATGATCACCACGACCGCGGCCAGTACCGCCAGCACGCACGCGACGATGATCCGGGTCAGCAGGGCCGACTTCTGGATTCCGACGTAGTTCACCGCCGTCAACGCCACCACCGCGGCCACTGCCACGGCATGCGCCCACTGCGGCCAGACATACACCCCGACCGTGAGCGCCATCGCCGCACATGAGGCGGTCTTGCCGACGATGAAACTCCACCCGGCCGTGTAACCCCAGAAATCGCCGAGACGTTCGCGCCCGTAGACGTAGGTGCCGCCGGATTGCGGGTAGCGCGCGGCCAACCGTGCCGAGGACGTCGCATTGCAGTAGGCGACGACGGCCGCCAGCGCGAGGCCGATGAGCAATCCACTTCCGGCCGCGCCGGCCGCCGGCGCCAGGGCCGCGAAAATGCCCGCCCCCACCATCGATCCCAGGCCGATCACGACGGCGTCAGTGGTCCCGAGCCTGCGTTGCAGCCCGCCGGGGGTGGTCACCCCCGCGATAGTAGGGCGTTTCGAGGTGATGACGGACGCGGCAGCACTCCCGTCTCCCAACCAGTGGTTTACCGGCGGCGCGCTGGTGACCTCGGTTGTTACCCTCGACATGTGGAAGAACCCGAGTCAGCGGCCGTGCCGGCGCTCGCCGCCAACAGCTGGGCGCTGCTTGGGATGCTGTCTTACCAGCGCGAACTCTCGGGCTATGACATCCGCAAATGGCTGCACTACGGCGTGCGCTACTACTACGGCAGCCCGGCGTTCAGCCAGATCTACGCCGATCTGAAGAAGCTCGAGAAGATGGGCTTCCTGACCTCCCGGGTGGATGATGGCGGCCCACGCAGCCGTCGGCTCTACAAGATCACCGAATCCGGCCTGGACGCCGTCACACGATGGGCGCGGGATACGCCGGCCGATCCTCCGACGCTGAAGCACCCGGCGATCATGCGGGTGACCCTGGGGCATCTCAGTGACCCGGCGGCCCTCAAGCAAACGCTCGAGGAGCACATCGCTTACGTCGACGAGATGCACCTCGATGCCGCGAAGGGTGCGCGCTGGGCCGCGGCGGATCCGAAATGGACGTACGCCAGGATCGCCCTGGATTGGGCGGAGCGTTATTACGCGTCCGAGCGGGAGCTGACCTTGAGAATGATCAAGGATCTCGACGACGCCGAGGCGACGTTCCCGAAGGTGGGCGAAGGGATTCCGTTGCCGGGGCCAGAGTATTGGGAAGAGTTCGAGAAGCGGGTCGCCGCTGAAAGCGGCAAGTAGGCCGGGGCCGCTGAAAGCGGCAAGTAGGCCGGGGCCGCTTACGCGGGCTGCAGGCTGGGCGCGGGTGCGCCGCGATGTGGCGCACGGAGCGGACGCAACGGCTGCAGGGTGGGCGCGGGCCGGTCGGGGCCGTCCTCGGCGGAACGCCAGATGGCCATCGCGGTCATCCGGACCGGGGCGGTCAACCGCTGGTCGAACGTCATCCGGCTCATCGGACCACACACCGACACGGCAGCGACGGCTTCGCCGGCCGGGCCGATCGGCGCTGCCACACAACCGAATCCGGCCAGTGACTCTTCCCGCTCGAACGCCACCCCGCGGGCACGGGTCCGGTCCAGCTCGGCTGCCAACTGTGCTTCGGTGGCGATCGAGAATCGCGTCAAGCGTGAGGACAAGCTGACCTCGGCGGACGGGTTGTCGGCCAGTATTGCCTTGCCGACCGCCGTGCAGTGTGCGGGTTGGCGGCCTCCGACGCGGGTCGGGATGGCGGTCACCATCTGGCCGCCGATCTTCTCCAGGTACACCACGTCGGAACCGCAGCGGACCGCCAGGTGGACGACGAGCCCGGTGGCCCGGTGCAGATCGCGCATCAATGGGATCGCCGCGCGGTGGATGCGGTCCTGGTGCAGAGCGAGCGATCCGAGCTCGACCAGTCGCATGCCGAGCTGGTAGTCGCGGCCGTCGCGGCGCAGCCACCGGAGGTGGACGAGACGTTCGAGCATCCGGTGCGCCGACGAGCGGGGCAGACCGGTCCGTCGCACGATCTGGGCCAGTGTCAGGCAGCCGGGCCCGTCGAAAGCGTCGAGGACCAGGGAAATCCGGTCGATGACTGCGCTGGGTGTCTCGCCCGTCTTCTCGACAGCCATTGTCATCTGAAACCTTCCGCCCGGAGCTGCATGCCTAACAGAAATATGACTATTAGGAATATGACTATTTGTAACATAGCAGTGTGGGCCCTGTCACACGAATCACCGAATGGGGTCGGCGTCTCAGATCATCGCCCGCAGCGCGCCCTGCGGATCCACGCCCAAAGAACTCAGCGCCGACGCGTGATACGTCGTGCCCGGAACATGGATGGCGTGCGCCTGGCCGACGTGCACATCGCGCCAGTACCGCTGCAGCGGCTTGTCCATCCGCGCGGCGTTCCCGCCGCACCGGGCGAAGATCTCGTCCACCGCCGACACGGCGCGCCACACCGCCCGCACCTGGGTGCGCCGGCCTGCGGCACGGTCCTCGAAGGACACCTCCCGGCCCGAGTCGACGATGTCGTAGATGCGGTCGACGTTGGCCAGCAGTTCCTGACGGGCGGCGTTGATATCGGCGGCGGCCTCGCCGATCGCGTACATCACGTAGGGGTCGTCCTTGATCGCCACTCCGCTGGAATTCACCCGCGCGCGTTGGTAATCCAGCGCAGCCGCGAGTGCGCCCTCGGCGATACCGATTGTCGCCGAGCTGATCCCGAGCGGGAACATCGTCGACCACGGCATCAGATAGAGCGTCTCGGTCATGCCCGCCTCACGCTGAGCCGTACCGTCCATCACCTTCGTGGCATCCATGGTCCGGTACGACGGCACGAAGGCGTTGTCGACGATGACGTCTTTGGAGCCGGTTCCGCGCAGTCCCACGACGTTCCAGGAGTCTTCGACGATCTCGTAGTCCCTGCGGGGCAGGATCATGTGCAGCATCTGCGGCGGCATCAACGGCTTACCCTCGGCGTCCCCGCGCAGTGCACCCAGGAAGATCCAGTCGCAGTGGTCGGTACCTGAGCTGAACTGCCAGCGGCCGTTGAGTACGAAGCCGCCGGCCTCCCCGTCGATGGGAGTGGCCACGCCCTGGGGTGCATACGGTGAGGCGACCCAGGTGTCGACGTCATCGGCCCAGATCTCGGCGGCGACGCGGGGGTCGGCGTAGGCCAGTTGGTAGGGGTGGACACCCACCACGCCGTTGATCCATCCGGCAGCCGGCTCGAGTGCCGCGGTGGCCATCACGGTCTCGGCGAACTCCCGCGGATGAACCTCCAGACCGCCGTGGGCCTTCGGTTGCAGCAGTCGGATATTGCCCGCCGACTTCATCAACTTGACCGTCTCGTCGGTGAGCATGCCGATCTTCTCGGCCTCGGTGCCCTGGTTGCGCAGTAGATCGGCGTTCTCACGCACCCGGTCGATTACCCGCTCAGTCATCATCTGGTCCTATTCCGTCGAGGGCTGTCACCGATGGTGTACCGCATCGAGCCGGGATGTGGGCGGTGTCTCAGTGAGTGAAATTTGTTGCGCACGCCTCCCGTCTCCCGATGGGCGGGACGAGGCATGTCCGGCCGGATGAAGAACTGCGATTGTTCCCGGTCGAGACGAGTGGTCCGGTCGGACGAACCGTCGGAAGGTCGATCCACAGAAACGGAGAATCCGATGCTGCAGCGACAGCTCGCCGGCCCACTCGAGGGGGTGGGTGGGTTGTTCGCCATGTCGGTGGACGCCGCCAGATTCGCGGTGCGCAGGCCATTTCAATGGCGCGAGTTCCTCGACCAGTCATGGTTCGTGGCAAGGGTTTCCATGGCACCGACGCTCTTGGTGGCGATTCCGTTCACCGTCCTGGTCTCGTTCACCTTGAACATCCTCCTTCGTGAACTGGGGGCGGCCGATCTCTCCGGGGCGGGCGCGGCCTTCGGTGCCGTCACCCAGGTCGGACCCATGGTGACGGTGTTGATCGTGGCCGGCGCCGGGGCCACCGCGATGTGCGCCGATCTGGGATCGCGCACCGTCCGTGAAGAGATCGACGCCATGGAGGTGCTGGGCATCAATCCGATTCAGCGTCTGGTGACGCCCAGAATGCTCGCGTCAGGGCTGGTCGCCTTACTGCTCAACAGCGTCGTGGTGATCATCGGAATCCTTGGCGGATACCTGTTCTCGGTGTTCGTCCAAGACGTCAACCCCGGCGCGTTCGCGGCCGGTATCACCCTGCTCACCGGCATTCCGGAGGTCATCATCTCCTGCGTCAAGGCGGCATTGTTCGGGCTGATCGCCGGGCTGGTCGCCTGCTACCGCGGTCTGACCGTCTCCGGTGGCGGAGCCAAAGCGGTGGGCAACGCGGTCAACGAAACGGTGGTCTACGCCTTCATGGCCTTGTTCGTGGTCAACGTGGTGGTCACCGCCATCGGCATCCAGATGACGACGCGATGACGGGGTCCACGGCAGTACTTCAGACGGCGTACCCGCGACTGTCCCGGGCGGTGCGGCGGCCCGGGGCGGCGCTGGGCGGCATCGGCGACCACGTCCTGTTCTACGGCCGGGCGCTCGCCGGAATACCGCACGCGGCCGCGCACTACCGCAAGGAAGTGATCCGGCTGATCGCCGAGATCAGCATGGGTGCAGGCACATTGGCGATGATCGGCGGAACCGTCGTGATCGTCGGGTTCCTCACCCTGGCCACCGGTGGGGTCCTGGCCATCCAGGGCTACAGCTCACTGGGCAATATCGGTATCGAGGCCCTCACCGGATTCCTCGCCGCGTTCATCAACGTCCGGATCTCGGCGCCCATCGTCGCCGGTATCGGTCTGGCCGCCACCTTCGGTGCCGGTGTCACCGCGCAGCTCGGCGCAATGCGGATCAACGAAGAGGTCGACGCGCTGGAATCGATGGCCATCCGGCCCGTCGAGTATCTGGTATCCACCCGCATCGTGGCCGGAATGATCGCGATCACCCCGCTGTACTCGATCGCGGTGATCCTGTCGTTCCTGGCCAGTCAGTTCACCACCGTCGTGCTGCTCGGGCAGTCCGGTGGTCTGTACGACCACTACTTCAGCACGTTCCTCAACCCGATCGACCTGCTCTGGTCGTTCCTGCAGGCGCTGCTGATGGCGTTGGCGATCCTGTTGGTGCACACCTACTACGGCTTCTTCGCCACCGGCGGCCCGGCCGGCGTGGGCGTCGCGGTCGGCAACGCGGTCCGGACGTCGCTGATCGTCGTCGTCTCGATCACCCTGCTGATCTCGCTGGCCGTTTACGGCTCCAACGGCAACTTCAACCTCTCCGGCTAGAGAAGGCATCTGATGTCGCGTGACGCTGTACGTCAACTGAGCGGACTGGCGACGGTCGTGGTGATCGCCGCGATCGTCATCGGTGCCATCGTGCTGTTCCGCGGTGGGGTGGCGCCCACCGCGTCGGTGACCGTGATCTCTCCGCGGGCCGGTCTGGTGATGAACGCCGACGCCAAGGTCAAACTGCACGGTGCGCAGGTCGGCAAGGTCGCCGCCATCGAGACGCTGCCGGACGGGCAGGCAGCTCTCCGGTTGGAGATGAACCCTGCTGACCTGCAACTGATCCCGGCCAACACCGGGGTGGAGATCGCCTCCAGCACCGTGTTCGGCGCCAAGTTCGTCCAGCTGGTCCCGCCGCCGGATCCTTCGCAGAAATCGATGTACGCCGGTCAGGTGCTCGACGCGTCGCATACCACCGTCGAGATCAACACGGTGTTCGAGCAGCTGGTTTCGGTGCTGGCACAGATCCAACCGGAAAAGCTGAACGAGACACTGGGCGCGATGGCCCAGGCCGTCGACGGTCGAGGCGACAAGCTCGGTCAGACCCTGGTCGACCTGGACGCCTTGCTGGCCAAGATCGCCCCCAGCCTCCCGACGATGAGCCACGAGATGGCCGTCGCGCCCCAGGTGTTCAAGGCCTACGCCGACGCCGGACCGCATCTGATGGACACAGTGCGTAGCGCGACGCAACTCAGCGACACGCTCGTCGATCACCGAAATGATCTGGACGCGTTGCTGATCAGCGCGATCGGGCTGGCCGACGTCGGCAACGAGGTGATCGCGTCCAACAGCGCCGGGGTGACCGACGCGATGCGACTGCTGGTGCCGACGACGAATCTGCTCAACCAGTACAACCCGGCGCTCACCTGTGCGCTCAAGGGCTTGGAGCCGCTGGCACTCGGGCCGCCGACACCGTTGCCCGGCGTCATGCTGCTGGACTCGTTCCTCTTGGGCACCGAACGCTACCGCTACCCGGGCAACCTGCCGAAGGTGGCCGCCAGCGGCGGCCCGCAGTGCCAGGGCCTGCCTGAGGTCGGATTCGAGCAGCGGCCGCCGTTCATCGTGACCGACATCGATGCCAACCCTGCGCAGTACGGCAATCAGGGGATCCTGCTGAACTCCGACGGCCTCAAGCAGGCGCTGTACGGCCCCATCGACGGCCCGCCACGTAACACCACCCAGATAGGACAACCGGGATGACGCGCAGCCGGGGGACCGCCCTGAAGTTCGGCGTGTTCGGAGTGACGATGCTGCTCCTGACCGGAGCACTGTTCGCGATCATGGGCCAGTACCGCACCGGGTCGACGACCGGCTATTCAGCCCTGTTCACCGACGCGTCCAGCCTGAAGTCCGGTGATTCGGTGCGGGTAGCAGGGATTCGCATCGGCACGGTCAATGAGGTTGCGCTACAACCTGACAACACCGTGCTGGTGCGCTTCGACGCGGACCGCGAAGTGGTCATGACGACCGCCACCAAGATCGCGGTGCGCTATCTGGACCTGGTCGGCAACCGCTATCTGGAGCTGCTGGAAGGCCCTGGTTCGACCAAGATCCAGCCGGCGGGTTCACAGATCCCGCTCGAGCGCACCGAGCCGGCGCTGGACCTCGACCTTCTGCTCGGTGGTCTCAAACCCGTGATCCAGGGTCTGAACGCCCAGAACGTCAACGCGTTGACGAACTCGCTGATCCAGATCCTGCAGGGCCAGGGCGGCACGGTGGAATCAATGATGGCGCATACGACTTCGTTCACCCAGGCGCTGGCCGACAACGGGCAGACCGTGCAGCAACTGATCGACAATCTGAAAACCGCCGTGGCCACCGTTGCCAAAGATGGCGACAAGTTCTCCGGCGCTGTCGATCAGCTCCAACAGCTCATCACCGGTCTGTCTCAGGAACGCGATCCCATCGGGGAGGCCATCACGGCCCTCGACAACGGCACCGCATCCCTGGCGGACCTGATGACGCAGGCCCGACCGCCGCTGTCGGGCACGGTCGATCAGCTCACCCGCCTGGCGCCGCTGCTCTCGAACTCCGACGACATCGCGCGTCTGGACCTGTCATTGCAGAACGCGCCGAAGAACTACCGCAAGCTGGTCCGGTTGGGCGCATACGGCAGCTTCATCAATCAGTACGTGTGTGGGATGAACGTCCGCGTCACCGACCTGCAGGGGCGGACCGCGTACTTCCCGTGGATCATCCAGAACTCCGGACGCTGTGGGGAGCCCTGATGCTGAAATACCGTGGATCACACCTCATCCGGAGCGGACTCATCGGCATCTTGCTGATCGCGATGGTCATCGCGGTCGGGCTTCAGCCGCAGGCGTTGTGGTCGTGGGCGACGTCCGTCAAATACCACGCTGTGTTCGCCGAGGCCGGCGGGCTCACCACCGGTAACGACGTCAAGATCTCCGGGGTCACGAAGGGCCTCGTCACCGATGTCAGCCTGAGCCACGGCAAGGCGCTGGTGACCTTCACCCTGGACAGCACGGTCCGGCTCGGCTCCGACACCACCGCGCACATCCGGACCGGGACGATGCTCGGTGCCCGCATGCTGACCCTGGAACCGGCCGGCGCAGGCACCATGCGTTCCTCGGACACCATCCCCCTCACCAGGACGGCGTCACCGTATTCGTTGACCAACGCAGTCGGCGACTTCACCAACAACACCGCCGGCACCGATACCGCCGCGCTCACGCAGTCCCTGGATACGTTGTCGGACACCATCGACCGGATGGCACCGCAGTTGGGGCCGACGTTCGAGGGGCTGTCCCGCTTGTCGGAGACGCTGAACAGCCGCAACGAATCGCTGTCCAACCTGCTCAAGAGTGCGGCCGACGTGACCGGCATCCTGTCGAAGCGCAGCGAGCAGGTCAATACGCTGCTGCTGGACGCGAACGCGTTGACCGGGGTGCTCGACCAACGCCGGTATGCGATCGTCAACCTGCTGGCCAACACCTCGGGGCTGGCCCAGCAACTCTCCGGACTCGTCCACGACAACGAGGAAGAGCTCGCCCCCACCCTGAAGCAGCTCAACTCGGTGACGGCGATGCTGGAGAAGAACCGCGACAACGTCGCAGGCGCCCTGGCAGGTCTCGCCAAGTACCAAGTCACCCAGGGCGAATCGGTGAACAACGGCTTCTACTACAACGCCTTCGTCGCGAACCTCAACCCGGCGCAGACCATCCAGCCGTTCCTCGACTACGCGTTCGGCTTCCGGCGCGGCACCAACGCCGGACAACCACCGGACAATGCCGGTCCCCGAGCTGAATTCCCCTGGCCCCACAACGGCATTCCTGGAGGAAGTCGATGATCGCCCGTAACCGGAAGCGGATCAGCCGCACCGTGCTGGTGCTGCTCGTCGCGCTGGCCGTGGCCGGCACGGCGGTGATCGTGCGGCAGACCGTCTTCAAGCCGACCACCATCACCGCGTACTTCACCTCCGCCACCGCGATCTACCCCGGCGACGAGGTTCGCGTTGCCGGGGTCAAGGTCGGCTCGATCACGAGTATCGAACCGACCGGTGGGCAGGCCCGGATCACCCTCGCCGTCGATCACAACGTCAAGATCCCGGCCGACGCCAAAGCGATCCTGATGGCGCAGAACCTGGTTGCCGCCCGGTACGTCCAGCTGACGCCGGCCTATGAAGACGTCGGTCCGACGATGGCCGACGGTACGCAGATCGGGGTGGAGCGCACCGCCGTGCCCGTCGAGTGGGACCAGGTCAAGGACCAGCTGATGCGGTTGGCGTCCGACCTGGGACCGATCAACGGGGCGTCGGCCACCTCACTGAGCCGCTTTGTCGACAGCGCCGCCGCGGCCATGAACGGCAACGGCGAGAAGTTGCACGAGGCGATCAGTCAATTGTCCGATGTGGCAAAGATTCTGGGCCAGGGGAGCGGCGATGTCGTCGGCATCATCAAGAACCTGCAGGTCTTCGTGACGGCGCTGCGGGACAGCAACGCCCAGATCGTGGAATTCCAAGGGCAGCTCGCCAACGTCACCAGTGTTGTCGATGGGAGCCGCTCCGACCTGGACGGCGCCCTGACCAACCTGGCGGACGCCGTCGGCAATGTTCGGCGATTCGTCGCAGGCAGTCGCGACCAGACCGCCGAACAGCTGGAGCGGCTGAACAACGTCACCCAGAACCTGGTGGACAACAAGACCAAGCTCGAGAACGTTCTGCACGTCGCGCCCAACGCGATCGCAAACGGCTACAACATCTACAACCCCGACAGTGGCACCGCCGTCGGCGCATTCGCGTTGGCGAACTTCTCCGACCCGTTGTCGGTGGTGTGCTCGGCGATCGGCGCGATCAAGAATGCCACCGCGGCGGAATCGTCCAAGCTGTGCGCCCAGTACCTCGGACCGGCCCTGTCGTTGCTGAACTTCAACCACATGCCGATGCCGTTCAACGCCTATCTGAAGAAGTCGCCCAGCCCGGAGAGCCTGGTGTACACCGATCCGAACCTCGCACCCGGCGGGGCCGGCGGGCGGCC
Source organism: Mycolicibacterium lutetiense (assembly GCF_017876775.1). Taxonomy (NCBI): domain Bacteria; kingdom Bacillati; phylum Actinomycetota; class Actinomycetes; order Mycobacteriales; family Mycobacteriaceae; genus Mycobacterium; species Mycolicibacterium lutetiense. The sequence goes on along the minus strand of NZ_JAGIOP010000002.1, from coordinate 2,576,884 downwards.
GCAGCCCTACGCGGATCTGCCGCCGGCCGTGTCGGCGTACACCGGTGCCGGTGATGTCGCGCCGCCGGCCGGATGGGGTGCGCCTCCTGGACCTCCTGGTTCGTACGCGCCCGACGGCTTGCCCGCAAACACCTCGCCCGCGGCGTATCCCGGATCGCCGATCGTGGCGGATGTGCCGGTATCAGCGCCAAAGACAGTGCGGGACATGCTGCTTCCAGCTGAAGCTGCACCGGTCCCCGCACTGCCGGCCCCAGGAGGAACCCCATGATCAGTCGGCGGTCCCTGACACGACTGACGGCGGTAGCCGCCTGCTCGGCGGCGACGCTGACGGGCTGCGCGTTCCACGGCCTGAATTCACTGCCGCTGCCCGGCACCGTCGGCCGCGGGTCAGACGCGACGGTCTATCACGTCGAACTCGCCAATATCGGGACGCTGGAATCCAATTCGCCTGTGATGATCGGTGACGTCATCGTGGGCAGTGTCTCCGGCATGGCGGTGAAGGGCTGGCACGCGGACGTGGAGGTCTCGGTCAAGCCCGACATCGTCGTCCCGGCGAACGCGGTCGCCACCGTTGGGCAGACCAGCCTGCTGGGCTCGATGCACGTCGCGCTGGATCCTCCGCTGGGACAGTCGCCGACCGGACGGCTGACCCCGGGGGCCACCCTCGAGCTAAACCAGACTTCGACATATCCGTCGACCGAACAGACCCTGTCGTCGCTGTCGGTGCTCGTCAACGGCGGAGGCCTGGGCAAGATCGGCGACCTGGTCACCGAATTCAACGCCGCGCTCAATGGTCGCGAAGACAAGATCCGCGATCTCCTCACCCGGCTCGACGACATCGTCGGGATGTTCGCCAACCAGCGAGACGACATCAATGCCTCGATCACGGAGCTGAATCGGTTGGCCGGCACGCTGTCCGGACAGCAGGAGGTGATCACCACGGCGCTGCAGCGGATACCTCCGGCCCTGGACATCCTGGTCAAGGAGCGGCCGCGGATCACCACGGCGCTGGAGAAGTTCGGCAAGTTCAGCGACACCGCAACCAATCTCGTCAACGCGACGCGCGAGGACCTGCTGACCAACCTGCGTAACCTCGAACCGACGGTCAAGGCACTGGCCGACGTCGGCCCGAATCTGGGTACCGTGCTGGCATTTGCGCCGGCATATCCCTATCCGCAGAACTTCATCGACCGGGCGATCCGCGGGGATTACCTCAACCAGTTCATCACCTTCGACTTCACCATTCCGAGGCTGAAGCGGGGCCTGTTCCTGGGTACCCGGTGGGGCCAGGAGGGACTGCCGCTCACACCGGCGCCCGGCGACCCGTTCTTCGCCAATTACACGAAGGATCCACTGGGCATGCCGTTGACGCCGCCACCGGCGGCGGTGGCCACGATGCCGCCGCTGATCGACCCGCCGGCCGATGATTCAACGCCTCCAGCCCCTGTAGCGCCGAGCGAAGGTGGCAACTGATGCTCACCCGTTTTGTCCGAATCCAGCTGGTCATCTTCGCGATCGCCTCGGTGATCGGCATGGCCCTGATGGGCATCGTCTACCTGCAGGCCCCCACGCTGTTGGGTATCGGGCGCATGACGGTGACCCTGGAACTGCCCGGAACCGGTGGGCTCTACCAGTTCTCGAACGTGACCTATCGCGGCGTCCAGATGGGGAAGGTCACCGAGGTGCGGCCCACCCGCGAGGGCGCGGTGGCCACACTGTCGCTGAACACGTCACCCAAGGTCCCGGCCGACCTGCACGCCGCGGTGCTGAGTGTGTCGGCGGTGGGCGAGCAATACGTCGACCTGCAACCCAGTAATGACTCGGGGCCGTATCTGCACGACGGTTCGGTGATCCCGGTCGCCAACACGTCGATCCCCCAGGCCGTGGGGCCGATGCTCGATCAGGTCAGCTCACTGATGGGCAGCATCCCCAAGGACAAGATCAGCCCACTGCTCGATGAAACCTTCAAGGCCTTCAACGGTTCTGGAAACGACATGGGGGCACTGCTGGACTCCTCGTCACGACTGATCGCCGAGGCGAACGCCGCCTCCGACCAGACCCGTGCACTCATCGACGACGGTGCGCCGCTCCTCGACGGACAGGCCGAGTCGGTCGATGCGATCCGCACCTGGGCACGCAGCATGGCCGGCATCACCAAGCAGGTCGCCGCCGACGACCAGCACGTCCGCACCCTGCTCAAAGACGGGCCGGGTGCCGCCGACGAAGCCACCCGCCTGTTCAATCAGGTCAAGCCCACCCTGCCGCTGCTCCTGGCCAACCTCACCAGCCTCGGCCAGGTCGGGGTGACCTACCATCCCGCGCTGGAGCAGATGCTGGTACTTCTGCCGCCGTCCATCTCGGCCACCCAGTCATACGGTGCGCCGAAGAACAACCCGGTCGGTATGACGTTGGGCGACTTCACTCTTTCGATGGGTGACCCGCCGGCATGCACCGTCGGGTTCCTGCCGCCGTCGTCGTGGCGGTCCCCGGAGGACATGACCGACATCGACACCCCCGACGGGCTGTACTGCAAGCTGCCTCAGGACTCGGCGATCGGTGTCCGCGGAGCCCGTAACTACCCGTGCATGGGCAAGCCGGGAAAGCGCGCTCCCACGGTCGAAATCTGTAACAGCGACCGGCCTTACGAGCCATTGTCGATGCGCCAGCATGCTCTCGGCCCGTACCCGATCGATCCCAACCTGCTTGCGCAGGGGATCGCGCCGGATTCCCGCGTCGATCGGGACAAGTTCATCCACGGTCCGGTCGAGGGTACGCCGCGTCCGCCGGCTGAGGCGCCGGTCGTAGAAGCACCGGCTGCCGTGCCGCCTGCAGAGGCACCGGTCGTGGAAGCGCCGGTCGTGGAAGCGCCGGCTGCCGAAGCGCCGCCGAGCGACGGCGGGGCGCCGACGATGGCGCCGAGTGCATTTGCCCCCAACGGATCTGAAGGACCCTCGGTGGCGTTCGCCACCTACGACCCGAAGACGGGCCGGTACGCGACTCCGGACGGCAAGGTGTACCGCCAGAAGGATCTCGTGCCGCACACCGGTGACCAGACGTGGCAGGACCTCTTCACCACCTGACCTGACACCGCGCCTGGCCGGGCAGCTGAAAAGCTGTCCGGTCAGGCCGTTTTCACGAGTTTGAACGGCATCGTGATGAACACGACGCGGCTGGTTCCGCACGAGCCGCTGACGCCGGTCGTCGAATCCTCGCCCAGCAGTGTCGTCGAATTCGGGTCGTTCGCAGTGCCGTCCTTGTTCGCGGTGAAGAAGCGGTACACCTGCAGACCCGGGCCGGCAGTGCCATCGCCACACGGCTGCCAGTTGTCCACCGTCTTCTTGACGTACCAGACGTCGCTCTTCTTGTAGATCGGTGCGCTCCAACCCCAGTCGCTGTCGACCGTGCCGGTGCACTCGCTCGGGTAACTGCACGTCGTCGAGATCGTCCACGTGCCACGGATACTGGCCTCGTCGTGGAAGATGTCGTTCGTCTTCGCCCACTCACCGTTCGACGTGGCGATGTAGGTGCCATTCAGGCCCCAGTTCGGGGAGGCCGCGGCGACGGGGCTGCACAGGCTTCCCACCGCAGCGGCGGTAAAAACCCCTGCCCCAATGACTGCCGTCGACACCCGCATGACCACACTCCTCTGTGCACGGCCACCGACGCTCGCCGTGGCAGCCTTCACTGTCCAACTTCTGGGGCCGTTTGACGGGCAACCTCCCACCTAGTGGGCAATGCGATGGCAGCCGGATTGAGCCGTGCCACAGTGTCGTACGTGCGGATACCGGTGGCAGCCATGGCTGGGTTGCTCGTCGCGGCGGCGATGATCGCGCCAGCGCCGGCCCCAGCGCCGGCGAGCGCAGAACCTGTCGGATGCAGTGAACCCTCGTGTGTACCCGGGATTACCGGCGGCGTCGTACTCGGCGCTCCGTGCGGGGATACGGCGTACTACGTCTTCGGCACCACGTCGTGGGGGCGGGTGGTCTTCTGCGGGTCGCCGCGCCGTTACGAACCCCGCTACTTCCGGTCGCCGCCCTTGAAAGGCATTCGCGAGGAGAACACGCCGTGCACCGGATTCGAGAATTCTGTCGCCCAGGCGCCCGACGGGCTGTTCCTGACTTGTGTGTCCAGTGACGGAGCGAGCAGGTGGCTTCGTGGCGACCTCTGACGCGCTGGGGCGTGCGGTGTCGAGGGGCGTGATGTTCGTCGTCGCCCTCGGTGCGGGCCTGCCCGTGGCGGCACCCGCATACGCCGACGAGAACCCGATGACGCACCGCGTGACCTACACCGTCACCGCCGAGCAGCCGACGGACGTCGGCATCTATTACCGCGACGTCGACCCGCCGACATGGGCGGACTACAGCCATGATCCGTACCAGTTCAGCCCCAAGGACGATCTCACCCTGGAACCGGGCGCGCCGTGGATCCGTGAGGTCACGCTCGCCGACCCCATGCGATGGGCCATGGTCGCCGTCTCCACCGGCGGGTTGGCTCCGCAATCGGCCTCCACCCTGCGCTGCGAACTGGCCATCGACGGCGTCGTCGTCGACCGTGCTGCCGGCCCCAAAGGGGCCTTGTGTTCGCTGCGGAACTGGTGACCGCTGGGTGGGACAGCCGCGTCGACGCAGGCTCAGGCCGCATTAGCGTCCCGCCGAGACCAACCGGAGGTGCATCATGCGGTTACTCAGCCGCACCGACGAGACAACTGAGCCGACCGTGCTCGACGACGATCTCGAGTTGCTGAATCAGCCCGCTGCGGACGAAAAACGCAGGTGGCGACCGAAACTCGCGACACTGCTTGCCGGTGTCGCGATCCTCGTCAGCGGTGCGTTGATGGCGGCCGGCGGATACATGGTCTGGTTCCAGCTGAAGGCTGACGGTGAGCAGCAGCGCCGTGCGGAGTTCTCGGCGGCGGCATCGCAAGCCGCCGTCACCTTGATGTCGATCGACAGCGCCAAGGCGGAGGAGAACGTCAAGCAGATCGTCGACAACTCCACCGGGCAGTTCAAGGCGGACATTGAGTCGTCGGCCGACGACCTGGTGAGAGCCGCGCAGGATTCGAAGGCGACGACGAAGGCTACGGCGAAGGCCACGGCTGTGCAGTCGATGGACGCCGACTCCGCAGTCGTCCTTGTCAGCACGGCAACCACGGTGAGCAACTCGGCCGGCGCCAATCAGCAGCCGCGCAACTGGCGGCTGAGCGTCACCATGGTCAAAGACGGTGGACAGATCAAGATGTCGAAGGTGGAGTTCGTCCCGTGAGTACCGACACAGCAGACACTGATACCGAAATCCCTTCGGACACCGAATCGGTCGTCACCGAATCAGTCAGCGAAGAGCCGCAGACCGGCGAAGCCGAAGCGGTTACCGAGGACCCGGAGCATTCCGAGCGGTGGACCCGTCGCATCGCGAGGCGGTGGCGAGCGATCGCGGTCGTGTGCGTACTGCTCTCCTCGGCGGGTTCGGTAGCGGCACTCTATTTCGGTGCGTATCGCGCCGAACATCAAGCCGCTCAAGCGTCCACGGTGGTGATCGACGCGGCGACCGAGGGTTCGGTGGCGTTGTTGTCCTATGCGCCAAACAGTTTGGATCAGGACTTCGCTACGGCGAAATCCAAACTGACCGGCGACTTCCTCGACTATTACAGCGAGTTCGCCGACAAGTTCGTCGCGCCGGCGGCCAAGCAGAAGGACATCCAGGCCACCGCTGCGGTTGTCCGCGCCGCCCCGGTCGACGTGCAGTCGGACACCGCGGAGGTGCTGGTCTACCTGAACCAGGCAACTACTAGCCGCGACAACCCCGAACCGGCCCAGGCCGCCAGCGCCGTGAAGGTCGGGCTGACGAAAATCGATGGCCGCTGGCTGATCTCGTCGTTCAACCCGATCTAGCGCGACGCCCGACGGACTCGACGCGAAGTCGATGCCCTCGAACGTAATGCCCCTTAGGGTCCGCGTACTGCCTTGCTGCTGAGGGCGTGGTTGTTGGGGTTGGGGTGTGGTGGGTGGGGGTCGAGCAGGGTCCAGCCGGGTGGGAGTCGGAGGTCGGCTGGGTCGAGTGGTTCTGTGTCCCAGAGGTGTTCGATGTTGGGTGGGGTGGGTGTGGGGTGGTCCCACTCCAGGTCCCAGTCGGTTTCCCAGTCGCGGTCCGGTTCCGGTTCTGGTTGCGCTGACTCGGGTTCGGGTTGTGCGGGTGGGGTGAGTAGGAGTTCGGGGCGGTGGTGGTAGTTGATGCGGGCCTGCCCGTGATCCAATCCCGCTGGGGGTTGCCATTCCACGTCACCGTCGGGGTTGATGCTGGTGGTGTAGCCACCGTCGGTATGGACGAGGCGGTTGTCGGGGCCGCAGGCCAGGGCCATCTCATCAATATTGGTGTTGCCGCCATCAGCCCAATCGCTAACGGCGTGGTGGGCTTGGCAGCCGTAGGGGCCCACGGTGCAGCCTGGTTTGGTGCATCCTCCGTCGCGGGCGATCAACATGATGCGCTGGGCGGGGCTGGCGACCCGGCGGGCCCGGAAATGATTGAGTGCTGATCCGGTGGCCCGGTCGAACACCGCGAGGTGCCAGTGGGCGTGCCCGGCCATCCGGATGACGTCTGTGACGGGGATTTTGGTGCCGCCCCCGCTGATCCCGATCCCAGCGCGGGATTCGAGGTCTTGCAGGGTGGTGCGGATGATCAGTGAGACGGGTAGCCCGTTGAGTTGACCCAGGTCGGTCATCAACGCGATACGTCCGATGACGAGCAGGGCGTCGTGTTGGCGTTGGGTCAGGTTGCGGTGATCGTTGTCGATCTGGGTTTGGCTGGGGGTGCCGCTGGTGCAGGGTTGTTCGTCGGCGGGGTTGCACATACCGGGGGCAGCGAATTTGGCGAACAGTACTTCCCACACCGCGGCTGTTTCGGGGTCCAGGTGCGCGGTCAACGCGGTCATGCCGTCGCGACCCTGCCTGCCCACCGTGGCACCGCGCTTGCGGGCGCGTTCGGTGTCATCGGGTTCGGGGCCGTCCTGATCGAGCAGAAACAATCGCAACTCCGCGGTGTCTTTGAGTTCTTTAGGGCCCACCCCGACCGCGACGCGCACCAGGTCGGCTTCGAACTGTTCGGCGGTGGTGGTGTCGACGAAACTCGGGAGTCGGCTGACCGCGTCGCGCAGCACTTTGACGTGGTCGGCGGTAATCAGCCCGGCAGCCTCAGCCGCAGCGACCACCGGCAACACCGGGGGCAATGGTTCACCGGTCAGGGCACGCCGCGGCCCCAACTCGGCGGCTTCACCGAGGCGGCGGCCGGCCTCGGCAGTGGACAGTCGCCATCGGATGCGCAGCACCGTGTTCCAGGATTTGGCGCCCATCTCCTGTGGGGTGGTGTCGGCTTGCAGCTGGGCCAGGAGTCGATGCGCCACGGAGGGCATCTGACAGGTCAAGGCCTCGTACTCGTCGAGCACGCCGAGCAATTCGGTGCGGGTCAAGGCGGTGAGGTCACACGCGGCGAACGCGTCGTAGGCGGCGCGTAACGCCGCTACCGCCTCAACCGCACCCGCCTGCATGACTCGAACATACATTCGACCACCGACAAGCGCGGCCGACGGGATTCAGATCAGTGCGTATCGCGCTTGGGTAGCAGCGATTCGTGTGCCGAGGACGTCGCGGCGCGGAACAGTACCGCGATCAGGCCCAGGGCTCCGATGGCAACGATCGGGATGGTCCACAGCCGGCGGGTCATCACGGCCGACCCGCACTTGTCCGCGTACTCCTGGCCGGCGGCATTGGCCTGCACGAGGTGTGCGCCGTACCCGGAGCCGCAGGGGATCTGCATGCCGAACTGGTCGAAGTCGTCAAGGTAGACCGGCAGGCTCATCAGGTACAGGCCGATGGCGAGCAGCAGTGCCCCGGCGATTCCGATATAGACGGCGCGAAAACTCACCGTTCCCCCTTCACGTCATACATACGTCCGCGAACAACAGCACCGGCCACGAGACGATCGCACCCAGGAAGGACACCACCGCGTCGAGGCCGCCCATCGATTGCAGATGGTCGATGTGCGTCCCGGACCAGACGGTACCGACCAACAGATACGGCACGCCCAGCACCACAGCTACGACGATCAGTTCGCCGACGGCGACGCGGTAGGCCAGCAACCTCCGCAACCTGGCAAACACCTGACCCCCATCTGGCCACAATGTCATCTATGTTAACGCCTATTCTCTGTCGAACTACTATTTTGACCCGACTGTTCGGTCCGTTATGGTGACGGAATGGCGCGCATCTCGCCCCGGTCGATCGACAGCGGTGCCAGTGTGGTGCGCCGCCGTCCCAAAGACCGAAAGGCCCAGATAGCGCGGGCCTCGGCCGAGTCTTTCAGCACGCTGGGATACCACGGCGTGAGCATGGAGGCCATCGCCTCACGTGTCGGGATCTCGGCGGCCGCGTTGTACCGGCACTATTCGAGCAAGTACGAACTGTTCCGCGACGCGGTGCTCAATCTCAGCCAGCAACTTGTCGACGGAACGGCGTTCGCGGACGAGGCCGACGGCGACCCGCGGGAGCGGTTGCGCCTCATCGTCGCGGCGCTCAGCGACACCGCTTTGGCTAATCGCGAATCCGGTGGGCTGTACCGCTGGGAGGCGCGCTATCTGCGCGGCGAGGACCAGAGCACCCTGGACGCGCAGGTGCGCACGGTGCACCGGCGGATTCACCGGCCACTGATGGAATTGCGGCCCGAGCTCGGCTCGCGGGCCCGCTGGACCCTGTCGACAGCGGTGCTCGGCGTGATCGGCAGCGTCGTCGACCATCGGTCCAAGCTGCCCGCCGGCCAGATCCGCGAAACGCTCGCCGATATCTGCGACGCCTTGCTGGCGGCCGAGTTGCCGGAATTTCCCGGCGCGGCGGATCCTGTGGTGCCTCCGCCGCCCACCATAGGCACGACGAAATACGAAGCGCTGCTGACCGAATCGATGCGGCTGTTCAATCAGAACGGCTACCGCGACACCACGATGGAGGACATCGCCGCCGCCGTCGGAATGCCGGCCTCGGGGATCTACCGGTACTTCTCCGGCAAGTCAGACATCCTGGCCGCGGGGTTCCGGCGGGCGGCCGACCGGCTGTCGGCCGATATGGCCGAGGTGCTCGGCGCGGCGATGGATCCGGAGCAGGCACTGGGCGCCCTGATCGACGACTACGTGGCGCGATCCTTCGACCGCCCCGAACTCGACTACGTCTACTACACCGAACGTCTCAACATGACGCCCGCCGACCAGAAGATCCTGCGCGACCTGCAACGTGCGGCCGTGGAATCGTGGGTCGAGGTCGTGATGCCGGTGCGCCCGCGGTGGAGTGCCGGGCAGGCGCGCTTCGCGGTTCATGCGGCGATGGCATTGGTGATCGACTTGGGCCGGCTCACGAACTATCAGAATTCAGAGCAGGCCCGAGCCGTCGTCGCCGTCCTGCTCGACCTGACCCTGCTGGGCCGTTACCGGTTACGGACGGCGTTGCCGGCCAGGTAGGCCACGTAGCCGAGCGTGCCGACGGTGGCCAGCTTGCGGGTCTTGGGCACCAGGAGGCCCAGGCCGATCGCGGTCTCGATGCCGCCGTTCGTGTAGATGTGCTTCTGCGTGTCCTTGGGGAACGCCGGCTTGGTGATCGACTCGAACAGCTGCGGCTTCACGAAATGTGAGATGCCGGCGCCGGCCACGCTGAGGCCGATGAGTTTGGCCAGCTTGGAGTTCTTGCCCTCTGCCATGTGTGATCCTCTCTGATCAGGCAAATGTGTAGTCGCTCAACGGGAATTGTGAAGCTTCCGCGACGGCCCGGCGGGTCGTCATCGGCCGGAGCAGCGTTGCCTCGCCACTCGGATTGAAATAGTACGACCGTGCTGATGCGCAGTTTCCGAGGGTGAACAACGACTCCCCCAGCGCCTCGGTCATCCGGTCCAGATAACGGGTGTTGGCCTCTTCGGAGACCTCAAACGTAGTCGCCTCCCGGCGCTTGACCTCGCCGAACAAGCGGACCATCAGCCGCATCTGATACTCCATGGTGTTGAAGAAGTTCAGACCCAGGAATGCGTAGGGACTGGCCAGGCTCAGGTAGTTCGGGAAGTACGGCATCGAGACGCCCTGGTAGGCCTGGAACCGGGTTTCCCGCCACCACTTTCCGAGGTTGCGGCCGTCGCGGCCGATCACCTCGATGGCCGGGAAGTTGGCCTCCCACAGATCGAACCCGGTCGCCAGCACCAGGGTGTCGATGTCCGTCCGGGTGCCGTCGGCGTTGACGATGCCGTGCGCGTCGATGCGTTCGATGCCATCGGCCTGCAGGTGCACGTGCGGTTTGGTGAACGTCCGGTAGTAGCCGTTGGAGAATGTCGGGCGCTTGCAACCGAAGTCGTAGTCCGGGGTCAGCTTGCGGCGCAGTTCCGGGTCGCGGATCGAGGCGAACCGGTGCAGCTTGGCCAGATCGGCCGCGGCGATGTTGAACCGCCGGAAGTACCGGTGCTTGAGCACGGCGGTGTCGACCATGAATGCGTAGATGGCGTCGGTGACGGTGCGGATCACCCGTTGGGTGGCCGGCACCCGGGCGAACAGGCGGCGTACCTGCGCCGGGAACTTCAGGTCGATCTTCGGCACGACCCAGATCGGGGTGCGCTGGTAGACCGTCAGGTCCGCGGCCTTGCGGGCCAGCTCGGGAATGAGCTGTACCGCGGTGGCGCCCGTGCCGATGATCGCGATCCGGCGGCGGTCGGGCCGGTAGCTGTCGTCCCAGTCGGTGGTGTGGATGACCTTGCCGGTGAAGTCGGCTATGCCGGGGATGTCAGGCGTGTGGGGCTGGGACAGGAAGCCGGTGGCGGTGAGCAGGAAGCGTGCGCTCAAGGTCTCGCCACCGGCCACGGTTACCCGCCAGAGTGCGGCCTCTTCATCCCAGTGGGCGCCGTCTACGGTCGTGTTGAACCGGATGTGGCGGCGCACGTCGTACTTGTCGGCGACACCGTCGGCGTACTGCTTGATCTCGGTGCCGGTGGAAAACAGCCTCGACCAGTTCGGATTCGGCTCGAAGAAGTACGAGTAGGTGGTGGTGGGCACATCGACGGCCAGGCCGGGGTAGTGGTTGACGTACCAGGTGCCGCCCAGGTCATCCTCGCGATCCAGGATCACGAAGTTCTCGATGCCCAGCCGTTTGAGCTGGATCGCGGCGCCGATGCCGGCGAATCCCGCGCCGACGATGACTGCCTCGTATTCCCCGGGGCTCATGCTGCAGACAGTACCGCAGGTACCGGGTACTTTGTCGAGGGCTCAGTCGCGCGGTGCCCTCAGTCGTCGATGCGCGTCGGCGGGTCGGCGAACGGGAGATCCCCCGGAGCGATCTCGTGGCCGGGGCCCATCACATCGCAGCGCTTGACCGGCACCAGGTGGGAACTGAATCCGCTGGGCACGTAGCCCCAGGTTCCCATGCACCGCTGCCAGGTTCCGTCGGGTTGCACAGGCCCGTCGCACTTACTGATCACCGGTCCCCCGTACTGGCAGCCGGCGCTGGCCGGTGGCGCTGAGGCGATCAACCCGCCGGCCAGCATTGCGGCAGCTACGCCGCCGACGATGTAGAGCTTCATGAGGTTCTTGCTGTCCTATCCGTGTGGGTGATCGTCGGCATCGAATTCCATGTCGAACAACCGGTTTCGATATGGGTGGGCGTTGCCAGAACGAGCGTTCATGCGACAGATGCCACCTTCCGCCGTCGACGACTCGTAGATCTCTAACCTTGGTGACGCAAAGCCTAGCTGCGTGGCACTGAGGTTAGCGGCGGAACGATGGCACCGTGTCGGGTTCAGAACAGCTTTGCGATCACCTCGCCGGCCTCGGCGTCTTCCACGCAGGGCGTGATGTCGAAGGTGAGGAACTCGCTCCAATCAGCCACCGACTCGAACATGGCCTTGGCGTCGTCCGTTTCGACGATGGCGAATCCCTGGCCGTTCATGCCCCACCAACGGTGAAGCATCGTCGCACCCTCTGGAACCTGGCCGCCGGTCTGCTTGAACTTCTCCACCGCATCTCGGTAGTTCGCCTGCGACTGAGTCCAGTGCACGATGAATTTCATGGCGTACTCCTTCTCGTGATGCGGGCCGGGATCGGCTCGGCGGCGATGACGGTGAAGGGGGTCTCCACCGGGAAGTCGTCGCGCAGGGAGGCCACGGAGACCTCACGCACGATGGTCGCCAGCGCCAGGGTGGCTTCCAGCATGGCGAAGTGGTCACCGACGCAGGACCGTGGACCGCCACCGAAAGGCAGGTACTGCCAACGGTTCCGGCCGGCTGAACGTTCGAGGCTGAAGCGGCCCGGATCGAAGGACAGCGGGTCGTCCCACAGGTCCGGGTCACGGTGCATGACATAGAAGTTGACGAGTGCGATCGTGCCGGCCTCGGCGCGGTAGCCGTCGACCGTGATGTCTTCATTGAGCAGCCGTGGCGTGCCGGCACCGGGCGGGCACAGCCGCAGTGCTTCGTGCAGAACCTGAACGGTATAGCCAAGGCGCGGCACATCTTCAGGTGTCAGCGTCCGCGTGCCCAGGGCCGCGACCTCGTCGTACACCCGCTCCTCGATATCGGGATTGCGGCCCAATGCCCACAGCGCATAACACAGGGTGGTCGAGGTGGTGTCGTGCCCGGCGAGCATGAAAAGCACCAACTCATGGCAGATTTCGTCGTCGGTCAGTTGTCGTCGGGTATCCGGGTCGCGGGCCTCGATCAGGGCCCGCACCAATGGAGCGTCCCGGTCCGGATCGGTGCGCACCGCGGTGAGTATCTCGCCGGCCAGCGCATGCAGCCGCGCATTGCCCGCCCTGGCCCGGCGCTGCCCGGGGGTAGGCAGCCACTGCGGGAGTTTGACAGGTTGGGTCGAGCGATCGGAGATCCACGACAGGGACGCCCGCAGCGCCGGGCCCACGTCTTCGGCCCGCTCGTCGAGATCGAGCCCGAACACCGATCGACCCAGAGCCCGCAACGTGAGCGCGCGGCAGGCGGAATCCAGGTCGATCGTGGCGCCGTCGCCCCAGTCGTCGGCAACCGATTGAGCGGCAGCGGCCATGTGCCCCGCATAGCGCGGCACGTTCTGCTTGGTGAACATCGGCTGCAGCGTGCGCCTTCGCGGCAGCCAACGTTCATGCGGCAGATTGAGCAGGTTGCCGCCCATCAGCTTGCGCAGATCGACCATGTTGAGGGCGCCGCCTCGGTCGGCGACCGAATCGCGCCGACCAAGGACGTCGCGCGCGCCCTGCGGCGAGGTGATCAGCAGGGCCGGGGGGACGAGCCACCTCGGCCCCAGCACCATACGACTGACCGGACCGCCGGCGTCGCGGAGCTGCTGATGGCCCTCGGTGAACGACCGCAGCGCCTTGAGCATCTGTCGGTAACGCAGGGGGTTGCGCGGGGCCAACGGCAGGGTGGCTGCCACCGTCCGCGGCTGAATCTCGACCATGTGCCGAGTGTCTGCCCGCGCACTCAGCGGCGACTAGAGTAGTGCGTTACCTGAGTTTCCCCGTGCGGGGGTTTTTGCTGGTGGCGATGCACGTTACGGTGCGGTCCCCACGTTGCCAGGAGTCCGCGGTCGGATACAGGACGAACAGCTGGATCCCGGAATCCGAGTTGGCATCAGGCGCATATTCGGTGAGTGCCGGGGCGCACCTGTCGGCGTACTTCACCACCGCGGAATCGCCAGGGAATTCCCCGTCGGGCAGCGGCAGCACCGCGAACACCTCACCCTTGTGCGGCTGATCGCACCCCACCGCCTTGACGTACAACACCCGGCTGCTGTCGGGTATCTCGGTCAGGCAATCACCCGAGCGGACCTGGCTGGCCTCGGTGGCGCCACGGTCCCGGGCCAGGTAGAACACCGCGCCGGCCGCAACCACGAGTGCGACGAGCACCACGACCGCGAGCAGCACCCACTTGAGCGCCGAGGATTTCTCAGGTAGAGCCGAGAACTGGTCGGGGCCGGTGGAATACGGCTGTGGCGGGGGTGGCGGGTAACCATGAGGCGGTGGGCCGTGCGGGCCGGGGGGACCGGGCGGATAGGTCATGGTTCGACGATATCGACTGCCCGCAGTGCCGCGTCCACCGCGAGGGCCGGCACATCCAGGGTCTTGGACCCGAGGTCGTGACGGGCACCGTCGATGACGACGAGTTCGGTGTGACCGGCCACCAACGCGGCGGCCGCCCTGAGCTCCTCGATGGTGCCGAACGGGTCGGAAGTGCCATGGGTAAAAACCGTGGGCACCGTGATGCCGGGCAGATGTTCGGTGCGGGCGCGTTCCGGTTTGCCCGGAGGGTGCAGCGGATAGGAGAAGAGGGTCAGCACGTCCGGGCCCGCCCCGGTCGCCGCGACCATCGAGGTCATCCGCCCGCCGTAGGAATGCCCACCCGCGATCACGGGGCCGTCGGTGAGGTTTCGGGCCAGTGCGATCGCCTCGGCGATGCCGTCCTGGTCACCTGCTGCCGATCCCGACGGTGGTCCCTTGGGCCTGCGGCGGCGGTAGGGGAGGTCATACCGGATGGCCAGCCAACCGCGTGAGGCCCATTCGTCGCAGATCTTGACCAGCATCGCCGAGTCCCGATTGCCGCCCGCTCCGTGGGTGAGGACGACGACTCCCTGCGCCGGCCCTTGGGGTTCGTGGGCGACGCCGGCGATCGCGTCGAGGTTCATGGCTGCAGCCGGAACAGGGCGTTCACCGGGCCGTGGCCGTGGCCCAGTGGATAGGCGGCCCGGATGCATTCGGTCACCCACGCCTTGCCGAACTCCACTGCCTCGGGAACCGAATAGCCGTGTGCCAGTGCAGAAGCCGTCGCCGCGGCCAGAGTATCGCCGGCCCCGTGGTCGTTGCCGGTGTCGATCCGCGGCGCGGCGAACTCGTGGAACTCCGAGCCGTCGAACAGCAGATCCGGACTGGCCGACGACGAGCGCAGGTGCCCACCCTTGACCAGTGCCCACTGCGGACCCAGCGCATGCAGCGCGCGCGCCGCATCCCGCTGGGAGGCCTCGTCGACGACCTCGACATCCACCAGCAGCCGCACCTCGTCGAGGTTCGGGGTGACCAGTGTGGCCAGCGGGAACAGCTCGGTGCGCAGCGCGTCCAGGGCGCTGTGGTGCAGCAGCGGATCGCCGTGCATCGAGGCGCACACTGGATCGACGACCAGTGGCACTGCTCCCAGTCCTTCGGCCCGCCAGGTCTCGGCGATCGTGGTGATGATCTCCGAGGAGGCCAACATGCCGGTCTTGGCGGTCTGGATCCCGATATCGGAGGTGACCGCCGAGATCTGACCCGCGATGACATCGAGGGGGATTTCGTGAAAACCCTTGACGCCGACCGAGTTCTGCACAGTCACCGCGGTCACCGCGACGCAACCGTGCAGGCCGAGCATGGCGAAGGTCCGCATGTCGGCCTGGATCCCGGCGCCACCGCCCGAATCGGACCCGGCGATGGTCATCACCCGCAGCGGGGTGTCACCCGCGGGGGTCAAGGGCAGAAAGTTCACATCGGCCTCACGTGGTCAAGGGTAGATAGACACGGTTTCCGTGGTCGGCGAACTCCTGGGATTTCTCGGCCATGCCGCGCTCGATATCCTCCGGGGCCACCCCGTCCGGATAGGCGTCCCGGATGTCCTGCGTGATGCGCATCGAGCAGAACTTGGGGCCACACATCGAGCAGAAGTGCGCCGTCTTGGCCGGTTCGGCGGGCAGCGTCTCATCGTGGAACTCGCGGGCGGTATCGGGATCCAGCGACAACGCGAACTGGTCGTGCCAACGGAACTCGAAGCGCGCCTTGGAGAGCGCGTCATCACGCTGCTGGGCGCGCGGGTGCCCCTTGGCGAGGTCACCGGCATGCGCGGCGATCTTGTAGGCGATCACCCCGTCCTTGACGTCCTTGCGGTCGGGCAACCCCAGGTGTTCCTTGGGGGTGACGTAACAGAGCATCGCGGTACCGGCCTGGGCGATGATGGCCGCGCCGATCGCCGAGGTGATGTGGTCATAGGCCGGCGCGATATCGGTGGTCAGCGGGCCGAGCGTGTAGAACGGTGCCTCCTCGCACCATTCCTCCTCCAGGCGCACGTTCTCCACGATCTTGTGCATCGGAACGTGGCCCGGACCTTCGATCATCACCTGCACGCCATGGGATTTAGCGATCGTGGTCAGCTCACCCAAGGTGCGCAGCTCGGCGAACTGGGCCTCGTCGTTGGCGTCGGCGATCGACCCGGGTCGCAGCCCGTCACCGAGAGAGAACGTCACGTCGTAGCGGGCCAGGATCTCGCAGAGTTCCTCGAAGCGGGTGTACAGGAACGATTCGGTGTGATGCGCAAGGCACCAGGCCGCCATGATCGACCCGCCGCGGGACACGATGCCGGTGACGCGCTTGACCGTCAGCGGGATGTAACGCAACAGCACCCCGGCGTGCACCGTCATATAGTCGACGCCCTGCTCGCACTGCTCGATCACGGTGTCGCGGTACATCTCCCACGTCAGCAAGGTCGGGTCGCCGTTGACCTTCTCCAGTGCCTGGTAGATCGGCACGGTACCGACCGGAACCGGGGAGTTGCGGAGGATCCACTCGCGGGTCTGGTGGATGTCCTTGCCGGTCGACAGGTCCATGATGGTGTCGGCACCCCAGCGGGTGGCCCACACCATCTTGTCGACTTCCTCGCCGATCGAGGAGGTGACGGCCGAATTGCCGATATTGGCATTGACTTTCACGCCGAACGCCTTGCCGATGATCATCGGCTCGGCTTCAGGGTGGTTGTGGTTCGCCGGGATCACGGCGCGGCCGCGGGCGACCTCGTCGCGCACCAACTCAGCCGAAACGCCCTCGCGCTCAGCGATGTACGCCATCTCGGCGGTGATCTCCCCGGCGCGAGCCCGCTGCAGCTGGGTGCCGCGGTCTTTGTGTACCCCGGGCCGTGGCGGCAGGCCGGCGTTCAGATCGATCACCGCGCCGTCGTCGGTGTACGGGCCCGAGGTGTCGTACAGGTCCAGGTGCTCACCGTTGGTGAGGTTCACCCGGCGGAACGGCACGCGCAAGGTCGTGCCGTCCTGGCTGATCTCGCGATAGACCTTGGTGCTTCCGGTGATCGGACCCATCGTGATCGACGGGTCGACTGTGCCCTTGACAGGAACGCGATTACTCATTTCATCTCCCTACGCCGGCATTACCCGGTCAGGTTCGTACGGTCGACGGGCCTACCCGTCCTCTCAGTGCGCTCGTGCGCACTCCCGCGTGTGGTTTGCAGCCCCAACCTAGCGCAGACGCGGCGGCCGGGGGAACCGGATGTCTCCGATTTCGACGCCCGGGGAGTTGCTCCGCGTTGATTTGCATAGCTAACATATGTGTTTTGCACGTTTCGGGCCGCCGATGGCCCTGAATACGGCCCCTGAAGCGATCTGAGATGCGAACACCGAATGACGACTGAAGCTGAACTCGGCACCCCGACAGGGGGCGACGCCGCCCGGGCCGAGACCGCCGACCGCCGCAAACAGATCGACCAGCACCATCCGTTCTACAAGTGGGTGGTGCTGTCCAACACCACGCTGGGCATCCTGCTGGCGTCGGTCAATGCGTCGATCGTGTTGATCTCGCTGCCGGCGATCTTCCGCGGCATCGGGCTGAACCCGCTCGCCCCCGGCAACGTGAGCTACCTGCTGTGGATGCTGATGGGCTACCTGGTGGTGACCGCGGTGCTCGTCGTGCCGTTCGGGCGCCTGGGCGACATGTACGGCCGGGTCCGCATCTACAACCTCGGCTTCGTCGTCTTCACCCTGGCCGCGATCGCGCTGTCCTTCGACCCGTTCCAACTCGGAGGCGGCGCGGTCTGGCTGATCGGCTGGCGGGTGATCCAGGGCGTCGGCGGCGCCATGCTGATGGCCTCGTCGTCGGCGATCCTCACCGACGCCTTCCCCGCCAACCAGCGCGGAATGGCGTTGGGCACCAACATGGTGGCCGCCGTTGCCGGCTCGTTCCTCGGGTTGCTGATCGGCGGATTCCTGTCCGAATGGCACTGGAAGGCCATCTTCTGGGTGGGTGTGCCGATCGGCGTCATCGGCACCATCTGGAGCTACCGCTCACTCAAGGAACTCGGTGTCCGCACCGCCGGACGGCTCGACTGGGCCGGCACGCTGACCTTCGGGCTGGGCCTGACGGTGCTGCTGATCGGCATCACCTACGGCATCCAGCCCTACGGTGACTCGACCACCGGCTGGACCAATCCGTGGGTACTGGGCTCCATCATCATCGGCCTGCTGATGCTGGTGGCGTTCTGCATCGTCGAGCTGAACGTGCCGTCACCCATGGTCGACATCCGGCTGTTCAAATCCGCGGCGTTCGGGATGGGCAACCTGGCCGGGCTGATGTCCTCGGTGGGCCGCGGCGGCCTGCAGTTCATGCTCATCATCTGGCTGCAGGGCATCTGGTTGCCACTGCACGGCTACAGCTTCGAATCCACCCCGCTGTGGGCCGGCATCTACCTGCTGCCGGTCACCGTCGGGTTCCTGGTCGCCGCACCGATCGCCGGGTCGCTCTCCGACCGCATCGGCGCGCGGCCACTGACTGTCGGCGGCATGCTGCTGATGGCCGCCACCTTCGTCGCACTCCTGCTCATCCCCGTCAACTTCGACTACTGGGTGTTCGCCATCCTGGTGTTCCTCAACGGCCTCGGCGGCGGCATCTTCACCGCCCCCAACACGGCGGCCATCATGTCGAGCGTGCCGGCCGACCAACGTGGCGCGGCCTCCGGTGTGCGGTCCACCTTCTTCAACGCCGGGAGCTCGCTGTCGATCGGCATCTTCTTCTCACTGATGATCGTCGGACTGGCCAACACGTTGCCCGCGGCGTTGACCACCGGCCTGACGCAGCAAGGTGTTTCGACGTCGGTGGCCCACGACGTGGCGAACCTGCCCCCGGTCGGCAGCCTGTTCGCAGCCTTCCTGGGCTACAACCCGATGGCCGAGCTGCTCGCGCCCTACGACGCGCTGCACCAGCCGGGCGTGAACGCGGACGTCATCACCGGGCAGACGTTCTTCCCGCAGCTGATCACCGAACCCTTCCATTCCGGCCTGACGGTGGTGTTCACCGCCGCGGCCGTGATGATGGTGATCGGCGCGGTGGCGTCGATGTTCAGTGCGGGCCGCTATGGGACGGAGGCCGGCGCCGACAACGAGGCCT
This sequence comes from Mycolicibacterium lutetiense, assembly GCF_017876775.1. Lineage (NCBI taxonomy): Bacteria > Bacillati > Actinomycetota > Actinomycetes > Mycobacteriales > Mycobacteriaceae > Mycobacterium > Mycolicibacterium lutetiense. Next base: position 2,557,709 of record NZ_JAGIOP010000002.1, on the reverse strand, counting down.
GAGCGGCCGGTCAGCAAACCGATTTCTGGTCGCCTCATGCGATACTCGCCGCCATGGTCGCTCAGACACTGGCCGCCGCCGGAAGCGCCGCAGAATCCGCGGGCTACGCCATTGGCACGGTCATTGGCACGCTGCTCATTCCCGGGTTGGGGCTGCTGCTGCTCATCCTCGGCCTGGTTCGGCGTTCGTCGTCTGGGGCAAAGCCGAGCGGCCAGCCGGTGTACCCGCCGGGCTACCCACAACCCGGGTATCCCCAGGGTTATCCGCAACAGGGCTACCCGCAGCCGGGGTATCCGCAGGGTTATCCACAGCAGGGTTACCCGCAGCAGCCCGGCTACCCGCAGGCCTACGGCGCACCACCCAGGAAGTCGGGCACGGCGATGATCGTGATCGGTGCGGTTCTGCTGGTGCTCGGCCTGTTGGGATTGGCGGGGCGGATGGCGTCACTCGCGTCGGAGTCGAATTCCAGTTCCGCGTCGAGTTCGAGCTCGGCGCCGAGCACGAGCTCAGCTTCCGGGTCCTCGAAGTCCGGGGCATCTGGTGACTTGGCGGTGGGGGAGTGCATCACCAGCGATCAGTACGCCTCGGCGGGCATGGACCTCACCCCGGCCGGCTGCGGCAACCCGGAGGCCATTTACGAGTTGGCGTCCAAAGGTGGCGGATCCGCGACATGTCCGGACGGCAAACGGGCCGACTCTGACTACTCCGTGCTCATGGACAAGACCCGCACCTACTGCTTCATCCTCGACATCGAGGAAGGCGAGTGCTTCAACATCGAAGACAAGCTGATCACCCCGGTGGAATGCTCCGACCCGAACGCTGTCATCAAGATCGTCAAGCGGGTTGACGGTTCAACCGACCCCGCCGTGTGTGATTCCCTCTCACGCGCGGTGGCCTTCCCCGAGCCGGCGCGGCTCTACTGCGCGGGGAAGCCGTCGTAGCCGACCTACACTCGGGCTCGTGACCATCACACAGCGCCGCGGATTCAACGACGCCATCACGCGCTTCTGGAGTTTCGCCGCACCGGCCTACGACCAGGGCTGCCTCCAGCGGTGGGTGTACCGGCCCGCCCAGGACGAGGTGATTGCCCAACTGCAGCAGCGCGGTGCCCGTCAGATCGCCGATATCGCCTGCGGTACCGGCATCCTGGCCGACCGCATCCAACGCGAACTGCGCCCTGACGAGGTTTACGGCCTGGACATGTCCGACGGCATGCTCGCCCAGGCCGGTAAGCGGTCCGATCAGGTGCGGTGGAAGTCAGCCCCGGCCGAGGAACTGCCCTTCGAGGACGGCTTCCTCGACGCGGTGGTGACGACCTCGGCGTTTCATTTCTTCGACCAGCCCGCCGCGCTTGCGGAGTTCTACCGGGTGCTGGCGCCGGGCGGCATGGTGGCGGTGACGACGATGAGCCCTCGTCGTACCTTCCTGCCGCTGCACGCACTGTCGGCCGACCTGGGGGCACCCGCGCACAGCCCCACCGAGAAGGAGATGCGCGCGCTGTTCGAGGCGGCCGGATTCACTGTCGCCGAACAGCATCGGGTACGCCGGCCGGTGTGGACGCCGATCTCCGACGTCATCACCGTGGGAGTGAAGCCGTGACCGAGGACGACGACAACCAGCCTCAGATCCACGGTTCGGTGCAACTGCGCCGCGATCGATGTGCCACCACCACCGCCGATCTGCGGCTGCTGGACCGGCGCGGCCCCACCGACTGGGCGCACACCGATCCGTGGCGGGTGATGCGCATTCAGGGCGAGTTCGTCGACGGCTTCGATGCCCTCGCTGAAATGCCCAGGGCAGTCACGGTTTTTGGATCGGCGCGGACGGCACCGCATTCGCCCGAGTATCGGTTGGGCGAGGAACTGGGCGTCGCGTTGGTCCGGGCGGGCTATGCGGTGATCACCGGGGGCGGCCCGGGCTCTATGGAGGCGGTCAATCGCGGGGCCAGCGAGTCCGGCGGCTACTCCGTCGGACTCGGTATCGAGTTGCCCTTCGAACAGCACCTCAACCACTGGGTCGATCTCGGCATCAACTTCCGCTACTTCTTCGTCCGCAAAACCATGTTCATCAAATATGCGCAGGCATTCGTGTGCCTGCCGGGAGGATTCGGCACCCTCGACGAACTGTTCGAGGCGCTGACCCTGGTGCAGACCCGCAAGGTCACCCAGTTTCCGATCATCCTGATGGGCGTCGACTACTGGTCGGGCCTGATCGACTGGATCCGTAACACGGTGCTGGCCGGCGGAAAGATCTCCGAATCCGACCTGGCCCTGCTCCATTGCACCGACAGCGTGGCCGAAGCGGTGGAGCTCATCACCGAGTCGGCGCGATAGCCGACGGCGGGTGACGGCTCAGCTGAGGTCGACGACGACCGGGGTGTGATCGCTGGGCGCGGTGGTGCCCTTCTTGGGGCGACGCTCGTCCTTCGCGATCTCGGCGTGCGTGACCCGAGCGGCCAGGCCGGGGGAGCCGAGGATGAAGTCGATGCGCATGCCGCGGCGCTTCTGGAATGCCAGCTGGGTGTAATCCCAGTACGTGTAGATCCCCGGCCCGGGCGTGAAAGACCGCACCACATCGGTGAATTGGGCATCGTGCATGGCCTGGAAGGCGGCCCGCTCGGGCTCGGAGACATGCGTCTTGCCGTCGAACGCGGCCATGTCCCAGACATCCTCGTCCTGCGGCGCGATGTTCCAGTCACCCACCAGTGCGATGGGCCGCTCCGGGTCTTCCTTGAGCCAGCCGGCGGCGGTATCCCTCAGGGCGGCAAGCCAATCCAGCTTGTAGGCGTAATGCGGGTCGGTCAGCGAGCGGCCGTTGGGTACATACAGGCTCCACACCCGCACCCCGCCGCAGGTGGCCCCCAGTGCGCGCGCCTCGGCGATGGCCTCTTCCTCAGGCTTGCTGCTCCAGGTCGGTTGACCCGCGAACCCGATCTCGACGTCGTCCAGGCCGACGCGGGAGGCGATCGCCACGCCGTTCCACTGATTGAGCCCGACGTGCGCCACCTCGTAACCCAGCGCCTCGAACGGCATCATCGGGAACTGCGCGTCGGTGCACTTGGTTTCCTGCATGGCCAGCACGTCGACGTCGGCGCGCTCCAGCCAGTCGACCACGCGGTCCACTCGGGTTCGGATCGAGTTGACGTTCCAGGTGGCCAGGCGCATGGGGGTAGACCCTATCGGGTCAGGGTGGACCGAGGACATCGTCGGCAGTGACATAACGGGTTTGGTGGTGCAGCCGGAAACCCAGCGAGGTGTACAGCGTGATGGCCGCAGGGTTGTCGACCTCCACCTGGACGTAGGCCTGCTGGGCACCCGCCTCGGCGCCCCAGGACAGAAGCGCCTCGCACACCGCCCGGGCGTGGCCTCTGCGGCGGTAGGCGGGGGCGACGCGGACCGAGGAGATGCCCAGCCAGGCCGTGCCGTCCGGTGCGCTTGTCACGGCGCCGCGGCCGACCGCGCGATCGGGCAGCGTCGCGAAGGTCAGCTGCCCGTCGACGACGGCGGTCAGCACGTCGAGCGGGACGTCGCGTTCGTAGATCCGGCGCCACTGGGTGTCCGGTTGCTGCGCCAGCGTGACACTCGACGGCGAGGGTTGCGCTGGCGTGACATTGGGCGGGGTGGCCGGCGGCGGGATGGCCGGGGGCGGGGTGGCCGGGAGCGCGAGGGGTCGCACCATCACCCGGGCCGGCTTGATCCCCGGGGTGCGAATCGGCAGCAGCCGCTCGGGCAGCGCCAGCCAGGCCGGCAGGTCACGGTCCCGGTACCAGTCGCGGACCGCGGACAGATCGGCGATCTGCGCCGACATGTCCAACGGGATAGCGGAGTTCGCGCGGCTGGTGATGCCGTGCCCGGCGCGCAGCAGCCAGCCGCCCAGCCAGTGCTGCTCGACGCCCGGCCACGCCAGTGCCGCCGCATGCTCGAGCGCACGGATCTCCGAGGCCCGTACCGGGGCGTGCGACAGTTCGCGCACGCTCACGATGTCGGTCGGCGCGACGTCGACGAGTTCACCGTCCTTGGTGCGGATCAGCACCGTCGGCTCCCGTTGTTCGAGGTGCCCGATGACGTCGGTGAGCGGCTTGGCCGATCCGGGTGGCAGCTGATAACGCAGGCTGACCCGGGACCCGAGTGCGGGTAACTCAGGCATCGGTGCGCGGCATCAGTGGCCGAACGGGTCGGGATCCTCGCCGGGCATCCAGGACAGGCCTGGAACACCCCAACCGTTGCGCTTGACGGTCTTCTTCGCGGCCCGAGCGTGCCGGCCCACGAGGCGGTCGATGTAGAGGAATCCGTCGAGGTGCCCGGTTTCGTGCTGCAGCATCCGGGCAAACAAGTCGGTGCCCTCGAGAGTGACCGGGGAACCGTCGGCATCGAGGCCCGTGACCCGTGCCCAGTCGGCCCGGCCGGTCGGGAAATTCTCGCCCGGCACGGACAGGCAGCCTTCCTCGTCGTCATCGGGGTCCGGCATCGTCTCGGGGATCTCGGAGGTCTCCAGCACCGGGTTGATGACGACTCCGCGACGCCGCGTCACCTGGCCGCGTGTCGGGGCGCAGTCGTAGACGAACAACCGCTTGGATACACCGATCTGGTTGGCGGCCAAGCCAACCCCGTTCGCGGCGTCCATGGTCTCGAACATGGTCTGGATGAGTTCGGGCAGATCCGCGGGCAGCGAGCCGTCCGGGCCGACGGGCACCGGCTCGGTCGGTGTGTGCAGAACGGGATCCCCGACGATGCAAATCGGTACAACGGCCATGCGGGAAGTTTAAGGTGGCAATCCTTCACACCCGACTCGCGGGTTTATGTGTCAGCTCAACCCAGCAAGCCGTGGTTGAATAATCGCCGAACCACAGCGATGTTATTTCTCACGTGTCGGAAGGGTCCAAGGAGCAATATGGACGGCGCCATGGCGCGGACTGAGCAATCCGGGGACGACTCTGACCTGGGTGACGGGCTCACCCGGCGCGAGCACGATATTTTGGGCTTCGAACGCCAGTGGTGGAAGTACGCCGGCAGCAAGGAAGACGCGATCAAAGAGCTCTTCTCGATGTCAGCCACGCGGTACTACCAGGTGCTCAATGCGTTGGTGGACCGCCCCGAGGCGCTGGCCGCCGACCCGATGCTGGTGAAGCGGCTGCGTCGGCTGCGGGCAAGCCGTCAGAAGGCGCGTGCTGCGCGGCGGCTCGGCTTCGATATCACCACCTAAAGGTCACGGGGTGAGGGATCGGGCGGTTCGCTCGATACAGTGGTGCCGATGAATCAGCGAGACTCCTCCGGGTTGCCCGTGCGGGCCATGGTGATGGTGCTGTTGTTCCTCGGGGTCGTATTCCTGCTGGTCGGTTTACAGGCGCTCGGCTCCGACGACGACTCAGCGGATCAGTCGTCGTCCGTGTCCACCACGTCCGCGACGGCCACCACGAAGACATCGGCAAAGGCCGCACCCGCCCCCGAGGTCAAGGCCGACGTGCGGGTGTACAACATCTCCGAGGTCGCAGGTGCGGCCGAGACCACGGCCAACCGTCTGCGCGAGGCGCACTGGAATGTCACCGACACCGGCAACCTGACGCTCGAAGGCGTCGCCGGCACCACGGTGTTCTTCGGTGAGACTCCGGGCGAGAAGGAAGCCGCCGAAGCTGTGGGCAAGGCGATCCAGGCACCCGTCGAACCCCGACGCCCCGAACTTCTCGAGCAACCACCGGGCGTGATCGTGGTCGTCACCGGCTAGGCTTTGGGCCATGCTGAAGCCCGTCAGTGTTGCCGTCCTGTTCGCTGCCCCTGTTGTCGCGTTGAGCGCCTGCAGCCCTCCCGGCCAGGTGCCCTCCGACACGCCCGGTACCACTCCGGCGATCTGGACCGGATCGCCCTCGCCGTCGGCCGCTCCCGGTGCGCACGGCAACGGGCCCGGTGCGCCGGGCCCCACCGGTGGCGAGACCCTGACCGCAGAGCTCAAGACCGTCGACGGCACGGCCGTGGCAACCGCCGACTTCCAGTTCGCCGACGGCTTCGCGACCGTGACGGTCGAGACCACCACCCCGGGCAAGCTGTCTCCCGGATTCCACGGTCTGCACCTGCACTCGGTCGGCAAGTGTGAGGCCAACTCGGTGTCCCCGACCGGCGGCGCACCCGGCGACTTCAACTCCGCCGGAGGCCATTTCCAGGTGCCCGGACACACCGGGCATCCCGCCAGCGGTGACCTGAGCTCGCTGCAGATCCGTGCCGACGGCTCGGGCAAGTTGGTGACCACCACCGACGCGTTCACCGCCGAGGACCTGTTGGCCGGCACCAAGACCGCGATCATGATCCACGAGAAGTCGGACAACTTCGCCAACATCCCGCCGGAGAAGTACCAGCAGGTCATCGGCGGAGCCCCCGGCCCCGATCAGGCGACCATGGCCACCGGCGATGCCGGAAGCCGGGTGGCGTGCGGTGTTATCGGCGCAGGCTGACAGCCGCATCGATTTCGCCGGGTCACCCCGGCCCACCGTCGGCGTCGAGTGGGAGTTCGCTCTCGTCGACGCCGACACCCGTGATCTGAGCAATGGCGCCGCCGAGGTGATCGCCGAGGTCGGCGAGACCCCGCACGTGCACAAGGAGTTGCTGCGCAACACCATCGAGATCGTCACCGGAATCTGTGAGAACACCGGTGAGGCGATGGATGACCTGCGCAGCACCCTCGGCCCCGTCCGCAAGATCGTGCACGACCGCGGCATGGAGCTGTTCTGCGCGGGCACCCATCCGTTCGCGAAATGGTCGGCGCAACAGCTGACCGATGCGCCGCGGTATGCCGAGCTGATCAAGCGCACCCAGTGGTGGGGGCGGCAGATGCTGATCTGGGGCGTGCATGTGCACGTCGGGATCTCCTCGGCCCACAAGGTGATGCCGATCATCTCCTCACTGCTCAACCAGTACCCGCATCTGCTGGCACTCTCGGCGTCCTCACCGTTCTGGGAGGGCGAGGACACCGGATATGCGAGCAACCGGTCGATGATGTTTCAGCAGTTGCCCACCGCCGGCCTGCCGTTCCAATTCCAGGCCTGGTCCGAGTTCGAGGGATTCGTCCACGATCAGAAGAAGACCGGCATCATCGACCACCTCAACGAGATTCGTTGGGACATCCGGCCGTCACCGCACCTGGGCACCATCGAGGTGCGGATCTTCGACGGAGTGTCGAATGTGCGTGAACTCGGTGCGCTGGTCGCGTTGACCCACTGCCTCATCGTCGACCTGGATCGCCGGCTCGACGCGGGTGAGCAGTTGCCGACCATGCCGCCGTGGCATGTGCAGGAGAACAAGTGGCGCGCCGCCCGCTACGGGCTGGACGCCGTGATCATCCTCGACTCGGACAGCAACGAACGGCTGGTCACCGAGGATCTCGACGAACTCCTGAATCGCCTTGAGCCGGTAGCCAAGTCATTGGGATGCACCGACGAGTTGGCCTCGGTGACCGACATCTACCGCCGCGGCGGTTCCTATCAACGGCAGCGTCGCGTGGCCGAGGAGAACGACGGCGACCTGCGCGAGGTCGTCGACGCCCTGGTCGGCGAACTCCAACTGTGAGGATGAAAGCTATGCGACGGATCGTGGCCGGGATCGTCGTGGCCGGCTTCACTCTTTCTGGTTGCAGCACCATCACCGCCGGAACACCGATGGGTGATCCCGACCAGACCGGCATCTCTGGGGTTCCCCAGGAAAAGTGGACGCGGTTAGCTTGCTTCCAGGGTGACATTCAGGCTGCGCTCGTAGGTGATGGGTGAGCGCATTCCGATCGCTGAATGCCGACGTTGATGATTGTAGAATCGCATCCAATTGTCAACTGCTGCAATCAATTCAGCCATTGTGGCGAAAGTGTGCCGGTAGTAGTACTCATGTTTGAACGTCGACCACAGCGCCTCCGCGCCGGCGTTATCCCAGCAGATGCCGGTGGCACCCATAGAGCGCCGCAGCCCGTGGGCGCTGGCTGCGGCAGCCATATCGTGGGAGGTGTACTGGGTGCCGCGGTCCGATTGCAGTATGACGCCCTTGACGTGGCCGCCGCGGGTGAACACCGCCCGATCCACCGCGGTGGTCACCAACCCGGTGCGCATGTGGTCATCGACCGCCCAGCCCAAGACGCGGCGCGAATGCTCATCGCGGATCGCGCACAGGTACATGTCGCCTTCCCCGCAGCTCAGGTAGGTGATGTCGGAGGACCACACCGCATCTATACGACCCTGGTCAAACCGGCGGCCGACCAGATCAGGCGGGAACGACGCACAAGGATCGACGACCGTGGTCGTTTTGAAGGTGCGTGGGCTGATGCCCTCGATGCCCAGGTCGGCCATGATCGTTGCGACGGTGTTGACCGATACCCGTTCTCCGGCGTCGTGCAGATCAGCGGTGATCCGCGGCGAGCCGTAGGTGCCGCCGGAGTCCTTGTGGTGGGTCAAGATCTTGACTTCCAGATCCCGGCGTCGTTGGACCCGTGGCGTCGGCTCACTGGCCGACAGCCGGTACCGATGCTTGTAGTAGCCCGAGGTGGACACCCCCAGCAGCTGGGCCATGCGGGTCACGTCGTGGGAGGCGCACTCTGCGGCCATGAGCTCAAACCGGCTCACTTTAGATGCTTGCCCGCAAAGTACGCCGAGGCTTTTTCCAGGAACGCGATGTCCTTTGCCTGCTCGGTGACCTTCACCCGCAGCCGTACCAACTCAGCACGTTCATCCGGTGAAAGCGATTGCCCATCACCAGGATCGGCAACCCCGCCGCCTTCGGCGGCGGCCATCCGTCGCCGCTCCTGGCTCACCCACTTATGCAGCAGGTTCTCATGCAGATTCAGCTCCAGGGCAACCTCAGCCACCGGCCGATTCGAATCGATCACCCGATGCGCGGCCTCCACCCGGTACTCCGGGGTAAACGAACGCCGACGACCAGACATACGAACATCCTTCCAAGGGGACCACCGTCCCGCTATCTCAGATGTCCACTACTTCTGGGGAACCTCACTCCACCACGACGACCACGAAGCGGCCCACCACCAAGCGGCCCACCAACACGGCGGCGCCCTCATCCCCGGTCATCCCGCGCCCCGGGGCCAGGGGCGGGGCGAGCACCCCACCGCCCAACGGCATGTCGACGACGTGCCAGGAGTACGCGTCGATGGACGAGGCGACCCAGCTCGGCATGGTCGAACTGCTGGCGGCGAACGGCTACGCGGGGATGAAGAAGAATCCGTTCCTGTGGACGTCATTCATCGGAGCCATGTGCGTACTGGGCGATCGGGATGCGACCGTGGTCGAGGCGATCAACAAGAAGGTTCCGGGCTGATTTCCCTGGGGTGAATTGCCTTGTAGTACACCGCGATATAAGGCCAGGCCTGCATCGCAGTGACCCCTTCGAGGCCGCGGATGTTGTCATCGAGCACGGTGAGCAGATGCTCGTCACAGGCGGTCACCACCTCGGCCAGGACATCCCACCGACCCGCGGTCAGCGCCACATACGACACCGGCTCCAGGCGGGTCAGGGCCTCGGCGACCCGCTGGGCGCCGGCCCGGCCGTCGGTGCGGATCGCCACCCAGCTGCTGTGGCGGTAACCGAGGCGCAGCGGGTGGGCGATGCACATCACCCGGGCCGCGCCCGTGTCCACCATCCGGCTGTAGCGCGAACGGATGGTGGTCTCGGACAAGCCCAGTGCGGAAGCGAAGTCGCGGAAAGCGGCCCGGCCGTCGACGGCGAGCCGGGCGAGGATCGCCCGGTCGACGTCATCGAGCGGACGCGGCCGCACCGCGCCGTCAAGGAGCTCACCGGACAGCCGGGCCTGCTGATAGTGCAGCCGCAGGTAGGGGAGCAGTTCCACCGAGCGCACCCCCGGCAGTGTGGCGATACGGCCGAAGGCCACATCATGAAGTTCCCGGGCGTCGGTGCAGACCAACTCCGCCACCACCCCGTACGGTCCCGTCGTGGCTGTCACGTAATCCGCTTCGGGCAACTCGGCGATCGCGGCGGCGAGCTCGAGCGGGGTGCGCGATCCGTCGATGGTCAGCAGTGCCACGCCCAGCGCGTTGAAACCGAGGACGGCCGGATCGGTGACGGCGGCGACCGTCATGTACCCCTCGCTCAACAATCGCGAAACACGGCGCCGCGCAGTCTTTTCGGTGATGTCTGCCCGGCGACCCAGCTCGGCGTAGGGAATGCGGCCGTCGGCCTGAAGTAGTTCGATCAACTGGCGGTCGACCTCGTCGAGGTCGGTGTAGCCCGGATCGGACAGCAGCGTGCGGGCGCTCGCAAGCTCCGCTGACGGTGGCATCATCCGAGGTTACCGGCTGGTGCGCATTGACCAAACCGCAGGCGAGGACGATTCTGGCCCCATGACGGTCTCACCGATGTTTCCTCTCGAAGTGGCGATGCTGCCCGGTCAGGAGCTGCCGCTGCGGATCTTCGAACCGCGCTATGTCGCGATGGTGGGCGACTGCATGGCCACCCCGGAGCCGTCATTCGGGGCGGTGTTGATCTCGGCCGGTCGCGAGGTGGGCGGCGGTGACCGCCGGTGCGACGTCGGGGCCTTGGCCAAGATCGTGGACTGCCAGGAGTTGGGGATCGGCAAGTACCGGCTGTTGTGCGTGATGGGTGAGCGAATTCGGGTGCAGCGCTGGCTCGACGACGACCCATACCCGCGCGCCCAGATCGAACTCTGGCCCGATGAAGCGGGTGAGCCGGCAGACACCGCCCGCATCAGCGACGTCGAAGACCGGATGGTGGCATTGCTCGACCTGATCGGGGAGGCCCGCGGCACGCCGATCCGCAGCCGCGAGATCGTGGAGTCCGCCGGCATCGACCCGGAGAACCGCTTGTACGCCTTGGCCGCTCGGCTGCCCATGGGACAGGCCGACCGCTATTCACTGCTGGCCGCGCCGTCAGAGGCGGCCCGTGTCGAGGTGCTCAGCGAGGCCGTCGACACCGTCACCGCGATGGTGGAGTTCCAGCTCTCGGAGTAACCGCGATCCGGCGGTGTGATGCGGGCGTCGGGGCCGACGTGCTATTCGGGAACGAAGTCGACGCTTTCGAGCCGCTCCAGCGCGCGGCCGTCGGTGAGTTCCATTCGGCGCTCCGGATGCAGCCAATAATGGCGCACCATCCAATACAGGGCAGCGCCGCCGGGAGCGTAGATGTTCGCGTTCTCGACGACGACCGGCCGATGGTCCTTCCGGATGAGGCAGATGGGCCGCCGCGAGTTGCGATGCGGTGGGACATCGGTGATATCGACGATGTCGTCCCAGAACTCACGATGTGAGCGTGAGCCATCGACATAGGTGATGCTGTCCGGGCCGACACACAGACTTGCCGCTCGGCCCTTCACGAGGAACCACCCGATGCCGATCACCGTGATGATCAGGAGCACCGCCATGATCGTGATGGCATCTCCCGGGCTCTCGGGATTCATGAAAGGCAGGTCGTCTCGCTCCCGCGCGCAGACGAGGTAGAGCACCGAGGTGAGCAAGAAACTGATCGCGGTGATCCCCATGCACCACCGCCCCGCGGGGCTGGTCTCAAGCGTGGTGCCGGCCTCCGTCGATACCCCGCGCAACCTGGTCGTCCCCACGAAGCCGAGCGCGCTGCCCAGCAGCGTGCCCCAGACGGTGACGGCGAAACCGGCGGCGATCAAGGCGTAGACATCGTCGTCGCCCTCCAGTGCGCTGAGCGTGATGGCGACGCAGTACACGCCCATCCCGCCGATCATCACGAAAGCCATGACGATCAGGGCAGTCCGGTTCTTCCAATTCTCCGGCTGCCGAATCTCGTTCACCGCGAATATGTCTCGGTCAGAACCCCTTCGACGAACTCGGTGGACATGGTGCCCTCGGTGGTGTCGGCGGGCAAGGACCGGTGATAGCGCGCCATCAGGTCATCGGCAGGTAGCGCCGACGCGTCCCAGCGGTGTTCGGCGAGCCAGTCGGGGACGTAGGTGCGGTCCTCGATGAACCACAATTGTTCCGGGTCCGGCATGTCGTCGCCCGCCTCGGCGGCCTGGGCCCGCATCTGTTCGATGCGCTCACGGCGGCGTGCCAGGTGCTCTTCGGAGAAGAACCCGTCACCGAAGGCCTCGACGGCGATCCGGCTGTCCCGCGCCGACAGTTCGGTGATGCGCTCGAACAGCAGGTCCTGCGCCTCGGCGGGCAGGTAGGGCAGCAAGCCCTCGACCGACCATGCCGTCGGCTCAGTGGCATCGAAACCCGCGTCCTGCAAAGCTTGCGGCCAATCCTGACGCAGATCGATCGGCACCGCGACATGCCTGGCCTTCGGCGCTACCCGATGCGCGGCCAGGACCTCCTCCTTGAACTGCAGCACCTGCGGCTGGTCGATCTCGAACACCACACTGTCGTGGAGCCAGGGCAACCGCCAGGCCCGGGCATCCAGCCCGGCCGCCAGGATCACCGACTGGCGGATACCCGCCGCGCCTGCCGCGATGAAGAACTCGTCGAACCACTTGGTTCGGGAAGCGGCGTAATTACCGATGGCGCGGATCCGCTGGGCCATCGCGCCCGCAGGCGGACGCCAACCCTGAGCCGCCGCGGCATCGAGAAACAGCTGCGCACACGGGTCGGTGAACAACGGGGATTCCGAGGCGGTTTCCTCGGCGCGTGCCATTGCCACCCCGAGTGCGGTGGCACCCACACTCTCGGTGATATCCCAGCTGTCGTCGTCAGTTCTGGTCATCGCTGTCAGTCTCCCCGAACTCGGCCATCTCATCGCGGGTCAGCAGATCATCGCGAATGTTCTGCTCCTGATACGCCAACTGTCCGACGCGATTGGCGATCACCGGTGCGGTGATCAAGGTGAACAACCCGGTGAGGATCACCATGCCGATATCGGCGTTGCCGCGCAGTCGGATCGCCGCACCCGCCAGCACCAGCAGCAGGCCGAGTACCTGCGGTTTGGTAGCCGCGTGCATGCGGGACAGGGTGTCGGGAAATCGGACCACTCCGATGGCTGCCGTCAACGACAGAAACGACCCGGAGAGGATCAGCACTGCGGTCACGATGTCGAGGACGTTCATCGCTGCCCCCGCCGTAGCCGTGGCCGCGGGTCGTCGCGGTCGGGCACGCGGAACCGGGCCACGCTCACCGATCCGACGAAGCTGATCAATGCCAGCGCGGTCAGGCTGTAGGTGACCGTGGTGTCGAGACTGAAGGCCGCCCAGGTGCCGATGCCGCACATCGTCACGGCGATCAGGGTGTCCAGGGCGACCAGTCGGTCCAGCGTGCTGGGCCCGGCCAGCACGCGAAACATCGTGATGGTGGCCGCGGCAGTCAGCATGACTGCGGCAATGATCCAGACAGTGGTCATGTGTGGCCCGCCTCCCGCTCGGCCGACGGCTTCCAATCGCTCTCCCGCTCGAAGGCCGCCACCAGCATCCGCTGGACCTGCTCGACCTGACGGTAGAACCGCTGCACCGTGCGCTCCGATCCGACATCAATGACGTGGATGTAGAGAATCCGGCGGGCCTGGTCGATCTCCAGCACGATCGATCCCGGAATCACGTTGAAGATGTTGACGGCCAGGGCCAGAACCAGATCCGATTTCAGCGCGGGCACGTTTGCGCGCAGGACCGCCACCAGTGGTGGCGGGCCCGGCCGGATCGCCATCCAGGCCACCTGATACGAAGACAGCAGAAGGTAATAGGCCACCAGCACAACAAGTTTCAGCAGTGACAGCGGATGGAGCCTGCCTTCGACGGGCACCGAGGGTAACGGCAACAGCACGGTGATAACCACCGCGACGATCAGCCCGCTGGCCACGTTGGCGACCGTGACATGGCCCCACAACAGAACCCAGACCAACATCAGGAACAACAACAGCCAGGTCCGCAGCGCGAGATGTCTCAGCTGCGGTCTCTTCTTCGCTCGAGCGCTCATCGGTGTCCGGTGCCTCCCAGGACCGCCGAGACATACTGTCCCCGGTCGAGCACCTCGGCGGCCGAGCGTTCGGTGTAGGCGAAGATCGGTGCGGCGGCGACGGTCAGCGCCAATCCCACGGCGATCAGCGCAGCCGTCGGCACCAACATGCCCGCGGGCATCCGTCCCACACTGTCGCGGTCGGCGTACTCGATGTCCTCGATGTCGTCGAGCAGCACCGCAGGCGCCGCCCCGGCCAGGTGTCCTTCGGGAGCGTCGGCCCGGGCCCGCCAGAACGCCTTCGTCCACACCCGGGCCACCACGTACAGCGTCAGGAGGCTGGTGACGACGCCGCCGGCGACCAGCGTCCACGCCAGCGCCGACCCGTTCTCGGCGCCGGCCTCCATCAGCGCCACCTTGCCGATGAAGCCCGAGAACGGCGGGATACCACCCAGATTGAGTGCCGGGACGACGAACACGAACGCCAGCACCGGGCTGGCCGCGGCCAGCCCACCGAGCCGGTTCAAGGTGGACGCCCCGGCCTGACGTTCGATCAGTCCGACCACCAGGAACAGCGTGGTCTGCACGATGATGTGGTGGGCGACGTAATAGATCGCACCGGCCATTCCCAGCTGGTTTCCCAGCGCGACCCCGAACACCATGTAGCCGATGTGGCTGACCAACGTGAACGACAGCAACCGCTTGATGTCACTCTGTGCGATGGCACCCAGGATGCCGATGACCATCGTCAGCAGACCGGCCACCAGCAGTACCGCGTCGAGGCTGCCACCGGGGAACAACAACGCGTGGGCCCGGATGATCGCGTACACGCCGACTTTCGTCAGCAAACCGGCGAACACCGCAGTCACCGGTGCCGGCGCCGTCGGGTACGAGTCGGGCAGCCACGTCGACAGCGGGAACACCGCCGCCTTGATGCCGAACGCCACCAGCAGCACCGAGAACAGCGCATTGCGGGTGCCGGCGGGCACATCGTCGAGGCGCAGGGCCAGCTCCGCCAGGTTCAGTGTGCCGGTGGCGGCGTACACCAGGGCGATACCGATCAGGAAGATCAGCGACGACACCATCGACACCATCACGTACGAGATGCCGGCCCGGACCCGTTCCTCACTGGCACCGATGGTCAGCAGCACGAAGCTCGCGGACAGCAACACCTCGAAACCGACGAACAGGTTGAAGAGGTCCCCGGCCAGGAACGCCGTGCAGACACCGGCCGACAGCACCAGGTAGGTGGGCATGAAGATCGACACGGGTTGGCGTTCGTCGCCGTCCCGGATGCCCTGCCCGATGGCGTAGGCGACCACCGCCAACAGCACGATCGCCGACACCAGCAGCATCAGGGCCGAGAGTCGGTCGACGACGAGGGTGATGCCCAGCGGCCCCATGCCCGGCACGGTCTGCCCCCAGCCGCCGACATGCAACACCATGGTGCCGTCGCGGTCGGCCAGATAGACCAGCGCCGCACACACCGCGACGACGGCGACCAGCGCGAGCTGGGTGATGAGCCGCTGCAACTGCGGACGACGACCGGCGACGAGTGTGAGGGCCGCGGCCAGCGCCGGGATCAGTACCGGCAACGGGATCAACGCCTGGGCGGTCATTTCGAACCCTCGAATCCGGGCAGCGCATCGAGTTCGTCGGGTGCGTCGGTGTCGCGGCCGATGTCGGCCTGGGGAATCTCGGCGCCAGTGCCTGATTCGAGATCGTCGGCGTCGCGCTGCTGCGAGACGCGGGTGTCCTCGGGGTCGTTGCTGACCTCTTCGACGGTGGTCAGTCGGTAGGACCGGTACGCCAGCGCCAGGACGAACGCCGCGATGCCCATGCTGATGACGATTGCCGTCAAGATCATGCCCTGTGCCAGCGGGTCAGCCGTGGTGGTGGCGCCATTGCTGGTGCGCCCGCGGATCGGCGGATTGCCGCCTGCCCCGCCGACGGTCAGAATCAGCAGGTTGACCGCGTTGCCGACCAACAACAGGCCCAACAGCATTCGGGTCAGGTTGCGCTCGAGCAGCAGGTACACCCCGGCGCTGGTCAGACCGCCGATGAGGATCAGCGGAATCAGGACGGCCGTCATCGCGCCACCACCTTCGAGGTTGCGGGAGCACCGGCCGTTTCCACGTCCACCCGCGCACCGAGGCTGCGCAGCACGTCGAGCACCAGACCGACCACGATGAGGTACACACCGAGGTCGAAGAACAGCGCGGTCACGAGCTTGACGTGGCCGAACACCGGAATGTCGAACTGCAGCACCGCCGAGGACAGTGCGGGCGCACCCAGCAGGATCGAGGCGACGGCCGTCCCCGCGGACAGTCCCAGCCCGGTGCCCAGGATCTTGCCCGCATCCAGCGGCAGCGTCTCGCCGAGCTCGTAACGCCCGCCGGCCAGATAACGCAACACCAGCGCCAGGCCGGCGGTGAGCCCGCCGGCGAATCCGCCGCCGGGCGTGTTGTGCCCGGCGAAGAAGAAGTAGGCCGACAGCACCATGATGAGCGGGAAGATCATGCGGGTGGCGACTTCCAGCACCAGCGACCGGTACCGCGGATCGCGCATTTCCGAGCCGCGCAGCCAGGTGACGTCGCCGATCGCCGGGCTGTAGGCGCCGACCGGTCCGATGTCTGGCTGCCCGGCGGCCGTGCTCATCCGGGGGGCAGCGCCGAACCGGCGGTGCCGGAACACCAGTGAAGCCACGCCGGTCGCGGCGACGAGCAGCACCATGATCTCGCCCATGGTGTCCCAGGCCCGGATGTCGACCAACAGCACGTTGACAGTGTTGGCGCCGTGCCCGCGGTAGTAGGCGGCATCCGGCAGCAGCTCGGCGATGCCCGCGCCGGTGCGGGCAGCCATCGCGTAGACGGTCAGGGTGGTGACGGCGGCGCCGACCGCCAGGGCCAGCAGTGCCCGCGGAATGCGGTGGCTGTTGATCTTGGCGGCGTCGGACTCGGCCGGCAGCGTCCGCAGCACCAGCACGAAGATCACCAAAACCAGTGTCTCGACGAGGAATTGGGTCAGTGCCAGATCAGGTGCGCCGTGGAAGGCGAAGATCGCGCCGCATCCGTAGCCGGTCACACCGACCAACAGCACCGCGGCCAGACGGTTGCGCATCATCGTCGCGCCGATCGCGGCAGCCAGCATCAGCAACCCGACCACCACGACCAGCGGCGAATCCCACAGCGCGAAACCCGGCCGGTCGCGGGGGCCGAGGACCAACGTCGCGACCGGCAACGCGACGAGCGTGCACAGGATCACCGATTGCGTGGCCGGCAGCGAGCCTCGCTGCGTCGACCCGGTCAGCCGCAGCGAAAGTACGTCCAGGCCCCGGATGGTGGCGTCGTACATACGGTCGGCGTTGCCCAGCGGCTGGTAGGAGAACCGGGCCCGGGGCAACCGGTTCCGCGCGAAGAACACGGCGGTACCGATCGTCAGCACGACGGCCGAGAGCAGGAGCGGAAGACCCGGCCCGTGCCACAGTGCCAGGTGGTAGCCCGACCCGCCGGGCAGGGTGTTGGCGTATTCGTCCAGCACCGCGTCTATTCCGGCGGGCCACAAGCCGAAGGCCAGGCCGGCGATGGCTAGGAGGGCCGGTGCGGCCAGGAAAGTGGCTGAGGGACGGTGCATTTCGGCAACTCGAGTGCTGGGTTGCGACTCTCCCTTGGCGGCGAATGCGCCCCACAGGAACCGCAGGCTGTAAATGGTGGTGAACACCGAGCCGATCACGATGCAGGCCAACACATATGGTGCGGCGGCACCGAGAGCGGGGCTGTGCGCCACCGTCTCCAGGTCGGCCTCCTTGGCGATGAACCCGAAGAACGGGGGCAGGGCCGCCATGCTCGCGGTGGCCCCGACCGCGATGGCGAACAACGGCCGGTGGTGGCGGCCCAGCCCGGCCAGCCTGCGGATGTCGCGGGTGCCGGTGGCGTGGTCGATCACGCCGACCACCATGAACAGCGCCGCCTTGAACATCGCGTGCGCGCACAACATGGCCAGCCCGGCCAGCATCATGTCGCTGCCACCCGCGCCGACCATCACGGTGATCAGGCCCAACTGGCTCACCGTGCCGAACGCCAGGATCAGTTTCAGGTCGTATTCGCGTACCGCACGCCAACCGGCCAGGATCATGGTTGTCAGGCCCAGGCCCACCACCATGGGACGCCAGAACGAGGTGTCGGCAAACCCGGGCGTCATTCGGGCCACCAGGTAGACCCCGGCCTTCACCATGGCTGCGGCGTGCAGATAGGCGCTCACCGGGGTGGGCGCGGCCATGGCGCCCGGCAGCCAGAAGTGGAGCGGCACGATGGCCGATTTCGACAGGGCGCCGACGAGGACCAGCGCCACCCCGACCGCGGCGGCCGTCCCGGTCGGGGGAGCGGCGATCAACTCGGACAGCAGGTAGGTGCCGGCCATGTTTCCCAGCACGACGATGCCGACCAGCATGGCCAGGCCGCCGAACGTGGTGACCAACAGGGCCTGGGTGGCGGCCCGGCGACTGGTGGCCCGCTCGGCGTAGTGGCCCACGAGCAGGAACGACAGGACCGTCGTGGTTTCCCAGAAGATGTAGAGAATCAGCATGTTGTCGCTGATCACCAGGCCGAACATGGACCCGGAAAAAGCGACCAGCTCGGCCGCGAAGCTGGGCAGCCGTTTCTCGATCCGGCCGTCGTGGTGGTGGAAGTACTCGCCGCAATAGAAAATCACGACAGCACCTACCGCGAGGACCAGCACACTCATGATCGCCGCGAGGGAGTCGAAGCGCAGCGTGATGTCCATCGACAACCCGTCGACCCACGGGATGTTCACGGTGGGGACCCGCTCATCGGTGGGCCAGTTCAGGGCGACCCAGACCAGCGAGCCCAACGGGACGAGTGCCAGCGGATAGAACGCCATCCGTCCCCATTTGGCCACCAGAAGCGGCGCCAGCGCGGTGGCGACCGCGTGGGCGAGCAGAACGGCAAGCATGGCACTCCGATCGGGTTGGGGTCGGGGTGTCGGTTACCGATGAGCGCTTTCGCGAAGAGCATCGGCATGAGTGGTCATGGCTTTTCGCGCATTCTACGTGGGCCGTTGTGGCGACCGTCAGCCTGCAGAGGCTCGGCGCGCTATGGAGGTGCGCACTCAGAAGTACCGCAGCCAGACATACACCCAGGCCAGGGCGGTACTGAGGGCAGTGACCACGATGCCGTAGCGGGTGAACCGCCAGAAGCTGATCGGATGCCCGGCCCGCTTGGCGATGCCGATGGCCACCACATTGGCACTGGCCGCAATGGCGGTGCCGTTGCCGCTGAAGCAGGCGCCGAGTGCGAACGCCCACCACAGCGCCTGGCCGGTCTGTGCGTCCGGGGCCTGCGCCACCATGTTCTCCACCACCGGCGTCATCGTCGCGGTGTAGGGAATGTTGTCGACAAAGGCGCCGACCACCGATGAGCCGAACAACAGCGCCGTGGCCGCGCCGAACCAGTTGTCACCGAATGCCGATTCGGCCACTGAGCCGAGCGCACCGATGACCCCGGTGTGGACCAACCCGGCGACCATCACGAACAGGCCCATGAAGAAGACCAGCGTGGGCCACTCCACCTCGGGCAGCACCTCGGCCACGTCGATGTCGGTGACCAGCAGCATCGCCCCGGCCCCCAGCAGCGCCACGATGGACGGCGCCACCTGCAACACCGAATGGAGTGCGAACCCGACGATCACCACGTTGAGCACCAGCAGCGAACGGATCAGCAGGCGTTTGTCCTTGATGGCGCGGCGTTCCTGCAGGGCCATCACCTCATCGACGTGCATCTGGTCGGCACGCAGGTCCTTGCGGAACAGGAACCGGGTGAACAGCACGAACAGGGCGAAGATGATGATGACGATCGGCGCCATGTGGACCAGGAAGTCGTTGAATGTCAGGCCCGCGCGGCTGCCGATGATGATGTTCGGCGGATCCCCGATCAGGGTGGCGGCGCCCCCGATGTTGGAGGCCAGCACCTCCGCGATCAGATAGGGCTGCGGTGCGATGCGCAGCCGGTCGCAGATCACCAGGGTCACCGGTGCGATCAGCAGGATGATGGTCACGTTGTCGAGCACCGGCGAGGCGAACGCCGTGATGGCCATCAACATGACCATCAGCCGGAACGGATTGCCGCGAGAACGCTTGGCGGCCCAGATCGCGAGGAAGTCGAAAAGCCCGGTCTGTTTGATGACGCCGACGATCACCATCATCCCGAGCAGCAGGAAGATGACGTTCCAGTCGATGCCCTGGTGTTCGGAGTGGAACACCTCGGCGCCGGGGATCAACCCGAGCAGGGCCATCAGGCCGGCGGCGACCAGGACGGTCTTGACCTTGTCGGCTCTCTCGGTGGCGATGAACCAGAAGGCGACGACGAAGATCGTCAGCGCCAGGAAGGGGGCGAGCGAAGCGACGGGGAGCAGGCCAGTAGCCAACATGGCCCGAGCGATCAGTCGCCGGGACCGGAGACCGCGAGGCTGGTCAGTAGCCGCTCGAGCGTGACTGCTCCGGTGAGCCGTCCGCTGCGGTCGACGACGGCGATCAGTGGGCTGCGCCTGTTGGCCATCACCGTGGCGATCTCCAACAATGTCGCGTCGGGCGTCACGGTTGCCGGCTTGGTTGCAGGCCCCGGGAGACAGTCACCGACCGTGAGCTTGCCCGGTCCGTGCCAGAACAGGTCGGCGTGAATCTCGTCGACAGTGCGAACCAATGCGGGGTCATCCTGGTAGGACTCGGGAATCGCCAGACGCAACACCTGAGTCCCCGGCAGCACCGCCACCGGACGGTCGTCATCGTCGACCACCACCAGGCCCGGAAGCCGGTTGACCACCATCAGCTGGACGGCTTTCGAGACCGGGTCATCGATCCGTACCGTCGGTAGGTGGGCGGCGATTTCATGTGCCTGCATGAGCTCGTTCCAATGCGTCGCTAGTGTCATCGTCCTCGTTCTCCGATCAATCGGGACGGCTGTGCGCAATGCCGGTGCGAGCTGGCGGTCCGATGTCGTCTCGGCTCCGGTGGTGGCTGCCAGTGTGTGTGACTGGCGCGCCGGTGACCATCGGGGCTGACACCCATTCGGCGGGGGGTGTTGCCTGTATGGACAACAGCACTGGTCGCAGGTCACGCTGGTGGGGTGAAACCGGCGCGCTCCCCGGCGGCCGCGTTGTTCCGTCGGGTGTTCCTGATCAACGGGTTGATCTTCACGCTGGGCACCCTGATCCTCGCGCTGTCCCCGGCCTCGGTGTCCTCACGGATAAGACTCACCGAAATCCCAGTTTTGGTCGTAGGTTTGGCGATTATCCTCACAGCCAACGCGCTACTCCTGAGATCCAGTCTTGCCCCATTGGATCGGCTCGCCGCGTCAATGCGGCGAGTCGATCCGCCCAAGCGCAGCGACCGGGTCGACGACCGTGGCAGCGGCGATCTCCAGCACCTGATCGAATCGTTCAACGCCATGCTCGATCGGCTGGAGAACGAACGCACCACCGCCAGCGCGTCGGCGCTGGCCGCTCAGGAGAATGAACGTCAGCGCATCGCACGGGAATTGCACGATGAGATCGGACAGACCCTGACCGTCGCGCTGCTGACGCTCAAGCGCGCCGTCGACCGGTCCCCGGAATTCATTCAGGCCGAACTCGCCGATGCCCAGGAGATCGTGCGGGCCAGCCTCGACGAGGTACGGGACATCGCGCGACGGCTGCGCCCGGATGCGCTGGAGGACCTCGGTTTGCACAGTGCGCTGAACGCCCTGTGCAACGACTTTGCCCAGGCATCCGGTATCGCGGTGGTCAAACACATTGCACCGCAATCGGTCCGGTTGAAGCCTGACGTCGAGCTGGTGTGCTATCGGATCGCCCAGGAGGGCCTGACCAATGTGGCGCGACACTCCGGCGCCCGAAAGGTATGGGTGGATCTGCACACCGGAGAAGGTGAACTCACGCTGCGGGTTGCCGACGACGGCCACGGCGGTATCGCCACCGAACCGATGCGGGAGGGGGCGGGCATCAACGGAATGCGTGAGCGGGCGCTGCTGGTGAATGCCACGTTGAGCATCAGCTCACCGCAGGACGGCGGCACCGAAGTGCGGCTGGTGATTCCGGTACGGGGCACCTGAATGGTGGCTCGCATCCTGCTCGCCGACGATCACGCGCTGGTCCGCAGCGGGCTGCGGATGATCATCGATGCCGAATCCGATCTGCAGGTGGTGGCCGAGGCCGCCGACGGGTCCGAGGCGCTGACCGCTCTGGAAACGACCCCGGTGGACCTGGCGATCCTCGATATCGCCATGCCACGGATGACGGGTCTGCAGGCCGCGCGGGAGATCAACCGAACCCATCCGAACGTGCGGATCCTCATCCTGTCGATGTACGACAACGAGCAGTACTTCTTCGAGGCGCTCAAGGCCGGGGCATCGGGCTACGTGCTGAAGTCGGTGGCCGACCGCGATCTGCTCGAGGCATGCCGGGCGACCATGCGGGGGGAGCCGTTCCTCTACGCGGGCGCGGTGACGGCCCTGATCCGCGATTACCTGCACCGGTCACGGCAGGGCGGTGAGTTGCCGGACACCATCCTCACGCCGCGCGAGGAGGAGGTGCTCAAGCTGATCGCCGAGGGCTACTCGACCCGGGAGATCGCGGCGACGCTGACGATCAGCGCCAAGACCGTTGACCGGCACCGGACCAACATCCTGGCCAAACTCGGCCTGCGGGACCGGCTGGCGCTGACGCGCTATGCGATCCGTGCCGGGCTCATCGAACCGTGAGTCAAGATCGGAATGGCATGGGACGCAACGCCGATGCCCCAGCCCATGATGGGCCAGACCGGCCAGAAGTACCAGCCACCACCGCCGAACCCGACGGCCAGCCAGATGCCGAGCATCAGGAGTGAGCCTGCGACATAGGCCGCCAGGTGGATCTTGACGCTCAGCCGGGCGGCCCGCTGCTGGGCGGCGTGCCGGCGGGGATCGTGACGCCGTAGTCGGCTGACGGGAAGGTCGGCAACCAGTCGGCGCAGCTCGTCGGCGGTCTGCGCCTGGAATGTCGACTGCAGACGATCCTCGTACTCGGGCATCGTCAGGTAGCCCTGGGTGAGTGCCTGGCCGAGGTCATTCGCGGTTCGTGCGCGTTCCCGGTCGCCGGCGCGGGCGGTTTCAACGGTGTGTAGGGCAGTGTCGGCCATCTCAACTCCCGTGAATCTAGTCAATGACAAGTTGAACTATGCCACCGGAACTTGTCACCGTCAAGATATTGATGTGGTGGTCTCTTGTTCGGCCAACTCACGCAGGGTGAGCAGCTGTTTGCGCATCATCACCAGGTCGCCCAGTGCCAGGGCCCAGCTGATGATGCGCGGGCCGCCGAAGCGGACTCGCACGTGCAATCGGGTGTTCTCGGCGTGGTCATGAACGGCGTAGGTGACGGCGACGTTCCCGGATTGCAGCGTGATGTGCTCGTCTCTGGCGAACGAGTGCAGCGTGAAGATCTGCATGAAACGTTGGCCGGTGTGGAGCTGGGTCAGCTCCGGGTCGCGGGTGCGCGGACTGCGTCGGCCGAAATTGTCGAGGAGGTCGTAGCTGTAGGGGGCGATGCGCAGCTGGCACAGCCAGCCGAACACGGTCGCCGGCGGGGCGTCGATGGTGATCGCGCGGTCTGCTGATATCGCGGCGTTTGGGGTCAGTGTGTCGCAGGCCAGCGGCGCGGCGCGTTCGTCGGCGGTCGCGCCCCAGTTCAGGATCACGCCGTCACGCTTGGCCGTGGACGCAAGTGTCCGGCAATGCGTTTGAGTGTCTGACGGACCGCGATCGCGTGGCCGCCCGAACCGATCACCAGTGCGCGGTAGATCTTTCCGTGGATGCCTGGGAAGGCCGCCCAGGTTTGTGACCGCACCCGGGTGCGATGCGGGCCGAGCTCGTCCAGTTCGAAGATCCACTCGTAGATCGAGAAGGGGTGGCGGCCCTTGAGGACCAGGCGTTGGCGCGGCGTGCGCTCGCCGATGGCGAACCCGAACGGGGCGCGCGGTTCGGCCGGGTCGCCGCACAACGTGCGCAGGACGGCGGCCCATGTCGTGGCGGCGTCGGCGTCGACGGTTATGGCATGCTCGTCGATATAGGGTAAGCGTTCCATATAGAAGGACTGTACTAGATCATGGCGCCTCCGCGGAAGCATGAAACCGACGCGATTTTGGATGCGACGCGGGAGCTGGTGCTCGCCGAAGGGCCAAGGGCCGCAAGCGTTGCAGCAATTGCCAAGGTCAGTGGGGCTCCGGCGGGCACGCTGTATCACCGGTTCGGCAATCGCAATGGGGTCCTGACGGCGGCCTGGCTGCGGGCGCTGGAGCGGTTTCAATCCCGCGCGATGGCGGCGACCGGGGACGGCGTGGTGGAGGCGGCGGTGGCGATGGGTGTCGCTGCGGTGGGCTTCGCCCGTGAGGTGCCCGAGGACGCCCGGTTTCTGCTGACCATCCGGCCCAGCGACCTGCTCGACGGCGCACCCGACGCAGAATTCACCGCGACGCTGGCGACGATGAACGCGCCACTGATCGAGCGGCTACGCGAACTGGCCCGCGGTATCTACGGCAACGACGACGCCCGCACTATGGATGCCATGTCGCGAGCCGTCGTCGACCTGCCCTATGCGATGGTGCGGCGGCACGCCAACGACGCCGAGCTGCCGGTATGGATGGAAGAAGACCTGGCTGATTCCATCCGTAAGCTGTTGAGCGTGAACACGATCGTTGCAGCCAGCCGGGAGGTCGACGCGCCGGCGGAGGTCATCTTCGAGTTGATTGCCGACCCAGCCCAGCAGCCCCGCTGGGACGGCAATGAGAATCTGGCCGAGGCTCCGACCGGACAGCGGGTCCGCGCGGTCGGAGACATCTTCACCATGACGATCAAGCAAGGTGGCGACCGCGAGAACCGCATCGTCGAGTTCGAGGAAAGCCGGCGTATCGCCTGGCGGCCGTCGGAGGTCGGTAAAGAGCCGCCCGGTCACCTGTGGCGCTGGGAGCTGGAACCGTTGGGCGACAACCGAACTCTGGTCACCCACACCTACGACTGGTCACAGCTGACCGACCAGAAGCGCCTCGTCCGGGCCCGCGCCACCACCGCGGACAAGCTGCAGGCGTCGATCGACCGATTGGCCGCACTCGCCGAGACCTAGCGGTCGGCCGATAATTTCACCGCCCGGCGGCGAACTCCCGCAACGATGCCACCTGCTCCGCATCCAATGATGGCCGCACGGTCTCGCGCGCTTTGGCGACATCGGCCGCGGTGACGTCGGCCGCATCGATCGAGCGGCGCATCGCCGTCAAGGCCGCCTCCCGCAGCAGCGCCACACAGTCGGCCGCACTGTAGCCGTCCAACTCGGAAGCCAGGGCATCGAGATCGACGTCAGGGGCCAGCGGGATGGATTTTCCTGCGGTACGCAGAATCTCGCGACGCGCTTCGGCATCGGGCGGTTCGACGAACACCAGCCGCTCCAGCCGGCCCGGCCGCAGCAGCGCGGGGTCGATGAGGTCGGGACGGTTGGTCGCGCCCAACACCACCACGTCGCGCATCGGTTCGATACCGTCGAGTTCGGTCAGCAGGGCAGCCACCACGCGGTCGGTCACCCCGGAATCGAAACTCTGCCCACGTCGCGGAGCCAGCGCATCGATCTCATCGAGAAACACCAGCGACGGTGCCGAATCCCTGGCCCGGGCGAACAGCTCACGCACGGCCTTCTCCGACGAGCCGACCCATTTGTCCATCAGCTCAGCACCTTTGACCGCGTGCACGGAGAGCTTCCCCGAGCTGGCCAGGGCCCGCACCACGAAGGTCTTGCCGCAACCGGGCGGACCGTACAACAGCACACCGCGTGGGGGTTCCACACCGAGGCGCTGGAACGTATCCGGATGCTGCAGCGGCCACAACACCGCCTCGGTGAGTGCCTGTTTGGTCTCGACCATGTCGCCGACGTCGTCGAGCGTCACCGAGCCGACCGACACCTCCCGGGACGCCGACCTCGACAGCGGGCGGATCACCGTCAACGCCCCGGTCAGATCCTCCTGCCACAGCACCGGCTCGTTGCCGTCGGCGCTGGCCCGCGAAGCAGCCCGCAGAGCGCCCTCACGAACCACGGCGGCCAGGTCGGCAACCACGAAGCCCGGTGTGCGGTCGGCAATCTCGCCGAGATTCAGCTCAGCGGACGGAACTCCCCGCAGCAGCACCTCCAGCAGGGCCTTGCGGGTGGCGCCATCGGGCAGCGTCAGGGCGAGCTCGCGGTCGCACAGATCCGGCGCCCGCAGCCGGGGATCCACCCCGACGGGCACCGCCGACGTCGCGACGAACGCCACGCCGCGGGTGGCGACGGCCTCACGCAGCTCACCGATGATCAGGGCGGCGACCGGTTCGGGAGTCCGGTCGGCGGGGGCGGCCGGCAACAGTGCGTCGACATCGGAGATCAGCAGGACGCCGCCGTCGTCGCGCACGGTAGCGACCGCAGCGGACACGCGACTCAGCCGGTCGTCGGCGGCCAGCGCCCCCACTTCCGGGCCATCGAGCTCCACCAGCCGCCGCTCGGCACACACCGTCCGCACCATGGTGGCCTTGCCGACACCGGCCGGACCGGTCACCAGGACGCCGAGATTCGGTGCCGCACCCAGGGTTTCGAGGAGCTGGGGTTCATCGAGTGACAGCTTGAGCCATTCGGTGAGCTTGCCGGCCTGGGTGTGGGAACCCTTCAGATCGTCGAAGCTGACAGCAGGCTCGGCCCGGGCAGGGCTGACCGTGTGTGCGCCGGTTGAATCCGACGGCCCGGGCAAGTCGCCCTCGAGGCCCGACCCCCACGACACCACCGAATTCGGTTGAATGCTCACCGGTCCGGCCGGATCGACACCGGTCACCGTCAGCAGTTCCGAGGTCCAGGTGATGCCCACCGAAGAGCCCAGCGCCGCAGTGGCCGCCGACGTCGAGGTGCCCGGACCTAGATCGCGGGGCAGCAGCGACACCGTGTCGCCGACCGTCATCACCTTGCCCAGCAGCGCCTGGCGCAGCGTCGCCGATGAGATCGATTCGGTCGCCAGCTTGGACCCGGTCACCGTGACCGCGCGGGCGCCGTACACCGTCACCGGCGCCACGATCACCGTGGTGTTCTCCCGCACCCCGGCGTTGGACAGCGTCACGTCGTCGAGCAGGGCGGTCCCGGTCGGGGTGCCGCGGGGGGCAACGCCGACGACGGCGGCAGTAGTGCGGGATCCGGTAAGTGACACGGCATCCCACTCGCGGATTCCGAGGGCGGCGATCGCCTCGGGATGCAGCCGGACCACCCCGCGACGTGAGTCGAGCGCCGAGGTGTTCAGCCGCGCAGTCAGGCGCAGATGTCCGAGTGCTGGTTCGTCGTCCACCTCGATCTGCGACACGTCAGCGGCCCGGCTTCCGTAACCCCAGGCGTGCCATCGAACGCCGGTGCGGCTGGGCCCGCCGCGTCGCGCGGCGGGCGGCACGGCGCTGCTGCGGCTTGTCGTCCCAGGACTCCGGGTGGCTGGCTACCCACTTCTTGGTGCGTATCGCGAACGGAATCTGGATCACGTAGGCCACGATGATCACCATGATGACGATGTAGCCGTAGAACACCGATGCCGCCACACCGATGGCGACCAGTGCCAGCAAGGGCGCCACCATGTTCGGCGGCACCGAGAACGTGTGAATCTTGCGCATCGGGATCCGGCTGACCACCAGGAGCGAGACGCCGATCATCCAGATTGACACCGCCCACTCGCTGGTCCACCAGCCCTCGCCGAACTGCATCTTGGCGGCCAACAGACCGATCGCGCCGATGGCACCCGCCGGGGCGGGCATGCCGACGAAGTACTCCTTCTCGTACGCGGGCTGGTCCACGTCGAGCAGCGCATTGAACCGCGCAAGCCGCAACACGATGCACACCGCGTACAGCAGCACCACGATCCAGCCGATACGGGAATGCGACAGCATGGTGCCGTAAACGATCAATGCCGGTGCCACACCGAAATTCACCGCATCGGCCAGCGAGTCGATCTCCTCGCCCATCTTGGAGGTGGCGTTGAGCATCCGGGCCACCCGGCCGTCCAGCCCATCGAGGATCGCCGCGACCGCCAGAAACGCCATCGCCTCGGTGGGCCGGTTGTCGAGCGCCATCTTGACCGCCGACAAGCCCAGACAGATGGCGGCCACCGTCATCGCGCTCGGCAGCATCCGCACCGAGAACGGCGGTGGTTTCATGCGGCCCTTCATCAACGACGGGGGCCTCATCCGGGGCTTGATCACGGCAACTCCGCCAGGACGGTTTCTCCGGCCAGCGTCCGCTGCCCCGGGGTGACGAGCAGCTTAGAACCGGCCGGGAGATAGGTGTCCAGCCGGGACCCGAACCGGATCAGGCCGTAGGTCTCGCCGATGGCGAGCTTGTCGCCGACGTGCGCGTTGCACACGATGCGCCGGGCGATCAGCCCGGCGATCTGCACGGCGATCACCTCGGTGCCCTCGGGGGTACGGATGACGACGCTGTTGCGTTCGTTGTCCTCGCTGGCGGCCTCGAGCTCGGCCGAGTGGAAACGGCCGGGGCGGTGCTGCACGGCCACCACGTCACCGCCGATCGGCGCCCGCTGCACGTGCGCATCGAGCACCGACAAGAAGATGCTGACCCGCGGCAGCGGGGTGTCGGGCAACCCCAACTCGGCCGGCGGGACAGCGTCCTCGATCAGGCACACCAGGCCGTCGGCGGGGGCGACCACCACACCGGGGCGGGTGGGAGCCACCCGGGCCGGATGGCGGAAGAACGCGGCGTTGGCGCCGGCGGCGAGCAGGCCGGCGCGGCGTACCCAACGATGCTTGCGGCCGACGGCCGCGACAGCGAGGCTGGCGCCGACGAACGGCAACCCCGCTGAATGCATCGGCGGAACACTGGATCGCACCAGCGCCACGAGGCGTTCTGGTCCGGACTGCTGGAGATCGGGGCGTCTGGCCATCGGGAGGATTCTACGTGCGCTCGGTGACGGAATTGCTAGCTCAGGTCCCACACGGGAACCGTCGACCCGGCCGAGAGTTCGGTGACGTCCTCTGCGATCTCCAACAGACAGTTCGCCGAAGCGAGCCAGCGCAGGTGATGTGAGGCCGGGGGACCGTAGCTAGTGACGGAATCGCCGGTCAGCACACCGCGCCGGAACTGCCGTTTTCCGCGCGGCGAGGTCAGGTCCTCGGTCAACTGCGCCGTGCGCCGCGGCCGATCCGGTTCGGCGTGGCCCATCGCGGCACGCAGCGGCGAGTGGACGAACACCTCGAAAGACACCAGCGCGCTGACCGGGTTGCCGGGCAGCGTGATGATCGGAACCCCGTCGACCGTGCCCGCGCCCTGCGGCATGCCGGGCTGCATCGCGACCTTGACGAAATCCACCTGATCCGACAGCGAATCCTTGACCACCTCGTACGCGCCGGCGCTGACGCCGCCGGTAGTGATGATCAGATCCGCATCGCCGGCATGCGCGGCCAGCGCGGTACGGAAGGTATCGACGTCGTCGGTGGACATCGGGGCGATGGTCGCCTCGGCGCCGGCATCGCGGACCGCCGCGGCCAGCATCACCGCATTCGACTCATAGATCTGTCCGGGCAGCAGTTCGGTGCCGGGCGCCACCAGCTCGGTGCCGGTGGACATCACCGTGACGCGCTGCCGCGGCACCACCGGCAGCGTGGCCAGCCCGAGTGCCGCGGCCAGCCCGAGCGCAGCCGGGGTGATCACCTGACCGGCGCGCAGCACGGTGGTGCCCGCTGTGACGTCCTCACCGGCGCGCCGGATGTGCTGCCCACTCCGGGAGGCCGCGCGGATCGTCACGGTGTCCGTCGCGCCGTCGGTCGCCTCGACCGGAACCACCGCCGTCGCACCGGACGGCAGGGGCGCCCCGGTCATGATGCGGTGCGCCGTGCCGGGCTGCAGCGTCAGCGGGTCGGTGCGTCCGGCCGGGATGTCCTCGGCGACCGGCAGTTGCACGGGGTTGTCCTCGGTGGCTGAGGCCACATCCTCGGCGACGACGGCGTAGCCGTCCATCGCGGAGTTGTCGAAGCCCGGCAGTGACAGCGGGGCGACGACATCGGCGGCCAGCACCAGGCCGAGGGTGTCGTTCAGCGGAAGATCCTGTGGTGCACGGGCTTTGATCAGCCCGGCGACCACCAGCTGGTGTTCTTCGACGGTCCGCATCGTCACACCGGGAAGCTGACGCCGGTGAGCTCCTCGGACACGGTCCACAATCGGCGTTGTAGGTCCTCGTCGTGGGACTGCTTGCTGGAGGTCACGAGCTTCGGATTGCCGACCATCTCGCGGAAACCGGATGGGCCGTAGTACTGGCCGCCGCGAACACCGGGATCGGTGGCCGCCCGCAGCGTGGCGAGCGCGCCCGTGGCCGGGCTGTTGGTGAACAGGCCGGCGAGCTGGTTGTAGCCCGGCAGCCCGGTACCCGGGATGTGGCGCATGAGTTCGGTGTTGGACAGACCGGGGTGGGCGGCCACCGCGATGGTCGGCTCGTTCTTCGCGGCCAGACGCCGCTGCAACTCGTAGGTGAACAGCAGGTTCGCCAGCTTGGACTGCCCGTAGGCGGCGACGCGGTTGTAGCTGCGTTCCCACTGCAGGTCGTCGAAGTGGATGGCGGCCTGGATGCGGTGCGCGACGCTGGCGACCGCGACGACACGCGACCCCTCGACCGGCAGCAGGTGATCGAGCAGCAGCCCGGTCAACGCGAACGCGCCGAGGTGGTTGGTGCCGAACTGCAACTCGAAGCCGTCGACGGTGGTCTGCTTGGGCGGGTACATCACCCCGGCGTTGTTGATCAGCAGATCGATCCGCGGGTAGGCGGCCTTGAGTTCGTCGGCCGCAGCGCGGACCGATTCCAGCGAGCCGACATCCAGCTGCTGCAGCGTGACGTCGGCCTTCGGCACGGCTGCGGTGATCCGGTCGACGGCCTCGCGGCCCTTGTCCAGGTTGCGCACCGCGACGACGACATGCGCGCCCTTGGCGGCGAGCGCACGGGCGGTCTCATAGCCCAGGCCGGTGTTGGAGCCGGTGACGATCGCGATCCGGCCGGACTGATCGGGGACGTCGGCCTCGGTCCACTTGGAATTGGCGCTCATGGGTCGAACATACGGAATGCGGGTGCTGGACGGCACCCCGGCGCCATAGCAGTCTGGGAACCATGCGCACTCTGATTGATCCCGCGAGGCCGCCCAGCCGCAAGGCACCGCTGGTGTGGGCGTTGGGCGCGGCCATCCCATGGGCGTTTCTGATACTGGCGCAATTGATCTGGTTCGCGATCGACCAGCAGATGGCGTGGCTGCACGGCGCGGCTGCGGCCGTCACGGTGCTCGGCGTGGTGCTCTTCGTCGTCGTGGTCCCGATGTGGCGCTACCGGGTCCACCGGTGGGACATCAACGTCGGCTCCGGGACCCCCGCCGTCTACACCCGCACCGGGTGGTTGGTGCAGGAGCGGCGGATCGCCCCGATCTCGCGGGTGCAGACCGTGGACACCTACCGGGGCCCGCTGGACCGGCTGTTCGGCCTGGCCAATGTGACGGTGACGACGGCGTCCTCGGCCGGCGCCGTGCGGATCGTGGCACTCGACGACGACGTGGCCGAGCAGGTGGTGGCGCAGTTGACCGACATCGCGGCGATCGGCGAGCAGGACGCCACATGACAGACGCCTCCTGGCAGCGGCTGAGCCCGCGCATGCTGCTGGTCCACCCGGTACATGAAGTGCTGCAACAGATTCCACTGCTGATCGGGGCGGTGGTGCTGGGCTCGGCGACCGGGAACCAGGGCTGGACGATTGCGGCGATCGTGCTCACCGTCGGCGTGGGCCTGGCGCGGTGGTTCACCACCGGCTACCGCATCGAACCGGACGAGGTGCAACTGCGCACCGGGCTGCTGCAGCGCAAGGTGCTGTCGGTGCCGCGCAACCGGATTCGATCGGTATCGACCGATGCGCGGCTGTTGCACCGACTGCTCGGTCTGACGGTGCTGCGGATCAGTACTGGCCAGGAAGCCAAGGGCGACAGCGAATTTGCCCTGGATGCGGTCGAGGCGCAGCAGGTGCCGCGGCTGCGCGCGATCCTGCTCGTCGACGCCGTACCGGCCGCCGAGGCGTCGGCCGGACCCGAGCTGGCCCGCTGGCAGCCCTCCTGGCTGCGCTACAGCCCACTGAGTTTCACCGGCCTGGCCATGATCGCGGCCGCGGCCGGGGTGATCTACCAAGCCGGTGTCGGTGCCACACTGCAGGCGCCACTAGCGCACTATGGAATCGCGGTGGCAGAACGCCTCGGCGTCCTGGTCACCGTGGTGGTGGGGGTGCTGGTGATCCTGGTGGCCTCGGTGGTGTTGTCGGTGCTGAGGTCGTTGCTGACCTACGGAAATCTGGTGCTGCGAAGAGATTCCGACGTACTCCATCTGGAACACGGTCTGTTGCGCCTGCGCCAGCACACGTACGACATGAGGCGGCTGCGCGGCGGAACTCTGCGTGAGCCACTGCTGGTACGGGCCTTCGGCGGCGCCCGCCTGGACGCGGTGATGACGGGCGTCGGCGGCCAGGGGGAGGCGTCCCTGCTGCTGCCGCCGTGCCCGGCCGGTACCGCCAGGGGCGTGCTGGCCGAGTTGATCGGCAATCCCGGTGCCGTGGACGCGCAACTGGTGACTCACGGGCCGGCGGCGGTGCGGCGACGCTGGACCCGTGCCCTGGTACTGCCCGCGGTGGTCGGCGTGGCGCTGCTGGTGGCGGCCGCACCGGTCTGGGCCTGGGTGCTGTGGGCACTGGCCGTCGCAGGCGCAGGCCTGCTGGCCGCGGACCGGGCCAGATCACTCGGGCATCTGGTGCGCGACGGCTGGCTGATCACCCGCGCAGGCAGCCTGGAGCGGAGGCGAGATCATCTGGACGCCGCCGGGATCATCGGATGGACGGTGCGGCAGACGTTCTTTCAGCGCCGCGCCGGCGTGGCCACCCTGATCGCGGCGACCGCCGCCGGTGAGAAGCGCTACGCCGTGCTCGACATCCCGGCGACACAGGCGTGGTCGGTGGCGGCGGCCGCCTCGCCGTGGGTGGCCGACAACGGGTGGGCGGCCGGCCCGGCAGGCCCCGGGTTGCGCTGAACCCGCGGACGTTTACTGTCGCTGCATGGCTATCGGTGGAGTGCTGTTCGACATCGATGGGGTGCTGGTGACCTCCTGGCAGCCGATCGACGGCGCGGCACAGACACTGCGGATATTGGCCGATCAGCAGATCGCCCGGTCCTATCTGACGAACACCACCACCCGTACCCGCGCACAGATCGCCGACCTGCTGACCGCGGCCGGCATGGATGTCGCGGCCGACGAGGTGATCACCGCGGCCGCCCTGACCGCCGAATACGTGCGCGACCGCTATCCGGGCGCCCGATGTTTCCTGGTCAACAGTGGGCGGATCGATGAGGACATGCCCGGCGTCGACGTGGTGTATTCGAGTGAATTCACCGGGCCTGCCGCGCCGGAAACCCCCGACGTGGTGCTGCTCGGCGGGGCCGGTCCGGAGTACAACCACCTCACACTCAGCTGGGTCTACGACTGGATGGCCCAAGGGGTGCCGGTGGTGGCCATGCACCGCAGCACCGCGTGGAACACCACCGACGGACTGCGCGTCGATACCGGTATGTACCTGGCCGGGATGGAGGCGACCTCGGGTCGCAAGGCCACGGCCGTGGGCAAGCCTGCCCCGGAAGGGTTTCTGGCCGCCGCCAACCGCCTCGGCGTCGACCCCGAGGAGATGTACATGGTGGGCGACGACCTCAACAACGACGTGCTGGCCGCCCAGGTGGTGGGGATGACCGGGGTGCTGGTTCGCACCGGGAAATTCCGCCAATCCACGTTGGACCGTTGGGCTACAGACGAATTCGCGATGCAATCCAACCACGTGATCGACTCCGTGGCCGACTTGCCGGAGTTGTTGGGACTCTGATCTGGCCTCGTTGAGGGCAGGCGAATGCGGTGTGGCGTCGATTGGCGGCGCCACACCGCATCGGCTATACCTGGCTTCCGGTGCTGCTGCCCGGGTTGCCGCCGGCGCCGTCGCTACCGCTGGTGCCGCTGGTGCCGTCGTGGGTGCCGTGGCCGCCATTGGCACCGCCGGAACCGCCGGCGCCTCCCGGACCGCCCGTCGGACCGGTGCCGCCGGCGCCGGTTGTCGCACCGGTTCCGCCGTTACCGCCGTTACCGCTTGCGCCGCCGGTTCCGCCGGCACCACCGTTGCCGCCGTTACCCCACTGGGTCACGTTGTCGTTGTAGCCCTTGCCGCCCTTTCCGCCGGAGCCGCCCGCGCCACCGACACCGCCGGTTCCGCCTGCGCCACCGACGTTGTTGCCGGAGGTGCCGCCGTTGCCGCCGGCACCCGCGGCGCCGCCGTGTCCACCCACGCCACCGGTGGAACCGGCGTTGCCGTTGATGAACGCGGTGCCGTTCGCGCCGGTCTGGCCCGACCCGCCCGTACCACCGTTGCCGCCGGTGCCGCCGGTGCCGCCGGCACCGTCGAGGCCGTGCGGTGCGATGCCGCCGGCGCCGCCGTTACCGCCGGTGCCGCCGCCGCCCGCGGTGCCACCGAAGCCGCCACCACCACTGACGCCGGCCGCGTTGTTGGAGCCGAACGCCGGAAGGCCACCGGTGCCACCCGACCCGCCGGTACCGCCGGCGCCGCCGGTTCCGCCCTTGCCGCCGTTGCCCGACGTAGTACCGCCGGCACCACCCGCGCCGCCGTTGCCGCCGGCGCCCGCGTTGGTTCCCGCCAAGCCGGTAGCACCCAGCGAGGCCCCGATGGTCCCGTTGCCGCCCTTGCCGCCGGTCCCGCCGGCTCCGCCCGCACCGCCGTTGCCGGTCACGCCGCCCGAGCCGCCGGCACCACCGTCACCACCGCGGCCCGCGGTGTCCAGGATGGTGAGGGCATCGAAGCCGTCGCCGCCGGTACCGCCGGCGCCGCCGGTACCGCCTGCGCCGTTGGCTGCCTGGTTGAGGCCGGCTCCGTTAAAGCCGCCAGCGCCGCCTGAACCTGCGGTGCCACCGCTACCGCCCTTGCCGCCGTTGCGCTGGACCGACGAGATGCCGTTGGAGCCGGCACCGCCGGTACCA
This sequence comes from Mycolicibacterium lutetiense, assembly GCF_017876775.1. Lineage (NCBI taxonomy): Bacteria > Bacillati > Actinomycetota > Actinomycetes > Mycobacteriales > Mycobacteriaceae > Mycobacterium > Mycolicibacterium lutetiense. The sequence continues at coordinate 2,522,710 of NZ_JAGIOP010000002.1, read as the reverse complement.
CCGTTACCTGCGGCGCCACCTTTACCGCCGGTGCCGACGGCGCCGTTGGTGGCTGCGCCGCCCTTGCCGCCGGCACCACCGCTCCCGCCGTTGCCGCCGGTACCGCCGGTGTTGCCGCCTACGACACCCGTGCCGCCGGTGCCACCGGTCCCGCCGACGCCGCCGGAGCCACCGTTACCGCCGTTTCCGGAGTGGGTTCCGCCGGTTCCGCCAGCACCGCCGGCACCACCGTTGGCGCCGGACGCGCCGCTGGTGCCCAGGGCCGCACCTCCGGCTGCACCGGTTCCGCCGGCACCACCGTCGCCACCCTTGCCGCCGTTGCCGTCGACGCCGCCGGTTCCGCCGGCACCACCTGCGCCGCCGTTGCCCGAGGTACCGACACCGGTCAGGGTGTCGAAGCCGTCGCCGCCTTTACCGCCATTGCCACCGCTGCCGTTGGTGCCGTTGGCCGCCTGGTTGAAGCCGGCTCCGTTGAAGCCGCCGAGGCCGACCACGCCTGCTGCGCCGCCGTCGCCGCCCTTGCCGCCGTCGGCCTGGACCGACGAGATGCCGTTGGAGCCGGCACCGCCGTTACCACCGTTACCGGCCGCGCCGCCGTGACCACCGGCGCCGACGGTGCCGAGAGCAGCTGTGCCACCCTGGCCACCTTGGCCGCCGGTGCCACCCTTGCCGCCGTTGCCGCCTTCACCGATAGCTCCGCCGCCGAGAACACCTGAGCCGCCGGAGCCACCGTTACCGGCGTCGCCGCCGATACCGCCGGTGCCGCCGTTGCCGGAGCGGGTGCCGCCGTCACCGCCAGCGCCACCGGCTCCGCCGGTGCCGCCGTTGGGGCCGTTCTCGCCGAGCGCGGCCAGACCGTCGGCGCCGTTACCGCCCTTGCCGCCGGCGCCACCGGTGCCGCCATTGCCGTCAACGCCGCCGTTGCCACCACGACCGCCGGCGCCGCCGTTGCCTGCGGTGCCGATTGCGGTGATGGTGTTGAAGCCGTTGCCGCCCTTGCCGCCGTTGCCGCCGTTGCCGTTTGCGCCGTTGGCTGCCTGGCCTGTGCCGCCGAAGAAGATGCTGAAGATACCGGCACCGTTGACGCCGCCGATACCGGCCTCGCCGGCGTTGCCGCCTGCACCGCCGGTGCCGCCATCGGCGATCAGCGACGAGCTGCCGTTGGAGCCGGCGCCGCCGGCGCCACCGTCACCGGAAGCGCCACCGGCGCCACCGGTACCCGCTAGGCCGAGGATGGCGGCGCCACCCTTGCCGCCGCTGCCGCCGATTCCGCCGGAGCCGCCGTGGCCTCCGCCGCCGAGCGCACCACCGCCCAGCACGCCGGAGCCGCCTGAGCCACCGGTGCCACCTGCTCCGCCGGCGCCACCGCGGCCGGCATCGCCGATCCAGTTCTTGCTCGCGCCGCCGTTGCCGCCGTTGCCGCCATTGCCTGCGTTGGTGCCGTTTTCACCCAGGGCAGCGAGTCCGTCGAAGCCGTTGCCGCCGACGCCGCCGTTGCCGCCGTTGCCGCCGTTGGCGATCAGCCACCCGCGGCCGACGCCGCCGTCGCCGCCGTTGCCTGCGTGGGTGCCGGGTTGGCCGACGACGATGTTGTAGTAGCCGGCGCCACCATCGCCGCCCGCGCCGCCGATGCCCATGATCTTGCCGCCGGCACCGCCATTACCGGCGTTGCCGCCGTCGACACCGGTCAGGATGCTGGCGCCGCCGTGGCCACCCTTGCCGCCGTTGCCGAACCAGCCGGCGTTGCCACCGTCAGTGCCGTCCACTCCGGAGATCAGGGAGTTGTAGCCGTCGCCGCCGTCGCCCAGCAACAGTCCGCCGTCGCCGCCGGCGATACCGGGCAGATAGCTGTCGGCACCGTTGCCGATCAGGTACTGGCCGGCCGCGAGGTTGATAACGCCGTCGACAACGATGCCGATCGGGCTGGTGATCCACGCTTGGACGCCGCCGTGCGCCGTCTCATAGATCCAGAGATTGACCTGCTGGACCGGGTTGATGGGGGACAGGCGTGGGGCCAGACGCGGGACCAGGGGGGGTGAGGGCAGGGACGAGGTGGCAACCACGGAGGAGGCCGGGGCAGTCCGTTGCATCTGCTTGGCGACCTGCTCGGCGGCGACCTGCTCGGTTTGGCGGCGTACCCAGGCCATCACGGCCCAGGCGCCGGGCATCTGGTCGGGCGTGGTCGGTGCGTCGGGAGCCACCATGGTGCCCAGGCTGACCGCGGACAGCAAGCCCGTGATCGGGCGGATCGCGGTGTTCATTCCGGTTTTCGCCGTGGCGGGCGCGGCGGTCATGACCGGAACAATTTCCGGGGCCGCCAACGTGGACGGGACTCGCCGGCCGCTCGGAACCTGGTCGATGGTGGTGTTCGGCACCTCGCCGGCCGCCGGGGTGCCCGGTTCGCCGGCGCTGACACCGGTAATCGGTTTGGCTCCAACCACACTGGCGTTGTGTTTGGCGTCGTCGGCCGTGGCGGGATTCGCCCGATGAACTGCGCGGGACCGCTGGCCGGGCGTTGACCGCACGCCCCGCGGGCGGCGGGTTTCCCGGGTATCGCCGGTGGTGGTGTCCTTGGCGATGTCCGCAGCCGTGGTCGGGTCCGGCGCCGCGGTGTCCAAAGCTTCGGTCAGGGCCTTTGTGGCGGCTTCTGCGCGCTGGCGGATCCGGTCCTGTGCTTGCTGACCCGCGGTTCGCGGTGATTCGGATGTGGCGTCGGAGGTCGGCTTCCGACCGGTCCCGAGCTTGGTCGGCGGCTTGAGCTTGCTGGTGATCTTGGCTTTGGCATTGGCTTTGGGATTGGCTTTGGGATTGCCGGTCTGAGAGGCACCCGAACCGGCCGAGCTGGGGCCGCCGTCGCCGGTCGAGCCCTCGGTGTTGACGAGCCTGATATCGGCAGTCACCGACTGCATCGTCGGCGAATCGGGCCCCAGCAGCAGCATCACACCCGCGCTGGCGAACGCCGCGCTCGTCAATCCCGCGGTCATTAGCGGCCCGGCGGCACTCCACCAGTTGTCGGTACCCACTGCTCTGTGCTTAGCCACGATCCTCCTCGCTCGTCCGGGTGTGAGATGTCACACTCCAGCTAACAAACATGGCGAGATTAACACTCGTGTGAACACCTTTGGAAAAGTGTGTACAGGCACTTAGCGGGCAACCAGAAGGGATCGCTGAAGGCCTACACTGTGTAGCGGCGGTCGTATCCCGCTTGGCGCTCGGCGATCTGCTGCGCGCGGTCGTAGTTGAGCTGCTCGGGGTTGTAGTTGGGATTGTTCGGGTCGTTCACGATGCCCTCGACCTCCGAGGCCTTCACCACCTGCGTCCTCACCGTCGGCATGTTCGTGGCATCCGGGTCTACACCCTGGAACCGCATGGAGATGGTGCCCTGATTCAAGCCGCCGGTGGACACCCAGTTGGCCACGCCCGGATCGCTTTTGGACACCACGATCGTGTACGTGCCATCCGCGTTCTTGATGGCCTGGCTGTTGTTCAAACTGGTTTGCTGGTTGCGCGTGTCGTCGGTGATGGTCCAGTCGTTGGTCACCGGCACGATGAAGTACTCCGCGTCACCGGGATCGACGGTGATGATCATCGCCTCGTCGTCCTTGAGCTGGAAATAGCCGGCGCTCTGCAGCTGCGTGGACAGGAACTGCGCGTTGTGCTGGGGCGCCGACAGCGTGTTGGGCGCGCCGGTGGCGGTCGCCACGGACATGTAGGTGTTCTCTCCGGTGATTCCGGTGACCAGCATCAGGATGGCGGTCTCGGCGGACGACAACAGCAGCGGCGCCCTGTCGAACGCCGGGACGATCGACACCAGGCTCATCAGAATCGGATTCTCGATCACCGTCTTGCCGATGACCGGGATGGCGAACCCGCCGATCTGGCTGAACAAGCTGCTCGGCGGTCCGGCGGTCTTCTCGATGGTCAACGCGATCGGCGACTCGGTATTCCAGTCCCCCAAGGTGTTTCGGGTGGCCAGGATGGTCGATTCGGGCGGGGCATGAAGGTAGTTCATGCCCTTCTCGGGGTTGGCCGGTGCCGCGTCGGGACTCACCACGATCGTGAACGTCCCGTCGTCCCTGATACTCAGTTCCTCGCCGTTGAGATTCGCGGCCGTGACGCCGTTGATTCCGGTCAGCACACTGAAATTGGTGTTGGCAGAGGTGGGGTGGGTGTTCGGGTCGGTCGGGTCGTAGCCCGGGACGGTGCCCTCGATCTTGTACGTCGAGGCGCCGTTGATGCCGGTGAACCGGTAGACGGTGTCGGGGTTGTCGTACCAGATCCGGGTGCCGCCCGCGTTTTGCCCGTTCCAACTGTGCGGCGGGTTGACCTGCAGCAGCAGCTTCGGGTCGTTGGAGTTCAGCAGCAGGAACTCGGTGGCCGCCTGGTTGGCGAACTCGGTGGCGGCCCGGTTCAGGTGTGACAGGTTCGTGAAGTCGGGGCCGCCGACAGTGGCGAAGTTCTTCGCCGCCTCGACGTACCAGGCCGCCATCAGGACCACCTTGGCCAGCTGAACGAAGGGCGTGTTGACGATCTGGCTGACCTGCCGCTCGGCCGCGAGCTGTTCCTCGGTGGCCAGCGTGCTCGTTGTCTGGGTGGTCACCTGGGAGGTCACCTCGCTTGTCACCTGCGAGGTCGCTTCCGGTGTGTTGACGCGTCCGATCGGCACGAGCCCCGGCCGGCCGTCACGGCGTGACCAGCTCAGCAGCGCGGCCATGCCGAGATCGTGGATGGGGCTCACCGGCGAATCCGGAAGGTGCGGTGTGAGCCGCTCCGTCACGGCCGCCACCATCTCCGGTATGGGCTGCGCCGCCGGAGCCTGGGTGCGGAGTGTCGACTTCGGAACCACCTGTTCGGCAACGTCTTTCGTCACAGTCTTGGTGACGACCGTCAGCGTTTCCAGGGGTGCGGCGGTGTCGGCCTCGGCCGACGGACGGTTGTCCAGCGTGGCCCGCCGATGGCGGGGCGCGTCGGTGGCCGTGGTGAGTGCCCGCGATACCGACTGCCGCACCTCGTCGACGGATTCTCGGCCGTCCGATTTCCGGTCGGTCGATGCGGCCGACGATCGGCGTTCGCCGATCTTCGTGCTGCCGACTGCGGACTCCACCTTGGCGGCCACGTCGCTGACTCGTTTTGCCAGCTTCTGAGGGTCGGAGAACGACGGTTTCCGGGGGCCTTTCTTGGGGGTCGAGCTGTCCGTCTTCGTCGTGTCGGTCGCCTTTGAATGCGTTCCCGACGAACCCGGGCCACCGGTCTCGGCGGAGGCGATCGCGGTGCCGTTGGCTACTGCCACACCGATTCCCAACGCGACGGCGAGTGTGCCGACCCGCCCGATGAATCGGGCACCTCCAGCGTTAGCGGACGTCGGCGTCATTGCGTCTCCCCAGCTGTTTTGGCTGCTACAGAACGGAATTCGCCGACTGTAACAAGTTCCAGTTGGGTCTCGGGGGAGTTTCGGCGGACTGCTGTCAGGCCTTCAGGTCCCGGATGGCTTCGATCCGCGCCTTCAATTGATCGGTGGTCGCGGCGGCCACCGGCGGCCCGCCGCAGATGCGACGCAGCTCGTTGTGGATCCAACCGTGCGGCTTGCCGGTGCGGTGGTGGGTGATGGTCACCAACGTGTTGAGCTCACGACGCAACTCCCGCAACTGGCCGTGCGTGGTGCGTGCCGGCGGCGGACCACCCGATACCGCAGCCTCGGCCGTGCGTTTGGTGAGTTGCTCATCCTGCCTGCGCCGCAACAGGTCTCGCATCTGCTCGGCATCGAGCAGGCCGGGAATGCCGAGATAATCGGCCTCCTCGTCGCTGCCGGCCGGCGTTGCGGTGCCGAAGGAGGCGCCGTCGAAGATGACCTGGTCCAACTCGGCGTCCGCGCCGAGCGACTCGAAGCCGTTCTCCAGATCGTCCTTCTCGTCCTTGCGCTTCTCGGCGGCTTCGAGCGCCTCGTCATCCAGACCGTCGGATTCCCGGTGCGGCTTGCCCAGCACGTGGTTGCGCTGCGCCTCCATCTCACTGGCCAGCAGCAACAGATTGGGCACCGACGGCAGGAAGATGCTGGCCGTCTCGCCGGCGCGGCGCGATCGCACGAACCGGCCGATGGCCTGGGCGAAGAACAACGGAGTCGAGGCACTCGTGGCGTACACGCCGACCGACAGCCGTGGCACGTCGACGCCTTCGGACACCATGCGCACCGCGACCAGCCACCGGCTGGTGCTTTCCGAGAACTGGGTGATGCGGTCGGAGGCGCCCGGATCATCCGAGAGCACCACGGTGGGCGCCTCACCGGTGATCTTGATGAGCAGATCGGCATAGGCGCGCGCGGTGGTCTGGTTGGTGGCGATGATCATGCCGCCTGCATCGGGCACGTGCTGACGCTTCTGCTGCAAACGTTTGTCGGCCGCGGCGATGACCGCCGGCATCCATTCGCCGGTCGGGTTCAGTGCGGTGCGCCAGGCCCGGGCGGTGTGCTCGGCGGTCAGTGGCTCACCCAGGCGCGCCGCGTGTTCTTCGCCGGCACTGTCGCGCCAGCGGGCCTCACCGGAGTACGCCAGGAACACCACCGGCCGGACCACGCCGTCGGCCAGTGCATCGGAATAGCCGTACACATGGTCGGCCACGGATTGCTGGAAACCGGCGCCGTCCGTCTCGTAGTTGACGAACGGGATCGGGCTGTCGTCGCTGCGGAACGGGGTACCGGTCAGGGAGAGGCGCCGGGTGGCGTCGTCAAACGCTTCGCGCATCGCGTCGCCCCAGGTCTTCGCATCGCCACCGTGGTGGATCTCATCGAAGATGACCAGTGTCTTGCGGTTCTCGGTGCGCACCCGGTGCCGGGTGGGATGGCTGGCCACCTGGGCATAGGTGACGACGACGCCGTGGTACTCCGCCGAGGTCTGCGAATTGGAGTTGCTGAACTTCGGATCGAGCGCGATACCGTTCCGGGCGGCTGACTGGGCCCACTGGATCTTGAGATGCTCGGTGGGCACCACCACGGTGATCGCGTCGACCGTACGGTCGTTGAGCAGCTCGGCCGCGATCCGCAGCGCAAACGTCGTCTTACCTGCGCCGGGCGTGGCGACCGCCAGGTAGTCCCGCGGTTTGGCAGTCAAATACCGCACCAGCGCCTTACGCTGCCAGCCCCGAAGTGCCTGGGTGCTGGGCGCTGCATCAGCCCGCACCCGAGGACTCCTCTCAGTCGGAAAGCAGTCTATGACAGGGCGTTACGTCGGCGCATATCCGCAGGAGCACGCCGGGCGTGTCGCTCAGATGAAGTGGTTGTCGTTCTTGGCGAACCACTCGGCGCGTTCGTCGTCGTTGAGGTCGGCCAGCTGGGCCAATCCTTCGAAATAGGCCTCCCGTGGCGCGCCGGGAGCAAACAACATCAGCAACGACGTCGGCGCGTCGGCCTCGTTGCGGAAACCGTGGATTCCGCCCGGCGGGACGTAGAGGAAATCGCCCTGGTTACCGTCGCGCCAGTCGGTGCCGTCATACAGCTTGACGGTGCCCGACAACACGAAGAACGCCTCGGACATGGTCCGGTGAAAATGCGGGGCCGGGCCGCCGGCCTGTGGGCTGATGTCGACCCGATACAGGCCGTAATCGCCATTGGTCTGTTGCTGGTTGGCCAGGTAGTGGTACTTGACCAAACCGAAGGAGTCGTAGTCGGGTGGCGCCCCGCCATTTTCGGGCGCGCGCCGGACCCAGGCGCTGACCTCGGGCTCGTCCTCGGTGTAGCGAGCCGGGGGATACGGCGGCACATCTCTGGGGTTCCACAGCGACACGAGCGTCAGCTTAGACGCGGTGACGGTGTTGACGCCGAGATCGACACCAGGGTTGTTCGCGGCGTGGTGAACCAGCCCTGCTGTCGAAAGCGGCGGACCGAATTCGGGCGCGCAAGTCCTGCCAGACGATGCAGACTTACAACGCAGACGTGGCCGAGCGGGTCACCGCGGTGGTGTTCGACGGATTACGGGCGAAAGGGCAACGGTGACAACGCTTCATTTCATCTCGGGTCTACCGCGATCAGGGTCGACGCTTTTGGCGGCGCTGCTGCGACAGAATCCGCGCTTTCAGGCCGGGATGTCAGGCCCGTTGGCCGGGCTGTTCGACGCCCTGCTGGCCCAGATGAGCGCCCGCAACGAGTTCTCGGTGTTCCTCGACGACAGCAAGCGCGAACGGATCCTGCGCGGGCTGTTCGACAGCTATTACTCCGACAGCATCGCCCAGGTCATCTTCGACACCAACCGGGGCTGGTGTGCCCGGATGCCGGCGATCGCACAGCTGTTCCCGGACGCGAAAGTCATTGCGTGCGTGCGTGATCTGCCGTGGGTGATCGACAGCATCGAGCGGTTGGTGCAACGCAACGTGTTCAGCCCGTCGTCGATCTTCAACTACAACCCCGGCGGCACCGTCTACACCAGAGCCAATGACGTTGCCGCACAGGAGGGAATGGTCGGCGGGCCCTACGATGCCCTCAAGCAGGCCTGTTACGGCGCCCAACGGGACCACCTGTTGTTGGTGCAGTACGAAACCCTGACCGTCGAACCGGCCAAGGTGATGAACGCCATCTACGAGTTCATCGGTGAACCGGTATTCGAGCACGACTTCGGCCACGTCGACTACGACGTCACCGAGTTCGACGAACGCGCCGGGACGCCGGGGCTGCACACCGTGCGCGGTTCGGTGAAGGCCGAGCCGCGCGAGACCATCCTGCCGCCAGATCTGTTCGGACGCTTCGTCAATGACGCGTTCTGGCGTGATCCGAGCAAGGTCCCCGACGGCCTGCGCGTGGTGTGAGCTGACGCGACAAAAAAAGAGAGGCCCGCCGTAGCGGGCCTCTCTCTTTTTAGTGTCGGCGATCAGGGATTGCTGGCACCGGTGGAGCCGGTGGTGCCGGTCACCCCGCCGGGCTGGCCGGTGCCGCCGTTGCCGCCGTTGCCGCCAGTACCGGTCGTGCCCGTGTTGGTGGTGAAATCGAAGCTGCCACCGATGCCGCCGTTGCCGCCCGCACCGCCCGCACCGTCGCCCACGGCGTTGCCGCCGTCGCCGCCGTTGCCGCCCTTGCCGCCGGCATTGACCTGGTTGGTCGAGGTCTGGCCGTTGCCCTTCCAGAAGGTGCTGTTGCCGCCGTTGCCACCGTTGCCGCCGACGGCTCCGCCGGTGCCGTTGAGGCCGCCGTTGCCGCCGTTGCCGCCGGTCGATTTGCCGTTGGTGATGGCGGTGCTGGCTGGGGCCGACGGGTCGTAGGCCTGAATCCAGCCCATACCGCCGTCACCGCCGTTCCCGCCGTTGCCGATGCCACCGTTTCCGGAGGTTGCGGTGCTGCCGGTGATGCTTCCGTTCTGGGCTGCGATGTTGGTGAACCCGCCGGCACCGCCCGTGGCGCCTGCGGTGTTGGCTGCACCGCCGTCACCACCCTTGGCGGTGTTGCCGGTGGCAACGCCGGTGCCTGCGGCCATGATCAGCGAACCGCCACCGTTACCGCCGTGGCCGCCGTTCGTGGCGTTGCCGCCCTTGCCGCCGGTGGTGGTGCCGCCGGCCGTGCCGCCGGTGAGGTTGCCGTACCCGGCTTGGATCTCCGCCCAGCCGCCGTTTCCACCGATGCTGCCGGTACCGGTGGCGGTTCCGCCGGACCCACCCTTCGCGGTGCCGCTGGCGGTTCCGGTGAGGTCGGTAGTAATTGCAGCGTTACCGCCACCACCTCCGACACCACCGTTGGTGCCCGCGCCGCCGGCACCGCCGGTGGCTCCGATCCCGGTGCCGGTCCCGCCGACACCACCGGTGGTGGTACCGGTGAGGTCGCCCGTCACCGAGGTGGCTGCGATGGTGCTGTTCCCGCCGGCGCCGCCCTTGCCGCCGGTCACCCCGGCGCCACCGTTGCCCGCCTTGGCCAGACCGTTGGCGACCTCGCTGCCGCCGGTGGCTGACACGGAAGCCGTTCCGCCATTACCGCCGAGGCCGCCGTTGGCGTCGCCCGCACCGGCGTTGCCACCGATAGCCTGGGTGTCCTTGATCGTGCCGCCGTTGGTGCTGAGCTGACCGATACCGCCGGAGGCCCCGGTGGAGCCGCTGCCACCGGAGGCCGTGCCGCCGGTGATGGAGTCGGCATCGGCGCTGGAGGTGCCGTCACCCTTCGCCGTGATATTGCCCGCACCGCCGTTGCCGCCGTTGACACCGCCTTGGCCCGCGCCGCCGTTCCCGCCGGTCGCATCGCCCTCCGCAGTGCTGTAGTCACCCGCCGCGGAGACGACACCTTGACCGCCGTTGCCGCCGAGGACACTGTTGACGCCCACGACGCCGTCGCCGCTGCCACCGGCACCGCCGATGCCGGTGCCTTCGGCGTGCGAGCCGATGCTCAGGGCGACTACCTGCCCGAGGGAACCCTTGCCGCCGGTTCCGCCGTTGGAGCCTGCGCCGCCCTTGCCACCGACCGTGGTGCCCGTGGCGGTGGAGTTGTCTCCGGTGGCGAGCACTACCGACATTCCGCCGACCCCGCCGTGACCGCCGGTGGTCGCGTCGCCGCCGGCACCACCGGTCGCTGTGCCCTCGGCCTTGCTGTTGGCGCCGGTGGCGTAGTAACCGGTCTGAATCCAGCCGCCGGCACCATTTCCGCCGGTGCTGCCCAGACCGTCGGCGGTGCCACCTGCACCACCGATACCGGTGCCCGTGGCCTCGCTGTTGACCCGCTGAGCGAAGATTCCGCCTTGCGCGCCGGCGCCGCCCTTGCCGCCGCTGGTGGCGTTGCCGCCGGCGCCGCCGGTGCCCACGCCGCTCGCATCGGCTCCGGCAGCACTGGCGCTGATCCAGCCGTCGCCTCCGTTGCCGCCGACGCTGCCCGCGCCATCACCGGTGCCGGCGATGCCGCCGGTGGCCGTTCCGGTCGCGGTACTGCCCGCGCCCAGGGCCTCGATATAGCCCCCGCCGCCGGCGCCGCCCTTGCCGCTGTTGGTGCCCTTGCCACCATCGGTGCCCTTGGCGACACCGTCGGTGATGGCAGCACCGCCGGTGGCCGTGACCGAGGCCGCCCCGCCATTGCCGCCGATGCCGCCGTTGGCGTCACCGAACCCGGCGTTACCACCGGTGGCTTTGGTGTTGGTGACGGCGCTGCCGGCACCGGTGGCAGTCACGGTCGCCGAGCCACCAACAGCGGTGTCGGACCCGACCCCGGCATTGGCGGAGCTGTTTGTGATTGAACCGCCGTTGCTGGCGAGCACGTTGCCGGCGCTGCCCGAACCACCAGTGCTCCCACCGGCACCGCTAGCCGACGAATCTTTGATCGTGCTTCCGGTGCCGGTCGTCCTGAGCTCGCCTTGGCCACCCGCAGCGCCGGTGGTGCCGTGTCCACCGGTGGCGGTGCCGTTGGTGTTGGAGTTGTTGTCGCCCTTGGTGACAATGCCGGCGTCTCCGCCCTTGCCGCCATTGACGCTGTTCTGACCGGCGCCGCCGTTTCCGCCCGTCGCGGTGCCATCCGCGGTGGAGTTGATACCACCGCCGCCCGAGGTCCCCGAGTAGACCAGGCCTCGACCGCCCGCGCCGCCCGAGATGCCGGTACCGGTGCCACTGCCACCGGCACCGCCGGTGGCTTTGCCGCTGTCGTGGGTGTCATTGCCCACGGCCGCGATCTGGCCCATTCCGCCGGTGCCGCCGGTGCCGCCGGCGTAACCGGCGCCGCCCGCGCCGCCGTAGGCGCTACCCGAAACCGTGGCGCTGGTGCCGGCGGTGAGCAGGCTGGCCATTCCGCCTTGTCCACCGTGCCCGCCGCCAGTTGCCTTGCCACCGTTACCACCGATGGCGGTGCCGGAGGCCTTGCTGTTGTTGCCGCGGCCGTAGTAGGACCACCCGGCTTGCACCGAGCTGCTGCCTCCGTTGCCGCCGATGCTGCCGGCTCCGTCGGCTGCCCCGCCGGAACCACCGGTGCCGGTGCCTGTTGCTTCGCTGCCGGGATACATGGCGAAAACCCCGCCCTGCGCGCCGGCGCCGCCCTTGCCGCCGTCGGTGGCGTTGCCGCCCGCGCCGCCGGTGCCCGTACCGCTGGCCTTGGCATTGGTGGCCATGGCTTTGATGGCGCCCTCCGCCCCGTTGCCGCCGATGCTGCCCGCGCCGTCGCCGGTGCCGCCGACGCCGCCGGTGGCCGTTCCGGTGGCGGTACTGCCCGCGGCGGAGGCATCGATGGTGCCTGCGCCGCCCGCGCCGCCCTTACCGCCGTTGGTGCCCTTTCCACCATCGGCGCCCTTGGCGACGCCGTTGTCGACGTCGCCGCCGCCGGCGGCGTTGACCGAGGCAATCCCGCCGTTGCCGCCGATGCCGCCGTTGGCGTCGCCCGCACCGGCGTTACCGCCGGTAGCCGACGAATTCTTGATGACGCTGGGGTCGGTGGCACCGGCCGTGTTGATGGTGGCGCTGCCGCCGGTGGCCCCGCTGGTCCCGCCGTTGCCGCCGGTAGCGGTGCTGTCGGTGATGGAGTCGGCGGTTCGTCTGGCGGTGATGCTGGCGCCGCCGCCGATCCCTCCGTTGCCTGTCGCCGCCGTGCCGTTGCCGCCGTTTCCGCCGGTTGCCTTGCCATTCTTGACGACGGCGTTGCCGAAGCCCGAGCTCTGACCCGAACCGATGACGGCTTGACCACCGTCACCACCTGTGACGCCGAGGCCGGTGCCGCTGCCACCGTCGCCCGCGTCGACGGTGCCGTCAGCCGTCGAGTCGTTGCCGTATGCCGTGATCTGCGCCCGCGCTCCCTTGCCGCCGGTTCCACCGTTGGAGCCGGCACCGCCGGCACCGCCTACCGCGTTGCCGCTGGCCGTCGAGTCGTTGCCGGAGGCGATGATGGTGCCGATCCCGCCGACTGCGCCGTGGCCGCCGGTGGTGGCATCGCCGCCCTTGCCGCCGCGGGCGGTTCCGCTGGCGTCGCTGCCGGTGCCGAGATTGGCGGCGGCATAGCCGGTCTGAATCCAGCCGTCACCGCCGCCGCCGCCGGTGCTGCCGGCACCGTCGGCCGTCCCGCCGGCGCCACCGGTAGCGGTACCCGTGGCGGTGCTGTCGGCGCGCTGGGCAACCACCCCGCCGATGCCGCCGGCGCCGCCGATACCGCCATTGCTGCCGTTGCCGCCGGCACCGCCCGTAGCGCCGGTGCCCGTGCTATCAGCCGTGCCGCCGGACGTGGCTTTGACAGTGCCCAGGCCGCCGTTGCCGCCGATGCCCGTGCCGATCGAATCGCCGCCCTTGCCGCCCTGTGCGGCGCCGGTCGCCTTGCTGTCTGTGCCGTCGGCGGTGATCTGACCGATACCGCCGGTGCCGCCAGTTCCGCCGGCCGCAGTTGTTGAGCCGTTGCCTCCGCGTCCGCCGTTGCCGCCGGTCGCGGTGCCGTTGGTGACTGTTCCGCCGTTGGTGCCGCTCAGGAGCGCGCCGCCGCCGCCCCCGCCGCCGCCGCCACCGTGTCCGGTGCCGGCCGTGGTGGACGCTTGGCCGAACCCGCCGGCGCCGCCGGTCCCGCCGGTCGCGGTCCCGGAGGCGCTGCCCGAAATGAGGGCGAAGCCGTCGCCGCCGGCGCCTCCGTCACCGCCCGCGCCGCCGTTACCGGTGCCGCCCGCGGTTCCACTGTGGCCCATGAGGCCGAAGAGTCCGCCGCCGATTCCGGCTGCGCCGCCGAGGCCGCCGGTTCCGCCGCCATCACCGCCGGTTCCGCCGGTGCCGCCGCTCAGGTGGGCGGCGTCGCCCTCGGCGCCGCGTCCACCGGTCCCGCCGGTGCCTGCGCTGCCGCCTTGGCCGCCGTCACCGCCGCTGGCGAAGATCCAGCCGGTGGCGTTACCGCCGTCGCCGCCGTTACCGCCGTTGCCTCCGCCGACACCGCCGTCTTGGCCGTTGCCGTAGCCGTTGCCGTAGTCGATGTTCCAGTCGCCGTCGGCGCCGCCGGTGCCGGTGAGGCCGACACCGCCGCGTCCGCCGTCGCCGGCGAGACCGAACAGCCAGCCGTTGGCGTCGCCACCGTGGCCGCCGTTGCCCGCGGCCTGGCCATTGGCAGAAGCGCCGCCGTCACCGCCGTCACCGCCGAGGCCCATGAAGCTGCCGCCACGGCCGCCGTCGCCGCCGTTCATGCCGGCCCAGCCCGAGCCACCTTCGCCGCCGTCGCCGAACCAGCCGGCGTCACCGCCGTCGCCGCCTTCCTGGCCGGTGGAGACACCGTCGAAGCCGTCACCGCCGTCGCCGATCCACAGGCCGCCGTCGCCGCCGTCGGGGTTGGCTTCGGTGCCATCAGCGCCGTTGCCGATCAGGTGCTGCCCCGATATCTGGTTCATCGTGTTGCCCAGGGCTGACCCGAGCGGGCTGGTGATCCACAGCTGCACCCCGTAGTGCACCGGCTGGTAGATCCACCGGTTGACGATCTCGGTGGGGTCGAGCACCGCGGAGTTGAGGGTGGGGGCCACCAGTGTGTTGCGGTTGGCGGCGGTGTTGGTCGTGGTGGTGTACGCGGACTGGCGCCGTGTCCAGGCCATCACGGCCCACACCCCGGGCATATCGGCCGGTGCGGTCGGTGCGTTGGGGGCCAGGATCGTGCCCAGAGTGACCGCGGACAGCAGGCCGGTGATCGGGCTGATCGGTGCGGGTGCCGGGGCCGGTGGCGGGGCGATGAACGCCTGGCGCGTGGCGGGGGCCGGATCATTGGATTGCCCACCGAACAGTGCGGCGCCGGAGTCGGGCTCGTCGTTGCGGAGGCTGGGAGCCGGCAATGCGGTCTTCACCCGCTCGGTCAGATCGCTGACGCGCTCGGTGATCGGGTTGTCGGCCACCACATTTGCGGTGGGGGCCTTCCACCGCTGCTTGGGCTCGTTGACCGTGGTGGGGTCCACGCCGTCGTTGGAGTCGGCCTTCGAGGTCGCCGGCGACTTCGGTCGCGGCAGCGGGCCCTGGGTTTCCGGGTCGTCGGTGGTGGCGTTGCCGCGCTTGATCCCGATGCCTTCGGTGATGTCGTCGACGGTTTTCTTGGCGTCGGCGGCCCGGTGGTTGAAGGCTTCTCTGGCTTCGGCGGCACGGTCATTGAAGGCCTTGGTGGCCTCGTTGGCGCGCTCGCGCAGGCGTTCCTGAACCTGATTGACGTCGGGGCGACGCGGTTTCTTGGCTTTGGAGTTGGACCCGGTGGAGCCAGTGCTCCCGGTGGAGCTGGGAGAGCCGGTGTTGCCCGAAGGGTTACCCGCGTTGGAGTTGCCATCGCTGCTCGAGCCCTCGGTGTTGACGAGTGCCACATCTGCGGTCACCGACCTCATCGTCGGTGAGTCCGGCCCCAACAGAAGCATGACGCCGGCACCAGCCAACGCCACACTCGCCAGACCTGCAGTGGCAATCGGACCGACCGCGGCCCGCCGACCACGACTTTGCGCAACGCTGTGCTTCCCCACGAGTTCTCCCTAGCTCTCCCAGTGCAAAATGACGCTCACGTCAATAAATCTGACTGTGTTGACACGAATCACTACCGACGAACATTTCCCTTAGCTGGCGGAGAAGTTAACGCACCCGTAACCAAGATCTCAGCTTTTTCTCAGGCCATTTTTGGCAGTTGTTGCATATGCAAGCAATCGGGCGGTAGTTGTGCATGATGCAAGGGGTGTGCAGGGGTGAATCGCGCAGATCAGTCGGGGTTCGGACGTTTGCCAGATTTTTCATCTCGCGTGCAAAATCATTTAGCCGGTTGGGCGTCAGCTCGGCATCTCGTGCCGAATACGCATGAGCTCCGCGTTCGCTCGGCGCTGCCCGGGTCCCCGCCTTCCGGGGGTGGTGTCGGCCAGGCAAAGTTCGGTATTGCCACCTTCGTCGACGACGACAGCGTCGATCCCGTATCGCCGGCCCAGGCGATCGAGGGCCGCCGCGCAGGGTGCAGAGGTCCGCGCGGGCCGGTTGCCAGAATCGCCTTTGTATGCAAATTTGCGCAGCCAACCCACAGCGGATTGGTGGGCTGGCATTCAACATGTGCGCCTACCGTCCGGTGGGTGATCACCCGGCGTTCATTCCTGTCGGCGACGGTCGTCGGCTCGATTGCTGCCGGCTACGCATGGCGGTTCGGGGTGCCGAGCGCCCACGCCGACCCGAACACCGTCGACCCGCCTTCGGTCGCGGTGCTCAACAAGAGGCGTACTCCCATGCAGTGGGGGATGGCGCTGCCCGGAATTGCCACCTCGCTTGCCGCCGGCGGACGCCAGATCGCCCTCACCTTCGATGCCTGTGACGGTGCCTGCGATGACGCGCTCCTGGACACCCTGCAGCGCAACGGTGTGCCCGCGGTGCTCATGCTCAACTCGCGGTGGATCGACCGGAATCCGGACCGGGCGCGGCAATTGGCCGGCAACCCACTGTTTGAGATCGGCAACCACGGCACCCGTCATGTGCCGTTGTCGGTGACGGGTCGGTCTGCCTACGGGATCGCCGGGACCCGGTCGGCCGATGAAGTGGTCAGTGAGGTGTGGGGCAACCATCAAAAGCTGACTGCGCTGACCGGCCGGGCCCCGACCTGGTTCCGTCCCGGTACCGCGCACTATGACGACGTGGCAGTCGAGATCGTCCACGAACTCGGCGAGCAACCGTTGGGGTTCACCGTCAACGCGGACAACGGTGCGACGGCGTCGGCCGCCGCCGTGCGGTCCAACGTGATGAATGCGTCCCCGGGGTCGATCGTGATCGCCCACATGAACCACCCGCAATCGGGCACCCATGCCGGCTTCGCCGAGGCGATCCCCGCGATGCAGGCCGCGGGCTGGCAGTTCGTGACGCCGACCGGGCAGGCTGTGCGGTAGGTCCGGGGCGTGGCGTCACCGATTACTACCGACGTATGGCGCGGATGGGTATGCGGCGAGCGAACAACCTTGCACTCGCCCTGGTCGAGTGCTAAGAATGCAGTTGGCACTCTCGATCAGTGAGTGCTAGGTCAGGCCGGTGAGGCTGGGACCGCACCTGCGGGAGCACACCCACGCCGTCCGTCGCGGGCACTGAACCTGACCACACAACGTGCGATCCCCTATCCGGAGGAATCACTTCGCAATGGCTAAGACAATTGCGTATGACGAAGAGGCCCGTCGCGGCCTCGAGCGGGGCCTGAACGCCCTCGCTGACGCGGTAAAGGTGACGCTGGGCCCCAAGGGTCGCAACGTCGTCCTTGAGAAGAAGTGGGGCGCCCCCACGATCACCAACGATGGTGTGTCCATCGCCAAGGAGATCGAGCTGGAGGACCCGTACGAGAAGATCGGCGCTGAGCTGGTCAAAGAGGTCGCCAAGAAGACCGACGACGTCGCGGGCGATGGCACCACCACCGCCACCGTTCTGGCCCAGGCCCTGGTTCGCGAAGGCCTGCGCAACGTCGCTGCCGGCGCCAACCCGCTCGGCCTGAAGCGCGGCATCGAGAAGGCTGTCGAGAAGGTCACCGAGACCCTCCTGAAGTCCGCCAAGGAGGTGGAGACCAAGGAGCAGATCGCTGCCACCGCCGGTATCTCCGCCGGAGACCAGTCCATCGGCGACCTGATCGCCGAGGCCATGGACAAGGTCGGCAACGAGGGTGTCATCACCGTCGAGGAGAGCAACACCTTCGGGCTCCAGCTGGAGCTCACCGAGGGCATGCGCTTCGACAAGGGCTACATCTCGGGCTACTTCGTGACCGACGCCGAGCGTCAGGAAGCCGTCCTGGAGGATCCCTACATCCTGCTGGTCAGCTCGAAGATCTCGACCGTCAAGGACCTGCTGCCGCTGCTGGAGAAGGTCATCCAGTCCGGCAAGCCGCTGCTGATCATCGCCGAGGACGTCGAGGGCGAAGCCCTGTCGACCCTGGTGGTCAACAAGATCCGTGGCACCTTCAAGTCTGTGGCCGTCAAGGCTCCGGGCTTCGGTGACCGCCGCAAGGCCATGCTGCAGGACATCGCCATCCTCACCGGTGGCCAGGTCGTCAGCGAAGAGGTCGGCCTCTCGCTGGAGACCGCCGATGTCGCGCTGCTGGGCACCGCCCGCAAGATCGTGGTCACCAAGGACGAGACCACCGTCATCGAGGGTGCCGGCGATGCCGACGCGATCCAGGGCCGTGTCGCCCAGATCCGCGCCGAGATCGAGAACAGCGACTCCGACTACGACCGCGAGAAGCTGCAGGAGCGCCTGGCCAAGCTGGCCGGCGGTGTTGCGGTGATCAAGGCCGGAGCTGCCACCGAGGTGGAGCTCAAGGAGCGCAAGCACCGCATCGAGGACGCCGTCCGTAACGCGAAGGCTGCCGTCGAAGAGGGCATCGTCGCCGGTGGCGGCGTGGCTCTGCTGCAGGCGGCCCCGTCGCTGGACGAGCTGAAGCTCGAGGGTGACGAGGCAACCGGCGCCAACATCGTGCGCGTCTCGCTGTCGGCTCCGCTCAAGCAGATCGCCTTCAACGGTGGTCTGGAGCCGGGTGTCGTCGCCGAGAAGGTGTCGAACCTGCCCTCGGGTCACGGCCTGAACGCCGCGACCAACGTGTACGAGGACCTGCTCAAGGCCGGCGTTGCCGACCCGGTGAAGGTCACCCGCTCGGCGCTGCAGAACGCAGCGTCCATCGCGGCGCTGTTCCTCACCACCGAGGCCGTCGTCGCCGACAAGCCGGAGAAGGCCGGGGCGCCCGCGGGCGATCCGACCGGTGGCATGGGCGGTATGGACTTCTAGTCCAACTCATTTCGGGAAGGCCCGGCTCTCTTCGGAGGCCGGGCCTTTTCGTGTCCAATGGCCAGTTATCGCACGCCTGCACGCCAGATGTGTGACATAACTGGCCACTCGGCGCGGCCCGGCCGGCAAACCCGGCGCAGGTAGGGGCGCTAACCCCGTGTTACGGTCGGCGCCGAAAGCTTTCGTGGCTCGTGGGGGGAGAGCGGATTTGTTGACGTGTCGCCATAGCGGGTTTGCTGCGTGACTCAGCCGCCGCATTCGCCGTTCGGGGGTCCCAACCCCGTCGACGGATTTACCCCGCAGAATTCCGGCCACCGCCAGGCACCTCCGCCGCCGCCTCCACAGTGGGGCGGACCTGCGCCGGCCGCTGCACCGCGGCCCGCGCCCGCGCCGCCCAACTATGCCGCGCCCGCACCTGGTGGGCACCCCGCACCTGGTGGGCACCCGGCACCGCCGCAGCCCGGCTGGCAAGGCCCACTGCAACACGACTTCCAGAATTTCCAGCCCGGGCCCCCGCAGCCGCGGCGCAACAAGAAGGCGCTGCTCATCACGGCCGGTGCCACCGCTGCGGTGCTCCTGCTCGTGGGCATCGTGGTGGCCGTCGTGTCGTTCTCGGGCGGCGGAGCGAGTGGTGGCGCCGGCGGCGCCAGCACGGCCAGCGAGGCGGTCAAGGGCTACCTGGATGCGCTGTCGAAGGGAGATGCCAACGCTGCGTTGGCATTCGGATCAGATCAGCCGGCGTCGAAGGATTTCCTCACCGACGACGTTCTGAAGCAGCAGGTCGCGAAGTGGCCCATCACCAACGTGCGGATCCTCAGCGCCAACGAGACCGGCGACATGGCGCAGGTGCATGTGGTGGCGAACTTCGGTGAGCAGTCCTCCGATCAGACCCTGCTGGTGAAAAAGCAGGACGGCCGCTGGAAGTTGACCGGCGCGACCGCCAAGCTCAACCTCGCCGCGTCGACCCTCACCACCAATCCGGCGACCGGTCAACCCCTTCCGGCTCCGCCGATATCGCTGTTCGGCAAAGCGATTTCGGGCGGCTCCGCGGTCTACGTGTTTCCGGGGTGGCTGGACCTGGGCTCGTCGAACAAGTACCTCTCGGTGACGTCAGCGCGGCCGGTGCTGCTGGACGCCCTGATAGCCCAGGGCGTTGCGATGCCGGCCGGTGTCCAGGTGCAATTGAGCGACGCCGGATCCGAAGCTGCCAAGAAGGTCGTTGCCGACGCGGTCGCCGAATGCGCGAAGTCCACTGCGCTCTCGCCCCCGGGATGTCCGCAGAACGTCCCGAACCCGTCGTTGGCGGACGGTACCGCGCACTGGGAAGCGCCCGATCTGGCCGGCCTGCAGTACAGCTTCATGTCCTATGACATGAAGCTCCGGGTGATGGGGACATCGAAGTGGAAACTCACCGCCAATAGCACCGACGGCACGCCCATGCAGGGCACCCCGCTGATCCCGCTGATGGGAGAGATCGACATGACCCAGGATCCGCTGGCCGTGAAGTGGGTGGGTCGATGACCGTCACCATGGCAGCCCAGCCGACCCGGGATGAGCTCGACCGGGCCCGCGCCGTGGTGGGTGCGCTGTCCAATGCCTTCGCCGCCAAGGTGGTGGGCCAGGCCGGGTTGCAACAGAGTCTGCTGATCGGACTGTTCACCGGCGGTCACGTGCTGCTGGAAAGTGTTCCGGGACTTGCGAAGACAACGGCTGCACGCGCCGTCGCCGACGCGGTACGGGCCAATTTCCGGCGCATCCAGTGCACTCCTGACCTACTGCCCAGCGACATCATCGGCACCCAGATCTTCGACGCCTCCAAGGGAACGTTCCACATCCAGCTGGGGCCGGTGCACGCCAACATCGTGCTGCTCGACGAGATCAACCGATCCAGCGCGAAGACCCAGAGCGCCATGCTGGAGGCGATGGAGGAACGCCAGACCAGCATCGCCGGCGAGATCTACAAGATCCCCGAGCCGTTCCTGGTGCTCGCCACCCAGAACCCGGTCGACCAGGAGGGAACCTATCCGCTGCCGGAGGCGCAGATGGACCGGTTCATGTTCAAGGAGATCCTGACCTACCCGACACCCCGTGAAGAGGCGGAGGTGATCTTCCGGATCGATGCGGGCGTCTATGCAAACAACCGGAACGGGGCGGTGGCCTCGCTGGACGACATCCTCTACATCCGCGACGTGGCTCGGCGGGTGTACCTGGACCCCGCGATCGTCAATTACATCACCCAGATCGTCGCGGTGACACGTACTCCGCAGCAATACCTTCCGGCGAACCTGGCCCGGCTCATCGAGTACGGGGCGAGCCCACGCGCGACCATCGCCTTCTGCAAGGCCGCACGGGCGCTCGCATTACTGTCGGGGCGCAATCACGTGCTGCCCGATGACATCAAAGCGCTCGCGCACCGGATCTTGCGGCATCGACTGATTCTCGGATTCGAGGCGGTTGCGCAGAATGTCACTCCGGAAGTGTTGATAGACAACATTATTCAGGTAGTACGTACTCCGTAGTCGCTATGGGAGTGCTACTGCAGGAGGTGAAGGCCCAGACCCTCGCCGGTAACCGGCTGTCGGGTCCCAACGGGGTGTCCCGTGGCCTTCTCGAAGGGGAGCATCGGTCGATGTTCCACGGGCGCAGCCTGGAATTCGACGATCTGCGCCCCTACATCCCCGGAGATGACGTCCGCGACATCGACTGGAAGGCGTCGGCGCGCTCAACCGACGTGCTGGTGAAGCGGTTCGTCTCCTACCGGCAGCAGCGTGTCCTGATGGTCGCCGACCTCGGCCGGAACATGCTCGCGCTGGCTGCGGGCGGTGAGGTCAAGCAGCGCGTGGTACTCAATGCCGTTGGCCTGGTGGGATTGATCGCCATCAGCAAGGGCGACGAAATGGGTTTGGTGTACGGCGACGCCACCGGGTCGGCTCATATGCCCAACCGCCGCGGTGAGGCGCATCTCGAGCACATCCTGGAGCGGGTCAACCGCCACCACGTGGCCGACAGCGGCCACAGCGACCTCTCCACCCAACTGGAGTACGTGCAGCAGCACTTCCGTCGTCGGCACATCGTCTTCGTCGTATCCGACGAACCCGATGTCTCAGCGGGATTGACCGAGCAGTTCCGCAAAGTGGCGGCGCGTCACGATGTGTATTGGATTACGGTGCGCGACGCACCGCTGATCGGCGTACCGGCCTTCGGCGGCGAGGGGTACGACGTCGACAGCGGCAGAACCCTACTGCGCGAGGAGATCCTGGGCCACCGGGTGCTGGAGGCATACCGTCGGGCCGAGGCGCATCGGGAGGCCGCATTCGCGGACTACGTCAACACCACGGCGATCCCGTGTGCCCGGGTGTCGGCGAGCGGTGAGTTGTTCGGGGCCGTCACCCTGATGCTGAAGAAGGCCAGCCGTGGCAAATGACTATCTGAAATGGATCGTGGCACCGCTGCCGTATTCGGTGGGATGGCTGGTGTTGGGTGTGCTGCTGGTCCTCGGCGTCATCGGGTGGTTCGTCGGGGTCCTGGTGTGGACGCTTCCTGTGACGCGGCTGCGCACCATCCCGGTGATCCGCGACATCAGCGCCCGGGTGCTGCGGCGCAAGTTCAGTGCGGCGATCGGCGGGGTCAGCGACCGCTACCAGGCCGGCGAGCTGACATCCCGGCAGGCCTACACCGCGATGAGCCGGATACTGCGGAACTTCGTCTACCTCCAGACCGGCGTGGCCGCGCAGTACATGGCGCTGAACGAGGTGGCGGACAGCCCGGCCGCGGCGGCGGCACCCGCGGTATCGGCCCTGTACGCAAGACAATTCGACCTCGCTGACAGCCCAGACGTCGCTGCCACGGCAGCCCAGGTGCGGAGCACGATCCTGTCATGGAGCTGAGGTGGTGGTGGGTCGTCATAGCCGGCCTGGCGGCGCTCGTCGTCATCGTGCTGGCCGCATTCCTGTGGCCGATGCGCCAGCAACCACGACGGTTGCGTCCACTGGCCTGGGTGGGTCGTCTGACCGAGCTGCCCGAATATGCGCGGGCGTACC
The DNA here is from genome assembly GCF_017876775.1 of Mycolicibacterium lutetiense. Classification (NCBI taxonomy): domain Bacteria; kingdom Bacillati; phylum Actinomycetota; class Actinomycetes; order Mycobacteriales; family Mycobacteriaceae; genus Mycobacterium; species Mycolicibacterium lutetiense. The sequence continues at coordinate 2,500,031 of NZ_JAGIOP010000002.1, read as the reverse complement.
GGCGCTACCGAATCCTGCTGGCCACCATCGCCGCCACGACGGTCGCAGTATTGCTGTGCGCCATCGTCGCGACTGCCCGCCCGGTCAGCTCGCAGGCCACCACCGCTGAGATCAACCGTGCGCATCCCGAGGATGTGATGCTGTGTCTTCAGGACGACCCGGCCTCCCACGACGCGTCGGTGATGCTGTCCTACTTCGGCGGCCAGGCGGCCACGTTCGACTCGCAACGCCTGGGCCTCACTTCCCGCACCAACCGGGTGATCCCGCTGACTCGCGACTATCCGTTCCTGCAGGGCGAACTCGGCCGGTACGCCGGCCTGGAGCGGCTGAAGTCCACCCAGAACCCCACGCCCGAGGACACCGCCGTCCTGCAACGCGCCCAGCACGAATTCGGCAGGGCGGTCAGCTACTCGGACTACCGGCTGACGGTCAACGATGCACTTGCCATGTGTATGAAGGGTTTTCCCGCAGCGGGGAAAGCATCAGACAACCGGCGTTCGGTGATCTACATGGGGCCGGCCGGCGGGTCGGAGGCGCCGATCTTCTCCGATGACGCTCTCGCCGCGCTGGCCCGGTCTTCGGGAATCCAGGTCAACGTGCTGACCACAACGACTCTCGACGCAAGCGGCGGGCTCAGCGGTATCGCCACCGGCAGCGGCGGGCGATTCATCAGCTATGTCGCGACGGCAGATACCGACGGAGGCAACGGCGGCAAGGGCGGGGCTGGCCAGAGTAGCCAGGACACCCAGGCCCCGTTGGACCAGGCGCTGCGCAGCCACCTCGACGACATCCGCACACATCCGCCGGCACTGACGCGTTCGGACGGGACGATCGTGGTGGAGCAGGTGCGCGACCGTCCCAATCTCATCCTCACCATCGGACTGGTGATCGTGATCGCCTTCTCGATCAGCCTCGCGGGGGTGCGGCGATGACGTTCGAGCCGATCCTGCCCTGGTGGGTGTTCCTCGTGCTGGTGGCGCTGACCCTGGTGTTGCGGATGTTCACGCTGTATCGGGTGCTCATGGTCGTAGGGAAGGGCAGCCAGCGCAAGGTCGTCATCCGGTGGAGCCTGTTGACGCTGGTGATCGTGTGCTTGTTCGCGGCGGCGGTGCGGCCGGGGATCGAGGGAGAAAGCCACGCGGTGAGCCAGGCCGCCGCGGCGGATGCAGCCAACAGCAACGTCAATGTGTTTTTCGTGGTCGACCGATCACTCAACTCCCGGGCAGAAGACTTCGGCAACAACCAGTTCCGGATGGCCGGGGTCCGAGCCGATATGCAGTCGATCGTCGACCAATACCCGTCCGGACGCTTCTCGATCACCTCGTTCGCCACCAAGGCCAGAGCGGACTGGCCGCTCTCCGATGACGTCTGGAGTCTGCGGGCACTGCTCAAGGACTACTCGGCCTACGAATCGGATTTCGACTCGGTGTATCAGGTCGATGTCGGCGCTGCCGATGAGCAACTCAAGCGTCAGCTGGAACTCGCCGCCCAGCAGTACCCGGGGTCGAACAACCTGGTCTTCTATCTCGGGGAGGGCGCCGGGGTCTCGAAGCGGGCGCCGACGGCGTTCGACGTTCCGGCCGAGTTGGTGGCCGGCGGTGCAGTACTCGGATACGGCACGGCCGCGGGTGGTCGGGTGGCCAGCCGGCTGGGCGAAAACGGGGCGATCACCTACTTCCCCAACCCGACGGGTGGTGGGGGAGAGTTCCTTTCGGCACTCGACGAAGCCTCGCTGCGGACCGTTGCCGAGCAACTGCATGTGCCGTACTTCCATCGCGGACTCGGTGACTCGACGTCCAAGATCATCCCGCCGCTGGATGAGAATTCATCGACGGCGGAACAGCAGGAAGTATCGATGCCGGGGGATCGCACCGAGTTCTATTGGATTTTCACGGCTATCGCGATGCTGTTGATGTTCTATGAGCTGTTCGCGATGGCACGGGAATACCGGGTGTCCCGGATGACCGGGGTGCGGGGCGCATGATGGTGAGAGACCGCGGCGTCGCGGCATTCCGGTGGGTAATCACGACGGTTGGCGCGTTCTTCTCGCAGGGACCGAGCCGGAAAGTGCTGCGGCGACGGCTGATTGTGTTCTCCGTTGTGCCTGCGGTGGTGCTGGTGGCGATCGCCGTCAAACTGATGGCGATGGTGGTCTACGGCAATTCGGCCCGATCCCACTACCTCGGCTACGACTCCTACAGCCTGGCCGACGACGTGCGGAAGCTCAAGTCGCTGAACGTGATCGACTCGTACAAGCCATATTTCGCCGACGGCGACCGCTACGTGCTGGAAGGGAAACTGGCCGACGCCGAGTCGGAGTTCAAGACGTCGCTGTCGCTGGTCAGCCAGGAGCGATCATGCCCGGTGCGAATCAACCTCGAAGTGGTACTGGAGGCCCTCGGCGATCTCAAGAACGCCGACCAGCACCGGGATGAGGCGAAGCCGTTGTGGACCGAGGCACTGAAGGTCACGCAGGAGGCGCCCGGCGGCTGCTTCGATACGACCACCGAGCCCGATGAGGAACGCCGCAAGCACCTCAACGAAACCGAACAGCGACTCCAGGACAAGTTGAAGGACCCGCCGCCGTCGGAGGGTGATGGCGGCGGCGGTGGCGGTGGCGGTGGCGGTGGCGGTGGCCAAGGTGGCCAAGGTGGGCAGGGCGGCCAGGACCAAAGTGGCCAAGGCGGTCAGGACCAGAGTGGCCAAGGCGGCCAGGGTGAGCAAGGCCAAGGCCAGCAGGGACAAAGTGGCCAGGGCGAGCCAGGTCAAGGTGGCCAGGACAGTGCCGGCGAGAACGGTCAGGGTTCGGGCGGTGCCGAAGGCCAGCCAACACCGGACACCGTCGGCGCGGACCGCATCGCTACCGAATCGGGCGGTGTGGCCACGCACGAGTTGAATCCGGGACAAGGTGACCCGGGCGATGTTCTCAAGCGACTGTTGGAAGATTCCAACGCGAGTGGTACCGACCACGAGTGACGGGGTTTTGCCCATCGAGTGGCCAGTTGTCGCACGCTTGAGGGCCAGACGCGTGACATGACTGGCCACTCGGCACAGAAAGTCGCGGTGTCAGTTCTCCGACAAGACGATGCAATCGCTGTCGCACTGACCGGGCGGGCCGGGCTTGGCCGCCCGGCGATGCAGTACCGCGCGGTTGGGCACGATCTGGTGTGCCTCATCCTCGGTCGCACCGGCCTGGCCTCGTCCGTCGACGATCAGTGAATACCCGCCGGGATTGTTCGGCGGACAGACCAGGGTGGCGCTCTCGTGTGAGGCGAGGTTTCTCCGGGTGTGCCCGCCGACGGCGCCGACGTGGATGACGCCGTCGACCAGGTGTGGCTCTACCGCGACGGTGTGCGCGTGGTAGTTGTCGTCGACTGTGACGAGGTAGGCGAACGTGTAGTCCGCCAGCTTGTCGGCCAGCTGGTTGAGATCCACTTTCACGCTCATGACGTGAGAATAGGCCGGTTGTGGACGCCGGGTGCCCGACCTGTGAGACCGGTGTGCACATGCCGCTCGACTAGGCTCACCGATACCGGTGACGACGCCGGACGAAGGACTGGTTCTGGTGAGAATTGGGCGCCGCCGGTCGGCGTGGTTGTCGGCGGTGCTCGTGCTCGCCGCGTGCGGACCCGCTCCGGCGCCCCACACCGGCCGCGAGACCCCACCGCAGCGCATCGTCTCACTCAGTCCCTCGGCGACCGAGATTCTGTGGGCCATCGGCGCCGGGGCTCAAGTGGTCGCCGTCGACGGGCAATCGAACCATCCAGACGAGGTGCCGACGCAGGCCGATCTGTCCGGGTACACCCCGAACATCGAGGCAATCGTGCGGTACCAGCCCGACCTGGTCATCACTGCGGACGCTCCCGGCTACCTCGTCTCGGGCCTGCAGGCCGCGGGCATCGAGTTACTGGCGCTGCCCGCCCCCGGCACGCTCGACGGCGCCTATACCCAGATCGAGCAGATCGGCGCGGCGACCGGTCACGCCGCCGACGCCGCCGAGTCGGTTTCGCAGATGCGCCGGCAGATCAGCACGACCGTCGAGAGCACCCCCCAAACTCATCTGAGCTACTACCACGAACTGGACCCGACGTTCTTCAGTGCTGCCGGAACGTCCTTCGTCGGCCGGCTCTACAGCCTGTTCGGTCTGGTCAATATCGCCGATACCGGCGGCGGCGAGCCGTATCCGGAACTGTCCGAGGAGTTCGTCGTCACCGCGGAACCGGACCTGATCTTCCTGGCAGATGCGCAGTGCTGTGGGGTCAGCGCGGCGTCCGTCGCGGACCGCGCGGGGTGGGCGGAGGTACCGGCCGTGCGAAACGGCCACATCTACGAGCTGGATGCCGACGTGGCCAGCCGGTGGGGCCCGCGCACCGTCGACATGGTGGCGAGGATCGCTGCTGCGGTCTCCGAGGCGCAGGCGAGCCATGTCCCTCGGTGACCGCCGTCGTGCCTGGGTGATGGCCGCCGCCGTGGCCGGTGTGCTCGGCGCGGCGTTGCTCGCGATCTTCGTCGGACCGGCCGGGTTGCCGGCCCGCGGGATTCTGCTCGCACTCGCCGACGGACTGCCGGGCATCGACGTCGACCACGGGCTGACGGCATCCCAGCATGCGGTGCTCTGGCAGATCCGGCTACCGCGGGTGGTGCTCGGCGCCCTCGCCGGCGGCACCCTGGCCATCGCCGGCGCCGCGTACCAGGGGGTGTTCCGCAACCCACTGGCCGATCCCTATCTGCTCGGCGTCTCCAGCGGTGCGGGGCTCGGTGCGACCGCGATGATCGTATTCGGCCTGGCCGCAACTGCTTTCGCGGTCCCTATCGCTGCGTTCGCCGGCGGCATCCTGGCCGTCACCGCCACCTACCTGCTGGGCCGCGGCGTGGGCGGGGGCCGCACCGAAGTGGTCATCATCCTGGCCGGGGTTGCGGTGGCCGCCTTCGCCAATGCCGGACAGACCTTCCTGCAGCAGCGTTACGACGACTCGATGCGCCAGGTGTACAGCTGGCTGTTCGGCCGGTTGAGCACGAACGGCTGGACCGAGGTGGGTGTCGTGCTGCCCTACGTGGTGGTGACGATCGCCGTGATCGTGCTGTTCGGCCGGATCCTCGATGTGATGGCCGTCGGTGACGTCGAGGCCGCCAGCCTCGGAGTCGATCCGGGACGGGTGCGCCTGCTGCTGGTTGCCGTCGCGACCCTGGGCACCGCCGCGGTGGTCAGCGTCAGCGGGCTGATCGGGTTCGTCGGCATCGTGGTGCCGCACGCGGTCCGGCTGCTGGCCGGACCCGGCCACCGGTTGCTGCTGCCGTTGTCGGTGCTGTTCGGTGCCGCGTTCCTAATGCTGGCCGATGTCCTGGCGCGCTGGGCGCTGGCCCCGGCCGAGTTGCCGATCGGTGTGGTGACGGCGGCTATCGGTGCGCCCTTCTTCCTCGTGGTGCTGCGCCGCAGTGGGAGGCTGACGTGACCGGTGCGGTGACGTGCACAGACCTGACCGTCGTTCGGCGGGAGGCGACGGTGCTCGACGCGGTGAACCTGACGGTCTCCGCCGGTGAATGGGTCAGTGTGGTCGGACCCAACGGGGCGGGCAAGACCACGCTGCTCCACGTTCTGGCCGGACTCGTGCCGGATGCGAAGGTGTCCGGGACGGTACGGGTCACCGGCCTGGATCCGTTGGTGGTGCGGCGCAGGCAGATTGCCGCGGCGGTGGCGTTGATGCCGCAGCGCCCGATCGTGCCCGAAGGGGTGAGTGTGACCGAGCTGATCGACCTCGGCCGCACGCCGCACACTTCTCGGTTCGGTGCATCGTCGGCCGTCGACCGCAGCGTGGTGGCCGGGGTCATCGAGCGCCTGGACCTGCGGGATATCGCGGCCCGTCCGGTCACCGAGCTGTCCGGCGGTGAACTGCAACGGGTGGTGCTCGCCCGGGCCCTGGCGCAACAACCGTCGGTGCTGATGCTCGACGAGCCCACCAGCGCGCTGGATGTCGGTCATCAACAACAGGTCCTCGAACTGGTCGACGCTCTGCGGGTGGCCGACGGCATCACCGTGATCGCCGCGATGCACGACCTGACGCTGGCCGGCCAGTATGCCGAGCGGATGGTGATGTTGGCCGCCGGGCGGGTTGTCGCTGACGGCACTCCCGCCGAAGTGCTTACCGCACAACGGATCGCGGAGGTCTACCAGGCTCGTGTCGAGGTGGTCGAGCGTGGCGGCGGAGTCGCCGTACTGCCGGTTCGGGACAGGGCGCGTTGATGGACGTGATGTTGTTGGGCACCGGCAGTGCCGACGGCTGGCCCAGCCCGTTCTGCGGATGCCGGTCGTGTCGGTGGGCGCTGGCGGCCGGAGAGATTCGCGGACAGACCGCTGCCCTCGTCGACGACACCGTGTTGATCGACTGTGGCCCCGAAGCGCCCCGGGCGGCGCTGCGCGGGGGTCGGAGCCTGGCCGCCGTGCGGCACATCCTGTTGACCCACGGTCATTTCGACCACGTCGGACCCGCAGCGCTGGTGATGCGGCACTGGGCGGGGCGGACCGAACCGCTCGACATCGTGGGTCCTCCCGGCGCGCTGGACCAGTGTCGCGACTGGGTGGGGCCCGATGACCCGATCCGATTTCGCACCGTACATCCGGGGGATCAGCTGACCCTGCCGGCACCCGGTGGCGACTACACGGTGCGCGTGGTGGCCGCCGCGCATTCCGACGGGCTCGTCGACGACGCGGTCCTGTACGACGTATCCCGCTCGGGGACAAGGCTTTTGTGGGCCACCGACACCGGACCGCTACCCGCCGAGACGCAGTCGGCCATTGCCGGCGCCGGGTTCGACGCGGTGTTCCTGGAGGAGACGTTCGGAAACCACACCGAGCACGGCACCGACCACCACGACCTGCCCTCGTTTGCGCGCACGCTGGCCCGGCTGCGGGAATCCGGTGCGGTCGGAGACCATACCGATGTCATCGCCGTGCACCTGAGCCATTTCAACCCCCCGGGCCTCGAACTGGCCCGGGTGCTGGGCGATTACGGTGCGCGAGCCGGTCGGGACGGCGAGGTGGTGCGGCTGGGTGCTCGCCGAGCGTCGACGCCGACGACGTCTGCGCGCACCCTGATCCTCGGCGGCGTGCGCTCGGGGAAATCGGTGCGTGCCGAACGGATGCTCGCTGGGCAGGAACGGGTCGTGTATCTGGCCGCCGGCGGCCTGCGGGACGGCGACCCGGAATGGGATCGACGCGTTCAGCGGCACCGGTCGCGCCGCCCGCCGGAATGGCAGACGGTCGAAACATCTGACATCGCAGCATATTTGCGCCGTGCCGAGCTGCCGGTCCTGGTGGACTGCCTGGGCACCTGGTTGGCGGCGCGGATGGATCGTCACGGTTGCTGGGACGGCGGACCGCTGAGCGCCGTGGACGGCGACATCGACGAGTTGATACAGGCTTGGCGGCAGTGTGCTGTCCCGGTGGTCGCGGTGAGCAACGAGGTGGGCAGCGGTGTTGTGCCGGATACCGCCTCCGGGCGACTCTTTCGCGATCTGCTGGGGGTGGTGAACACGCGCGTCGCCGCGGAATGCGACGACGTCGTGCTCATGGTGGCGGGCATCGCGCTCCCGCTGCGCGAGTGACCCTTACGCAGGTGCAGATTGGCGTCCGCGCACCAGCCGGCCCGGCCGTGCGTCGGTCGGCACGCCGTTTTCGGCGATGACCTCACCGGACACGACGGTCGCGACGTAGCCGTCCGCGGTCTGGTCGAGGCGGCGTCCGCCCCCGGGCAGGTCGTAGGCGACGACCGGCCGGTGCAACCGCAGCCCCGCATGGTCGATGACGTTGAGGTCAGCCTTGTAGCCCAACGCAATTCGACCGCGATCGGACAGCCCGGAGACTCTGGCCGGAACCGAGGTCAGTTCGCGGACGGCATCGGCGACGCTCAGAGTGCCCCGGTCCCGGTCGCGGACCCAGTGCGTCAGCAGGTAGGTGGGGAAACTGGCGTCGCAGATCATGCCGTAGTGCGCGCCGCCGTCACCCAGGCCGAGTACCACGTCGTCGCGCCTGAGCAGCTCGGCGACGGTGTCGAGTGAGTTGTCGCGGAAATTGGCGAGCGTGACCAGCAACATGGCGTGACCGCCGTCGTCGAGCAGCCGGTCATAGGCCTCCTCGAGGGGGTCGACGCCGCGAGCCCGGGCCCGCGCCCCGATGGAATTCGCCGGGTCGGGCTCATAGTCGGGTGATTCGCCCAGCGGATACATGTAGTCCCAGGCCTGCACGGCGAACATCAGCGGATGCCCGTCACTGGCTGAAGAATCGGCCAGGATCTGTTGGCGGACTTCAGGTTTACGCATCTCGACCACCCGCTCGGCGAGCGGTAGGTGGGCGATCTCGCGGTAGCTCGGGTAGAGGATGAACGGGTTGCCCGACAGTTCGAGGCCGAGCACCAGCCCGATCGGGCGCGGGAAGATCTGGGCGGTGACCTGAGGACCGTCGGCACCGGCATTCTGATTTGCCTTCTCGACCATGCGCAGGGCGTCCTCGAAGAACGCCGGCCCGGCATTGCCGATCGCCAGCGTGAACGTCACCGGCAACCCGACGTCGGCGGCCACGTCGAACACCGTCTGCAGCGCCGGTTCGTAGTCGCCGGCGACCAGGTCCGGCACGAACTGGATCAGGCCGCCTCCGGCGTCGTCGACGCCCCGGGCGATCGCCTCGATCTCGGCGTAGCCGGCGTCATAGCTGGGGATGGGCCGCCCGCTCTCGGTCTTGTGGATGGTCAGCCGTGACGAGGCGAACCCCAGTGCGCCGCTGTGCACGGCCTCGGCGGCCAGCTTGCGCATCAGCGCCAGATCCTCGGTGTTCGCGGGCTCCCGATCGATGCCGCGCTGCCCCATCACGTACACCCGCAGCGGCGAGTGCGGCAGGAACGCGGCCACATCGATATCGAGTTGTCTGGCCCCAAGGGCGTCGAGGAACTCGGGGAACGTCTCCCAGGTCCACGGCAGACCGTCGACCATGACCACCCCGGGGATGTCCTCCACGCCGGCCATCACGTCCACGAGAACGTCGTGATCTCCCGCGCGGCAGGGCGCGAACCCGACGCCGCAGTTACCCATCACGGCCGTGGTGACCCCGTGTGCCGACGAGGGGTTGAGCCGTTGCGACCAGATCGCCTGACCGTCGTAGTGCGTGTGCAGGTCGACGAAACCGGGGGTGACCAACAGTCCGGTGGCGTCGATCTCGCGGTCTGCTGGAGTGTCGATGGACCCGGCGCCGGTTCCTACTTCGACGATGACGCCGTCGCGCACGGCGACGTCGCCCACGTACGGTTCACCACCCAGGCCGTCGACGATGGTGCCGCCGCGGATACACAAGTCGTAGGTCACCTAACTAACGTACGACGCCACAGCCGTTCGGGGAACAGGTGCCGACATGTCGGTGCCGGATGCAACGATCGACCGGTGATCGATCACTTCGGAATCAACTGCACCGACTGGGCCAAATCGAAGGAGTTCTACGACTCCGTGCTGGGCGTACTCGGCTACAGCCGACAACTGGACTACCAGGTTGCCATCGGCTACGGCAGTGAAGGCAAACCCGACTTCTGGATCGCCGATGCCAGTGCCGGCGACGCCGGCGGGCCCAACCGGGAAATCCACGTGGCGTTTCATGCGGCCGACACCGAGGCCGTGCGGGCGTTCTACGACGCGGCCCTGAGCTTGGGTGCCGAGTCGCTGCACGCGCCACGCCTGTGGCCCGAATACCACCCGGGCTACTTCGGCGCATTCGTCCGCGATCCCGACGGAAACAACGTCGAGGCGGTGTTCCACGGGGCGGCGCCGCAGTAGTCCCTAGAGCTGTTCCAGCTCCGAGATCCGCCAGTCGCCGTCGACGCGGGTCAGGCTGACCCGGTAGGCCAACGCGTCATTGGTCGACGGACCACCGGCGGTCTCGGAACGCTGGTCGACGAACGCCACCACCTTGGCGTCGTCGGCCGTCAACGATTCCACTCCGGTGTTGCGGACCGTCACGTGCAGGGTGACGTTGGCAGCCTTCGCGCGGATCCGCTTCCGGTAGTCCTCGACGGCGGAACCGGTCAGCACTTCGGTGACCGCATCGATCTCACCCCGGCCGGTCGTCGGGGTGAAGCTCAGCACCTTGACCACATTGGTCGCCACGAAATCGGTGACCTGCTCGCGCACCTGGCCGTCGTCGGCGATCGGCGCAGGCGCCGGTGCGCTCTTGACCGACAATTGCCAGAACCCCAGGCCGGCGGTGATGACGATCCCCACGACGAGGGCGACGACCGACAGCATCCAGCCTCGCGTGCCTGTGCCCATCAGTTCACGAACTCCAGCTTCGAGGCCTTGTAGCTGCCGTCGACGTGCTCAACGGTGACCCTGGCCCGTTGCATCGAAACCACACCGACCCGGTTGGTCGTGACGGTCACCTTGGTGTCGACGGTGACGAGTACGACGGCTTTCTCGGAGAACAACGATTCGATGCCGGCTCCGGTGATGGTTCCGTCGGTCATGACGCCCAGGTCCTTGGTCTTCTGTTTGATCTGAGAAGCCTGGTTCTGCAGGTCGGCGCGGAACTCGTCGGTGGCGCCGTCCATGATTATCGCGAGATCGGTATCGACGGTGTCTGCGCTCACCGTGACGGAATGCAGCGCGAAGGTCTGGGCGGCGTCCACGTACGGCTGCCACGACGGGGTGGTTTGCGCCACCGGGGCATCGCGGACGAACTGGCTGATCGCGAAACCGATGGTGCACACCAGGAGCACCGCCAGCACGCTGGGCACCACAACCCTTGCCGCACCGCTCTTTTGGGGGCGCCGAGGCTGTGGGATCGGGCTCGGCCCCGACCAGTACGGGGAGGGGTGCGGCGTGCCGGCCACCGGGGGGCGAGCGGTTGCGGTGAACGTCGGGGCTGTGATGACCCTCGGGGGCTCGGATGAGACCGGTTGCGGCGGTTGCGGCGTGGGGGGCCGCTGCATGATCGGGGTTGCCTGCGTGGCCGGCGGCCGGGCATTGGCCAGCGCCTTGGCGAAATCGCTGCACCGCGGGTAGCGGCCGGCCCGGTCCTTGGCCATCCCCTTGAGCATCACCTCGTCCAGGTAGGCCAGTTCGGGGCGTTCGGTGCCCAGGCTCGGCGGAAGCTCGTTGAGTTGCCTGCTGATCACCACGGCCGGGTTGGAGTGATGGAACGGCGAGTGCCCGGACAGTAGCTGAAATGTGCTGGCCGCCAACGCGTACTGGTCGGCGCGCCCATCCACCGGCTGGCCGAGGAGCTGCTCGGGAGCGGAGTAGGCCATGGAGCCGACGGCCATGTTCGTGGAGGTGATGCCGCTGATGTCGTCGATTCGACGGGCAACACCGAAGTCGGCCAACAGGATTCGGCGACGAGCCGCTTCCGGGCCGGTCAGCAGGATGTTGGCCGGCTTCACGTCGCGGTGCAGCAGGTTGCGTTCGTGGGCGTAGTCGAGCGCCTCGGCGATGGCGGTGACGATCTCGACCGCGTCGCGCAGGGGCACCCCGCCGGGGTGACGCTCACGCACGTGTCGCGCGGCGTCGGTGCCGTCGACGTAGTCCATCGCGATCCACAGCTGCCCCTCGTACTCGCCGCGATCATGCAGGCCGACGATGTGGGGATGCCAGAGCGAGGCGGCGATGTCGGCTTCGCGATTGAACCGGTCGCGGTACTGCGCGTCACCGGTCAACGAGGCAGGCATGATCTTCAGCGCGTCCTGGCGGGGGAGTCGCGGATGCTGGGCCAGATAGACCTCGCCCATGCCGCCTGAACCGAGCAGACGTCGAATCGTGTACCCGGCGAACACGTCACCGGTATTCAACGGCATCCAGTGATCGTAGTCGGACCAGTGGCGACCCGGTTCGCGAGTAGCGTCGAGACCATGAGTGCCGCTGATTCCGACGCTGATTCCGGTGCCGTCCGCGAATTACTGCGCGACGCATTCACCCGGCTCATCGAGCATGTCGACGATCTCACCGACGATCTCACCGAGGAGGTGTCGAGTTACCGGCCCACCCCGCAGGCCAACAGCATCGCCTGGCTGATCTGGCACAGCGCCCGCTGCCAGGACCTGCAGTTGTGCGACATCGCCGGGATCGAGCAGGTGTGGACCAGGGACGGCTGGAAGGACCGGTTCGGGCTCGACCTGCCGAGCGACGACATCGGGTACGGCCACAGCCCCGAGGACGTGGCGAAGGTGCATGCCCCGGCCGACCTGCTGGCCGGCTACTACCTGGCCGTGCACAAGGCGACGCTGGCCTACATCGCCGGGGTGACGGCCTCCGAACTCGGCCGCATCGTCGATACCCGGTGGAACCCCCCGGTGACGGCGAGCGCACGGCTGGTCAGCATCATCGACGATTGCGCCCAGCATCTGGGCCAGGCGGCGTATCTGCGCGGCATCATCCCGTGATCGCCCGGTGGTGGCCGCTGGTCGGCCTCACCGCCATGGTGCTGCTCGGCTGGGCGGTACGCACCGGGCCGGTGCCGATCGATGACCGGTTTCAGCACGTCGGGGACGAGCTCGGTTCGTATCGGGACGTCTTTCTGGTGTTCAGCACGCCGTTGGTGGTGGTGGCCGCCTTGCTGGTCGGCATCGTCGTGGCGCTGCGGCGACACCGGAAACGGTTGGCGCTCGCCATGGTGGTGAGCCCGCTGGTGGCGATCACTGTGGTGCGCGTGATCAAGCCGATCTTCGGCAGGGAGAAGGGTGGCGCGCTGGCCTATCCCAGCGGCCACACCACCTTCCTCGTCGCGGTGACGAGCCTGCTCGTGCTGCTGGCCGGGATGCGGCTGTGGGCGCTGGTCGCGGCGGTCAGCGTCGTCCTGCTCGGCATGTTCGGCCTGTCGATGACCTTTCACTACTTCACCGACACCGTGGGCGGGGTGCTGCTGGGCACCTCGGTGGTGGGTATCGCCGCGATTTTCGCCCGCGATGAGCACCATGACGGGGTGGGTAGCGCCTCGCTCGACGTTCGCTGAGCCGCCCTCTTTCCGCCTCCGTTCGGGTGCGCTCCGGCAATGCACGTCGTGGAGCCGTCCGGTGCGGTACGGCAGCCGATCGTCTCCTGGCATTTTCGCGATCGATTAACTATCAAGTACCAGTTGATAGTTCGTATCGGTCGATCGTTTCTTGGTATTGCGTCATGCAAGGCTTTCAGTCTCATGCTGCTTGTCGGCAAACATCGGTGACGGGCGCGAGCTGCGTAGATGGTTGCGTTTCCGCTTTGCGGCAACAGCGTCGCGGTGTGAGGTATTTGCGCACGCAAGTATGTGCCGATAGCTACCTGAGAAAAACCTGAGTGCAGGGTAAATTTCGGTGCGCGCCGAGGGATCGGCCAAGCCCAAATGGCAAGTCATCGAGGGGATTTCACCTATGAACAGTCGTGTCTCGAGCGGTCTCACCGCTTGCGTCGCCGTCGCCGCCGCCGGCGTCATCGCGATCACTCCGGTCGCATCGTCGACACCCACGCCGCCGCGCGTCGTCAGTGCCCAGGCCGCGCTGATGGCCAGCTTCGAGGGCAAGGATCAGATTGCCTTGACGATCATCGCCGGCGAGCGCCTGGTCGACCAGTTCGTACAGGCACCGCTCACCCCCTTCGTCCTGGCGGCCCAGCTCGCAGGCGGTGACAACGAGCGACTGTTCTCCCAGATTCGCCAGATCGTCGATTCGCCGACCTATGTCGCCGATCCGCTCATCGAGGCGATTGCCATCACCCTGCCGGAAGAGTTCGGCGGCGGCTCCGACCATGTCACCAGCACCTCTGCCGGTGACGGCGCCTTCATGCAGTTCCGCAACAACGAACTCCTGGGCCTCCGGGACGACATCAACACTCAGGTCGCACAGGTGCTCAACGTCGACAAGCCGTGGCCCAACGACAACTACGTCGCGGCGCTCGCCGCGGGACTGCAAGAGTCGGCGGTCCGGAGCGTCAACGGCGTCCTGCTCGGGGCGGCCGGCCTGGTGACCGTCGCGCAGGCTATGGCGTCCGGCGACAACCTTCAGGTCTACAAGGCGGTCAAGGAATACATCGACGCCCCGATGTGGGCCGCGGATCCGGCGATCGAGGGGCTCGCCGAAGCGCTCCCGGATTCGCTCGGTGGCGGCACCAATCACGAACCGACCGACCCGACCGGTGACGGCGCCGTCATGCAGTTCCGCAACAAGCAACTGATCGGTGCGCGCGATTCCGTGCGGGTCGCTGCCGCCGGCGTCCTCGGCGTCAGGGACAAGGTGGACAGCACCGGCAACGTGATCACCAACAATCTCAACCCGAGCCGGCAGCTGTCGACCACTGACGAGAAGCCCGACACCGGCTCGAGCGTGGCCAACCTCAAGCCGCACGTCACCAACCTCAATGCCGCTCTCGGCAACGCCAAGGGCAGGGCCGAGAAGCGCACGGAGCGGGCCAAGGCGAACGTGGACAAGGTCGTGAAGAAGGTGCGGGAAGCGGCCGACAAGACTGCCAAGAAGCTCAGCTCGAAGAAGGATTCTGACGACTGAGTTGTGACCGGCGCAGAGCGCGGCGACGAGGGGTCGCCGCGCTCTCGCCGATCTGAGTGCACGGTCGGCGCCAGCGGCGAACCGCCCCGCAACTTGACAGGTGTCAACCCCGAAGCGACGTGCATCACAAATGGTGATTAACATAGGCCCCATGACAGCGACGCCTGATGTTGATCTGACCGGAGAGTTCACCGGTACCGGAACCATCCACAACCCCGCGACCGGCGCCGTCGCCGGCCAGGTGACCTGGACCGATGCCGCCGACGTGCCACGTATCGCGGCCGGCCTGCGCGAAGCGCAAAAGGAGTGGGAAGCCCGCGGCGCCAAGGGGCGCGCCAAGGTGCTGTCCCGCTACGCGGTGTGGCTGGGGGACCACCGCGACGAGATCGAGAAACTCCTGATCGCCGAGACCGGTAAGTCGGCCATGGACGCCGCGCAGGAGGTCCCGCTGCTGATCATGATCCTGTCGTACTACATCAAGGTGGTCGAGAAGGCGATGACGCCTGACTCCCGCCCGGCTCCGCTGCCCTTCCTGTCCATCAAGAAGATCGCCGTGCATTACCGGCCGCGTCCCGTCATCGGGATTATCGCGCCGTGGAACTACCCCGTCGCCAACGCCATGATGGACGCCATCGGCGCCCTGGCCGCCGGCTGCGCGGTGCTGCTCAAGCCGTCCGAGCGCACCCCGCTGACCGCCGAGGTACTGCTGCGCGGCTGGCTGGACTCCGGTGCACCCGAGGTATTTGCTTTGGCGCAGGGTGCGCGTGCGGTGTCGGAGGCCGTCATCGACAACTCCGACTACATCCAGTTCACCGGTTCCAGCGCGACGGGCACCAAGGTGATGGAGCGTGCCGCCCGCCGTCTGACCCCGGTGAGCCTGGAGCTCGGCGGCAAGGACCCGATGATCGTGCTGGAAGACGCCGACGTCGAGCTGGCCGCCAACGCCGCGGTGTGGGGCGCGATGTTCAACGCCGGCCAGACCTGTGTGTCCGTCGAGCGCGTGTATGCGCTTGAGCCCGTCTATGACCAGTTCGTCGCGGCCACCGTGCGTGCGGTGGAGAACCTCAAGATGGGCACCGGCGAGGGCTACCACTTCGGATCGCAGATCGACGAGAGCCAGGTGGCGATCACCGAACGCCACGTCAACGCGGCCGTCGCCGCCGGCGCGAAGGCGCTGACCGGAGGCAAGCGTCCCGAGGGCGGCGGCAGCTTCTTCGAGCCGACCGTCCTTGTCGACGTCGACCACTCGATGGCCTGCATGAGCGAGGAGACCTTCGGTCCGACACTGCCGATCATGAAGGTGTCCTCGGTCGAGGAGGCCGTCCGCCTGGCCAACGACAGCCCGTACGGCCTGAGCGCCTCGGTCTTCTCCAAGGACGTCGAGCGAGCCAAAGCGATTGCGCTACAGCTCGATTGTGGTGCGGTCAACGTCAACGACGTCATCTCCAACCTGATGTGCACCACCGCACCGATGGGCGGCTGGAAGACCTCGGGCATCGGTGCCCGCTTCGGCGGTGTCGACGGGGTGCGCAAGTTCTGCAAGCAGGAGACCGTGGTGGTGCCGCGCACCAACGTCGGCGCCGGCGGCAGCTACTACAACAACTCGGAGAAGGCGCTGGCCCGGATGAACAAGCTGATGACCAAGCTGTCGTTGGCACGCCCGCGCCGTAAAGCCAAGTAACGCACCACCAGGCGTTCACCCCGGCGACACCTCGGTGTTTGCCGGGGTGGATACCGTCGGCCGGTGACTCTCGACATCACCGGCTACACGATCCGTGACGACGACGATGACGACCCCGTGCTGCTGCTGGAACCCGGCGGCGAGGTCGTCGACACCTGGCGTGAGAACTACCCGTACGACGAGCGCATGAGCCGCCTCGAGTACGAGGAGCAGAAGCGGCTTCTGCAGATCGAACTGCTGAAGCTGCAGAAGTGGAGCCAGGGCAACGGGCTGAGGCACGTCATCGTGTTCGAGGGACGCGACGCGGCCGGCAAGGGCGGCACCATCAAGCGGTTCATGGAGCACCTCAACCCCCGCGGAGCCCGCGTCGTCGCACTGGAGAAACCCACCGAAAGAGAACGCACTCAGTGGTACTTCCAGCGGTACGTGCAGCATCTGCCCGCCGCCGGTGAGATCGTCCTGTTCGATCGCTCCTGGTACAACCGCGCCGGTGTGGAGCGGGTGATGGGCTACTGCTCGCCCAAGCAGCACGCCGAGTTCATCCGTCAAACCCCGTTGTTCGAGCAGATGCTGGTCAACGACGGCATCAGCCTGACCAAACTGTGGTTCTCCGTCACACAATCCGAGCAGCGCACCCGGTTCACCATCCGCCAGGTCGACCCCGTGCGGCAGTGGAAACTCTCACCCACCGACCTCGCATCGCTGGACAAATGGGACGACTACACCGCGGCCAAGGAAGAGATGTTCGCCTGGACCGACACCGAAACGGCGCCCTGGACCGTGGTCAAGAGCAACGACAAGAAACGCGCCCGCATCAACGCCATGCGCTACGTGCTCGGTAAGTTCGATTACGACAACAAGGATTTTGAGGTGGTCGGCCACGCCGATCCGCTGATCGTTGGGCGCGCGCTGTCGGACTGACCGCCGCCCGGGAGTAGGAGGACGGCGTGCGATTCGTCATGACGCTGTTCCTGTGGATGCTGACGACGATCCTGCTGGCCGCCGCGGTGCCGTCGGCGTGGGTGCAGAAGAACATCATCGACCAGCAGGGCTACTCGTCGTTTGCCGCAGGCGCGGCCGCCGACCCGCAGTTGCAGCAGGCCGTCGCCGGTGAACTCACGACCCAGGTCCAGTCCCTGGCGGCGCGCAGCGGGTCCGACGTGGACGCACGGCAGATCCGTGCCGTGGCCGGCGCCTACACCGCAGGACCGGACTTCCCCGGACAGTTCGCGCTGGCCAACCAACTCGCGCACACCTGGATGTTCACCGACCGGCTGTCGCGGGATGAGAACGGCAGCTGGGTGATCGATGTGGCCCCGATGCTCAGGGATGCCTCGTTCCGCAAAACCCTGACCGAATTCGGTATCGAAGTGCCACAGACACTTACGGTCCCCATCGCGTCATCGGCGCCGGACAGTTTGCGGCCCGGGATCTTGCGGCCGCTGGCGGTGTGGGGCCCATGGGCCAGTGTGGGCGTGACGGTGCTGGCCGGCGTCTTCGCCCTGCTGACCCTGGCCGCCGCCCGCGCCCGCGGTAAAACCCTTGCTGCGTTGGGCATTTCCGGCTTGCTGGTGGGCGCCGCCGGGTGGGCCGGGTTGGAGGCAGGACGGCGCTACCTCAACGAGGCGCTCAACCACACCAGCGGCGACATCCGCCAGATCGCCGACGCCATGGCCGGCCACGCGATCGACAGCCTGCACCACTGGCTCAACCTCAGCCTGGCCGCCGGCGGTGCGCTCGTGGTGTTCGGGATCGTCGTCGCGCTTTTGGGTGGGTTGCGGCGTCGGCCTGCGTGAGCGCCAGTGAGCTATCCGCCTCGCACCCGTTCCCACAGCCGCAGATAGACCTCCGCGCCGTTGAACATGTCGGTCATGATCTGCGGCCCGCCGAGGACGCGGATCGCTTCGAGCCAGTCCGCGTAGCTGCCGTAGGTGGCGGTGCCATCGGTGTTGATATCGAAAGTGCGCTCGCCCCAACGTTCCCGGTCGAAGGTCACCTGACCGTCGTGTGAGGTGAACGGGTACGTGACGACGCCGGCGCCGAGTGGCCCGCCCTGGGGTGCCAGGCCGTTCATGTCGGAACCGAAGCCGAAACCGAAGTCCGAGCTCGGGCGCGGCATGGCCCGGTACTGGCGCCAGGCGCCGATGGCACTTGCGGCTGGACCGGCGTACGGGGTGGCGAAACCGCCTACGGCGTAGACACGTTGGATGGTGCGATCTGAGCCCCAGCTGTGCGAGGACACCACGCCGGGATACTGCCGCCGTTCGATGATGCTCATGACCTCGTCGGCGGTGACCTCGTCCAGGTGGTCGACCTCGATGAGAAAGCCCTGGTCCATCATGGCGTTGATCAGGTAATTGCCCATCGCTGTCAGACGGCGGACGTTGCAGTGGGGCCCGGGGGCATAGAGCGGCAGCGATGCACCGCCGATCAGGGGTCCGACGAGCCTGGCCAGGAATTGATTGATGTTGCCGGCCAGCGGCACCGAGGGCTGAGTGTTGTCGTGTTCGGGACCGGTGCAGGACTGGACATTCCAGAATGTGCCGGTCTGCATGAAGTTGCCCGCGTTCACCAAGAGGCCGGTGGCATCGCTGTCCATCTTGGTGCCGCCGAACGCGTTGTCGAACTTGTGGATCGGGAAGAAGCTACTGACACCGAGATTCCGGAGTTCTGCGAGCCAGCGGTCGACATCGCCCGGCCCACATTTCGGCACGCCCAGCACCACACCGCAATTCATCGCGTCGGACACTTCCATACCGAGCATCACGGCGAGCTTGCCGGATGCGGCGACCCGGCGCGCTGAGGCGGGATCGGTGACGATGCGGAAGAACCCTTGCCCTGGCCCGCCGGCCTGGGCATCGATGTAGTCCTGCAGTGCGCGCAGGCTCGCTGCCTGGGTCCGCACGGAAGTCATGTCGTTGCATTGGTTTCGACGGCTGGTCATCAGCATGCACAGCGATTCGTTGTCGACCAGGTCGACGGTCATCATGCGCAGGCCGGCTTTCCAGGTCCGCTCGATACTGGTCCAGTAGGTGCCCTCGGTGCTGAGCACGGACGGCCTGGGCCAGTCGCGGAAGGTCGGCCAACCGCGAGTGTCGGTGGCGTGGAACGGTTCGCCGTAGTCGAGGAAACTGGCGACCAGGCCGTTGGTGCCGCCGCGGTACTGGGAACAATCGGGCAGCGCGTAGGGCGCGCCGAGGGGATGCCAGGGCCGTCCGCAGTGGAAGTTGCCGCCCATGAACTCGTAGGCGGTGACGTGCACATGCGTATCGATCGTTCCGACGATCGACCCGTCCGGGGCGACGCTCGGCACCGGCATGCCGGTGGTCCCGTCGTCAGCCTCGGGGTACTCCGCGCACCCGGCCGCCGGCACGAAGGTGACAGGAGTGCTACCCCGGGTGGCGGTATTGGTGAGGATGAATCCGCTTGCGCCGGAACCGTCCACGCGCCACACCGATGTCAGGGCCGGCGTGCGCACGGTATTGACCGACTGCAACGATGCGTTGAGCAGATCACCGTTGCGGCCGTAGAGCAGGTATTCACCGAGCGCTGTCGCGTGCATCCGGTACGGTCCGGCGGTCGGCGCCAGCGGCCCGGTCGGAGCGTTGATCGTGTAACAGCCGTTCGCCAGCGAATAGCGCGTCTGTGTGGGGTCGGCCGTGGCCGTGCTGATTGCGGGTCCGGCGCTCACCGCGGTCAGCGCAATCGTCAGGAGTACCGACAGATATCTGAGTCTTCTGCTGGTTGCGATTCCCGAGTGTCTGACCATGCGGAAACCAGGCGGCCTCATTCTTCGCAAGCTTCCCTTCGGGTGGATGCAGCACACTGCGGTTGAGGCCGAAAGCCGTTGTCTCGGGGGGAAACCCTTCGCCCGGTCGGGAGGTTACCTACGGTGACGTGGTCGGTGACACCCAACGAGATCCATCGTCAGCATTCTGTGACCGATCCGTTAATTACGGCGCGATCCGCTGACCAACTGTCGTATTTACCGTAATCTCCACGGCATGCTGCGCGTCATTCAATGGGCCACCGGATCCGTGGGTAAACATGCGGTGGCCGCGGTACATGCTCACCGCGATCTCGAGCTGGTCGGTGCGCTGGTCTACAGCGACGCAAAGGCCGGCCGCGACGTCGGCGACATCTGCGGTATCGGCGACATCGGTGTCGCCGCCACCGCGGATCGGGATGAGATCGTGGCGCTCGACGCCGACTGCGTGCTGTACATGCCGCAGGGCGAGATGAACCCGATGGGCGCGGTCGACGACATCTGCCGACTGCTGGCCTCGGGCAAGAACGTGGTGTCTACCGCGGTCACCGGGCTGATCTACCCGCTGAGCATGGGGCAGCGGGTGGTGGACAAACTGGAAGCGGCCTGCGCGCAGGGCAGCTCCTCATTCCATGCCACCGGAATCGAACCAGGCTGGGCCGCAGAGGTTCTGCCGTTGACCATGTCGGGGCTGTTCCAGCGGATCGACACGCTGCTGGTGCAGGAACTGATGGACTACAGCACCTACGACAGCCCCGAGATGATGTTCGACATCATGGGCTTCGGCAAGCGGCCCGACGAAGCGGTGCCGATGGCCGATCCAGCCCTGGCCGGGCTCACCTTCAAGGCACCGCTGATGCTGCTGGCCGACGGGCTCGGCGCCACCATCGACGACTTCGTCTTCGACCGCCAGGTGGCCGTCGCTGCCGAGGCGTTCGATATCAAGTCCGGCCGCATCGAAGCGGGAACAGTGTCAGCGCAACGGTTTTCCTACACCGCCGTCGTCAACGGCCGGCCCGCGCTGACCATCGAACACATCACCCGGCTCGGCGACGATCAGGCGCCCGACTGGCCGGCCGGGCGCGGTTGGCACGTCACCGTCGAAGGGAATCCGTCGATGGAGCTCAGATCCTGTATCGCCACCTACGGCGAGGACGAGACCGAGCAGGGCTGTCTCGGCACCGCGATGCACGCGGTGCACGCCATCGCGCCGGTGTGCGCGGCCGCCCCCGGAATCCGGACCTTCCTGGACCTGCCGATGATCGCCGGTCGGGGAGTGCTGGGCTAGGTGCGATCCCCGAGGGTCTGCCAGAGGAACTCGTACGTCAGCGCCGCCTTGAACGCGGACTGCTTGTTGTCGGCCGCGCCGCCGTGGCCACCTTCGATGTTCTCGTAGTACAGCACCCGGTGCCCGGCTGCCTCCAGAGCCGCCGTCATCTTCCTGGCGTGCCCGGGATGCACCCGGTCATCGCGGGTCGACGTGGTGATCAGGATCGGCGGATATGGCGCTGACTCCGAAACATTCTGGTAGGGCGAATATTTCGCCATGAACTCCCAGTCTGCCGGATCGTCGGGGTTGCCGTACTCGGCCACCCAGGACGCCCCCGCGAGCAGCAGGTGGAACCGCTTCATGTCCAGCAGCGGCACACTGCACACCAGTGCCCCGAACAGCTCCGGGTACTGCGTCAGCATCACACCCATCAGCAGGCCGCCGTTGCTGCCGCCGGACGCTCCGAGCTGCTCAACCGTGGTGATGCCGCGGTCCACCAGATCGGCGGCGATCGCAGCGAAATCCTCGTACACCAGGTGGCGGTTCTCCCGCATCGCCTGCGTGTGCCAGCCCGGGCCGTACTCGCCGCCGCCACGGATGTTGGCCTGCACGTAGGTGCCGCCCCGCTCCAGCCAGCCCCGGCCGATCCCGCCGATGTACCCCGGCGTCAACGAATTCTGGAACCCGCCGTAGCCGTAGAGGTACGTCGGGCTCGGCTCGTCGCGACGGCCGACCACGAAATACGGGACCTTCGTGCCGTCCTTGGACGTCGCGAAGAACTGCTCGACGTCGATGCCGGTGGCGTCGTAGAACGCCGGTGCGGACTTGATTTCGACCAGCGGGCCGCCTGCGGTGCCGTGCAGCAGACGCGACGGGGTGGTGAATCCGCTTGAGTTGTAGAAGACCTCGTCACCGAGATGGTCGATGTCGACGACGATGGTGTCCGTCGCCGGCGGAATGTCCGGTGCGTCCCTGCGCTCCCACGTCCCGGGTGTCACGACCTCGACGTGGCTCGCGACATCACGCAGCGTGATGAGGATCAGCTTCTCCTTGGTCCACTGCACGCTGGACAGGCTGCTGTGCTCGTCGGGCTCATAGATCATCGCGAGATCGGCTGTGTCGGAAAGGAAATCATCGAAGTTGGCGCCCAGTAACGCACCCGCCGGGTAGGTGACCCCACCCACCTGCCAGTCGGTCCGCAGTGCGATCAGCAACCACTCGCGGTGCAGCGACAGCGACGAGTCGGTCGGGACCTTGAGTTCGATGAGCTCGCCGTCGCGTACTTCGTAACGGATGCGGTGGTAGAAGTCGGTGTAGCGGCCCAACCGGGTGTGCTCGAACCCCGGGGTTCGGTCGATCGAGGCGATCACCCGGACATCGGCCGGCTCCGCCTCGTACACCGTCTCGGCGTCGGCCAACGGCTCGCCGCGGCGCCAGCGCTTGGCGATCCGCGGATAACCGGACTCGGTCATCGACCCCTCACCGAAATCGGTGCACACCAGCAGGGTGTCCTCGTCCTGCCAGGACACCGAGGACTTGGCTTCGGCCAGCTCGAATCCGCCGGACACGAATTCCCGTGTCCGCATGTCGAACTCGCGCACCACGGTGGCGTCGGCGCCGCCTCGGGACAGGCTGATCATGGCCAGGGTGTGTTCCGGCTCGATCACCTCGGGCCCGGCCCACACCCAGTTCTCGTCCTCGGCGCGCGCCAGCTCGTCCAGATCCAGGATCACGTCCCAGTCCGGATCGTCGGTGCGGTAGCTCTCCAAGGTGGTGCGCCGCCACAGGCCGCGCGGGTTCGCCTCGTCGCGCCAGAAGTTGTACAGGTACTCGCCGCGCCGGCCCGGATAGGGGATCCGCGCATCGGTGTCGAGGATCTCGAGCACCTCGGAGCGCATCGCCTCGAAACGCTCGCCGCTCAACTGCGCGATCGTCGGCTCGTTGTGCGCCCGCACCCACGCCAATGCGTCGTCGCCGGTGATGTCCTCAAGCCACAGGTAAGGGTCCTTCTCCACCCACCCATTGTTACCGCGCGCGTAATGTGAGCTGAACAACGCCACGGCCGTCGGAAGCGAGGTTGCGATGGGCCATCCACCTTCACGGGCCCTGATCACCGCCGCCGCAGCCGATTTGTTGGCGCGGCTCCAGGAGCGTCACGGTTCGCTGATGTTCCACCAGTCCGGCGGATGCTGTGACGGGTCGTCCCCGATGTGTTACCCCGACGGGGAGTTCATCGTCGGCGACCGCGACATCCTGCTCGCGATTCTCGACGTCGGCACCGGAGTGCCGGTGTGGATCTCCGGCCCGCAGTTCGAAGCCTGGAAACACACCCAGCTGGTGATCGACGTCGTCCCCGGTCGTGGCGGTGGCTTCAGCCTGGAAGCACCCGAAGGCATGCGGTTCCTGTCCCGCGGCCGGGCTTTCACCGACGCCGAGAACGACGCGTTGGCCGAGCAGCCTGCGGTGACCGGGGCGCAGTACAGCGCCGGCGCCCGACCGCCCGATACCGGCAGCCACATCGTCGCAGCAGCGGAGGACGCGTGCCCGGTGCCGGCGCGGACCCTGCCTACTTCTCCAAAGTGAACTGGACGACGTCGGTCTGCCGCCGCCGGAACAGCTTCGCGCAGCCGGTCAGATACTTCATGTAGCGCTCGTAGACCTCTTCGGACTGCGTCGCGACGGCTGCCTCCTGGTTGGCCTCCAGGTTGGCCGCCCACATGTCGAGGGTCTGCGCGTAGTGCGGCTGTAGTGATTGCTGACGAGTGACCGTGAATTCGGCCGCGACCGCGTGCTCGTCGACCATCGGAATCGACGGCAATTGCCCGCCCGGAAAGATCTCGGTCAGGATGAACTTGACGAACCTGGCCAGCTCGAAGGTGACCGGCACTCCCATCTCATGTGCCTTGCGAGGATCAATCCCGCAGATGGTGTGCAGCAACATCACTCCATCGGACGGCAGAGCCTGATACGCCGCGTCGAAGAATGCGGGGTAGCGGTCATGACCGAAGTGCTCGAACGCGCCAATCGAGACGATCCGGTCGACCGGCTCGTCGAACTGTTCCCAGCCCTGCAGGAGAACCCGCCTGCTGCGGTCGGTGTCCATGGCGTCGAACATCTCACCGACGTGGGCGGCCTGGTTCTTCGACAACGTCAGCCCTACGACGTCGACGTCGTAGTGTTCGACGGCGCGTCGCATGGTGGCACCCCAGCCGCATCCGACGTCGAGCAAGGTCATTCCCGGCTCGAGCCCCAACTTGCCGAGGGCCAGGTCGATCTTGGCGATCTGGGCTTCCTCCAATGTCATGCCGTCACGCTCGAAGTACGCACAGCTGTAGGTCTGCGTCGGATCGAGAAACAGCCGGAAGAAGTCGTCAGAGAGGTCGTAGTGAGCTTGGACGTCGGCGAAGTGAGGAGTCAGAGTTTTCGGCACAGACGCGCCTTTCTGCTGGTTCGTCGGTCGAGGCGCACATCGCAGCCGCGACCCTCTTAGACCATTCGGAGCCGATCCGGCCATGGATGGCTACGAATCGAAATCGGCCGGGGCGCGCCGCGCCGGTGCCGCTGGCCTCGGGGGTCGCGGCGTTATCGTCGAAGAGTGATTCCGCTGCCACGGGCGTGGCTGCTGACCAGCGCCATGTTGGTCGGCGTAGCGGTCGGGCTGCTGGCCGGGATCGCGTCGACCCTGCTGGTGACGGTCACCGTCCGGCCAGATGTGGTGATTGCGCTGGTCCTCGGGGTTCCCGGTGCGCTCGGGATCCTGGTGGTCCTGGTTGCGGGTCGGCGGTGGGTCACCACTGTCGGCGCGTGCGTCCTGGCCATCGCGCCCGGCTGGTTCGGCGCCCTGGCGATCATCCAGGTGGCATCCCATGGCTGAGGACGTCGACACCTCCACCAGGGACTTCTCCCCGCTGTTCGATACCGGGGAGAACGAGGCCGTCAGAGCTGAAGCCGACGAGGCATTGCTCGAAACGACGTGCGCGGAGGACATGACCCCGGACCAGCCGGACTCCGACGACGCGCCGTCGGTACCGTTGCCTGCCCCGGCCCCGTCTCTCGTGGTGGAAGGCACCTACCTGTCGGTCAAATGGTGGACGTTCGTGGGCATCCTGGCCGCGGTGTGGTTCGTCTCCGCGGCGGCAGGGGCGGGCCTGTACTACTACTGGTACCAGTCGGCCGACAAGACCTGGCCGGTGTTCGTCGCACTCGCCTACGTCGTCGTCATCGCGGTCGGTGCGCTGATCGCGTCGACGGCCCAACGCAAACCCCTGGTATCGGCCCTGGCCATCGCACTGATGTCGGCGCCCCTGGCGGCGATGGCCGCCGCGGCGGTTTTCTACGGTGCCTACGTGTTCGGCTGGATCGCCCGGTAGGACCATTGCGCCGCCCACTAGGGTGGGGTCGTGACCCACTTTGACGTCGTCGTTCTCGGAGCTGGTCCCGGTGGATACGTCGCGGCCATCCGTGCCGCCCAACTGGGGCTGAACACCGCAATTGTCGAACCCAAATACTGGGGTGGCGTGTGCCTCAATGTCGGGTGTATCCCGTCCAAGGCGTTGCTGCGCAATGCGGAACTCGCACACATCTTCACCAAGGAAGCCAAGACCTTCGGCATCAGCGGTGAGGCCACCTTCGATTACGGTGCCGCCTTCGACCGCAGCCGCAAGGTCGCCGACGGCCGGGTGGCCGGTGTGCACTTCCTGATGAAGAAGAACAAGATCACCGAGGTTCACGGCTACGGCACCTTCACCGGGCCCAAGTCGATGTCGGTCAAGCTCAACGAGGGAGGTTCGGAGGAACTCACGTTCGACAACGCGATCATCGCCACCGGGTCGTCCACCCGCCTGGTGCCGGGTACCTCGTTGTCCGACAACGTCGTCACCTACGAAACCCAGATCCTCTCGCGCGACCTGCCCGGCTCGATCATCATCGCCGGCGCCGGTGCGATCGGCATGGAGTTCGCCTACGTACTGAAGAACTACGGCGTCGACGTCACCATCGTCGAGTTCCTGCCGCGCGCCCTGCCCAACGAGGACGCCGAGGTCTCCAAGGAGATCGAGAAGCAGTACAAGAAGCTGGGCGTCAAGATCCTCACCGGCACCAAGGTCGAAGGAATTGCCGACGACGGCACGACTGTGACCGTCACCGTCAGCAAGGACGGCAAGACCGAGGAACTCAAGGCCGACAAGGTGTTGCAGGCCATCGGTTTCGGGCCCAACGTCGAGGGCTTCGGCCTGGAGGCGGCCGGTGTCGCGCTGACCGACCGCGGCGCCATCGCGATCGACGATTACATGCGCACCAACGTGCCCGGCATCTACTCCATCGGCGATGTCACCGGCAAGCTCCAGCTGGCCCACGTGGCCGAGGCGCAGGGCGTCGTTGCGGCCGAAACCATCGGCGGCG
The DNA here is from genome assembly GCF_017876775.1 of Mycolicibacterium lutetiense. Lineage (NCBI taxonomy): Bacteria > Bacillati > Actinomycetota > Actinomycetes > Mycobacteriales > Mycobacteriaceae > Mycobacterium > Mycolicibacterium lutetiense. The sequence goes on along the minus strand of NZ_JAGIOP010000002.1, from coordinate 2,473,413 downwards.
CAGAGACTCTGACGCTGGGCGATTACCGGATGATGCCGCGCGCCACGTTCTGCCAGCCGCAGGTGGCCAGCTTCGGGCTCACCGAAGAGCAGGCCAAGGCCGAGGGGTACGACGTGGTCGTCGCCAAGTTCCCGTTCACCGCCAACGGCAAGGCACACGGCCTGGCGGACCCGACCGGCTTCGTGAAGCTGATCGCCGACAAGAAGCACCTCGAGCTGATCGGCGGGCACCTGATCGGGCCGGACGTCTCCGAGCTGCTGCCGGAGCTGACCCTGGCACAGAAGTGGGATCTGACCGCCAACGAGTTGGCCCGCAACGTGCACACCCACCCGACCCTGTCGGAGGCGCTGCAGGAGTGCTTCCACGGGTTGACCGGCCACATGATCAACTTTTGAGAAACGAAATCGTCGCCGGCATAGCCGGATTGGTGGCCGGCCACATTCTGTGGCTGGCTGCCATCACATTGGCGAGCGAGGGCTCGCGGGTCAATATTTGGGTCCTGCTGGTCGCGGCCCTGTCCTTCATCGGCGGTGCCGCAGGCTGGTACTTCGGCCGACAGAAGTTCCGGCAGAAGTCACGGGCCTGGGCGGCGTTCCTGTGGGCGCTGCCGGTGTCTCCGGTGGTGTTCTCGCTGGTCCTGTTGGGCGTCACGTACCTCTAGTGCTTTGCGATTTGGGTGCATTCGGCGGCGCTCACCGCCGCTGAATGCGCCGAAATCACTCAGTCCGGGAAGTCCAGCGGGATCCGCAGCGTCGTCATCATGGCGGCCAGGCCATCGTATTGACCTGCCAGCATGCAGAATTCGATGAGCTGATGCTTGGTGAGGATCGCCGAGAGCGCGGCCCAGGTTTCCGGTGAGACCGACCGGGTGACGACGAACTCGTCGGTGGCGGTGATCAACACCCGCTGACGGTCGGTCAGGCCCTCGGCGTCGGGGCCCTCGAAGATGCGGGCCTGGGTCTCGGCGTCCACGCCGCGGCTACGGGCCAGCCGGCGATGCTGCTGCAACTCGTATTCGCAATCCCGCAGATGGCCCACCCTCAGGATGACCAGCTCGGCGTCCTGCCGCGGCAACTTGCCCAGCGGGCCGAGCAACATTCCGGAATACGGCAGCCACGCCAGGAACAGCAGCTTGTGCTGGCCCAGCACGTTCATCAAGGTGAACCTCGGTGCCCGGATGGCCCGGGCCCCCAGCTTCGCGATGGCCCAGTTGACCGGGCCCAGCTCGCGGAATCCGCCCGGCGCGATGCGGGCCGGCTCGAGTGCACTCACCCCGCCGAGTCTGTCACAGGTGGAGTGGCCGGGTGAGCGCAAGTGCGCAGGGTCAGGGTTCGCGCACCAGGTACGGCGACACTGTCGAGCGGTGCTCGTTGAGGTCCAGGGCCTTGCCGAGCGCGGGGAAGGCACGTTGCGGGCAGTTGTCGCGTTCGCACACGCGGCAGCCCGAGCCGATGGGTGTGGCCACCTCGCCGGAGAGGTCCAGTCCTTCGGAGTACACCAGCCGATGGGCATGGCGCAGTTCGCATCCCAGCCCGATGGCGAAGGTCTTGCCGGGCTGGCCATAGCGTGACGCGCGGCGCTCCACGGTGCGGGCCACCCACATGTAGTTGCGCCCGTCGGGCATCTGGGCGATCTGTACGCCGATCTTGCCGGGATTGCCGAACGTTTCGTAGACGTTCCACAACGGGCAGGTGCCGCCCGAGGAGGAGAAGTGAAAGCCGGTGGCGGACTGGCGTTTCGACATGTTGCCGGCGCGGTCGACGCGGACGAAGGAGAAGGGCACGCCGCGCATCGACGGACGCTGCAGGGTGGAGAGCCGGTGTGCGATGGTCTCGTAGCTCACCGAGTAGAACGCCGACAGCCGCTCGATGTCATACCGGAAATTCTCGGCGACATCGTGGAACTGGCGGTAGGGGAGCACCGTCGCCGCAGCGAAGTAGTTGGCCAGGCCGAGCCGGGCCAGGGTGCGGGATTCGTCGCTGGTGAACATGCCTTCGTCGACCATCTTGTCGATGAGGTCGCCCAACTCCAGGAAGGCCAGTTCGGCCGCCATCTTGAACACCTGCTGGCCTCGGGACAGGTGATTGCCCATCTCCAGGGTCTTGGTGGCCGGGTCGTAGTGGTGCAGCACGGTGTCGCCCAGATCGATGCGTCGTACGATCCGCACCCCGTGCTCGGCGGTCAGCCGGTTGGCCAGCTCGCCGGCCAGATCACCGCGGTGCATCCGGATCTTGGCGGTCAGCTCTTCGGCGGCGGTATCGAGCTCATGCAGGTAGTTCTGCCGTTGGTAGAAGTAGTCGCGCACTTCCTCGTGCGGCATGGTGATCGAACCGCTGCCGCTGCCGTCGGAGTAGCGGTCTTCGGTGGCGGCCGCCAACTGCGTGGTGGTCAGACGGTATCGACGGTGCAGGTTGACCATCGCGCGGGCGAAATTCGGGTGGGCTGCCACCAGGTCGGCGACTTCGGCGACATCCATGTCGGCGCCGAGGTCGCGGTCCATCGCCACCTCGCGCATCTCGGCGACCAGTCGGGTGTCGTCGTGCGGGGCGAAGAACGTCGCGTCCACCCCGAATACCTCGGTGATGCGCAGCAGCACCGCGACGGTGAGCGGCCGTACGTCGTGCTCGATCTGATTGAGGTAACTGGGGGAGATTTCCAGCATCTGGGCCAGCGCCGCCTGGCTGAGTCCACGCTCGCTCCGTAGTTGCCGCACCCGCGACCCGACGAACGTTTTTGCCACGTCAACAAGCCTAACAAGAGTGTGAAGACGGCCTTTGCATTCTTGGCAGTTCAGTCGCTACTGGCAGTATCGGGCTGCCTGGCATGATCGGCTCAGGCGACAGCGACTGGAGATGACCATGGCGGGAACCGCGCAGAATTCGACCACCGGGCTGAACAAGGTGATGATGCCGGTGCCCGATCCTCATCCAGACGTCTTCGACCGGGAATGGCCGCTGCGGATGGCCGATGTCGACCGCAGCGGGCGGCTGCGCTTCGACGGTGCCTGCCGGCACATTCAGGACGTCGGCCAGGACCAACTGCGGGAGATGGGCTACGAAGACGTCCACCCCGCGTGGATCGTGCGGCGCACGATGATCGATCTGATCCAGCCCATCGAGGGCAGCGACATACTGCGGATGCGGCGGTGGTGTTCGGGAACGTCCAACCGATGGTGCGAGATGCGGGTGCGCATCGACGGGCGCAAGGGCGGGCTGATGGAGTCCGAGGCTTTCTGGATCCACATCAACCGGGAGACGCAGGGGCCCTCCCGCATCTCCGACGACTTCCTGTCGGGCCTGCGCCGCACCACCGACGAATCGCGGCTGCGGTGGAAGTCCTATCTCAAGGCCGGCAGTCGTGAGGAGGCCGCCGAGATCCGTGAGTACCCGGTGCGGGTGTCCGACATCGACCTGTTCGACCACATGAACAACTCGGTCTACTGGACGGTGATCGAGGACTATCTGTACTCCCACCCCGAGCTGCTGGAGAAGCCGCTGCGGGTCACCATCGAGCATGATGCCGCGGTGGCCCTCGGCGAGAAGCTCGAGATCCTGTCGCACGTTCACCCGGCCGGGTCGACCGACAAATTCGGCGAAGACCTCTCCGACCGCACTGTTAGAACGCTCACATATGCCGTCGGCGACGAGACAAAAGCGATCGCATCACTGTTCTCGCTCTAACCCTGCCGGGTTTAACAGTACGAGCGTACTGACCTGCGGCTTTGAGCTACCCGTCGGTAGCTTCTGAACCGGTACAGCCATCATATTTCTTCGCAACCTTTGCAAGTTAACTAAGCGCTTTGGCGAAACTTGGCAACTGAAACGGGTGGACCTGCGGATATGGGTTGTGACATCTTCGGATTAGCACACCAGTGAAGCTGCTGCGGCGTTAGCAATTAATGAGGCGCGACGCGGCGGTCGAACCAAACCGAAGGAGCAGTCCTATGTCGACCGTGGGCACCCCCAAGTCACCGGAGCAGATCCAGCACGACTGGGATCACAACCCCCGCTGGAAGGGCATCACCCGTACCTACACCCCGGCCGACGTGGTTGCCCTGCAGGGCTCCGTCGTCGAGGAGAACACCCTCGCCCGCCGCGGCTCCGAGGTGCTGTGGGAGCAGCTCCACGACATGGACTTCGTCAACGCGCTGGGCGCGCTGACCGGCAACCAGGCCGTGCAGCAGGTCCGCGCCGGCCTGAAGGCCATCTACCTGTCCGGGTGGCAGGTCGCCGGTGACGCCAACCTGTCCGGCCACACCTACCCCGACCAGAGCCTCTACCCGGCCAACTCGGTGCCGCAGGTCGTCCGCCGCATCAACAACGCGCTGCTGCGCGCCGACCAGATCGCCAAGGTCGAGGGCGACACCTCGGTCGAGAACTGGCTCGCCCCGATCGTCGCCGACGGTGAGGCCGGCTTCGGTGGTGCGCTCAACGTCTACGAGCTCCAGAAGGCCATGATCGCCGCTGGTGTCGCCGGTTCGCACTGGGAAGACCAGCTGGCTTCGGAGAAGAAGTGCGGCCACCTCGGTGGCAAGGTGCTGATCCCCACCCAGCAGCACATCCGCACCTTGACCTCGGCCCGCCTGGCTGCCGACGTCGCCGACGTGCCGACCCTGGTCATCGCCCGTACCGATGCTGAGGCCGCCACCCTGATCACCTCCGATGTGGACGAGCGCGACCGCCCGTTCATCACCGGTGAGCGCACCAAGGAAGGCTTCTACCGCGTGCAGAACGGCCTCGAGCCGTGCATCGCCCGCGCGAAGGCCTACGCGCCGTACTCGGATCTCATCTGGATGGAGACGGGCACCCCGGACCTCGAGCTCGCGAAGAAGTTCGCCGAGGGCGTCAAGGCCGAGTTCCCGGACCAGATGCTGTCCTACAACTGCTCGCCTTCGTTCAACTGGAAGCAGCACCTGGACGACGACACCATCGCCAAGTTCCAGCGCGAGCTGGGCGCGATGGGCTTCAAGTTCCAGTTCATCACGCTGGCCGGCTTCCACGCCCTCAACTACTCGATGTTCGATCTGGCCCACGGTTACGCCCGCGAGCAGATGAAGGCCTACGTCGAGCTGCAGGAGCGCGAGTTCGCCGCCGAGGAGCGCGGTTACACCGCCACCAAGCACCAGCGTGAGGTCGGCGCCGGCTACTTCGACCGGATCGCCACCACGGTTGACCCGACCAGCTCGACCACTGCGCTGGCCGGTTCCACCGAAGAGGGTCAGTTCCACTGACCTTCGACCGCTAAAGGTTGACAGCGCAGGCCCCGCTCAGAATTCTTGGGCGGGGCCTGTTGCGTTGTTCGAGTATTGAGAAAGTGAAGCAGTGACTAATCAAATTGAGCGTGTAGGTGTGATCGGTGCCGGCCAGATGGGCGGCGGGATCGCCGAGGTGTCCGCGCGTGCCGGCGTCGACGTGCTGGTGTTCGACACCGCCGACGCCTTCGTGACCGCCGGACGCAACCGGATCACCAAATCGTTGGAGCGCGGAGTCAGTGCGGGCAAGATCACCGCGGGGGAGAAGGACGCCGCCTTGTCGCGGCTGAAGTTCACCACCGACCTGGCCGATCTGGCCGACCGGCAACTGGTCATCGAGGCCGTGATCGAAGACGAGAACGTCAAGACGAAGATCTTCGCCGAACTGGATCGCGTGATCACCGACCCCGATGCGGTGCTCGCGTCCAACACCTCGAGCATCCCGATCATGAAACTCGCAGCGGCTACCCAGAATCCTGCCAGGGTGCTGGGCCTGCACTTTTTCAACCCGGTTCCGGTGTTGCCGCTAGTTGAATTGATCACCGCCCTGACCACCGACGAGGCCGCCGCCGCGCGTGTCGAGGAATTCGCCGGCACGGTTCTCGGCAAACAGGTTGTGCGTTGTTCTGACCGGTCCGGTTTCGTGGTCAACGCGTTGCTGGTTCCCTACCTCTTGGCGGCGGTCCGGATGGTCGAGGGTGGCTTTGCCACAATTGACGATGTCGACAAAGCAGTGGTGGCCGGGTTGTCGCACCCGATGGGGCCGCTGCGGCTGTCCGATCTGGTCGGGCTGGACACCCTCAAGCTCATCGCCGACAAGATGTTTGACGAGTTCAAAGAGCCGCTTTACGCCGCGCCGCCGCTGCTACTGCGCATGGTCGAGGCGGGGCAGCTGGGCAAAAAATCGGGCCAGGGCTTCTACAAGTACTGAGAATGGCCTAGCTGGCACTATGCCCAAGGCTTAGCTAGTCTACCCACAGTAGAGCGTGCTGGCTCGCTCGATAGAGTCTGCATGTAAATACATGTGTCGACCCCAAACCTATGGTCGTCAGCAGCAGAAACGCAAAGAGGTAATTTTTCGTATGTCTAACGCCGAGTCCGATCTTGCTCCGTACTACGAGGAGTCGCAGTCGATCTACGACATCTCGAATGACTTCTTCGCCCTCTGGCTCGGACCGACCATGGGTTACACCTGTGGTTACTACGAGCGCGAGGACATGAACCTCGAGGAGTCGCAGAACGCCAAGTTTGACCTGGCTCTGGGCAAGCTCGACCTCAAGCCGGGCATGACCCTGCTCGACATCGGCTGCGGCTGGGGCGGTGCGCTGGAGCGCGCGCTCACCGAGTTCGACGTCAATGTCATCGGCATCACGTTGAGCAAGGAACAGTCGGAGAATGCCCGGGCGCGGCTGGCCAAGATCGACACCAACCGCAGCGTCGAGATCCGGATGCAGGGCTGGGAAGAGTTCAACGAGCCCGTCGACCGCATCGTGTCCATCGGCGCGTTCGAGGCGTTCAAGCAGGAGCGTTACCCGGTGTTCTTCGAGCGGGCCTACAGCATCCTGCCGGAGGACGGCGGCCGGATGCTGCTGCACACGATCCTGGCGCACACCCAGCAGTTCTTCCGCGAGAACAACATCAAGCTGACGATCAGCGATCTGAAGTTCATGAAGTTCATCGGCGAGGAGATCTTCCCCGGCGGGCAGCTGCCCGCGGTCGAGGACATCGAGAAGCTCGCCGACGGCTCGGGGTTCAAGCTGGAGCGCACCCACCTGCTGCGCCCGCACTACGCGCGGACGCTGGACATGTGGGCGGCCAACCTCGAGGCGGCCAAGGATGAGGCCATTGCCATGCAGGGCCAGGAGGTCTACGACCGGTACATGAAGTACCTGACCGGTTGCGCCGACTTCTTCCATCGCGGCATCACCAACATCGGCCAGTTCACGCTGGTCAAGTAGTTTCTTTCCAAAAGCGCCCCCCGACACGGTCGGGGGCGCTTTTGTTTGTGCGAGAAGCTAGGCCTCAGCCAGCCGCTTCTTCTCCGCCTCGACGTCGAAGTCCGGCGGCGGCCACGACATGTTGAGGCCCTTGAGCGCCTCGATGAGCAGTTCGGTGATGGCGAGCCGGCTGTACCACTTCCTGTCGCACGGCACGATGTGCCAGGGTGCGTAGTCGGTCGACGTCTTCTCCAGCATGGCCTGGTAGGCGTCCTGGTACTTGGGCCACAGCAGGCGCTCGTCGATGTCGGCCGGGTTGTATTTCCAGTACTTTTCGGGCCGTTCGAGCCGCTCGGCCAGCCGCTGCTTCTGCTCGGCGAGTGAGACGAACATGGCCACCTTCACCAGGGTGGTTCCGGCATCGACCAATTCGCGTTCGAAGGCGTTGATCTCGTCGTACCGGGCGCCCCAGACATCCGGTGGCACCAGGTTGTGTACGCGGACGATCAGCACGTCCTCGTAGTGCGAACGGTCGAACACTCCGATGTGTCCGGCCGGCGGAAGGGCGTTGCGAATCCGCCACAGATAGTGGTGGGCCCGCTCCTCCTCCGTCGGTTTGCCGAAGCTGGTGTACCGTATGCCCTGCGGATTTGCGGCTCCCACAACATGTTTGACGATGCCGCCTTTGCCTGCGGTGTCCATGCCCTGCAGGATCAGCAGAATCGAGCGGTTGTCGTCACCGCTCTTGGAGCGGGCGTAGAGCATTTCCTGCAGCGAGGCCAGCCTGAGATTGCGCTCGGTCTGCAGGGTGGGCGCATCGTTCTTGTTGCCGCGGAATCCGGGAGTGCCGTTGGCTTCGATGCGCGCAACTTGGTCGCCCGGACGGAAAACCAGTTGATCGTGTGGTTCGTGGGTCCACTGCGCAGGCAGGTCCTTGTCGGTCACCCGTTCAGTCAAGCAGTTGTGGCGGCAAAACCGGTGACGGGTGTGGCAGTGAGTTGAACTTCTCCAGCGAGCCGCCGACTTCGACGATGCCGCGCAGCGCGTTCCAGGACAGCATGGTGAGGTAGTCGATCAGGTCGTCGGCTGGCATCCGTGGGTTCGACATCCACGAGTGGGTGGCCAGCTGTACCCCGCCGACGGTGTGGAACGCCCACGCCTCGGCGCCGCGGGTGTCCATGCCGGCCCCGGCCATCCGGCGGCGCAGCATCACGGCCAGCATGCGCGCGATGATCTGCTCGGAATCGGCGACGGCTTTGCTCTTGCTGGCCGAGTTGTTGGCCATCACGAACGGATAGATCTCAGGTTCGGCCGCAACGGTTTCCACGTACACCTTGATGATTTCGCGGGTGAGGTCGAAACCGTCGAGGTTCGAGGACAGGGCCGCAGCCATGTTGGGGATCAGGGTGGTCTGGGCGAACCTCATCATCACGGCGGTGGTGAGGTCGTTCTTGTCGACGAAGTAGCGGTACAGCACGGTCTTGGACACGCCGATCTCGGCGGCGATCTCGTCCATGCTGACGTTGCTGCCTCGGCTCCGGATCGCTTCCAGGGTGCCGTCTACCAACTCGTTGCGCCGCTCCACCTTGTGCTGGTGCCAGCGACGCTTGCGTCCATCGGTCTTCACCGTCGCCGGCGGAGTCTGCTGTGCCACAGTCGCAGTAGTCCCATTCCCTAGTTCCACTTGATACTACGGCGAATCTGCGGATACCGGCCTGAGGGTCAGGCCGTCAGGCGCGGCGATAGCGCAAGATGGAAACGTGGCACATCGAAACGACACGGGAGTCCGCGTGAATACGGGCCCACGGCAGAGTTTTGCCGAGACGCTGGCCGGTGCGGACAGCGCTGCCGACGCCGAACGTCTACGGGGTTTGCGGACCATGAAGCTGGTTGCGCTGAGCTTCCTGGTCGGGGCTACCGTGATCTTCCTTTTGTGCACGTGGGCGCAGTCGCGGGGAGCGGGTCCGGCGCCATGGATCGGGTATGTTCGCGCGGCCGCCGAAGCCGGCATGGTCGGCGCGCTCGCCGACTGGTTCGCGGTGACGGCGTTGTTCAAGCATCCACTCGGTATACCGATCCCGCATACGGCCATCATCAAGCGCAAGAAGGACCAGCTGGGCGAGGGGTTGGGCGCGTTCGTCCGGGAGAACTTCATGTCTCCTGAGGTGATCGCGACCAAACTGCACGACGCCGAGGTGGCGGGCCGGTTGGGCAAGTGGCTGTGCGACCGTCCGCATGCCGAGCGGGTGGCCGCCGAGGCGTCGACCGTGCTGCGGGTCGGGGTCGAGATGCTGCGCGACGAGGATGTCCAGCACGTGCTGGACCGGATGATCGTCAAGCGCATCGCCGACCCGAAATGGGGTCCGCCGATCGGCCGAGTGCTGTCCACCCTGCTGCAGGAGGGTCGTCAGGAAGCACTGATCCAGCTGTTGTGTGATCGGGCGTTCCAGTGGTCGCTGAACTCCGGTGAGGTGATCGAGCGCGTGATCGAGAGGGATTCGCCGACATGGTCGCCGCGCTGGGTGGACCACCTGGTGGGCGAGCGGATCCATCGGGAGCTGATGGACTTCACCGACAAGGTGCGCCGCAACCCCGACCACGAGCTGCGCCGCTCGGCCACCCGGTTCCTGTTCGAGTTCGCCGACGACCTGCAGAACGACGAGGCGACGATTCAGCGCGCCGAGAACGTCAAGGAACAGATCATGGGCCGCGACGAGGTGGCGCGGGCAGCCGAGACGGCGTGGGCGGCGGCCAAGCGGATCATCCTGGAGTCGGTGGACGACCCGTCCTCGGCGCTGCGCACCCGGATCGCGGACTCGGTGATGCGCATCGGGGAGTCGCTGCGGGACGACGTCGAGCTACGCGACAAGGTCGACAGCTGGATCATCAGAGGGGCGAAACACCTGGTCGCAGAGTATGGGACCGAGATCACAGCAATCATCACCGAGACCATCGAACGCTGGGATGCGGACGAGGCGAGCCGCCGGATCGAGCTTCATGTGGGCCGTGACCTGCAATTTATCCGGATCAACGGCACGGTGGTGGGGGCGTTGGCGGGCCTGATCATCTATTCGGTAGCCCAACTACTCTTCTGACCTGCGCTAACTAGTGCTTGCAAAAGTTAGCACCCCGTCGTAGCGTGAATTTCGTCGTTAACGGATACACGGCCTACGAGGGGAATGACATGGCGCAAGACGAAAATCTCGCGGCGGTTGTCTCCAGCGCTGCGCAGGACATCGGAAGCTTCATCCGGGCCCAGCGTGAGGCGGCACAGGTATCGGTTCGGCAGTTGGCCGAGAAGGCCGGCGTCAGCAACCCCTACCTGAGCCAGATCGAACGAGGGTTGCGGAAACCTTCCGCCGACGTGCTCAACCAGATCGCGAAGGCGCTTCGGGTGTCCGCCGAGGTCCTCTATGTGCGTGCCGGGATCTTGGAGCCCAGCGAGCCCAGTGAGGTCCGCGACGCCATCGTGAACGACGTGGCGATCACCGAGCGGCAGAAGCAGGTACTGCTCGATATCTACACATCGTTCCGGCAGCAGAACGAAGCCGAAGCAGATGAGGAGCAGACATCTGAACCGACTGACTGACACCTCATCAGCTAACCGATAACCAATCGCACGAAAGTCCATCCTGGGAAAGGAAATTCGCATGACCGAGAAGACTCAGCCCACCATCGAAGACCTCAAGGCCCCGCTGCTGGCCGCCGTCGGCGCTGCCGATCTGGCCCTGGCCACGGTCAACGAGATCGTCGCCAGCCTGCGTGAGCGTGCCGAGGATGCCCGCACCGACGCCGAGACTCGCGTCGAGGAGAGCCGTGCCCGCCTGAACAAGCTGCAGGAAGAGCTGCCGGCCCAGTTCGGCGAGCTGCGCGAGAAGCTGAACTCCGACGAGCTGCGCAAGGCCGCCGAGGGCTACGCCGATCAGGCCACCGCGACCTACAACAAGCTGGTCGAGCGTGGCGAGGCGGCGCTGGAGCGCCTGCGCAGCCAGCCGGCCATCGAGGAAGCCGCCAACCGGGTCGAGGGCTACACCGACCAGGCCGTCGAGCTGACCCAGGAGGCCCTGGGCACCGTGGCGACCCAGACCCGCGCGGTGGGCGAGCGTGCCGCCAAGCTGGTCGGCGTCGAGCTGCCGAAGAAGGCCGAGAAGGCTGCCCCGGCCACTCCGGCCGCTCCGGCCAAGAAGGCCGCGCCGGCCAAGAAGGCCGCCACCCCGGCCGCCAAGAAGGCTGCCACCCCGGCCGCCAAGAAGACCGCGGCTCCGGCCAAGAAGGTCACCCAGAAGTAATGCCGGTGTCGACCGTATTTACGGGGACTTGAGCCCCGGGCGGTCGACGCTGACGATGAGGCCCGCATAGGCTGGTGAGGTGCAACTCGCCAACCTTGCGGGCCTCATTATTTTGGTGCTCGGTTATCTGGTCGTTCTCGTGGCCGTGTACGCCTTCGTGCATGCGGCCATGCAGCGGCCCGACGCCTATACCGCCATCGGCAAGCTCACCAAGCCGGTATGGCTGGCCATCCTGGGTGTGAGCGCGGTGCTGACGCTGCTGGTGGGTGGGGTGTTCATCCCTGTCATCGCGGCCTGCGCCACCGGTGTCTATCTCGTCGATGTGCGGCCCAAACTGCTCGAAATCCAGGGAAAGTCGCGCTGACCCGATGCGTTCGCCACTGGCCGCACTCGGCGCGGCGTGCTTCGCGCTGGGCGCGACACTGACCTTCGTGCCCTCCGCAGCCGCCGACCCCGGCCTCGAGCACAGCTATGTGGACCACGTCGAATGGGCGAAATGGGGCGACCTGTCCAGCCTGCGCGTCTATCCCAGCGACGCCGCGCGGGCGCTGGCCCGTCAGCCGGGTCACGCCGTGGAGGCCGATCAGGCCTGGGCCCAGGTGCTGGCCCTGTCTCCGGATGCCGACCTTCCCGGGATGCGTGAGCAGTTCCTGTGTCACTGGACGTTCGCCGAGCTGGCCGAACCGGGTAAGACCAGCTGGAATCTGGAGCCGTGGCGGCCCGAGGTCGCTCCCGAGGTGATGCTGGCCAGCGGATGCAATCCCGGCGGCAGCGAGGAACCGTTCTGATGGGCAGCTATACCCGGGCTCAGGTGGCCGCACTGGTCGACCACACCCTGCTCAAGCCGGAAGCCACCGTGGTCGACGTCGAGAAACTGGTGGCCGAGGGCGCCGACCTCGGGGTGTTCTCGGTATGCGTGTCGCCGACGCTGGTGGCTGCCGCGGCCGCGGTCGCCCCGTCCGGCCTGGCGGTGGCCGCAGTGTCCGGCTTTCCGTCCGGTAAACACCTGGCCGAGATCAAGGCCCGCGAATCGCAACTGGCCGTGGCCGCGGGCGCCGTCGAGATCGACATGGTGATCGACGTGGGGGCCGCGCTGAGCGGCGACCTGGACGCGACCGCCGCCGAGGTTGCCGCGGTGCGCGCGGCAGTGCCCGGCGCCACGCTCAAGGTGATCGTCGAGTCCGCCGCGTTGCTGGAGTTCGCCGGCGAGGCGTTGTTGCAGGACGTGTGCCGGGCCGCTGTCGGGGCCGGGGCCGACTTCGTCAAGACCTCCACCGGCTTCCACCCCAGCGGGGGTGCCTCCACCCGCGCCGTCGAACTGATGGCGCGCGCGGTGGGTGGCGGCATCGGGGTCAAGGCCAGCGGCGGCATCCGCACCGCCGCGGTGGCGGTGGCGATGCTCGACGCCGGGGCCACCCGGCTCGGCCTGTCGGGCACCCGCACGGTGCTCGACGGCCTCGCCGGTCAGGGCTGAGCTAGAGCTTGCCGAAGCAGGGGTCGTCGGTGGGCTTGGGCATCGACGCGTTCGTCGCGGAGAACTTCGCCTGCACGCCGCTGTCGGTGACCTGCACGCTGTCGGCGTGGATCCCCATCGGATAGTCCTCGGTCAGCTGGGCGGTGAACTTGTCCAGGATCGGCTGCAGGGTCTCCCGCGGCCAGGACAGGCCGATCGCGCTCAGGTCGACGATCTGCAGCGAGATGCCCTTGTTGACCACTGTGGGCTTGGCCGTGATCGTGCCGAGCAGGCCTTTGAGTTCGATGGTGCCCTTGGCCGGGTTGGTCCGCACATCCGAGATCGCCGAGCCGATGAACGGCAGCTGGACCAGGTCGCCGACGGTCTGGCGGAGGCCGTCGGTGCTCCAGTCGATGTTGGCGACCAGCGAGCCCACGGTGCCGCTGGCGTCGGCGGTCTCCTTCACCCGCACGTCCCGGATGTCCAGCTTGACCTTCATGCCCTTGGCCTCACGGATCTGGTTGCCCGCGGTCTCGACGTTGATGTTGGTGTAGTGACCCGTCACGTGCTGCATGAGGAACGGCGGCAGCGGATCGAATGTGGCCTTCGCGCCGTCCCCGACGACGCATTCCACGATCGAGGCGACGATCTTGTCGGCACGGTTGCGGGCATACAGCTCACCGCCGAGCACACCGGCAGCGACCAGTGCCAGCACGATCACGAAGACCAGTACCACCGACAACGGATCCGACAGCAGCTTCCTGACCTTCGCCAGTGCCGACGTGTCCTGCGGCCGCTGAGCGTCGGGCGCCGGCTGCTCGGGCTGGTCCGGCGATGGTGGCTGCGGCGGCAGGTCCCCCGAAGGGGCCGGCGAGGACTGGTCGGTTGGGCGAGCCCAGGGATCGGTCACCCCAGCGATTGTGCCCTACCGGACTGAGCGAACTGTGAGCGGTTCTGCAGCACTGCGATGGTGTCGCGGACCTGGTTGGCGGCATCGAGGTCGACGTCGTAGACCAGTAACTGCTCCTCGGCGTCGGCCGCGGCGAGAACCTCGCCGGTGGGGGAGGTCACCAGACTGCCGCCGACACCCGTCGGTCCGACCTTGGCGATGTCATCGCCCGGATAGGCCTGGCCCACCGCGGCGATGAATCCGGTGGTGTCCAGCGCGCGGGCCCGGGCCAGCAGGGTCCACTGCTCCAGCTTGCCGGGTCCCGATCCCCAGGAGGCGTGCACGGTGATCAGCCGGGCGCCGCGGCGGGCCAGCTCCACGTACAGCTCCGGGAACCGGATGTCGTAGCAGGTGCTCAGGCCGACGGTGACGCCGTCGACGGTGATCGTCACCGGCTCGAAACCCGGTGCCACAGTGCGCGATTCGGTAAAACCGAAGGCGTCGTAGAGATGGATCTTGTGGTAATGCGCGTCCACTCCGGGGCCGGTGGCGATCAGAGTGTTGGTGACCCGCCCGTCCTGGCAGGGGGTGAACATCCCGGCCACCACGACGACCCCGGCCTGCGCGGCGATATCGCGCACCGCCGTCGCCCACGGCCCGTCGAGGTCCTCGGCGACGGGGCCCAGCGGCACCCCGAACCGGCACATCGTGGCCTCGGGGAACAACACCAACCGGGCACCGTCAGCGGCGGCCCGCCGCGTGTACTCATCGACCAGCGCCAAATTCGACGACGGATCCGTACCGGCCGCGATCTGCGCCAGGGCGATTCGCATGCGGTTCAGCTTAGTGGCGCCACGGTGCCTAATGCGTGGCCGGCGCCACGGCTGCCCACGGGACTGTGAGCACCCCGTCACGCAACCGGCGGCGCGGCGCGGCGACGGGAAGCCCCTCGGCGCGCAACAACTCCACCATGGCCCGCCAGCGCACCCGCGGTCCGAACACCCCGTGCCCGGCTGCGCTGGCCCAGGCGCGGTCGGCCGCACCGAGCAACGCGTGGATGGGCTGTCCTTCGACGTTGTGGTGGATCAACACCTTGGGCAGCCGTTCGGCCAGATCCGACGGACGCTCGATGCGCAGCGGATCACATGCCAGGGTCAGGCTCACCGGCCCGTCCGCGTCCAGCAACACCCAGCAGCATCTGCGGCCCAACTCGTCGCAGGTTCCGTCGATGATCAGCCCACCGGGCGCGAGCCGGCGCGACATCGCCGCCCAGGCCTCGGGCACCGCCTCGACCGGGTACTGACGTAACACGTTGAACGCCCGCACCAGCACCGGACGCAGCCCGGCCAACTCGAACCCGCCGAGGGCGAAGTGCACGTCGCTGCCGCCGGCCAACGCGCGTGCGGTGGCCACGCGTTCGGGGTGGATCTCCAGGCCCACCACTCGGGTATCGGCGCGGATCATGCGCAGCCGGGCGGCCAATTCCAGTGTCGTCACCGGCAACGCGCCGTACCCGAGGTCGACCACCAGCGGATCGGCGGCGGCCCGCAGCACGCTGCGCACCCTCGGCGAATGCACCAGCCAACGGTCACTGCGGCGCAGCCGGTTGTACCCGGTGGTGCCCCGGGTGACCGCGCCGACGGGTTTAGACGTGCTCGGCGATCCACTCAGCGGTGAACGCCCCCTCGATGGTGAACACGTCGTTGACGGACTGCAGGACCAGGTCTTCGAGTTTGCCTCCGACCAGGGGCATCGGCACCTTGCACGTGCTGTCGACCTGCAGCTGGCTGCCTGTCGAGACCCCGGCGAGCACATAGCGGCCGTCGAGCCGGCCCGGGACGTGTGACACCGACGCGGTGTAGTGGCCGTTCGTGCGGTCCGCGCCGTTCGGGTCGATGGGGCCGAAATACTGCTTGCGGGTGATGGCCATGTCGACCGGGATCACCGACCGCAGGAGCGCGGGCATCTCCGCGCGCGGCAGAACCTGCCGAAACTCGACCTCGATGCCGCTCTCGTCGGCGTTGAAGGCCGTGAGGTCGGATTTACCGGGTGTGAGGTCGTCGTACCGGTCCATCAGTGCCTGCCAGTACGTGGCGTTCGCGTATACGGCGTAAATGGTTTCGACGGGTGCGTCGAACGGCAACGTCGTCTGCCGGGATCGGCTCATGGTTATCGAAGGTACCGCCGGGCTCACCGGTGATCGGTGATCCACCCCGAGGTGAAGCGTTGCTCGGCGGTCAGAAGGTCGACCAACTGCGTGCCGATGAAACTCTCGATCTTGCCGCCGACCAGCGGCACCTTGACTTCGACCGTGATGTGCACCGACAGCCGGGACCCGCTGTCGGTCGGGGCAAGCGTCGCGGTTCCGGACAGCGATACCGGTGCCCCGGCGACGGAGCCCTGCACCGTGCCGTGTGACGTGCCGTGACGGACCGGCTGCCAATGCTCCTCGCGCCGGATGTTCAGATCGCCGCGGTGAAACTGCGACACCAGCCCGGGCAGCTGGTTGGCGCGCAGGGTCTGGGTGGTGACCGCCGTGATTTCGCCGTCGTCGGTCACGGTCAACGCATCCAGCGCGGTCTCGTCGGCCCCGGAATCGGCCAGCCGGGCCAGCCAATACTGTTCGTCACCGAATGCCCGGTGGACCTGTTCGACGCTGCCCTCGTAGTCGGTGGCCATGTCGAATGATCGCGGCATAGCTGGTCACGCTACCGTTACGGCCCGTGGTCAGTTCGTATGTTGCCGGTGTCGCAGTCGCCGAGTCGGTTGCGCTGGCCCCGCTGACCACCCTGCGGGTCGGACCGGTGGCGCGCAGGGTGCTCACCTGCACGAGCACCGATCAGCTCATCGATGTGCTGCGCGCGGTATCTGATCCGATCCTGGTGCTCGCCGGCGGATCGAACGTGGTGCTGGCCGATGACCTGGCCGACACCATGCCGGACCTCACCGTGGTGCGCGTGGCCAACACCGCGATCACCGTGGAGGGTGACCGGCTGCGCGCCGAGGCCGGTGCCGTGTTCGACGACGTCGTCGTCGCCGCGCTGCAGCACGGGTTGGGCGGGCTCGAATGCCTTTCCGGGATACCGGGATCGGCCGGGGCCACCCCGGTGCAGAATGTGGGTGCCTACGGGGCCGAGGTCGCCGACACCATCAGCAGGGTCCGGCTGCTCGACCGGCGCACAGGTGAAGTCCGTTGGGCTGCACCGGAAGAGCTCAAGTTCGGCTACCGCACCAGCATCCTCAAACACTCCGATGCCGTCATCGTGCTCGAGGTCGAGTTCACCCTTGATCAGGCTGGACGGAGCGCACCGCTGCGTTACCGCGAACTGGCCACCGCGCTGGGTGTCGAACCGGGGGAGCGTGCCGACCCGATGCGGGTTCGCCAGATCGTGCTGCAGTTGCGCGCTGGCAAAGGGATGGTCCTCGACGCGCAAGACCACGACACCTGGAGCGTCGGGTCGTTCTTCACCAACCCGGTGGTGTCGCAGGCCGACTTCGAGCGGGTGCAGGCCGGTTTCCAGAACGACCCGGAGGCGGCGCAGTCGTCCGTGCCGAACTACCCCGCACCCGACGGGGTCAAGCTCGCGGCGGGCTGGCTCGTCGAGCACGCCGGGTTCGGTAAGGGGTACCCCGGTGACGGTGCTCCGGCACGGCTGTCGACCAAGCATGCGCTGGCTGTGACCAATCGTGGCGAGGCGAACACCGCCGATGTGATTGCCCTGGCCAGGGCGGTGCAAAAGGGTGTTCGGGACCGCTTCGGGATCACGCTGCAGCCCGAACCGATTCTGTTTGGGTGCGATCTATCAGTACCGTAGATCCACGTGAGCCCTGCCGGTGATATAGAGGCGGGCGCGCCGCTGTTCAATCGGCGGCGTGCCCTGACGGTGTTGACCGTCGGAATGGGCGCCGGACTGTTGGCTGCCTGCTCGGGTGAATCGTCGGTCTCCGCACCTGAGGTGAAGGAGAACGCACCGACGGTGACGTACGAGCCTGCCGCCGATTCCGAGGACGTGCTGCCGACGGCGCCGGCCGGAGTGAAGGTCGAGAACGGCGTGTTTCAGCGCGTCAGCCTGACCAACGCCAACGGCAAGGTGGTTGCCGGCAAATTCAACAGCGATCGCACCGCGTTCACTGTCACCGAGCCACTCGGCTACGAATCCACCTACACGTGGGCGGGCTCGGTGGTGGGGTCGGACGGCAAGGCCGAATCGCTGCAGGGCACGTTCTCGACCGTTGCCCCGCAGAAACAGGTCAACGGTCAGTTCCAGCTCGCCGACGGACAGGTCGTCGGTGTGGCCGCGCCGATCATCCTGCAGTTCGACGCCGCGATCGACGACAAGTACCGGGCGACCGTCGAAAAAGCCCTTCAGGTCACCACCACTCCGTCCGTCGAGGGCGGCTGGGCCTGGCTGCCCGACGAGGCCGGTGGCTCGCGCGTGCACTGGCGGACCCGGGAGTACTACCCGACCGGAACGAAGGTCAGCGTCAAGGCGCCGCTGTACGGCGTCAGCTTCGGCGATGGCGCCTACGGTGCGGCCGACTCGACGCTCGACATCGAGATCGGGCGTCGCCAGGTGGTCAAGGCCGAGGCATCCAGTCACCGCATCCAGGTGCTCGACGGGGCAGGCGCGGTGATCATGGACTTCGCGTGCAGCTACGGCGAGGGTGACCTGGACCGCAACGTCACGCGCAGCGGTATCCACGTGGTCACCGAGAAGTACGAGGACTTCTGGATGACCAACCCCGCCGCCGGGTACAGCAATGTGCACGAACGTTTCGCGGTGCGGATCTCCAACAACGGCGAGTTCATCCACTGCAACCCCAACAGCATCGGTTCGCAGGGCAACACCAATGTGACCAACGGCTGCATCAACCTGAACCTGGAGGACTCTCAGCAGTACTTCAACAGCGCGATGTACGGCGACCCGGTCGAGGTGACCGGTACCCGGATCGATCTGTCCTACGCCGACGGCGATCTCTGGGACTGGGCGGTGGACTGGAGCGAGTGGAAGTCCATGTCCGCGCTGTCGACGCAGGATTCGCCGGCGAATCTGCCTGCGACTGCCCCGGCGACGCCGACGGACGCTCCGACCCTTTCCGGCATTCCCACGACCACGACGCCGCCGAAGCCTGCCCCAGGCCCCGGCGGTTAGAACCTCGCGCCGAAAGCGACGCGGTGGTCGTTGTGACGTCGCGCCAACGACAGCTGCGTCACTTTCGGGTCATCAGGTGCGGTTGAACCTTCCGTGTGGGGCCTGATCGCGCGGCCGGATCACGATCTGATCGAGGTTGACGTGTGACGGGCGTGACGCGACGAACCCGATCACCTCGGCGACGTCCTCGGCCACCAACGGGGTGATGCCCCGGTACACGTTGTCGGCGCGTTCCCGGTCGCCGTCGAAGCGCACCAACGAGAACTCGGTCTCGACGGCGCCCGGTGCAATCTCGGTGAGCCGCACCGGTTTTCCGAGTAGTTCACCGCGCAGTGTGCGGTGCAGGGCGCCCTGGGCGTGTTTGGCCGCGGTGTATCCCGAGCCGCCGTCATAGGTTTCCAGTGCCGCGATCGAGGTGACGGTGACGATCAGGCCGTCGCCGGAGGCGATGAGCTTGGGCAGTAGCGCCCGGGAGACCCGCAGGGTGCCGAGCACGTTGGTTTCCCACATCCACTGCCAATGCTCCAGGTCAGCGTCCAGGACGGATTCCAGCCCCCTGGCCCCGCCGGCGTTGTTCACCAGCACATCCGCCCGATCCAACTGGGCCGCCAGGGCGTCGACCGAGTCCTGGTCGGTGACGTCCGCCACAATCGCGGTGCCGCCGATCTCCTCGGCCAGCGACTGGACCCGATCGGCCCGGCGGGCCGCGCAGATGACGTGGAAGCCCAGGGTGGCAAGGGATCTGGCTGTCGCGGCACCGATTCCGGCGCTGGCGCCGGTAACCACTGCCACGCGTTTTTCTGACTGTGGTGTCGTCATCTGACCAACAGTAGATGGCGTGCTAAGTTCTCCGTATGTCCCGGAATCTCCAGTCCCGCTCCGTGCGGCGTGCGTGTTGTTGTCGCGCACCCCGCCGCGCCTGACTGACCCGGACACCGTTTTCCCGTCCTGCTGAGTCGACAGGTGTGGTCCCACCCCACCTCGCCGACAACCAGTAAGGACCATTCTCGTGACTACCGCCATTGCCGCACCTCGCCGCAGCTCCGCCCGTACGGTCCGGCCGATATCCGCCGCCTCGCGCTACCCGCAGTCGCGGCTGCTGCACATCGTCGCCCCGTCGCTGAGGGTGCCCGACGCCGCCGTGGCATCCGTCTTCAGTGCGGTCCGCACCCGCGGGCCGATCGCCAGGGATGCCGTCGCACAGCACACGCAGTTGAGCATCGCGACCGTCAACCGTCAGGTCACCGCACTGCTCGACGCCGGAATCCTGCGTGAGCGGGCCGATCTCACAGTTTCGGGGGCCATCGGCCGGCCCCGCGTACCCGTCGAGGTCAACCACGAGCCCTACCTCACGCTCGGTATCCACATCGGTGCGCGCACCACCAGCATCGTGGCCACCGACCTGTTCGGTCGCACGCTCGACGTGGTCGAGACGCCCACCCCGTCGGGATCGGCATCCGCGGCGTTGGCCACGTTGGCCTCCAGCGCGCGCCGCTACCTGAGCCGCTGGCACCGTCGTCGCCCGCTATGGGTGGGGGTGGCCGCCGGCGGCGTCGTCGACAGTGCCACCGGGTATCTCGATCACCCGCGGCTGGGCTGGTCCGATGCACCGGTGGGCCCGGTGCTCGCCGAAGCGCTGGCGCTGCCGGTGTCGGTTGCCTCGCACGTCGACGCGATGGCCGGTGCCGAACTGCTGCTGGGGGGACGCCGTGCCGTCCCCGATACCGCCGGGGCTCCGGCGCGGACCAGCCTCTACGTCTACGCCCGCGAAACCGTCGGCTACGCGCTGTCGATCGACGGCCGTGTCCATACCCCGGCCAGCGGTCCCGGCACGATTGCCGGCCTGCCCGCTCAGTCCGAATTATTGGGCGGCTCAGGGCAGTTGGAGTCCACGGTGAGCGACGAGGCGGTGCTCAACGCGGCCCGCGCGCTGCGAATCATCCCCGCCGAAGGCCCGTCCTCGACGCTGCCGGCGGTGCTGCGCGCGGCCAGGCAGGGGAACGAGAAGGCCCGCGAGCTGCTGGCCGATCGGGCCCGGGTGCTCGGCGAGGCCGTCGCATTGCTGCGTGACCTGCTCAACCCCGATGATCTGGTGCTCGGTGGCCAGGCCTTCACCGAATATCCCGAAGGGCTGCCCGTCGTCGAGGAGGCCGTCACACGCCGTTCGGTGCTCGGACCCCGCGACATCCGGGTGACGGCGTTCGGCAATCGGGTCCAGGAGGCCAGCGCAGGCATCGTTTCGCTGGGCGGCCTGTACGCCGATCCGATCGGCGCCATGCGGCGCGCTCAAACCCGCCGGTCGGCGAGCGGGCCCGGCATAGCCGCGGTGTAGACATAACAGTGTGCGTCTAGCGACAGACCTCGAGATCCCCCGCCGCGTTGCGGTGATATCCGTACACACATCGCCCCTGGCGCAGCCGGGAACCGGTGACGCCGGCGGGATGAATGTCTACGTGCTGCAGACGGCGTTGCAGTTGGCCCGGCGCGGCGTCGAGGTGGAGATTTTCACCAGGGCCACCTCGTCGTCGGATGCCCCGGTGGTGCCGGTGGCGCCCGGAGTGTTGGTGCGCAACGTGGTGGCCGGGCCGTTCGAGGGCCTGGACAAATATGACCTGCCCACTCAGCTGTGCGCATTCACCGCGGGGGTGTTGCGCGCCGAGGCGACCCATGAGCCCGGCTATTACGACGTCGTCCACTCGCATTACTGGTTGTCCGGTCAGGTCGGCTGGCTGGCCCGGGATCGCTGGGCGGTGCCGCTCGTGCACACCGCGCACACCCTGGCCGCGGTGAAGAACGCCGCACTGGCCGCCGGTGACCTGCCCGAGCCACCGCTGCGTGCGGTGGGGGAGCAGCAGGTGGTCGACGAGGCCGACCGTCTCATCGTGAACACCGAACATGAAGTACAGCAACTGGTTTCGCTTCACCACGCCGATCCGGGGCGTATCGATGTGGTGCATCCGGGGGTCGACCTGGATGCCTTTACCCCCGGGGATCGCGACGCGGCGCGGGCGGTCCTCGGCATTGCGCCCCACGAGCAGGTGGTCGCGTTCGTGGGCCGGATCCAGCCGCTCAAGGCACCCGACGTGTTGTTGCGTGCCGCCGCGAAACTGCCCGGGGTCCGGGTGCTGGTCGCCGGCGGCCCCTCCGGCAGCGGACTGGCCGAGCCCGACACCCTGATTCGCCTGGCCGACGAACTGGGTATCACCGATCGTGTGACGTTCCTGCCCCCGCAGTCCCGCGAACAACTGGTCACCGTGTACCGCGCCGCCGATCTGGTCGCGGTGCCCAGCTACTCCGAATCCTTCGGCCTGGTCGCGATCGAGGCCCAGGCCTGCGGGACACCGGTGGTGGCCGCCGCGGTCGGCGGTCTGCCGGTCGCGGTGGCCGACGGTGTCAGCGGCGCCCTGGTCGACGGGCACGACGTCGACGACTGGGCGGCCGCGATCGACGAGGTGCTGCAGCGTGATCCGGGTCCGTTGCGCCTGGCCGCCGCGGCCCACGCCGCGCAGTTCTCCTGGGCACACACCGTCGATGACCTGCTGAACAGCTACGCCCACGCGATGAGCGATTACCGGTCGCGGCATCGCAGGCCCGCCGCCCGCCGTTCGGGACGCCGGTTCGCGCTGCGCCGCGGGGTGCGGACATGAGCGTCGAACAGCTGATCACCGACACCCTCGACGAACACGAACTGGTCTACCACCGGCATGAGGGCGCCCACGGCGGCCTGCCCGGTCTCATCGTCGAACTGCCGGGGGAGCGCAAGCTCAAGACCAACACGATCCTGAGCCTCGGCGAGCATTCGGTGCGCGTCGAGGCCTTCGTGTGCCGCAAACCCGACGAGAATTTCGAAGGTGTCTACCGGTTCCTGCTCAAGCGCAACCGCAGGCTCTACGGGGTGGCCTACACCCTCGACAACGTCGGCGACATCTACCTCGTCGGCCGGATGGCGCTGGAAGCGGTCACCGCCGACGAGATCGACCGGGTGCTCGGGCAGGTGCTCGAAGCCGTCGACTCCGACTTCAACACCTTGCTGGAACTGGGTTTCCGCTCGTCCATCCAGAAAGAGTGGGAGTGGCGGGTCTCGCGCGGTGAGTCGCTGAAGAACCTCAAGGCCTTTGAGCATCTGATAGATGAGCGTCTGATCGACGACTGAGCGCCCGTGAGAAGATCTCACGCATGCCGACGCTGATCCTGCTCCGCCACGGTGAGAGCGACTGGAACCAGAAGAACCTGTTCACCGGATGGGTCGATGTCGACCTCACCGAGAAGGGCCGTACCGAGGCCGTCCGCGCCGGCAAGCTGCTGGTCGAGAACGGACTGCTGCCCGATGTGCTCTACACCTCGCTGCTGCGCCGCGCGATCACCACCGCCAACCTGGCGCTGGACGCCGCCGACCGGCACTGGATCCCGGTCCACCGGGACTGGCGGCTCAACGAGCGGCACTACGGCGCACTGCAGGGCCTGGACAAGGCCGCCACGAAGGACAAGTACGGCGAAGACCAGTTCATGGCGTGGCGGCGCAGCTACGACACCCCGCCGCCGCCCATCGAGAAGGGCAGCGAGTACAGCCAGGACGCCGACCCGCGCTACGCGGAGATCGGCGGCGGCCCGCTGACCGAATGCCTCAAGGACGTGGTGACCCGGTTCGTTCCGTACTACGAGGCGACGATCGTGCCCGACCTGCGGGCCGGCAAGACCGTGTTGATCGCGGCCCACGGAAACTCGCTGCGTGCGCTGGTCAAACATCTCGACGGGATGTCCGATGAGGATGTCGTCGGCCTCAACATCCCGACCGGCATCCCGCTGCGCTACGAACTCGACGACAACCTCAAGCCCCTCGTCGCGGGCGGTGAGTACCTCGACCCCGAGGCCGCCGCTGCCGGGGCCGCCGCGGTTGCCGCGCAGGGCGCCAAGAAGTAGCTTTCCTCGCCGTTTTGCCGGGGTGGCCTGGACGAACAGCAGGTTACCGAGGGTTAACGACAGCCGAACACCTGTATTTGGTGGTGTGACTTGTCCCGTTTTGGTCGCACGCTGCTGGGTTGACGTTCACCGGGTGCGTACGCTTTTCGCGTGAGCTTGATGTCGGCGTTACTGCTGACGGCGGTCGTGGCGTTGCTCGCACTGACCGTCGGTGCGGGGGTGGCCGCCGTGGTCGCTCCCCGCATCGTGGCGAAACGGCGGCGCCGGGAGGCTGATCAGGCCGGTCTGACGGTGTCGCAGATGCTGCAGCACATCGTGTCCGCATCGCCGAACGGCATCGTCGTCGTCGACACGTTCAACGACGTGGTTTATGCCAACGACCGTGCCGGCGAACTCGGTGTCGTGCGCGACCGGCTCCTCGACGACCGGGCCTGGCGGGCTGCCGAGCAGGTGTTCGCCACCGGTCAGCCCATCGAAGTCGACCTGTCGCCGCGCAAGCTGCCGCACCCCGGACGCCTGGGCATCTCGGTGCGGGGCTTGGTGCGGCCGCTGACCGCTGAAGACCGCCGCTTCGCCGTCGTCTACGCCGACGATCAGTCCGAGCACGCCAGGATGGAAGCGACTCGCAGGGATTTTGTGGCCAACGTCAGCCATGAGCTCAAGACCCCGGTGGGCGCCATGCGGGTGCTCGCCGAAGCGCTCCAGGCCTCCGCCGACGACCCGGACATGGTGCGTCGCTTCTCCGACAAGATGGTGGCCGAATCGCTGCGGCTGGCCGATATGGTCGGCGAACTGATCGAGCTGTCCCGGCTGCAGGGTGCCGAGCGGCTGCCCGACCTGGGCGACGTCGACGTCGACGCCGTGGTGTCCGAGGCGCTGTCGCGGCACAAGGTGGCCGCCGACAAGGCCGTCATCGCGATCACCACCGACGACCCGACCGGCTACCGGGTCCTGGGCGACCAGACGTTGCTCGTGACCGCCGTCGCCAATCTGGTGTCGAATGCCATTGCGTACTCGCCCAACGGATCCGGCGTATCAGTGAGTCGGCGCCGGCGGGGCGGCAGCGTCGAGATCGCGGTCACCGACCGCGGTATCGGAATTGCCAAAGCCGATCAGGGACGGCTCTTCGAGCGGTTTTTCCGGGTCGACAAGGCCCGTTCGCGCGCCACCGGCGGCACCGGACTGGGCCTGGCGATCGTCAAACATGTGGCCGCCAACCACAACGGAACCATCCGGCTGTGGAGTCAGCCGGGCACCGGGTCGACGTTCACGTTGTCGATCCCGGCCTATCCCGAAACCGATGAGTCCATAGGTGACTCGAACGACCGAGAGGATTAGCGAGACCGATGACCAGCGTGTTGATCGTTGAGGACGAGGAGTCGCTGGCCGATCCCCTGGCCTTCCTGCTCCGCAAGGAAGGCTTTGAGGCCACCGTGGTGGCCGATGGTCCCTCCGCACTGGCCGAGTTCGAGCGCTCCGGCGCCGATATCGTCCTGCTGGACCTGATGCTGCCGGGGATGAGCGGTACCGACGTCTGTAAGCAACTACGTGCCCGCTCGAGCGTGCCGGTGATCATGGTCACCGCCCGCGACAGCGAGATCGACAAGGTTGTCGGCCTCGAGTTGGGCGCCGATGACTATGTCACCAAGCCGTATTCGGCCCGCGAGCTGATTGCGCGGATCCGGGCGGTGCTGCGCCGCGGCTCCGACACCGATGACGGTGCGATCACCGACGGGGTGCTGGAGGCCGGCCCGGTCCGAATGGATGTCGAACGCCATGTGGTCAGCGTCAACGGGGATCAGATCACGTTGCCGCTCAAGGAGTTCGACCTCCTGGAGTACCTGATGCGTAACAGCGGACGGGTGCTCACCCGCGGTCAGCTCATCGACCGGGTGTGGGGTGCGGACTACGTGGGCGACACCAAAACCCTTGACGTGCATGTCAAGCGGCTGCGCTCCAAGATCGAGGCCGATCCGGCCAGCCCGGTGCACCTGGTCACCGTGCGCGGTCTCGGTTACAAGCTGGAGGGCTGAACCCCGTTGGAGGCCGGGGTCGCGCGATGCTCGGCGACCCTGGTCGCCGGATGCACGGCGACCAGCCCCAGGGCGCTGCGGCGCCGGCACATCGCGGCCAACTCGGCGTAGGCCTTCTCGCCGAGTACCGCGGTGAGTTCGGGGCCGTAGGACTCGAACACCGGGCGGGCGCCGACATGGGCGGCGGGATCACCGGTGCAGTACCAATGCAGGTCCGCGCCGCCCTCGCCCCAGCCGCGCCGGTCGTATTCGGTGATGACGGTGCGCAGGACCTGCGTGTCGTCGGGCCGGGTGATCCATTCCTGACTGCGCCGGATCGGCAACTGCCAGCACACGTCGGGCTTCATGGTCAGCGGCTCGACACCGAGCTTGAGGGCCTTGCTGTGCAGGGCGCACCCGATTCCGCCGGCGAAACCCGGGCGGTTCAGGAAGATGCACGCCCCCTTGTACTTCCGGGTCCGCTGATTGGGCTTGCCGTCGTACTCGTCGTCCTCCAGATAGCCCTTGCGGCCCAGGCCCTTGTCCCGGAACTGCCAGTCCTCGTCGGTCAGGTGGGTGACCGCGTCGTCAAGCCGCGCACGATCGTCGTCATCAGAAAGGAACGCTCCATGAGAACAGCAGCCGTCGTCCGGGCGGCCCTCGACGGTGCCCTTGCAGGCCGGTGTGCCGAAGACACACGTCCAGCGGGACAACAACCACGTCATATCGGCCGCGATCAGATGCGTCGCGTCCTCCGGGTCATAGAACTCCACCCATTCGCGGGCAAAGTCGAGTTCGACTTCGCCGGGATGCACATCTGTCACGGCGCAAACGGTACTCCCATATGCCTGAACACATTTCCCAACCGCGGCGGGACGCATCGTGTGACGCACCACAACCCCGGCCCGCCGGTCCGGCAGGTTCTGGGAGGTCCGGCCACGCCGCGCTGGTCGGCTGCGGTTAGGTTGGTCCAGTGCGGTTAGGCGTGCTCGATGTCGGGAGCAACACGGTTCATCTCCTCGTGGTTGATGCCCGTCGTGGCGGACACCCGACCCCGATGAGCTCAACGAAGGCGGCGCTGCGCCTCGCCGAGGCCATCGACGACTCCGGCAAACTGACCCGCAAGGGTGCCGACGGGTTGGTGGCCACGGTGGACGAGTTCGCCAAGATCGCCACCAGCTCGGGGTGTGCCGAATTGATGGCGTTTGCCACCTCGGCGGTGCGCGATGCCACCAACTCCGAGGAAGTTCTGGCCCGGGTGCTGGCCGAGACCGGAGTGTCACTCGGTGTGCTCAGCGGTGTCGACGAATCCCGCCTGACGTTCCTGGCGGTGCGCCGCTGGTACGGCTGGAGCGCGGGCCGCATCATCAACATCGACATCGGCGGCGGCTCGCTGGAACTGTCCAGTGGGGTCGACGAGGAGCCCGAGGTGGCGCTGTCGCTGCCACTGGGGGCGGGCCGGCTGACCAGGGAGTGGCTGGCCGAAGACCCGCCTGGGCGGCGCCGGGTCGCGATGCTGCGGGACTGGCTCGCCACCGAGCTCGCCGACGCCGGTACCACCATGCGTCGGGCCGGAAACCCGGACCTCGCGGTGGCGACGTCGAAGACCTTCCGGTCGCTGGCCCGACTCACCGGGGCGGCCCCCTCGGGAGCAGGCCCACGGGTCAAGCGGACCCTCACCGCCACCGGATTAAGACAGCTCATAGCTTTCATCTCTAGGATGACAGCGGCTGACCGTGCCGAACTGGAAGGGGTGAGTGCCGAGAGGGCACCACAGATCGTGGCCGGTGCTTTGGTAGCTGAGGCTAGTATGCGAGCACTGGAGATCGATTCCGTCGACATTTGCCCCTGGGCGTTGCGGGAGGGATTGATTCTGCGGAAACTCGACAGCGAGGCCGACGGTTCAGCCTTGGTAGAGACGTCGGCGCGGGACGCCGGACGTTAAGGAAAAGCTAGTCCCGAAGGCAACGTAGGTATGACAGGACCAGAGAACAGCCCATCCGGCACCCGACCGATCTCGGTCGCTGAGTTGCTGGCAAAGAACGGGACGATCGGGGCGCCCCCGGTCGGCGGTCGCCGTCGGCGTCGCCGCGGTAACAGTGACGCGGTGACCGTCGCCGAACTCACCGGCGAGATCCCGGTCATCACCGACGACTTCGAACCCGAGCCTCGCGACGAGCCGGTTCCCGCGCCTGACCCGCTGGTCGACACTGCCGTCGTGGCGCCCATCCTGGATGAGCCGCGCAATCCCAGCGCGCCGCGCGAAAAAGTGCGCGACGAGCCGCGGGTCCGCAATGGTGGTCCCCGGCCCCCGCGGGTCAAGCCGCCCATCAGGCCGGCCGAACCCGAAGAGGTGCGCACCGAGGCCGAGGACGATTACGACGCGCACCTGGCCGCGCGTGACGTCGACCCCGAGCCTGTCGAATTCCGCCCACGTCCGCGCCGCGCGCAGTCCAAGCCGCAGGCGCGGGACTACCGATCGTCGGGCACCGGTGCAGAGCGGATGAGCCCGGACCCCCTCTACGACCTTGACGCCGACGATGCGGCCGGGCCGGCCGACGCGCTGGTCGAGTCCGACGGTCACGATCTTCACGGCGCGGTCGACGACGCCGATTACGACGACTACGCGGGCGACGACTACGACGGCGAATACGGCGATCGTTCGTACTCGTCGCTCGGGCCGTTGTTCGGCGGAGGATCGGTGGCCGACGAGCAGGCCCGCCGCCGTGGCCGCGACGGCATCGACCTCGAACCCGACGAGGACCTGTCCGAGGGCACCGGCGACTACGACGAGCACGACGAATTCGGCGAATTCGACGACGAGCAGCCGCCCGCCTCCCCACTGATGCGCGCCATGTGGATCGTCGGTCAGTGCGTGATCGCGGTGGCGTTCGGTGCCGGCCTGTTCGTCGCCTTCGATCAGCTGTGGAAGTGGAACACCATCGTCGCGCTGGTGCTCGGGGTGCTGGTCATCCTCGGCCTGGCCGGTGGCGTGCGGGTGGTCCGCAAGACCGAGGACATCGGCAGCACGCTGACCGCGGTGGCGGTCGGGGCGCTGGTCACCTTCGGGCCGTTGGCACTGCTGCAGGCGAGTTAGGCTGCCGCGCACGCGAGGAGCGAAAGCGCCCCGCGCACGCGAGGAGCGAAAGTGCCTCAGTACACAATTGGGGTTGTGCGCCCCGCAATCAAGATCGGTCTGTCCACCGCCTCGGTCTATCCGCTGAGGACGGAGGCTGCGTTCGAGTGCGCCGCCCGCCTGGGTTACGACGGTGTCGAGCTGATGGTGTGGGCGGAGTCGGTCAGCCAGGACATCGACACGATCGCCAAGATGTCGGCGCACTACGGGATGCCGGTGTTGTCGGTGCATGCCCCCTGTCTGTTGATCTCGCAGCGGGTGTGGGGGGCCAATCCGATCTCGAAACTCGAGCGCAGCGTGCGGGCCGCCGAACAGCTCGGCGCCCAGACCGTTGTCGTGCATCCGCCGTTCCGCTGGCAGCGCCGTTACGCCGAGGGGTTCAGCGAGCAGGTCGCCCAGTTGGAGGCCGACAGCGAGGTCCTGGTGGCGGTGGAGAACATGTTCCCGTTCCGGGCCGACCGGTTTTTCGGGGCGGGCGGCACATCCGTCGAGCGGATGCGTAAGCGCGGCGGCAGGCCCGGCCCCGGCATCTCCGCGTTCGCGCCGTCCTACGACCCGCTGGACGGCGATCACGCGCATTACACGCTCGATCTGAGCCACACCGCCACGGCAGGCACCGACGCCATCGAGATGGCCCAACGGATGGGCGACGGCCTGGTGCACCTGCATCTGTGCGACGGCAAGGGGGCATCCACCGATGAGCATCTCGTTCCCGGGCGGGGCACTCAGCCCACCGTCGAGGTGTGCCAGATGCTGGCGGCTGGTGATTTCTCCGGCCACGTCGTCCTCGAGGTCACCACGTCTGCGGCCAAGACCGCTGCCGAACGTGAGGCGCTGTTGACCGAGTCGCTGCAATTCGCCCGCACCCACCTGCTGCGCTGAACACCCCACCTGCAAAGGACCGCACATGACCGGCTCCACCCTGTTCACCGATGCCATGGCACTGACGCCGGCCGGCGACGGCGTCTATCACGGCGAGCTCAACGAGCACTGGACGATCGGGCCCAAGGTGCACGGCGGCGCCATGCTCGCGCTGTGTGCCAATGCCGCGCGCACCGAGCTGGGTACGTCCGCGCAACCCCTGGCGGTCTCGGGCAACTTCCTGTGGGCGCCCGATCCCGGTCCGATGCAGGTGATCACGACGGTGCGTAAGCGGGGCCGCCGGATCGGTCTGGTCGACGTGGAGCTGCGGCAGGGGGAGAGAACTGCGGTGACGGTGTCGGTCACCCTCGGCGAACCCGAGCATCACGTCCCCCCGCTGCTGTCGTTCAACCCGGTGGTGCCGCTGATGACGCCTGAACCGCCGCCCGGGCTGGAGGCGATCGGCCCAGGTCATCCGATGGAGCATGTCGTGCACCTGGCGCATGGTTGTGACATCCGGCCGGCGCTGCACACCATGGGGCCGCGGACCGACGGCGGACCACCGGTGTTCGAGTACTGGGTGCGTCCGAAGGGGGTCGCTCCCGATGTGCTGTTCGCGCTTCTGTGCGGCGACGTGTCGGCTCCGGTGACATTCGCTGTGGAACGCACCGGTTGGGCGCCCACGGTCCAGCTGACGGCCTATCTGCGGGCATTGCCGGCCGACGGCTGGCTCCGGGTGATGTGCACCTCGGTGCAGATCGGCCAGGACTGGTTCGACGAGGACCACATCGTCGTCGACTGCGAGGGCCGGATCATCGTGCAGACGCGGCAGTTGGCGATGGTCCCCGCTAGGGGCTGACGCCGCCGCGACATGGAATGCTGTCGCCCATGTCGAGAATCGCGATAATCGGCGGCGGAAGCATGGGCGAGGCGCTGCTGTCAGGGCTGTTGAGGGCTGGCCGGCAGGTCAAGGACTTGGTGGTCGCGGAGAAATACCCGGACCGGGCCAAGTACCTGTCGGAGAAGTACTCGGTGCTGGTGACCTCGGTGGCCGATGCCGCCGAAAACGCCGCCTACGTGGTGATCGCGGTCAAGCCGACCGACGTCGCGAATGCGATCGGCGAGATCGCCGACGCGGCAGCGCGCGCCGATTCCGACGCCGCCGAGCAGGTGTTCGTCAGCATCGCCGCCGGCGTCAGCACGTCGTACTACGAGAACAAGCTGCCGGCCGGGTCTCCGGTCATCCGCGTCATGCCCAACTCCCCGATCGTGGTCGGCGGCGGGGTGAGCGCGCTGGCGGCGGGCCGGTTCGCGACTGCCGAGCAGCTCAAGGAGGTCTCGTCGATCTTCGATGCGGTCGGCGGCGTACTCACCGTGAACGAGTCGCAGCTGGACGCGGTGACGGCAGTTTCCGGGTCGGGGCCGGCGTACTTCTTCCTGATGGTCGAGGCACTGGTCGACGCGGGCGTGGAATCGGGTCTGTCGCGTGCGGTATCCACCGATCTGGTGATCCAGACGATGGCAGGCTCGGCCGCAATGCTGCTGGAACGTCTCGATGAGGTAAACGCCGACGGGGGTGCCGCGCTGGACACCACACCGGCCCGATTGCGGGCGATGGTGACCTCGCCGGCCGGCACTACCGCCGCTGGTCTGCGGGAACTGGAGCGTGGGGGTCTGCGGGGTGCGGTGTCCAGTGCCGTTCTGGCCGCGAAAACGCGCTCTGAGCAGCTCGGAATTACATCTGAGTAATTAGATTAATTCAAACTTATTAGCCCACACCCGTCGCAGTAACCCCACCCGCCACGCTATTCTCCCTTTGTATGCGCGGGTCGGTGCCAGCGGTGGGGAAGCCGCTGGAACTGCCCGTGCCTGATTGATTGGGTTGCGATGACGTCTATGAACGGGCCATCGGCGCGGGATGCTGGCGACAGTCAGCCTCGAGCTCAATTTCTGACGGTCGCCGAGGTGGCGAGCTTGATGAGGGTCTCGAAGATGACGGTGTACCGGTTGGTGCACAACGGAGAACTGCCTGCGGTTCGGGTGGGCCGATCGTTCCGGGTCCACGCCAAGGCAGTCCACGATCTGCTGGAGTCTTCGTACTTCGACGCCGGCTGACATCCCGGGTCGACAGCGCGGCCGTATCGGCTGAGCGCCTAGAGCAGGCTGGCGTTTTCCGTTTCGGTGACTGGCCCGGGTAAAGTAGCCAGGTCAACCATCAGCGTCAGTAGTAGCGGAGACACCAGGGTTTATGGGCTCAGTCATCAAGAAGCGGCGTAAGCGTATGTCGAAGAAGAAGCACCGCAAGCTGCTTCGCCGTACCCGGGTGCAGCGTAGAAAACTCGGCAAGTAGCCAACTGCTGCAGCCGCTAGGCTGAGCCGATGGATTCTGAAGGTCGGTCAGGGGGACGCCCGACGGGAGTCCCCGGATCTGGTTCGGATACTTCCGGTGCGGGACAGTCCGCAGATGCGTCGCCCGCTCCGAAAGTAGTTCTGGTCACGGGTGCGTGCCGGTTCCTCGGTGGTTATCTAACCGCCAGGCTGGCGCAGAACCCGTTGATCGAGCACGTCATCGCGGTTGATGCGGTGGTGCCGAGCAAGGACCTGATGCGTCGGATGGGGCGGGCGGAGTTCGTCCGCGCCGACATCCGCAATCCGTTCATCACCAAGGTGATCCGAAACGGGAACGTGGACACCGTCGTGCATGCCGCGGCGGCGTCCTACTCTCCCGCGTCCGGAGGCCGGGCCACGTTGAAGGAACTCAACGTGATGGGCGCGATCCAGCTGTTCGCGGCCTGCCAGAAGACACCATCGGTACGGCGGGTCGTGCTCAAGTCCACCTCCGAGGTGTACGGCGCGAGCTCGCGTGATCCGGTGATGTTCAGCGAGGAGAGCAGTGCTCGCCGTCCGCCGGGTGACGGGTTCGCCCGCGACAGCATGGACATCGAGGGCTACGCCCGCGGCCTGGCCCGGCGTCGCCCCGACATCGATCTGACGATCCTTCGGCTGGCCAACATGATCGGGCCCGCGATGGACACCGTCCTCTCGCGGTATCTGGCCGGGCCAGTGGTTCCGTCGGTCATCGGCCACGACGCACGGTTGCAACTGCTGCACGAACAGGACGCCCTCGGTGCCCTGGAACGTGCGACGGTGGCGGGCAAGGCCGGCACGTTCAACGTCGGCGCCTCGGGCATCATCATGATGAGCCAAGCGATCCGGCGCTCGGGACGGGTCCGGTTGCCGGTGCCGAGTGGGGCGTTGTCGGCGATCAATTCGCTCAGTCGCGCAACGCGTTCCGCCGAACTCGACCGAGATCAGATGAGCTATCTGAGCTACGGCCGGGTGATGGACACCACGCGAATGCACAGGGATCTGGGTTACAGTCCCAAGTGGACGACCGCCGAGGCATTCGACGACTACGTCCGTGGTCGTGGATTGACGCCGATACTCGATCCGCGATGGGTACGCTCAATGGAGAGTCGCGCCGTGGGGATGGCGCAGCGTTTGGGACATTAGAAGTGGCTCTATCCGGGGTGGGAGAAGGTACCGACGTGGCGGGTGAATCAAAAGCGAAAGTCATTCCGCTGCATGGGAACTCGAATCGTTCCGCGGCACGCCGTGCAGCCGCTCGGTCTGACAGCGCCCGCCGACATCCTTCCGTCCTGGCCGATCCGGGAAGCCGTGCCTCGGCCGAGCAGATCGCCGCGGTGGTACGTGAGATCGATCAGGCGCGCAGCGCCGCCTCGAGTCAGCCGGGAGCCGACGACGGCCCCAGCGAACTCGCCAAGGGCATCGCGGCGGTCTCGGAATTCGTCCGCACCCGGATGACCGGTGAGTACTCGGTGGACGAGTTCGGGTTCGACCCGCACATCACCAACGCAATCTTTCTGCCTTTGCTGAGAACGCTTTTCCGGTCCTGGTTCAGGGTTGAGGTGTCCGGTATCGAGAACCTCCCCGAGAGCGGTGCGGCACTTGTCGTGGCCAACCACGCCGGGGTCCTGCCGTTCGACGGGCTGATGACCCAGGTGGCCGTTCACGATCACCACCCCGCGCACCGGGATCTACGGCTGCTGGCCGCCGATCTCGTCTTCGATCTGCCGATGGTCGGGCAGGCCGCCCGGAAGGCCGGGCACACCGTCGCCTGCGCCACCGACGCGCACCGACTGCTGGCCAACGGTGAGCTCACCGCGGTGTTCCCGGAGGGCTTCAAGGGGCTGGGCAAGAACTTCAAAGATCGCTACAAGCTGCAGCGATTCGGCCGCGGCGGCTTCGTTTCCGCAGCTCTGCGGGCCCAGGCGCCGATCGTGCCGTGCTCGATCGTGGGCTCGGAGGAGATCTACCCGATGATGGCCGACGTGAAGCTGCTGGCCCGACTGCTCGGTCTGCCGTACTTCCCGGTGACGCCGCTGTTCCCGCTGGCCGGCCCGCTCGGCCTGGTGCCGTTGCCGTCGAAGTGGCACATCCAGTTCGGTGAGCCGATCGAGACGACGGACTACGACGAGAGCGCCGCCGACGATCCGATGATCACCTTCGAGCTGACCGATCAGGTCCGCGAGACCATCCAGCACACGCTGTACCAGCTGCTGGCAGGTCGTCGAAACATGTTCTTCGGCTGACCTTCTCGCAGGAGAATCTAGCTCTTTTGCCCAGCAACCATCTTGGCGATCGCGGCGTCGCGCGCCGCGGCGATCTGTGAACTGATCTCGTCGGCCTCGTCGATGGCCGCCTCGCCGAGCATGGTGACGATGCTCGTGGCAACCGGGTTGCCGTCGTCGTCGGTGACTTCGGCCCGGACTTCGGCGATCACGGTGCCGTGCGACTCGATGACCGAGTCGAGGTACGAGTCGAACCACAACCGATCGCCGACCTTGATCGGCCGATGGAAGATCAGCTTCTGATCGCGGTGCAGCACGCGCTCCAGGTTGATCGGAATGTCGAACTTGTCGAACAGCTCGAGCTGAACCCGTCGGCCGGCCACCGCGAGGAACGTCACCGGCGCCACCACCGAGTCGTGCCCGAATTCATTGGCCGCTTCGACGTCGTAGAGCGCGGGATGGTCGTCCTTGACCGCGCGGGCGAACTCACGGACCTTCTCCCGGCCGACCTCGAAGTAGTCGGGGTACCGGTAGTGGGTTCCGATGATGTTTGCGGCGATGCTCATATTCCCTGCGCTGTTCGGTATGCGGTGCGCGGTGCGCACAAACGTGCCTGACTACCAGGCCGCTGGCGCGGCCCGCCGCGGAACCCTATAACGCGGTCCGCCGCGGAAGCTTATAACGCGGCCTGTTACCTCAGCGAATGTCGTGACGGCGTGAGGCGGCAGCGGCCAGAGCGCCGCCCAGCGCACCGAGCGCCAGTGCCGAGGGCACACCGATGCGCGCGGCCTTGCGTGCAGTGCGGAAGTCGCGGATCTCCCAGCCGCGCTCCCTGGCCACGTCGCGCAGCGCGGCGTCGGGGTTGATCGCCACCGCGGTACCGACCAGCGACAGGATCGGTACGTCGTTGAAGCTGTCCGAATAGGCGGTGCACCGGCGCAGGTTCAGACCTTCGCGGATGGCCAGGGACCGCACCGCGTGGGCCTTTCCGGTGCCGTGCAGGATGTCGCCGACCAGCCGGCCGGTGAACACCCCGTCGACCGACTCGGCGACCGTCCCCAGGGCGCCGGTCAACCCCAGGCGCTTGGCGATGGTGGCGGCCAGCTCGTAGGGGGTCGCGGTGACGAGCCACACCTGCTGGCCGGCGTCCAGGTGCATCTGGGCCAGCGCCCGGGTTCCCGGCCAGATCTTGTCGGCAATGATCTCGTCGTAGATCTCCTCGCCCAGCGCCACCAGTTCGGCGGTGGACCGGCCCTCGATGAACGCCAGGGCCTTCTGCTTGCCCTCGGCGACGTCGTCGCTGTTCTCCTTGCCGGTGAACTGGAACTTGGCCTGCGCGAACCCGATGCCGAGGATGTCGCGGTAGGTGAAGTACTTGCGCGCCGCCAGACCGCGGGCGAAGTGCACCAGTGACGATCCGTGGACCAGGGTGTTGTCGACGTCGAAGAACGCCGCGGCGGTCAGATCGGGCGGCGGCGCCGGCGTGGCGGCGTCGTCGGTGTCGGGCTCGAGCTCGGTGACAGCGAGTTCGGCGCTGGCCTCGGCGGCAAGCTCCTGTTCGAGCGCATCGGCACTACCGGATTCGGGCACGTTTTCACCCTAAGTCACGCGGCCGGGATACTGGCGGTGTGGAGCGCGAGCAGGCGGGAACGGGCGGCCGAACTACTGTGACGTTGCTGACCAGGGCCGGCTGCAGCATGTGTGAGCGGGCCGCGCAGCAGCTGGCCGTGTTGCGTGACGAGTTGGACTTCGACCTGGTGACCACCGATGTAGATGAGGCTGCCGCCGCGGGCGACCCGGAGCCTCGGGCCCGGTTCGGCGATCTGCTGCCGGTGGTTTTGCTGAACGGGACCCAGCACAGCTACTGGGAAGTCGACGAGCAGGGGCTTCGGACCGACATAGCACCACGATGAAATTTGGTGGGCGGGCCGTAAACGATTACCTTGGTGACGTGGTGATGACGCCGTGAGTGTGCTGCTATTCGGGGTTTCGCACCGCAGCGCGCCGGTGTCTGTTCTCGAGCAGTTGAGCACTGACGAGTCGGATCAGGCCAAGATCATCGACGAGGTCCTTCGATCCTCGTTGGTCACCGAGGCCATGGTCCTGTCCACCTGCAACCGCGTCGAGGTGTACGCCGTGGTCGAGGCCTTCCACGGCGGCCTGTCGATCATCGGGCAGGTGCTTTCCGACCATTCCGGTATGTCGCTGAACGATCTCACCAAATACGCCTATGTGCGCTACGCCGAAGCCGCTGTCGAGCATCTGTTCGCGGTGACCAGCGGTCTGGACTCGGCCGTCATCGGTGAAGCCCAGGTGCTGGGCCAGGTGCGTCGCGCCTATGCGACGGCCGAGGAACACCAGACCGTCGGGCGCACCCTGCACGAGCTGGCCCAGCGGGCCCTCAACGTCGGTAAGCGGGTGCATTCGGAGACCGGGATCGACGCCGCAGGTGCGTCGGTGGTCTCGGTGGCCCTCGGGATGGCCGAAACCAAACTCAACGGCGGGCTCGTCGGGCAGACCGCAGCCGTGATCGGCGCGGGCTCGATGGGCGCGCTTGCCGGAGCGCACCTGGTGCGAGCCGGAATCGAACGGGTCCACGTGGTGAATCGATCGCTGCCACGCGCCGAGCGCCTCGCAGCGAACCTCGCCGAGCAGGGCGTGCAGGCGCAGGCCTTTTCCCTGGACAATCTCTCCGAAGCGTTGGCCGATTCCGATGTCGTCGTCAGCAGCACCGGGGCGGTACGGCCGGTGGTCTCCCTGGCCGACGTGCACCATGCACTGGCGCAGCGCAACGCGGCCGTCGGTGAGCGTCAGCTCGTCATCTGTGACCTCGGTATGCCCCGTGACGTGGATCCGGCGGTGTCCGGGTTGCCCGGTGTCTGGGTCGTCGACATGGACCGGATCCAGCGGGAGCCGTCGGCGCGGGCGGCGGCCACCGATGCCGATGCGGCCCGCACGATCGTCGCCACCGAGGTTGCCAACTACCTGGCGGGCCAGCGGATGGCCGAGGTCACCCCGACCGTCACCGCGCTGCGGCAACGCGCCGCCGACGTGGTGGAGGCCGAGCTGCTGCGCCTGGACAACCGACTGCCAGAACTGGAGTCGGCGTACCGCGACGAGGTGGCCAAGACGGTCCGCCGCGTCGTCGACAAACTTTTGCACGCACCCACGGTGCGGGTGAAACAACTCGCCAGTGCACCTGGCGGGGACAGCTACGCAGAGGCTTTGCGGGAGCTGTTCGAACTCGATCCGCAGGCCGTCGAAGCTGTGGCGGCCAGCGAATTGCCCTTTATGACAACAGATCTCGATAAGTCTGAGTAGGCATTGGTAGAAACGCGCGATACGGTGATCCGGATCGGCACCCGGGGTAGCCTGCTGGCGACCACGCAGGCCGGCACCATCAGGGACGCTTTGCTGTCCGCAGGTCACCCCTGCGAGTTGGTGATCATCTCCACGGAGGGCGACCGCAATCAAGGCCCCATCGCCGACATCGGCGTGGGGGTCTTCACTGCGGCACTCCGGGAGGCGATCCACGACGGTCGGGTCGACATGGCCGTCCACTCCTACAAAGATTTGCCCACGGCACGTGACGAGCGGTTCGTGATCGCCGCCGTCCCGCGCCGTGAAGACCCTCGTGACGCGCTGGTGGCGCGTGACGGAATGGTGCTCGGCGAGTTGCCGGCCGGGTCTGTGATCGGCACGTCGAGCCCGCGACGGGCCGCGCAGCTTAGAGCACTGGGTCTCGGTTTGGAAATCCGCCCCCTACGAGGCAACCTAGATACCAGGTTGAACAGGGTTACGAGCGGTGATCTCGACGCCATCGTGGTCGCCCGAGCGGGTCTCGCCCGTATCGGACGTCTCGATGTAGTCACCGAGTCGCTCGAGCCGGTGCAGATGTTGCCAGCGCCGGCTCAAGGTGCGCTCGCGGTGGAATGCCGCTCCGGCGACACCGAGCTGATTTCGGTGGTGTCGGAGTTGGAAGACGCCGACACGCGCGCCGCGGTCACCGCCGAACGGGTCCTGCTCGCCGAACTGGAGGCGGGCTGTTCCGCACCGGTGGGCGCGATCGCAGAAGTGGTCGAGTCCATTGATGAGGACGGCAATGTCTTCGAGGAGCTGTCGTTGCGCGGCTGCGTAGCGACGCTGGACGGATCCGACATGATCCGTGCGTCTGGCATCGGAACTCCCGATCGGGCCGCTGACTTGGGTGTCTCGGTGGCCGCGGAGCTTTACGAGTTGGGTGCACGCGAGCTGTTGGTAGAGCGCGGGAGTGAAGAATGACCATGCGAGGTCGCAAGGCCAAGCCCGGCCGCATCACGTTTGTGGGTTCGGGCCCGGGAGATCCGGGGCTGCTGACGGCACGGGCGCAAACTGTACTGGCG
Organism: Mycolicibacterium lutetiense; assembly: GCF_017876775.1. Taxonomy (NCBI): domain Bacteria; kingdom Bacillati; phylum Actinomycetota; class Actinomycetes; order Mycobacteriales; family Mycobacteriaceae; genus Mycobacterium; species Mycolicibacterium lutetiense. The sequence goes on along the minus strand of NZ_JAGIOP010000002.1, from coordinate 2,434,538 downwards.
CACGCCGAGTTGGTGTTCACCGATCCCGACGTCCCGGACGCGGTGCTGGCGCTGATCGGCACCGAGTTGCCGCCGGCATCCGGTCCGGCCCCGGCTGAGCCGGCCAAGGCCGACGTCGCGGCTGACGACGCCGCCGGCACCCCCGACGCGGCGCAAGCCGCCGTCATCGCGGGTGGGCCCGAGGTTCGCCCCGCTCTGGGTGATCCCGCCGAGGTGGCCAAGACGCTGGTCGCCGAGGCCCGCCACGGCTACGACGTGGTGCGCCTGGTTGCCGGCGACCCGCTGTCCGTGGACGCCGTCATCACCGAGGTCGGTGCGCTGGCCAAGTCCCATGTGAACTTCGAGATCGTCCCCGGGCTGCCCGCCACCAGTGCGGTGCCGACCTATGCGGGCCTGCCGCTGGGGTCGTCGCACACGGTGGCCGACGTCCGCGGTGACGTGGACTGGGCGGCGTTGGCCGCCGCACCCGGGCCGCTGATCCTGCACGCGACCGCGTCGCACCTGCCGGACGCCGCGCGCACCCTGATCGAATTCGGTCTGGCCGAGAACACTCCCGCGGTGGTGACCGCGAGCGGTACCACCTGCCAGCAGCGTTCGGTGGAGGCCACCCTCGGTGGACTGACCGACAAAGCGGTGCTGGAGAAGCCGGCCGGCAGTGAGCTGGCGGGTCCGCTGGTCGGACCGCTGGTCGTCACCATCGGCAAGACCGTGGCCAACCGGGCCAAGCTGAACTGGTGGGAGAGTCGCGCCCTGTACGGCTGGACCGTGCTGGTGCCGCGTACCAAGGATCAGGCCGGCGAGATGAGCGACCGGTTGGTGGGCCACGGGGCCCTGCCGGTCGAGGTGCCGACGATCGCCGTCGAGCCGCCTCGCAGCCCCGCCCAGATGGAGCGCGCGGTCAAGGGTCTGGTCGACGGCCGGTTCCAGTGGGTGGTGTTCACCTCGACCAACGCCGTGCGTGCGGTCTGGGAGAAGTTCAACGAGTTCGGTCTGGACGCCCGGGCGTTTTCCGGTGTGAAGATCGCCTGTGTCGGACAGGCCACTGCCGACAAGGTGCGGGCGTTCGGGATCAACCCGGAGCTGGTGCCGTCGGGCGAGCAGTCCTCGCTCGGTCTGCTCGACGAATTCCCGCCCTACGACGAGATTTTCGATCCGGTGAACCGGGTGCTGCTGCCACGTGCCGATATTGCCACCGAGACCCTGGCCGAGGGCCTGCGGGAGCGCGGTTGGGAGATCGAGGACGTTACGGCCTACCGCACCGTGCGTGCCGCTCCGCCACCGGCGCAGACCCGCGAGATGATCAAGACCGGTGGGTTCGACGCGGTCTGCTTCACCTCGAGCTCGACGGTGCGCAACCTGGTCGGTATCGCCGGTAAGCCGCACGCTCGGACCATTGTGGCCTGCATCGGGCCGAAAACTGCTGAAACCGCAGCGGAATTCGGTCTGCGGGTGGATGTGCAGCCCGAGTCGGCCGCGGTGGGACCGCTGGTTGATGCGCTCGCCGAGCACGCTGCTCGACTTCGGGCCGAAGGGGCACTGCCCCCGCCGCGCAAGAAGAGCCGCCGCAGGTAACACCCGCCGAAGGAGGCATGGCATGGCTTACCCCAGACACCGCCCCCGTCGCTTGCGGTCGACACCGGCGATGCGCCGACTGGTGGCCCAAACCTCTTTGGAGCCGCGCCATCTGGTGCTGCCGATGTTCGTCGCTGACGGGCTGGCGGAACCGCGGGCGATCAGTTCCATGCCCGGCGTGGTGCAACACACCAGGGATTCATTACGGCAGGCGGCCGCGGGTGCGGTGGCGGCCGGTGTGGGCGGGTTGATGCTGTTCGGGGTGCCCCGCGACGAGGACAAGGACGCCGTCGGCAGCGTCGGTACCGACCCGGACGGCATCCTCAACGTGGCGCTGCGGGATCTGGCCAAGGACCTCGGTGACGCCACCGTGCTGATGGCCGACACCTGCCTCGACGAGTTCACCGATCACGGACACTGCGGCGTGCTGGACGCCGCGGGTCGGGTCGATAACGACGCGACCAACGCGCGCTACACCGAACTTGCTGTGGCGCAGGCGGAGTCGGGCGCACACGTAGTGGGTCCCAGCGGCATGATGGACGGCCAGGTGGCCGCCATCCGCGACGGTCTCGATGCAGCCGGACACGCCGATGTCGCCATCCTGGCCTATGCCGCCAAGTTCGCCTCGGCGTTCTACGGCCCGTTCCGGGAAGCGGTGTCGTCCAGTTTGCAGGGCGATCGGCGCACCTACCAACAGGATCCGGGCAATATCCGCGAAGCCGTGCACGAGGTCGAACTCGATATCGACGAGGGTGCTGACATCGTGATGGTCAAGCCCGCGATGAGCTACCTGGACGTGGTGCGTGCCGCCGCTGATATTTCACCGGTACCCGTTGCCGCATACCAGATTTCGGGTGAGTACTCGATGATCTGTGCCGCCGCGGCCAATGGCTGGATCGACCTGCAGGCCGCCGCCCTGGAGTCCCTGACCGGAATCCGGCGGGCCGGTGCCGACATCGTGCTGACCTATTGGGCGGCCGACGTGGCCGGCTGGCTCGCGTGACCGATCAGGTGACCGAACAGCAACACAGCCCCACCGGGCGCCCCGAGGACGTCGACACCGGATTCTGGTTGTGGGCGACCGCGCTGGTGCTCATGGTGGTCGGGTATCTGATCGACCTGCTGACCGGATCCGGTGGCGGCGTGCAACGGTCGGTGACCGTCGTCTTCTCGCTGATGTTCCTCGTGGTGCTGTCCTCGATCGTGGTGGTGTTCCTGTTGCTGATGCGTCAGGGGTATCGCTGGGCCCGCACCCTGCTGACCAGCGGCGGACTTGTCTCGGTCCTGCACGCGATCAGCAGCCTGCTGACCGGTGAACGTCAGGCCGCGGCGGCGGTGGGCTACGCCGTCACCGCGATCGTCGGGTCCGTGCTGATCGCGGGCGGGCTGTACCTACTGCACCGCAAGGACGCCGACGGCTTCTTCATCCGTTGATTTCGCTAGGCTTCCCGACAATGTCCCCATCCTCGGCGTCGCGCCGCGCGACCATTTCGTTCAGTTGCTGGTTGGTCGGCGCCGTGTTGTTGATCGTCGGCGGACTGGTCGCGGCCTCGGTGTCCTGGCCCAGTGCCGAGAGCACCCTGTTCCGGGGCGTGGGTGTGCTCACGTCGGTGGCCGGTGCGGGGATGGCGTATGTGGCCGGCCGCAGCCGTTCCGGAAGTGTGCGACATCGGCGCGCGGCGATCGCACTGTCGATGGCGATAGTGGTGGTGGTCGGGTTGATGGCGGCGCTCAGGCTGGCTCCGGTGCACATCCTGACGCTGCTGGCGCTGCTTCCACTGATCGTGGGAACCGGCTTGAGCGCTGCACCGTTGCGGAGGGATGACCATGGAGAGTGAACCGGTGAACAAGGTTGCCTCTGACGTGCTGTTCTACGAGCAGGGCTCCAGTTGGGCCTGGCTGCTGTTGGGGCCGTTCGCGGGAGGCGGCATGGCGATTCTGCAGATGACCGGCGGATACGGTCGCGATCTGTGGATTCCGATCCTGTTCCTGGTGTTGGTGTCGGCGTTCGTGGCCATCCAGATCAAGGCCGCACGCATCCACACCTCGGTCGAGTTGACCGCCGATACCCTCCGGCAGGGCGCCGAGATCCTGCGGATCGACGAGATCGTGAAGATCTACCCCGAGGCCGCGCGTTCGGAGTCGCCGAAATGGGAGTCCGACCGCGCTCTGGGCGAACTGTCCGGGATACCGCGGGGTCGCACCGGCATCGGGCTGAAACTCACCGGCAACCGTGGGGCTCAGGCCTGGGCGCGCAAGCACCGGAAGTTACGGGAAGCACTGACGCCGTTGGTCGAGGAGCGCACTCCGTGAAACCGCGGGCCGTCCTGGAGTTCGTGGTTGCCGCCGTTGCGGCGGTGGGCTGTGTGCTGAGCTGGGGTGCGGCCGCGACGACGATCGAGGTGGCGCCCGTGCTGGAGGGTGAGCCGATGACCACGGCCGTCAGTTACTCGGCGCCGCTGCTGGTGTTGGCCCTGGTGCTGGCGGGTCTGGCGGGCGTACTGATCGTGTTGGGCGTCGCCCGGTTGCGTCGTTGACTCGGTGACTGTTTGGCATCCTGTCTCGCACGGTGAATCCGGCGCCGGCGTGTTCCGCAGCGCGGATGGTTCGCGGTACGCCAAGGTGGTCGGCCCGGCCGCGGTCGCTGATCTGGCCTCCGAGCGGGACCGGGTGTCCTGGACGCACGATCACGGGCTTCCGGTTCCGGCGGTGATCGACTGGGCCACCACCGCGGACGGCGGTGCCATGTTGGTCACCAGCGCCGTCGGAGGTGTCGGGGCCGATCGGCTCCCCGAGGAGTCTCTCCGGGTGGCCTGGCCCTCGGTGGTCGGCGCGGTCGGGGCCCTGCACGGCATCGCCGTGCAGGATTGTCCGTATCGGCGCGACCTGGACGACATGTTGTCGCGGGCCAGATCCGTCGTCGCCGCGGGTGCGGTCAACCCGGAGTTCCTGCGCGACGAGGACCGGGACGTCCCGCCCGTCGACCTGCTGGCCCGTGTCGAGCGCGAGGCTGATCTGCGTCGCTGCCAGGAGGCCGCCGATCAGGTGGTGTGCCACGGCGACCTGTGCCTGCCCAACATCCTCATCGACCCCGATCGGCTCACCGTCGAGGGATTCGTCGACCTGGGTCGCCTCGGCATCGCGGACCCGCATGCGGATCTGGCGCTGCTGCTGGCCAACAGCGCCGACACCGTTCCGGGATTCGCCGACGACGCCGTGGCCGGCCTGGCCGTCGGCTACCCGGCGGAAGTGGATCCGGAGCGTCTGAGGTTCTATCTGGCGCTCGATCCGCTTACCTGGGGGTGAGAGGGTTCAGGAATCGAGCCAGGCAAGCTCATCGGACAAGTGCGCGCGCCAGAACGCCTCATCGTGGCCGCCGGGGTAGAAGCCGACGGCTGGAGTCCTGGGCAGTTGGTTGACGAACATCTGGGTCGCGGTATAGAACCGGTCCCCGGTGCCGCAGTCGATGCGGAGCGGGATCGACCCCAGCGCAGGTAGCAGTCTCAGCGCTGAGTTCTGCTGCCAGTCATCGAGGCTGTCGAAGGCGTCGGGTGGCGCGCCCCAGTACGTCATGTACAGCGCCGGGCTGATTGCGCAGACCGCCGCGGTGCGCGCGGCGCCTAGTCTGGCGCCCAACAGCATGGCGCCGTAGCCGCCCATCGACCAGCCCATGAAGGCCACTCGTGAGGTGTCGATGCCCTTGGTGGCCAGCATCGGGATCAGTTCGTTGAGCACCATCGCCCCGGAGTCTCCACCAGAGGCCCGACGGCGCCAGAACGAGTTGCCGCCGTCCACACTGACCACCGCGAACGGCGGTCGGCCGGCTGCGGTCAGTTTGGCCAGCGCTTCGGGGATACCCAGGTTCATCACGCCGGCGGCATCGTTGTCCATCCCGTGCAGGGCGATCACCGGACGCAATGGGCCGTGCTGGCCCGGCGGGCGGGCGATGATCCAGTTGGTTTCGACTCCGCCGCGGGCCGCCGAGGTGAACGACCCCGATTCGCGGGTCGGTAACGAGTTGCCCGCGGGGGCCGTCTGGTTGGGGCCCGATTGGTTGGGGCTGGAGGACGCGTGGGGCGTAAGCGGATCGAGCAGGGTGCCCAATGCCATCAGTCCCGCGGCACCCGCACCGGTGACACCTAGACGTAGCGCGTCGCGGCGGGTCAACGAAGTCACCTGCGCATCATTCCAACGATGGGTCTCAGCACGCGACATGGTCCGGCAACAGCGCGATAACACCGCCCACCCCGGGCTGTGAGCGTGGTCACACGGCACTTGGTACAAAGTGCGAAATCTGTAACACTGTGTCCATGACCGAATTGGCCGATCAGCCACAGCAGACCGACGCCCTGCCCCTCGGGCCGCAATCGCTGGTCTGGAAATACTTCGGGGACAACCGGATGTACCTGATCGGGCCGCGGCCCGCCGTCCTGCAGAACATGCTCGCCGAACTCGGCCAGGGCGTGCTGGACCATTCGGTGTTCTTCGCCGACACCTCGGCGCGGATCAAGCGCTCGCTGCCGCCGATCTACCGCACGGTGTACGGCGACGAGACCGACAACACCGGGACCCAGGTGCGCGACTTCCATCACGGCATCAAGGGCGACATGCCGGACGGATCGCGTTACCACGCACTGGATCCCGACACCTACTACTGGGCGCACGCCACCTTCGTCGAACAGGTCCTCTACTTCGCCGACACCTTCGTCAAGCGGCTCAGTGACGCCGAGAAGGAACAGATCTACCTGGAGTCCAAGACCTGGTACCGCCGCTACGGGGTCAGCGACCGGCCGATGCCGGCCACCTACGCCGAGTTCGAGCAGTACTGGGACCGGATGCTGAACGACGTGGCTGTCCCGCACAAGTCCGCCCGCTATGGCGTCGGCTATGTCACCAGAGGCTTCCCGTGCCCCAAGGGGGTGCACCCCGCCATCTGGCGCGTGGTCGCCACGGTGTTCGACCCGGCCGCGGCCTTCCTCACCGCGGGGGGCCTGCCGCCGCGCGCCCGTGACCTGCTCGACCTGCCATGGAGTGAGCGGCAGGAACGCAACTATCAGCGATTCGCGGCGTTCTGGCGCTCGGCCCCGGTGAACTGGGTGTGGGATCATCTACCGATGAGTGTGCGCTACAACGGATTTGCGCAAAAGGGCTATGCCCGGGGTTGATTCGTCGCCCGCGACGCGATCTGAATCGTCGCCCGCGACGGTGGCAATCCTGGATGCCGCCCTCGTCGAATTCGAGCGGCACGGCCTGCGCCGCGTCGCACTCGACGATGTCGCGCGCCGCGCCGGGGTCAGCCGGACCACGATCTATCGCCGATTCGCCAACCGTGACGAACTTGTCGCCGCAGTGGTCGAGCGGGAGAACGTCGCGCTGTTCTCCGACATCGCCCATGAGTTGAAAAGTGCAGGGCCGCAATCGAACTACTACGTCGAGGCGTTCACGCTGTCGATCCTGCGGTTCCGTCGTCACCATGTGCTCAACCAGCTGATCGCCGATGAACCGGCCCTGGTCATGGAGATGCTGCACACCCACTACGGCGCGGCGATCGAGCGGATGGCGGCGGCGCTCAAGGTGATCTTCCCGGCCGGGTTCGCCGACCGGATCGGCGAGCCGGCGGTCAATGACCTGGCCGACACCATCCTGCGCTACGCGGGGATGGTCCTGATGTTGCCCAGCGTCGAACCCCTCGACACCCCAGAGGACATCCGGGCGTTCGCCACCCGCCATTTCCTGCCGAGTCTGCCGCTCTCGGTTCGTACCGTCACCGCCTGATTGCCATCGGCGGGTGGCGTCAACTGCTGTTTGGCGGCTCACTTTTCCGGGCAGCCGTGAGGGATGACTACTGAGAAGCCGCCACCTGTCACCGAAGCGCACCACAAAGAAGCCGAACGAATCGTGCAGTCGTATGACGAGTCCCGACCGACCGCGATCTTGCCCGGCAGTCACGGCACGGTCTCGGGCACCGCTGTCAACGACTGGCTGGACGACGACGGCAAACCGATCTACGGCCGGCGCGAGAGCGGGCAGTAACCACGAACCCGCGCCGCCGCCGCCCGGTCGATGCCTACTGTGGCTGATGTGACTGCGACCCCGCTCGAACGAATTGCTCCTGCTTTCGTGACGATGGCCCACGAGATCGTGTGGGCGTCGGTGGCCACGGTCGACGCCGACGACCAACCCCGCAGTCGGATCCTGCATCCGATCTGGGAGTGGGACGGGACCGACCTGTTGGGTTGGATCGCCACCGTGCCCAGTCCGGTCAAACGGGCGCACCTGGCGGTGCATCCGCACGTCTCGGTCAGCTACTGGACCACCAACCACGACACCTGCGCGGCGGACTGCCTGGTGGAGTGGTACACCGATGACGACACCTGCACGCAGGTGTGGGACCGCTTCGCCAACGGCCCGGCGCCGGTGGGCTATGACCCGTATGTGATCCCGCAGTGGAGTGGCGGGCCGACGTCGGACCAGTTCGCCGCGTTGCGCCTGACTCCCTACCGGTTGCGGGTGATGCCGGGCACGATCATGACAGCGGGGTCCGGTGAGGTGCTGAACTGGCGGGCGTGACCTCGGTACCGCCCACCACCGGGTTCAGCGGCCACCGCCGCCGATTGTCGGCGGCGGCGCCCTGCTGCCAGGTCACGACGGCATCCGCGACATCGCGGACGTCGTCGTCGGTGTCGATCACCGCATATGACGCCGCGTGACCGGGCAGTCCGTTGACGACGCATTCGTAGCCGATCCGGTAGGCCAGATCGCGAGTCCATCGGACCGCCGACGCACGCCGGCCGGCGGGCAGTCGGCGTGCGTCACAGATCAGCAGGGTCCGGCGGGCGCCCACGGTGAGTGCGGCGCGGGTCGTCGACTCGCAGGCGTCGTTCGCATACCCGCGTAACCGCCTGCGCGATGCCCAGTTGTGCCGCCCACCGAATCGGATTCGCGTGGTCGGCCCGTCGAGAACGGCGATCACCGAGTCGATCGAGTCGATCTCGGCCGGGCTCAACGGCAGCTCCGCCGAATCGGCGGAGCTCCATCGGCTTCGGATCGGCACGTGGGCGCCGGGCGGGTGTGCGTGTTTGGCTGTGACGCCGCTGCGCCCCAGCGCCGCTGCGATCGACCCGGACAGGTCTGTCAGCCAACCGAGCACCAGCACCCGCGGGCCGGCGGCCTTTCGATCCGCCACTGCAATTGCACCCGCCGTTCTCAGCCCTAGTCGTAAATTGTCATGCCTCTACCGATCTCTTTTTTCCGCGCCGGCCGGATAAAATAATCAATTGCCGACCAGGGCGGAGATTTAATGCCCATTAAAGGCATGAATTCGGTGCGAATATATTTCCGCAGAACCTGTACGAGTGAGTACTCGCCCAGTGTTTCGATGGAGTGCAGCCGTAGAGAACTGCACTCCAGGCCGCTATACCCGTTCCGGGCGCTTCCTTCTGGGAATGGCCTCGCCGGCCTCGGTCGCCTTGTCGCGCTTGGCTGCGCGCCGTTCCTTGATGGTCATTGCCGGTTTCTTGGGCATGCGACCCTGGGATTTATCAGCCATCGTTGCTCCTTTTATTCGCAAACAATCACTGAGCCCGACCATACCGTAGAAAAAATTAAAAGCCAGTCGGCGGTTTTCGGCCACCATGCACCGTTGAAAATGGCCGACTACGCCGGCCGGTGCCTGACCTTCGGAGTGGCGTCGTCATGGCCGAGGTGCAGACCGGGAGCCAGCATCCCCACCCGGTGCCGGTAATCGCGGTACTGATCACCCAGGTTGTCCACCAGGTCGCGTTCTTCGAGCTGGATCGCCACCAGGATGTAGGCGGTGCTGACGGCCGCGAACAGCAGATGGCCCGCGGTCATCGTGGGAGTGGCCCAGAACGCGACGATGAACCCGGCCATGATCGGATGCCGGATCACCCGGTAGAACATCACCGTCTGGAACCCCAGGTCGCGATAGGGCTGGCCGCGCCAGTTCAGCCACACCTGCCGCAGACCGAACAGGTCGAAGTGGTTGATCATGAACGTCGAGGCGAACACGGTCGCCCAGCCCGCCCAGAACAACGCCCACAGAACCACCCGTCCCGCCGTGGATTCCACGTTCCACACGAGCTCGGGCATGGTGCGCCACTGCCAGTACAAGAGCAACAGCGCCAGGCTGGACAGCGACACGTACGTGCTGCGTTCGATGGCCGGCGGAACGATCCGCGTCCACCGTTCCTTGAACCACGGCCGGGCCATCACGCTGTGCTGGAGGGCGAACACCGACAGCAGCAGCAGGTTGACGAGCACGGCCTCGGCGATGGGTGCGTCGATGCCGGAATCGACCGTGCGTGGCACGACGAAGTTGCCGACGAAGGCGATCGCGTAGAGGAAGGCCACGATGAACAGGAGATAGCTCGCGATGCCGTAGCCGATGATGAGTAGGCGCTTCATGGTGACCTCCTGCCACCGATGGGACAGATGCCGCGCCCTGCTGCCGGCCCGCAGTAGTGGCCTATCTACGGTAGACCTTGGATCCCCAGGTGAACAGAGGTTTGCCAGCAGCGTCCGCGCCTACTCGACGTCGGTCTGATTACGCGGAACGCTCCGCCTTGGCGGCCTCGCGCGCCAGCATCCGGTCCCGCTGCTCCTCGAACCTGAGAACCTGCTTCTCGAGATCCTCCAGGAAGGTGGCCAACTGCTCGCGGCGCTTCTCACCGACCGCGCTCACGTCGTTGCGTTCGAAGATCCGCCACTTCTTGACGTTGGGCATCACGACATCTTCGAGGTGCTGGCGCAGGTCGTAGATGCCGTGCTTGGCCATGATCACGCTGTTGCGCCGCCAGTTGGGCATTCCCCGACCTGGCATCCGGAATCCTTCGATGATGGCGCATGCCGCCTCCATCGCCTGGTCGGGCGCGAGGTCGAAACCGGCGGAGAACATGTTGCGGTAGAAGACCATGTGCAGGTTCTCGTCGGTCGCGACGCGCTGCAGCATCGACTCGGCGAGAGGGTCGTCGCAGATCCTGCCGGTGTTGCGGTGGCTGACCCGGGTCGCGAGTTCCTGCAGGGTGGCGTACGCCGAGATCATCAGCGGGCCGGGTTCGTGGATTTCGCGTTCTTCCTCGTCCGGGTCATAGCCGTTCGCCATGTGCTCCATGCGCATGCGCTCCAGGGCGACCGGGTCCACTCCGCGGGTGACGACGAGGTAGTCGCGGATGACGATGCCGTGGCGGTTTTCCTCGGCAGTCCACTGGTTGACCCAGTGGCCCCAGGCGCCGTCGAGTGAGAAGTGATTCGCCGCGCCCCGGTGATAGGACGGCAGGTTGTCCTCGGTGAGCAGGTTGGTGATCATCGCGACCTTGGCGACTTCGGACAGTCCGGACTGCTCCGGTGCCCAATCCTCGCCACCGAGGGCCGCGAAGTTGCGGCCGAGGTCCCACGGAACGTAGTCGTGCGGATGCCACTCCTTGGCGACCCGCAAATGATGGTTGAGACCTTCTTCGGCAATCGGCTCGAGTTCCGCGAGGAACTCGGCGTCGGTCAAATGTCTCTGCATCAGTGTCCAATCAAGTCGTGAGCCGACCGATGTGTGTACGACCGTAGCCCGCTCAACACTGAGAATACGTGGTGGTGCAAATCTCCGCGGACCAGGACCGAGCGTCGTAATCAGGTTTTCGACGCCTCGAACTCGGCTGAGTACTGTTCGGCCGCGGCGAGCATGGCTTTGCCGATCTGTTCGTACTGGACGTCCCGCAGGTTGGCCAGCGAAGTCGAATCTGCCTTTGATCTCTCATCGGGAGCTGATGCCTCGAGCGCCGCACCACAACGTCGGAGTCGAAGGATGCGGGCAGCACCGGATCGGCACACTGGAAGCCATGCCCAGGAATCGTGTCGGTAGCAAGAGGGTCGTCGTTGCCGGACTGGCCGTCGCCGCCCTGGTGGCCGGTTGTTCGGCCGCCCCCGAACCCGAACTGCACGCCGGGCAGTTGCTCACCGCTCGGCCGTTGACCACCGCCGCCGCGGTGCCCGGCGCGCAAACCCGTCTGATCACCTACGTGTCCGACGATACGGAAGGTCAACCCATCGTGGTGTCGGGCACCGTGGCGGTGCCGACGTCACCGCCACCCGAGGGTGGTTGGCCCGTGATCAGCTGGGCCCACGGCACCACCGGCTATGCCGATACCTGCGCCCCATCGGTGGACACCACCGACGGCCTCGCCCATGACTACCTCGGATCGGTCACCAGGATGCTGGGCACCTGGGTGGCGCGTGGCTACGCCGTCGTCCAAACTGACTACCAGGGACTGGGCACCCCCGGCGGACATCCCTACACGGACGGCACCAGCGAGGCGCACACGGTGACCGACATCGTGCGGGCGGCCCGCGAACTCAACCCCGGCATCGGCACCAAGTGGGTCGTCGCCGGCCACAGCCAGGGCGGCCAAGCCGCCCTGTTCACCGCGCAGGACGCGCCGCAACGCGCTCCCGAGCTCGACCTGTTGGGTGCGGTCGCGATGGCGCCCGGTGGGGTAGGGATGGACCAGGCCGTCGACCTGGTGCGCGCCGGAAAGCCCGAAGTCGATGCGGCCCAGGCCTTTCTGCCGTTGCTGGTGCTCGGCGCCGCCGTGGTAGACCCATCCGTCAACCCCGATGAAATCTTCACGGCGGACGCGCGCCCGTTGCTGGGCACCGCCCGCACCGAGTGCATCGCCCAGATCCGTCGGGTCCCCACCGTCGGATCGGCGCGCATGTTCACGCCCGAAGCGAACCTGGATGCGTTGCGCGACTACCTTCGCCGCCAAGACCCCATCGCACTCACACCGCGGGTACCGGTCATGATCGCGCAAGGCTCGGCCGATACCGCGGTGACCCAGCCCGGGGTCGACGCATTGGCCAAGGCGCTGTGCGGCAAAGACGTTGCGGTGGACTACCGCGTGTACGCCGGCCAGGACCATCGCGGCGTCATCAACGCCTCGCTGTCGGATACGCAGGCGTTCGTTGACACGGTGACAGCAGGGAAGACCGGCGATACCTGTCCACGCTGAGGTTGATCAGCGTCGGCTGTGTCAGCAGTCCACATCAACAAACACCGTCATACCGGTAACAGTGGTGACAAGGTCGGTACCGGCTCCTGGAACGCCGGAGTCGCTGCGCGAGTAGGTCTGACCGCGTCGGACACCACGTACAGAGCAGCGATCCAGTGGTGCTGAGCCGACCCTGTTCAGGATCACGTGATATCCCTGGGATTGCAGTTGATTGATAACCTCATCGACCGCTTCTGGGCCGGACGGTGCCGCACGTGCCACACCAACCGGACTGAACGCGGCGACAAGGGTTCCCACTATCACGGCCGGCCCGACTAGCGTCCTCATCAGCGTTCCCTTCTCTCACTCTCGTGAGATATACGCTGGCGTAGAAGATTTGGTTCACTGACCGATTCCGGTCAACCGCCCGCCGGGTATTCAGCGGTAGCGGTCGGCCCGCTGTGATGTGCGTTTGGCGAAGGTGCGCGGTGGCATTCCGCCCTTCCACCTTTTGAATGCGGCAGTGAAACTCGGGGTGTCGGCGTAGCCGAGCCGTCGCCCGATCTCGGCGACGCTGAGCGCACCGGTGGCAAGAAGTTCTTCGGCGAGGCGTTCGCGCACCTCATCCAAAAGGCTGCGGTAAGAGGTCCCTTCATGTTCGAGATGGCGTCGCAGCGTTCGTGAACTCATGTGAAACTCGGAAGCGACGGCTTCGAAATCGGGTGGCTGCCCCGGGTGTTGGACAAGTCGATCACGAACCCGTCCCGCGTAGCCGGACCGCGCTCGCCGTTGTGTCAGCAACTGCCTGCACTGTTCCTGGGTCGCGGCGGCCGCATAGGGGTCTGCTTGCGGTATCGGGAGATCGAGGATGTCGCGCTGGATCTCGATGAAGTTCGACTCCGCATCGAAAACGGGTGTCGGCCCGAGCGCTCGGTAGGGGGCGAGCGACGCCGGCGCCGGATGTGTGAAATGCGCTCGTCCAAGTGCCGCCGGGTTGGAGGTGACCTGGTGCCCGAGGTTGGCGATCGAGGCCGTTTCCCGTTCGACGAAGAACCGGCGCACACCGGACGGTAGATCCGAGGGATCGAGCAGTAGCCGGACATGGTCGTTCGCCGTGACGATCGACATCCGGGTGAAGGCGAACGTCAGGTCCACGTAGCGTAATCCGACTTCGATCGCGGAGCGCACCGTCGGGCAACTCGACAGTGCGAAGCCCCAGATGCCGTGGGTCGTCAGGTGATACCGCAGGCCCGCCTCGATACCCAGGGCCGGCGCATCACCGGCCGCGGCAATCAGATTCTGCACAATGCGCATTTCCTGCCGACCGGACACGGTGGCCTGCGGATCTCCCAACATTTCCGGCAGCAGCCCGGTTCCGGCCAGGACGCCATCGGCGGGAATCCCGTGTTCTGAGCCCAGTTTGGTCAGCAGCAGCGCACTCGCGGGCGGGCGAGGCAGGTCCAGATCAGGCATCGGTGCTCCATCATTTCCTCTTGTCCGAAAATCCTATATTCCTGGCCGGTCACAAACTGTTGGTCGGCTATTCCCGCACGTAGTTTGGGGTTCACTGAGCGCTCAGGCGCTGACCCCGCAAGGAGGCGACAACGTTGTCCACCGTCATAGACGCCGTCACGTCACGGCTGAACCTCGGATCCAACGCGCGGCCCATGGCCCCAGAGCCAGGATTGCTGAACATCCCGATCCCGGACGTGGTGGATCTGGGAGCGCCCATCGACACGCTGGACCGGATCGGTGCCCCGCAGGGAGGTCCGGGGGCGGCGCTGCGGACGGCACGAACGGCCGGTAGCGAGTTTCGCCGGGAGTTCGCCGCCACCGGCCGCGTGGGCCACGTGTCGACGCACGATCTGGTGACGCTGCCGTACCCGACCAAATTCGGGTTCTGGAGGGCTGCGATCACGCCCGCCCCGTTCCTGACCATCACCAACCGGTTGGTGATCGTGCGCTGGTACGAGGCCGACGGCCGACGGCGCACCCTGCTCTGGGAGCCCAGCGACTACGAACTCGACGCCAACACCCCGTATTTCGCGGCGCTGGCCGACGCATCGCCGACCGTGCTGCGCAACCGGCTGGTGCGCGAGTTCGCGCCGGTCGCCGAGCGGTTGGTGCAGGCCGGTGTCGACCCGGCCGACGTCGACTACATCGGTTTCGACCATCTGCACACCCAGGACGTGCGACGGCTGGTCGGTACCACCAGACCGCAGGCCGACCTCTCGCCGTCGGCACCGGTCCCGGCCCTGTTCCCCAACGCCAAGTTGGTGGTGCAGCGTGAGGAACTCGAGGCCATGCGGGATCTGCATCCCCTGCAGCGGCCGTGGTATCAGCCGGAGACCATGGTCGATCTCGATCCGGCCAGGATCGCCCCGATCGACGGCGACCGGCTACTGGGTCCCGGGGTGGCGATCGTGCGTACCCCCGGGCATGCGACCGGCAACCAGACGCTGGTGCTCAACACCGACACCGGTATCTGGGCGATGTCGGAGAACGTCATCGCCGCCGAACTGCTGACTCCCGAGCACAGCAAGATCCCCGGGGTGGCGGGTTGGGCCCGCAAGTGGGGCCAGGAACTGATCCTCAACGCCAACACGATCGAGGCCACCGCAACGCAGTACAACTCCTGTGTGCTGGAGAAGTCCCTGGTCGACCGGTCGCAGGCCGACGAACGGTTCCTGCAGTTCTTCCCGACCAGCGAACTGACCGCGAGCCCGATCGCGCCGGGCGCCGCACCGACATTCACCCACCGCAGCCTGCGGACCGGTGCACTGTGAACCGGTCGCTCACGGGGCGGGTAGTCGCGGTGACCGGTGGGGCCGCCGGAATCGGCCGTGCCATCGCCGAGCAGTTGGCGGCCGCCGGTGCGCGCGTCGCGATCGGTGATCGCGACGGCCTTGGCGCCCGCCGCGTAGCAGCCGGCATCGCCGGCACCGTGGAAGGGTTCGACCTCGACGTTACCGAGACCGCGTCGTTCACCACGTTTCTCGATGCGGTACAAGCGAAATGGGGACCGATCGATGTTCTGGTGAACAACGCCGGCGTGATGTGGGTCGGCAAGTTCGACGAGGAGTCCGAGGACGCCACGTGCCGGCAGATCGAGGTGAATCTGCACGGCGTCATCCGCGGAGTGAAGGCAGCCGCGCCCGCTATGCGGGCACGCCGTCACGGGCACATCGTCACGATCGCCTCGGCGGCCTCGAAGCTGTCCCCGCCGGGCGAGGCCACCTACGCCGCCACCAAACACGCGGTGCTCGGCTACCTGCGGGCCGTACGCGCTGAACTGCGGGGCACCGGCGTCGAGATCTCGGTCGTCATGCCGGGTGTGGTCGACACCGAACTGGCCCGCGGCACCGCCACTGGCGCGGCGAAACTGCTGCAGCCCGGCGACGTGGCCCGCGCCGTCGTCGCAGTGATCGAACGCCCGCGATTCGAGGTGACGGTGCCGCGCTATATCGGACTGACAGTCCGTGTGGTGGAGCTCCTACCGCAGGCCGTCCGTGATGTCGTGCTCGCCCGCATGGTGCCCGACCAGGTCGCCAGCACCGATAAAGACTCCCGGCGGGGGTACGAACAGGGGTCGCTGGGATGACGCGCGCGTCCAAGACCTCCGTGCCACTGTTGCCCGGTGCGGATCCGTTCTTCGATCCGCCGGCCGGGTTCGAATCCCGGCCGCCCGGCACTGTCCTGCGCGCCCGCGAGATCGAGCTCGCATTTCTCGGAACGGTGCGGCAGCAGGTTTCGGCGTGGCAGTTGCTCTACCGCAGCAGCGATCTCGACCTGCGCCCGGAGGCTGCGGTCACCACTGTGCTGCTACCCGCCTGGGCTGACCCGGCGCAGGCTCGACCCGTATTGGCCTACCAGTGTGCGATCGACGCAATCGTCGACCGGCATTTCCCGTCGTATGCGCTGCAGCGCGGCGCCCGGTCACCGGGCTGTGTCCCGCAGTTCGAGCTGCTGGTCATCGCCAATGCGTTGCGCCGCGGCTGGGCGGTGTCGATCGCCGACCATGAGGGACGCGGTGGGCATTTCGGTGCGCCGCGGGAACCCGGTTACCGGGTGCTCGACGGTGTCCGTGCGGCGATGGCGTTCGAGGCGCTTGGTTTGAATCACGATGCGCCGGTTGCATTTTGGGGGTACTCCGGGGGCGGGATGGCCAGCTCGTGGGCGGCCGAGATGGCCGCGACGTACGCCCCAGAGCTCCGTGTCGTCGGCGCCGTGCTCGGCGCGCCGGTGGGCGATCCGGGGCAGGCCTTGCTCAAGCTCAACGGCACCTGGCTGGCCGGGCTGCCGGCCATGGTCGTAGCAGCGATCCGCCACCTCTATCCCGACCTGGACCGCCTGCTCAACAGCCACGTCAACCCGACCGGACTGCGAAGGCTCGCCGAGATCGAAACGCTGGGCACCATCGCGGCAGTCAGGCGTTTCCGCGGCGACGACATCGACCACTACATAGACGTGCCGTTGGCCGACCTACTCGCCAACCCCGAAGTCGTCACGATCATCGACGATCTGCGGCTGGGTATGCACGCGCCCCGCTGCCCGGTGCTGGTGGTGCATCCCGTACACGATCAGTTCGTCGACATCGCCGACGTCGACGGACAGGTCCAGCGCTACCTCGACGCCGGGGTGCACGTGCAGTACCTGCGCGACCGGCTCAGCGAACACATCACCCTGATGCCCTTGTCAGCACCGCTGGCACTGGAATGGCTCACCGACCGGATCATCGGACAACCGCTTCCGCCTCCCAGCACCACCACGGTCTGGTCGACAGCGGGTTCACTCAAGGTGCTGCGCGGACTGCTCGGGATGGCTGTGGTGGCAATGAAAGTCGCCTTGGGGCGGCGGCTGACACCCCGTTCGTGGGGCGTCAGACCCGCCGCAGCAGCACCGCCTGCTCGAACGGCAGCCGGGCGAAGACCCGCCTGACGCCACCTTTCACGTGGGGCGCGGCCTCGGACTTGGACACCACCCGCGGGTCGGCGAGCCGGATGGTCTTGCCATGGCGACGCATCTCGGCACCGTCGGCCGCGGTGATGTTCTTCAACCAGTCGCGGTCCGGCCCGTAGGTCAACAGAATCGCCACCCCGGTGTCGGTCGAAAAGACGCTCAAGGGAGTTCGGTAGGTCCGACCTGATTTGCGGCCGACGTGCTCGAGAATCCCGAACGTCGGTGCCCAGCCCGCCCAGAGTCGCTGGATCGGGTTGGTGACGTGGCGGTTGAACCGGGCCAGCCATTGCGGGAGTTGCATGGCCCCATTCAATCGCGGCCGTGACGGCGGTCACAACCTACTGTGGTCGGATCTTGGTGGGCCGGCTGGCACTACATGCTTGATGCTGACTGCAATCCTCGGTGTAGGCGCCGCGAACTCCGAGGGTCAGCCGGCTCGTCTGAGCAACAGCGTGTGCTCCACACCCACGCGCCCCATCAGTTGGCGCCACGGCGCCTTCAGGAGTGGCAGTGCCTCGGTGGTCGGCACGATTCTGGGCTGATCCACGGCAAAGGTGCGCCCTTCGAACTTCACTCGGCCGCCACCGGCACACTGCAGATTCTTCACCCAATCTCGTTGTCGCCCATAGGGCAGTAGCACCGCCACCCCGTCGTCGGTGCTGAACACCGTCACCGGGGTGCGGTAGGCCGTGCCGCTGCGTCGCCCGGTGTGCTCGACGATCGACCAGATCGGCAGGTACCCCGACAGGGGCCGGAAGAGCGGGTTGGTGACGCGTCGGTTGAACCGTGCCCGGCGTTCGGAGAATCGCACCATCGCCTCATCTTGCCGCGCCGGGTCGAATGAGCCGAGACTGGACCCATGGCGTATCTCAAACCGCCGTGGTTCGTCCGGAAGGTGTTCAACCGGATCGCCATGGTGACCGGCGTGGGGCACAGCGAGACACTCACCGTGACCCGACGGACCAGCAAGGAACCACAGCAGATCCCCGTCGTGGTCCCTGAGGTGGACGGGGTGAAGTACCTGGTCTCCACCCGTGGTGAATCAGCCTGGGTGCGCAATATCCGGGCTGATCCGCAGGTGAGGCTGGGGAAGTCCAGCTACGTCGCGGCCGAGGTTCCGGTCGAGCAGCGGGCGCCGATCATCGCGGCCTACCGCCCATTGGCCGGCAAAGTCGTGGAGGGTTACTTCCGCGATCTGCCCGATGACGCCGATCACCCGGTGTTCGCGCTGACGCCGGCGGGGTGACCGAGTCCACTACACCCTGTAGTTGACCGATTTGCACCGGCTGGGACACTGGTGGCCATGCGTGTGGAAAAGCAGACTGAGCGGTCGGCCCAGCTGTTCGCCGATGCCTGCGCAGTGATCCCCGGTGGCGTGAACTCCCCGGTGCGTGCCTTCAGCTCGGTCGGCGGCACCCCGCGCTTCATCACCTCGGCGAAGGGCTACTGGCTGACCGATGCCGATGACAATCGGTACGTCGACCTGGTCTGTTCGTGGGGGCCGGCGCTGCTCGGCCACGCCCACCCGGAGGTTGTCGAGGCCGTGCAGAAGGTGGCGGTCAACGGGCTGAGCTTCGGCGCCCCGACCCCGTCGGAGACCGAACTGGCCACCGAGATCATCGACCGGGTGGCCCCGGTGGACCGTCTGCGGCTGGTCAACTCCGGCACCGAGGCGACCATGAGCGCGATCCGACTGGCCCGTGGCTACACCGGCCGCGCCAAGATCATCAAGTTCTCCGGCTGCTACCACGGGCACAGCGACGCGCTGTTGGCCGACGCCGGTTCGGGGGTGGCCACCCTGGGGCTGCCGTCCTCGCCCGGCGTCACCGGTGCGGCCGCGGCCGACACCATCGTGCTGCCCTACAACAACGTCGCCGCGGTGGAAGAGATCTTCGGCCGGTTCGGCGACGAGATCGCCTGTGTCATCACCGAAGCCAGCCCGGGAAACATGGGAACGGTGCCGCCGCTGCCCGGCTTCAACGCCGCGTTGCGCCGGATCACCGCCGCCCACGGTGCGCTGTTGATCCTCGATGAGGTGATGACGGGCTTCCGGGTGAGCCGCGCCGGTTGGTACGGCCTGGATCCCGTCGACGCCGACCTGTTCACTTTCGGCAAGGTGATGAGTGGCGGCCTGCCCGCCGCGGCGTTCGGCGGCAGTGCCGAGGTGATGGGTCGCCTGGCCCCGCTGGGGCCCGTCTATCAGGCCGGGACCCTGTCCGGTAACCCGGTGGCGATGGCGGCGGGCCTGGCCACGCTGCGCCACGCCGACGCCGCCGCCTACGCCCGGGTGGACGCCAACGCCGACCGGCTGGCCGGGCTGTTCACCGGCGCCCTGACGGATGCCGGAGTGGCGCACCGGGTGCAGCGCGCGGGCAACATGCTCAGCGTGTTCTTCACCGACGAGCCGGTCAACGACTTCGCCGCGGCCAAGGCCACCGAAACCTGGCGTTTCCCCCCGTTCTTCCACGCTTTGCTGGAGGCCGGCGTGTACCCGCCGTGCAGTGCTTTCGAAACATGGTTTGTCTCAGCGGCTTTGGATGATGAGGCGTTCGAGCGCATCGCCGACGCATTGCCCGGCGCGGCTCGCGCCGCCGCGGAGGCCCGCCCGTGACCGTACGCACGACCGTGCATGTGATGCGTCACGGCGAGGTGTTCAACCCGGAGAAGGTCCTCTACGGCCGGCTGCCCGGCTATCACCTCTCCGAGCGTGGCCAGGCTCAGGCCCGGGCCGCCGCCGACTGGCTGGCCGACCGGGACGTCGTCTACGTGGTGGCCTCCCCGCTGGAGCGGGCCCAGGAGACGGCAACGCCGATCGCCGAAAGCCACAAGCTGCCGATCGCCACCGACGGTGACCTGATCGAGTCGTGGAACCAGTTCGAGGGGGAGCGGGTGGCCCCCGGCGACGGCGCCCTGCGCGACCCGCGGAACTGGCCGAAGCTGCGTAACCCCGCCAAGCCGTCGTGGGGTGAGCCCTATGCCGAGATCGCGCCCCGGATGATGGCGGCCATGCACCGGGCGCGGGAGAAGGCGGCCGGGCACGAGGCGGTCTGTGTCAGCCATCAGCTTCCGGTCGAGACGCTGCGCCGGGCGATGACCGGGCGCAAGCTGGCCCACCTGCCGTTGCCGCACAGCCGGCTGTGCAATCTGTCCTCGATCACGTCGTTCACCTTCGAGGACGACACGCTGACCCGGTGGGGCTACACGGAGCCCTGGGGAATCTGAATGAGGTCGTTGGTCGCCCGGGTGAGTGCGGCAGTGCTGGCCGGGCTGGTGCTGCTCACCGGATGCTCCACGGGTGACGACGCGGTGGCCCAGGGTGGCACTTTCGAATTCGTCGCACCCGGCGGCAAGACCGACATCTTCTACGATCCTCCCGAAAAGCGCGGCACCCCAGGCGAATTGAGCGGTCCTGACTTGCTCGACCCGGCGAAGGCCATCTCGCTGGACGATTTTGCGGGCAAGGTCGTGGTGATCAACGTGTGGGGCCAGTGGTGTGGGCCTTGCCGGGCCGAGATCGGCGAGTTGCAGAAGGTATATGAAGCGACGCGCGGCCTCGGCGTGCAGTTCCTCGGTATCGACGTTCGGGACAACAACCGCCAGGCCGCAGTCGATTTCGTCACCGACCGCAAGGTCACCTTCCCATCCATCTACGACCCGGCGATGCGCACGATGATCGCGTTCGGCGGCAAGTACCCGACCACGGTGATCCCGTCGACCGTGGTGCTGGACCGTCAGCACCGGGTGGCTGCGGTGTTCCTCCGTGAACTGCTGGCCGACGATCTGCAACCGGTGGTGGAGCGGCTGGCAGCCGAAGGGCCTGTGCAGTGACCGGATTCGCCGAGATCGCCGCCGCCGGACCGGTGCTGCTGGCGCTGGGGATCAGTGTGCTGGCCGGGTTGGTGTCGTTCGCCTCGCCGTGTGTGGTGCCGTTGGTGCCCGGCTATCTGTCCTATCTGGCCGCGGTGGTCGGCGTGCAGGATTCCGACGCGGTCGCGGGCACCGGAACAACGCGACATGCCACCAAGACCGCCCGGCTGCGGGTGGCCGGCGCGGCTGCCCTGTTCGTCGCCGGCTTCACCGTGGTGTTTCTGCTCGGCGCGGTGGCCGTCCTCGGGATGACCACCACGTTGATCGCCAATCAGGTTCTGCTGCAACGCATCGGCGGTGTCGTCACGATCGCGATGGGTCTGGTGTTCGTCGGCTTCGTCCCGGCATTGCAGCGTCAGGCCCGGTTCGCCCCGCGGCAGTGGTCCACGATGGCCGGGGCGCCGCTGCTGGGTGCGGTGTTCGCGCTGGGCTGGACCCCGTGCCTGGGCCCGACGCTGACCGGGGTGATCGCGGTGGCCTCGGCCACCGACGGCGCCACCGTGGCGCGCGGAGTGGTGCTGGTACTGGCCTACTGCTTCGGGCTGGGTATCCCGTTCGTACTCCTGGCGCTGGGTTCGGCGCGGGCGGTGACGAGCCTGGCCTGGTTGCGCAAGCACACCCGGACCATTCAGATCTTCGGCGGCATCCTGCTGATCCTGGTGGGCACGGCACTGGTGACGGGTTTGTGGAACGAGTTCGTGTCGTGGGTGCGCGACGCCTTCGTCAGTGATGTGAGGCTCCCGATATGACCCAGGTTTCCCCGCGAACAGACACTCAGGTACCCCAAAAGGGGCCCTTCCGGGTACTTTCGCGTCTGCTCGCGCTGGCACGGAACACCTGGCGCACCCTGACGTCGATGGGCACCGCGCTGGTGTTGCTGTTCCTGCTGGCGCTCGGCGCGATCCCGGGGGCGTTGTTGCCGCAACGCAGCCTCAACGAATCCAAGGTCGACGAATACCTGGCGGCCCACCCCACGCTGGGTCCGTGGCTGGACCGCGTGCAGGCCTTCGACGTGTTCTCCAGCTTCTGGTTCACCGCCATCTACGTGTTGCTGTTCATCTCGCTGGTGGGTTGCCTGACCCCGCGGATTGTCGAGCATTTCCACAACCTGCGGGCGGAGCCGGTGCCTGCGCCGCGAAACCTGGGCCGGTTGCCCAAACACCACGCCGAGCAGGTGACGGGCGACATGGATGAGGTCGCCACCACCGTCACGCGGCGGCTGAAGGGCTGGCGCAAGCTCACCCGGCAGACCGATGCCGGCACCGAGATTTCAGCCGAGAAGGGCTACCTGCGGGAGTTCGGCAACATCGTCTTCCACTTCTCGCTGCTCGGTCTGCTGGTGGCGGTGGCCGCGGGCAAGTTGTTCGGCTACGAGGGCAACGTCATCGTCATCGCCGACGGCGGCCCCGGATTCTGCACCGCCTCGCCGGCCGCCTTCGACTCGTTCCGGGCCGGCAACACCGTCGACGGCACCTCACTGAGCCCGGTCTGCCTGCGGGTCAACAGTTTCGACGCGGACTATCTGCCCACCGGGCAGGCGTTGTCCTTCGCCGCCGACATCGACTACCAGTCCGGCGATGATCTGGCCGCCAACACCTGGCGGCCCTACCGCCTCGAGGTCAACCATCCGCTGCGCATCGGCGGGGACCGCGTGTACCTGCAGGGACACGGGTACGCGCCGTCGTTCACCGTGACGTTCCCCGACGGTCAACAGCGCAGCCAGACCATCCAGTGGCGGCCCGAAGAACAGATGACCCTGCTGTCCTCGGGGGTGGTGCGCATCGACCCGCCCGCGGGCACCTACCCCGACGCCGACGAGCGTCGCAAACACCAGATCGCCATCCAGGGCCTGTTCGCGCCGACCAAGCAACTCGAAGGCACCCTGCTGTCGTCGAGTTTCCCCGCGCTCAACGACCCCGCCGTGGCCATCGACATCTATCGCGGCGACACGGGCCTGGACACCGGCCGGCCGCAGTCGTTGTTCTCCCTCGATCCCCGGTTGATCGATCGCAAACAGCTGACCAAGGCCGCCCGCGTCAACCTGGTGCAAGGCCAGGACACCCGGCTCGATGACGGCACCAAGGTCCGCTTCGACGGCGCGGTCCCGTTCGTCAACCTGCAGGTCTCACACGACCCCGCCCAGATCTGGGTGCTGGTGTTCGCGATGTCCATGATGGCCGGGTTGCTGGTGTCCTTGGTGGTGCGCCGGCGCCGCGTCTGGGTTCGAATTCAGCCAGGGACTGCGGGTACGGTGAACGTCGAGCTGGGCGGGCTGGCCCGTACCGACAACTCCGGCTGGGGCGATGAGTTCGAGAAGCTGACCGGGCGGTTGTTGGAGGGCTACGAGCAGCCGGCGGCAGGAGAGAAGGCGGAGCAGCAGTGAATACCGATCACATCGACATCGGGCTGGCCCGGTACTCCGACTGGGCGTTCACGTCGTCGGTCGTCGTCCTGGTCGGGGCGCTGATCCTGCTCGCGGTGGAACTCGCATCCAGCCGCGGTCGCAAAGTCGAGTCCCGTGAACTGGTCGGCGCCACCGTCGGCGCGGACAGCGCCACCCCCGGCGTCGTCGTCGAGGAACCCCGGCCCACGTTCGACGAGCGCATCGGCAAGACCGGCCTGGCGCTCACCTACGTCGGCATCGGCATGCTGTTCATCTGCATCGTGTTGCGTGGCCTGGCCACCTCGCGGGTGCCGTGGGGCAACATGTACGAGTTCATCAACCTGACCAGTTTCTGCGGCCTGATCGCGGCCGCGGTGGTGCTGCGCAAGCCGCAGTACCGCGCGCTGTGGGTGTTCGTCCTGGTTCCGGTGCTGATCCTGCTGACGGTCTCGGGGCGCTGGCTGTACTCCAACGCCGCGCCCGTGATGCCCGCGCTGCAGTCTTACTGGCTTCCCATCCACGTGTCGGTGGTGAGCCTCGGCTCCGGGGTGTTCCTGGTGGCCGGTGTGGCCAGCATCCTGTTCCTGCTCAAGATGTCGCCGCTCGGAGAGCCCGGCCGGGAGGGCGTCGTCCCGCGGATAATCGCCCGGCTGCCCGACGCGCAGACCTTGGACCGGATTGCCTACCGCACCACGATCTTCGCGTTCCCGATCTTCGGTTTCGGCGTGATCTTCGGCGCGATCTGGGCCGAGGAGGCCTGGGGCCGGTACTGGGGCTGGGACCCCAAGGAAACGGTGTCGTTCATCGCTTGGGTGGTGTACGCGGCGTATCTGCATGCGCGCTCCACTGCGGGTTGGCGGGACCGTAAGTCGGCCTGGATCAACGTGGTCGGTTTCGTCGCAATGGTTTTCAACTTGTTCTTCATCAACCTGGTGACGGTGGGCCTGCATTCGTACGCGGGGGTCGGCTAGGCGCCGTCGGATTGGTGAGGTGACCGTGCGCCCCGAGGGTGGGGCGGCTGCGGTCCGGTCGGAAGGCGTGGGGAGATGAGGGGAATTCGTGTCCGAGCCAGTGTCTGAGCCCGTAGTGGAGCCGGTGGTCGTGCCGTCCGAAGCGCAGGATCCTGCGCCGCAGGACACCGGCGAACCGTCAACAGACACCCCGGTCTCCGAGCCGCCGCTGGTCCCGTCGGTATTCGCTCCGATACCCGGATTCCGCGGGCAGCAGCGGTTCAGCAATCCCTCCGAGCCCGGTGTCTCGACACCGCTGCCCGCCGAGTGGACCGCCCCGACACCGCCGCGCGGTATCCCGGTGATCACCGCACCGCCGGTGCCCGCAAGTTTCGACGGACCGCCTGCCCGGTTTTTCGCGGCGCCGGCACCGGGACAGCCCGTCCTGCCCGGACAGCCCGCCGCACCGGCGCGGCCCGTCGTGGGAGTGGATGCGCGGCCCGCCGCGGGAGACTTCGCCACGCCGTATCGGGACCTTTCCACCGACGCGCTGCTCGGCCAACGCAAGAACCCGCCCACCGCGGGCTGGCGCAAGGCCCTCTACGTGGCGTCGTTCAAGCAGATCAATGTCGGCGAGAGCCCCAAGGCCACCCACCACAACACCCTGCTCGGCGAGGTCAGCCAGCCGTTGCAGGGCTGCTACCGGATCGCGGTGATGTCGCTGAAAGGTGGCGTGGGCAAGACCACGATCACCGCGACGCTGGGTGCCACGTTCGCCTCGATCCGTGGTGACCGGGTGGTGGCGGTGGACGCCAACCCCGACCGGGGCACGTTGAGCCAGAAGGTGCCGCTGGAGACCGCTGCGACGGTGCGCCACCTGCTGCGCGACGCCGAAGGCATCGAGCGCTACAGCGATGTGCGGGCGTACACCTCGCAGGGGCCGAGTCGGCTGGAAGTGCTGGCGTCCGAGAGCGATCCCGCGGTGTCCGAGGCGTTCAGCTCCGACGACTATCTGCGTGCGTTGGAGGTGTTGGAGCGGTTCTACAGCCTGGTGCTCACCGACTGTGGAACGGGGTTGATGCACTCGGCGATGTCGGCGGTGCTGTCCAAGGCCGACGTACTGGTCGTGATCAGCTCGGGTTCGGTGGACGGTGCGCGCAGTGCCTCGGCGACGCTGGACTGGCTCGACGCCCATGGGCATCAGGATCTGGTGCGCAACTCCATCGCGGTGATCAATGCGGTGCGCCCACGCTCGGGCAAGGTGGATCTGTCCAAGGTGGTGGACCACTTCTCCCGGCGCTGCCGTGCGGTGCGGCTGGTGCCGTTCGACCCCCATCTGGAGGAGGGCGCCGAGATCAGCCTGGATCGGCTCAAGCCCGGCACCCGGGAGGCGCTGATCGAGCTGGCTGCCGTGGTGGCGTCCGACTTCGCCGGCGCACGTCGCTCAGCGAACCGCGCGTCCGAGATCCGCTAGTTGCGCGGATTGTCGCCGTGCCCGAGTCGACGCAGGAATTCTGGGTCGTCGTCGGGACCGATCACCCGGGTTTTGGGTTGACTGCCAGAGACCCGCGCCAGCCGCCAGCCGAGATACACCAGGCTTGCCGCGGCTATGAGCAGGAGTAGATACGCCACTCGAAACCTCCTTTCTCCGAATATACGCGTCGTCGGTAGGCTCGGAGCGTGTCAGGAAGTGGTTCGACCTCCCGCATGGTCGCCGACGTCGTGGTTTACCTCATTGCCAGGCTTGTGCTGGTCGCTGTGCTGGCCGCCGCGATCTACGGGCTGGGGCATTTGGTCATCGCCGATTTCCCGATAGTGGTGGCTCTGCTGTTCGCGCTCGTGATCGCGCTGCCGTTGGGGATCTGGTTGTTCCGGCCGTTGCGTGAACGGGCGACCGCGTCCATCGCGTCGGTCGACGAGCGGCGGCGCACGGATCGTGAGCAGCTGCAGGCACGGTTGCGCGGCGAAGAGCCGCCGAAAGCCGGCTAAGGCCACGCTAGCGGGGCTGTCAGGTGAAGGCCGCGCCCTTCTCCCGGTCCAGGTAGGTTTCGGTCTTGTTCTTGAGGAAGAACACGTACACCACCAGCGAGATGGCGATACACACCGTGACGTACGTGATGAACCACGGCACGTGACCGCCCTGTTCGAGCGCCTTGTAGATCACCGGTGCGGTCCCGCCGAACATCGAATTCGCCAGTGCATAGCCGACTCCCACCCCCAGCGCCCGCACATGCGAGGGGAACAGCTCGGACTTCACCAACGCATTGATCGAGGTGTATCCGGTCAGGATCACATAGCCGACCGCCACCAGGACGAAGGACTGGATCGGTGAATGTGTCTGGGGCAGATAGGTGATCAGGATGTAGGTGTAGATCACGCCGCCGACACCGAACCACACCAGCAGCGGTTTGCGGCCGACCCTGTCGCTGATGATTCCGCCGATGGGTTGGATCGCCATCAGGAAGATCAGCCCGATCAGGTTGATCCAGGTGGCCGTCATCGCCTGGTCCTTGTAGGCGGTCTTGACGATCGCCGGTGCGTTGACGCTGTACGTGTAGAACGCGACCGTGCCGCCCAAGGTGATCAGGAAGCACAGCAACAGTGGCTTCGCGTACCGGGTGAGCAGTTCGCTCAGCGAGCCCGAACTCTTGTCCTTGCCTTCCCGGATCGCTTCGAGTTGCTCCGGGGACAGTGATTCGTCCATGGTCCGCCGCAGCCAGAACACCACGATCGCGGCCACACCGCCGATGGCAAAGCCGATGCGCCAACCGAATTCATGGACCTGCTCGGTACTGAGCGTGGTCAGGATGATCAGCAGGGTGAACTGGGCCAGCACGTGACCGCCCACCAGGGTCACGTACTGGAACGAGGAGAAGAAGCCGCGCCGTTCCCGGGTGGCGGCCTCGGACATGTAGGTCGCCGAGGTGCCGTACTCGCCGCCGGTCGCGAAGCCCTGCACCAACCGGCACAGGATGAGGATGATCGGCGCTGCCACACCGATGGTTTCGCGCGACGGCACCAGCGCGATGACCAGTGAGCACAGCGCCATCAACGAGACGCTGAAGGTCAGCGCGGCGCGGCGGCCACGTCGGTCGGCGTAGCGGCCGAAGAACCATGAGCCGATCGGCCGGGTGAGGAAGGTGACCGCGAAGATTGCGTAGACGTAGATGGTCGCGTTCTTGTCGGCCGGGTCGAAGAACTGCGCTTCGAAATAGGTGGCGAACACGGTGTAGACGTAGACGTCGTACCACTCGACGAGGTTGCCCGACGAGCCTCGGATGGTGTTCCAGATGGCGCGGCGGGTTTCGGCGCGGCCCGACGGTGCGGGCTGATGCGCCTCGGTCGAAGTGGTCATGCGGCCTAGTCTTACCGCCGAGCAGACGCGTAGGTACCCGAAACTCGCGCGTGTCGGGTACCTACGCGTCTGCTCGCGAGGGAGGTGGTGGCGAAGGTAGTGGGAATCAGCCGGCCAGCGCGGGGTAGTTCAGGTGTCCGAGCACCTGGCGCACCAGATGCTCGGGGTGCTTGCGGATGTCATCCACCACCGCCGGGATGGTGGTCCAACCGCATTCCTGCAGCCGCGCCGACTTGATCCGATCATGTGTGAACGCGGCGGGATTCGCATGCCACTCGATGCTGTCGTATTCGGCGGCCAATTTGACTTGAGGCCAGGCAAAGTCGACCCGCCAGGTCTTGCCACTGCGGTCGGTGATCTCGTATTGAAGTTCGGGAGGCGGCACCGCCCAGTCGATGAAGACCAGACGCATCTCGCTTTCCATCGGGGACTCGGCCCGAGGGTCAGCATGCGGCAGCAGGCCCCGCACGGCGACGATGCCGCGGCGCCCTTTCTGCTCGAGAGCCGCGGCGTCGAACTCCGCTGCAGTACAGGCGTTGACGCGCAGGGCGGTGTCGAGTGTGGCCAGCGCTCTAGGCCGGCGCAGCGTGCGCGCGATCTCCACCGCGGTCCACGCAGGTGCGGTCGCGAGCCGTCCCGACACGCGTCGCAATGGCGCGCCGAGCCGTTGATGCACCATCACTTCGGCGTCGGGACGGATACGGACACCGGGATCGAGGATGTGGAGGCGGTCGTCGTTCTCGGTATCGAAGCCGTACATCGCGGCGGCTGTGGCCATGCAGGCGACGACGGGGTTCTCGTTGAGGAGGTCGAGGGCGGCCAACCGATCGGCGATGTCTGGAGGGTGCGGGGCATAAACGCCGCGGCGTACCCGCACGATCGAGCCGGACCGCACCAGTGAGGCGACCATCTTGCGGGTCATCAGGGTGGTCAGTTGCGCGGTGGTGGCCACTCCGCTGTTCGCGGCGAAGAGTTCATCGATTGACACGTTTCGATCGTGGATGTACCCGCGCCCCCGCAGAAGATGCAATCTGCAGCCTGGGGATAACCTCCCCATTTTCCCCGCCGAGCAGACGCGTAGGTACCCGAAAATAGCCTCCGCAGGGTGCTTTCGCGTCTGCTCGGCGGGGAAGGAGTTCGGACGGCCGACTACCCCAGGAACAGGGCCAACGACACCGCGATCGCCCACACCAGCATGGTCAGCCCGGTATCGCGTAGCACCGGGATCAGCTGGGCGCCGGTGCTGCCGTCGCGCACCGGTCGCAGTCCACGCACCGCCGGCACCACCGCGAGCAGCCCCACTGCGCACCACGGGGTGGCGAGCATGAGTACGAGCGGCAACACCAGGGCCACGCCGACCAGCAGTTGATACAGCTGCCGGGTGCGCGCATCGCCGAGTCGCACGGCCAGCGTGATCTTGCCCGACTGGCTGTCGGTGGGGATGTCGCGCAGGTTGTTGGCTACCAGCACGGCCGAGGACAGCGAGCCCATGGCCACCGCCGCGACCAGGCCGACCCAGTCGACGCGCAGGGCCTGGGTGTACTGCGTGCCCAGCACCGCGACCAGCCCGAAGAAGATGAACACCGCGACTTCGCCCAGGCCGAGGTAGCCGTAGGGCTTCTTGCCGCCGGTGTAGAGCCAGGCGCCGGCGATGCACGCTGCGCCGACCGCGATCAGCCACGGCGCGCTGAACGCTGCGAGCACCAGCCCGGCCACCGCGCCGACCACCAGGCTCACGACGGCAGCGGTCAGCACGGCCCGTGGTGAGGCCAGCTTGGAACCCACCAGGCGCAACGGGCCCGAGCGCACGTCGTCGGTGCCGCGGATGCCGTCGGAGTAGTCGTTGGCGTAGTTGACACCGATGATCAGCGCGAGCGATACGGCCAGCGCCAGCAACGCTTTCCACCACACCGCCGATCCTGTCCAGGCGGCGGCCCCGGTACCGGCGAGCACCGGGGCGACGGCGTTGGGCAGGGTGCGGGGACGGGCGCCGGAGATCCATTGCGCGAAACTGGCCACGACGGTCATCGTATGAGCTGGCCGGGTGCGGGGCCGCGCGGACTCCTACACTGAGCGTCATGAAGGAGCAGCTCAGCAAGACCGAGATCGGCAAGGACGTGCTGCAGGAATCCGTCGAGGCCGTGGCCTCGACGGTCGGGCAGGTCACCTCGATCATCACCACGGCCGTCAAGGACGTCGCGACGGTCATCGGCGGCCTGGCCACCGATGTCTTCGAGATCGCCGACGGCGCCCGCAAGGCCAATGAGGATTTCGACGACTTCGACGATGAATTCGGGGCGCCGGAGGCCGAGGACGTAGCGGCCGACGTCGTGACCCCCGATCAGGACAAGGGCGAATAGCGCTGCATGCTCGGCGTCATCGGCGGTAGCGGGTTCTATTCGTTCTTCGGGCCGCAGGCCCGCGCCGTCACCGTGGACACTCCCTATGGGGCGCCGAGCGCGCCGATCACGGTCGGCATGGTGGGTGAGCATGAGGTGGCGTTCCTGCCCCGGCACGGGGTGAATCACGAGTACTCGCCGCACACGGTTCCGTATCGGGCCAATATGTGGGCGTTGCGCACGCTGGGCGTGCGACGGATCTTGGCTCCGTGTGCGGTGGGCAGCCTGACCGCGGAACTGGGCCCGGGTTCGATCGTGGTGCCCGATCAGCTGGTGGACCGCACCCGCGGCCGGGCCGACACGTACTTCGATTCCGGCGGTATCCATGTCGGTTTCGCCGATCCGTACTGCCCGGCATTGCGGTCTGCCGCGACGGGGCTTCCCGGTGTGGTCGACGGCGGGACCATGGTGGTGATCCAGGGTCCGCGGTTCTCCACCCGCGCGGAGAGCCGGTGGTTCGCCGATCAGGGTTTCACCCTGGTGAACATGACCGGTTACCCAGAGGCGGTGCTGGCCCGTGAGCTCGAGATGTGTTATGCGGCAATCGCTTTGGTCACGGACCTGGACGCCGGGATCGAGACGGGCTCGGGGGTGACGACGGTGGACGTCTTCGCCGAGTTCGAACGTAACCTGGTGCCGTTCAAGAAGCTCGTGCACGAGGCTCTGGAGACTGTCGACGTCGAGCGCGCCTGCACGCACTGTCTCGCCCACGACGGGGTGACGCTGCCGTTCGAACTGCCGTGACCGCGCGCTGAGAGGGCCCCTCTTGACACCCGTCAAGTCGGGGTGCCAATACTGACGGGGTGAAACCCGCCATCTGTGAGCAGTTCGGTATCGACTTTCCGCTCTTCGCCTTCAGTCACTGCCGTGACGTGGTGGCGGCGGTGACCAACGCCGGGGGCTTCGGTGTGCTGGGCGCCACCGCCTACACCCCCGAGCAGTTGGACCAGGAGCTGTCCTGGATCGACGAGCAGGTGGGCGGCAAGCCCTACGGCGCCGACATCATCGTGCCGGCGAAGTTCGAGGGCAAGGGCGAGAAACTGTCGCGCGGCCAACTCACCGACCGCATCCCCGCCGAGTACCGCGAGTTCGTTGCGCGACTGCTGGCCGATCACGGCATCGAGCCCGAGGAGAAGCAGCGTTTTGGCGGATCCTCGCTGTCCGGCGACACCGGTCGCGAATTACTGGACGTGGCGATGAGCCATCCGATCAAGCTGATCGCCAACGCGCTGGGCGTACCGCCGGACTACATGATCGAGGCCGGCCGCGAACGTGGGGTTCCGGTCGCCGCCCTCGTGGGTGCCCGCGAGCATGCCCTCAAGCAGGTGCAGGCCGGGGTGGACCTGATCGTCGCGCAGGGCACCGAGGCCGGTGGGCACTGTGGTGAGGTGTCGACGCTGGTGCTGATCCCCGAAGTAATTGAAGCGCTGGACTCTGCCGGTAGCGACATTCCGGTGCTGGCCGCCGGCGGCATCGTCACCGGACGGCAGATGGCCGCGACCGTTGCGATGGGCGCCGCGGGCGCCTGGACCGGGTCGGTATGGCTGACGACCGAGGAAGCCGAGACCGCGCCGCACACTGTGCAGAAGATGCTGGAGGCGACCTCGCGGGACACCGTGCGCTCCACCGGGCGGACGGGCAAGCCGGCCCGCCAGCTCAAGTCGGAGTGGACCGACGCCTGGCAGCCGAATACCGGCGGCCACCAGACCCTTCCGCTACCGCTGCAGAACATGCTGGCCGAGCCGATCATCCGCCGGGTCGATGTGCTTGCCGCCCAAGGGCATCCGGGCGCACAGGCACTGGCCACCTACTTCGTCGGGCAGGGCGTCGGTTTGATGAACAAGATCAAGCCGGCCCGCGAGGTGGTGCGCGAGTTCATCGAGGACTATCTGGCCGCCACCGAGCGGTTGAGCAACTCACTCCCGGACTGAGCCGGGAGCGAGTCGCGCGCGTCAGTGCCAGTTCCAGACCGACATGTCGTTGGGTGGGTAGTTCTGGCAGACGTCGGTGGTGTTGGCGGCGACGCCCTTGTTGTTGAAGAACAGTTTGGCCCAGTTCGGCCAGCGCCAGGCCATGTTCTCGAAGAAGGCGTTGGTGGCCGTGTTCTCGGAGTATTGGCGGCGGCCGGCGTAGTCCATGGAGAAGAACCAGTGGATGCGGTCCTGGGCGCCCAGCTGGTCGGCGACGGGCTTGTTGTTGTAGTCGATCATGTAGCGCTCGTAGTAGACGGGTTCGACGTCGCGGGCGGCGGCCATGATCTGTTCGGCGGTACACGGGGTGCGCAGGATCCGGTTGGGGATCGGGTAGTCGTCGGTGGCATCGGCCGAGGCGATGCCGGCGGTGGCCAGGCTGCCGGCGACCGCGCAGGCGGCGACGCCGGTGCGGATCAGGTTTTTGACGCTCGTGCGGTTGGACATGGTGCTCCCAAAGTCGGTTAGTGCGCGGCCTGCTCGTAGACGGAGCGCTGATCGGGGCAGTAGTAGTTGATGGCGGTGCCGGTGAATTGCCAGGCCTGGGCGTCGGTGCTGTCCTTGGCCAGTTGCTTCTTCACGAAGCCGACCGAGTCCTGGGCGGTGTGGTCGACGCCGTTGTGGAGCCGCTTGCACATGATCTTGGCGATCCAGGCGTTGTAGTCCCGCTGCCCGTAGATGCCGAAGGTGTGCAGCTCATTGGCGAAATCGGTGTCCGGATCGGCATAGGCCGGTGCCGAGACGGCCAGACCGGCTGCGGCGCAGATCGACAGGGCAATGATCAGGCGTTTCATCAGGTCAAGGCCTCCTCTGGATTTCGTTGAATGGGCTTCGGCCACGGTTGCGGCACCGGACGCTGACGGACGTGCTGCGGCCACCAGAACCAACGTCCCAGCAGCGTAGCGATCGACGGTGTC
The DNA here is from genome assembly GCF_017876775.1 of Mycolicibacterium lutetiense. NCBI lineage: Bacteria > Bacillati > Actinomycetota > Actinomycetes > Mycobacteriales > Mycobacteriaceae > Mycobacterium > Mycolicibacterium lutetiense. The sequence continues at coordinate 2,401,166 of NZ_JAGIOP010000002.1, read as the reverse complement.
ATCAGCGACCGAACTACGAGTGTGTCGAACAGCAAGCCTAGGCCGATCGTCGTGCCGACCTGACCGATAACGATCAAACTGCTGACCGCCATCGAGGCCATGGTGAAGGCGAAGACCAAGCCTGCCGACGTCACGACGGCTCCGGTGCCGACCATCGCCCGGATGATTCCGGTCTTCAGCCCGGCGTGGATCTCTTCCTTTATTCGTGCGACGAGTAGGAGGTTGTAGTCCGCGCCGACGGCCAGCAGGACGATGACCGACATCGGCATCACCATCCAGTGCAGCGGGATTCCCACGATGTGCTGCCAGAGCAGTACCGACAGTCCGAATGCCGAGGCAAGACTCAGCACCACCGTGCCGACGATCACCGCGGAGGCCACCACGGCACGGGTGAGCAGCAGCATGATGATGAAGATCAGGATCAGTGCGGCCGCGGCGACGATGATCAGGTCGTAGTCGGCCCCCAGTTGCATGTCGTGGTACGTCGCCGAGCTGCCGCCGAGGTAGATCTTGGCTCCCTCGAGCGGTGTGCCCTTGATCGCGTCGGCCGCTGCGATCTTGAGCGGTTCGATGCGTGCGGTGCCTTCGGGAGTCAGCGGATCACCCTGGTGAATGATGGTGAGCCGCACCGCGTGCCCGTCGGGCGACATGAACAGCTTGAGGCCCCGCTGGAAGTCAGCGGTCTCGAACGCCTCCGGCGGCAGGTAGAACGAATCGTCGTTCTTGGCCGTATCGAACGCTTCGCTCATGGCGGTGGCGGTGTTCTGCATCGCCATCGTCTGATCTTGCTGGGCCTTCTGCACCTGGTACTGGTTGAGCAGCAGCTCTTTCTGATGCTTCATCGATTGGATCTGCCGCGGCATCGTGGCGACCATCTTCGGCATCAGGTCGGCCATGCGCTGCATATCGGGGACCAGGTCCTGGAAGTCGTCGGACAACCGGTTGATGCCGTCGAGTGAATCGAAGACCGACCGCACGGCCCAGCACATCGGGATGTCGAAGCAGTGCGGTTCCCAGTAGAGGTAGTTGCGGAGCGGCCGGAACTGGTCGTCGAAGTCGGCCAGGTGATCCCGGACCTCGTTCATATCGCCCGACGTCGTCTTCATCTTGTCGGCCATGCTCTGCGACACCGCGGCCAGATCCGTCTGGATGCTCATCATGTCGGT